>CAYXCW010000111.1:10752-25810 GCA_964463555.1 uncultured bacterium
AAAATAAATATTTATTGATTTCAGTTAGCTTTAGCTAACTTTAGCTTTGAGCCTGAACTTTAGTTCAAGGCTTTTGCCAGAGGTCTAATTTTCTCACCTGCTCACCTGCTCATCTTTTTCGATCTCAGCATCATGACGGCGCACTACTAATTTACCGACGCCCCAAGCTAAGCCAAAGGTGACTAAAGTGCCGACTAAACCGGCGATGGGGGTAGCGATCGCTTCCGGTACGCCGCGGGCGGCATACTCGTCAAATACCTGATAGAAAGGTAACTTTTTAGCCGCTGTTTCTTCAGTCGCCTTTTCCTCAAATTTTAAATCTTGGGCGACGCGATCTAAACCATCGGGATCTTGGCTAGCGAAGGGAGAAATTAACACTGCAATTAGCAGGGAAACACCCAAACCAGCAATAATAAAAGCCCGGTTGCGCGCTGACGAACTTGTATTACTCATATGGTTACTAACTCCTTATCGCGATGAAAGAGGACGAGAAATAGATGCGCTCCTTTTGCGGGGCGGATGATAAAGTAAATCCGGACGATTCCGCCAAACAAAACTGACTGCCACCAATGTAATTAACGCTTCTCCAATCCCAATTAATACGTGCCAGCCAGCCATTGCTCCTAGTGCAATTCCTAATGGTATGGTTTCCGATAATGCTAGTTGAATTGCACAAAAAATCGCGGCAATTACTACGCTTGTCCAAGCTGCAACGGCGGTAGCAATGCCAATGCCTCTCCAGCTATCTCTGCCCAGGGCATGGCGAATTGTGCGATAAAGATAGTAACCGCAAAATGTGCCAATTAATCCCATATTGGTGATGTTTGCACCCAAGACGGTGATGCCCCCATCTTGAAACACCACTGCCTGCACGATAAATACTACCACCATGACTAAAGATCCAGCCCAAGGCCCTAATAAAACACCTGCTAGCGTTCCACCTAACAAGTGTCCTGACGTTCCTCCTGGGATGGGAAAGTTAATCATTTGAGCCGCAAAAATAAACGCCGCGCACACTCCCATCAAAGGCACTGCCCGTTCTTGATATTCGCTCTCAACACGGTTGAGACATAGTGCGATTAAAGCGATCGCAAGTATCCATGTTACGAGGCTAACGGGTAGGCTCAAGAAGCCATCGGGAATGTGCAAAGCTAACTGCGGCTGTATCGTCCAGCGCAGCAAGCTTGAAATTGAGATTGAACTGTATGGGATTGTCATCATTTGCGCTCACCAATTGCCTGTTGACTGTTTACAAACCCCAATATAATTTGGGGATTTTTGACCGATAATCCTTTTCTAAACTCCGATTTTAAACGATTGCAATCTTCTAATAAAACCTGTTTTAAGTCAAATATGCAATCCTACGGGGGGGTATTTATAACTAATTTAACTGAGTCTAAAAACGCCTAGTCTGACTCAAATCTACCTTTAGATAGATGCAACCCAAATGTATATATATTAATAAAAAATAAAATTTTTTGATTTGAGATTTAAAAAAAATATTAACTTATCCCTCGTCAAAAGATTGTAATCCTTTAATTCAAAGAATACCCCTTATTCTTAACAATTAATTTATAAACTCTGGGTATTAAGCACTTTGTCGGGCGAGTTGTGCGACGGCGGAAATTAACCCAGCGGGTTCGACGGGTTTGGGCAGGTGCATGTGGAAACCGGCATCGAGGGCTTTTTTGCTATCTTCTTCCCGTGCATAGGCGGTGAGGGCGAGGGCGGGAATGTTAGCGATTTTAGGAGATGGGGAAGATCTCACTTCATGGATAAGTGCGTAGCCATCAGCTTCGGGCATTCCAATATCGCTGATCAGTAGGTCGGGATGGTATTGTTGCAGGAATGCGCGAGCCTCCTCTACCGATGTCGCACTCGTTACCCGCGCCCCACCTTCTTGTAGCGCTGCCATCAAAAAGTCACGAGTATCCCCATCGTCATCAACTACAAGTACGTGCAAATTACTCAGGGGCTGAGGGGCTGAGGGGCTGAGGGGCTGAGGAGAAGTGGAATTTACTTCCTCTTCTGTTGCCGGAGTTGCTTCCAACAGGGGCAACATCACGGTAAATGTCGCTCCCTGTCCCTCTCCTGGACTATCGGCGCTGACTATACCGGCGTGGAGTTCAACTAAATGACGCACAATTGCCAGCCCCAATCCCAATCCACCGTAGGATCGAGTGGTGGAACTATCGGCTTGACGAAAACGCTCGAACACATAAGGTAGAAATTCAGAACTGATACCTTTGCCGGTATCGGTGACGGTAATTTTGACATAATTGGTAATTGGTAATGGGTAATTGGTAATGGGTAATTGTTCGTTTTCACTACCTATTACCGATGACCTATTACCCATTACCACTGAGAGTTTTACTTCTACTCTTCCGCCTTCGGGTGTGAACTTAACTGCATTTGAAAGCAAATTCCAGATAACTTGCTGCAAGCGTTCTGCATCTGCGAAAACACGTAGGGGCGGGTTTAACCAAAGATGTGAGCTTTCAGCAGACAAGCTGTTTAAACCCGTCCCCGCCCTGACAGATGAAAGATCTGAGCTTTCAGCAGACATGCTGTTTAAATCTGCCCCTCCAAATTCAATTTGAATATTCTTATTTGCCGCTGTTGGTAAGACGGAATTAATCGCCGATTGGATAATGGGTACAAGGTTAATCTGACGCATGTTTAGACGCACTTTGCCTCTAACTATGCGCGAGATATCTAAAATATCTTCGATCAGTTGTGCCTGAGATTTGGCGTTGCGTTCGATGGTTTCGAGGGCGCGTTCGGTTGTGGCTGCGTCGTATTTGCGCGATCGCAACAATTTCGCCCATCCTAAAATAGAATTCAGCGGTGTCCGCAATTCGTGAGAAACTATCGCTAAAAATTCATCTTTGATCCGGTTTGCTTGCTCTAATGCTTCTGCCTGTTTCCGCAAAATTTCGCTTTTTCGCAGCGCTTCTTCTGCTTGCTGACGTTCGGTAATATCAATCCCGCTACCAATAACAAACTGAGTCGAACCATCGGTATTCATCAGCACCGTATTAGACCAAGCAATCAAGCGGCGAGTGCCATCTTTTGCTACCCAGTAGTTTTCATGCTGATTGGGAAGACTATCCTTTTGCAGTTCTTGAAAAACAGCTTTGACTGCCCCTACTTCTTCCGGAATTAATAACATATCCCAAGGATACTTACCTTCTACCTCAGCCCACTGATATTGGGTTAATTCCTCACAAGCGCGATTAAACCGGACAATTCGCCCTTGAGAGTCCATCACTATCACCAAAGCCCCCGTAGTATCCAGAATGGCAGAAATAAAGTTGCGCTCTTTCTTTAAGTCTGCCTCTATCCGCTTGCGTTGGATAATTTCATTTCTTAATTTTTTATTAGCTTTTGCTAACTTATCCGTCCTTTCTTTAACTCGTTCTTCTAAATTTTCATTAGCACTTCTAATTTCTTGAAATTTTTGATGCAGCGCCACTGACATGCTCTGAAAATTTTGAACTAAAGCTTCTATTTCTGACACAGAACTATCTATCCAGCCAATTGGTTTTCGCTCCATTATTTTAGTGGGCAAGTTAGTCGTTTCGCTGGCTAATTTTGCCATCGGGCTGACTAACTGACGACTCAAAAGCCTTGCGGAGAGAAGTGCCAAAAGGGCGATGAAAAGTGTAATGCCCAGGTCGATAATATAAATATTTTCTAGATAGTTGATATAGGGTGCAGCCGGAACTGCAACAATTAGTTTCCAGGGAATGTTTCTACCAAGCTGAGTTTGTTTGACATAAAATGATTTTTTCCACCGCATCATAGCTGCCAGTTTTCCTTGAGGCGGCAACCATTGATAAATCCCATTATTTTTTGGTTTAATTTCTCCATTTGGGCTATTTTCTAAGCTTTGTATTCCCCCTGGTTCTGCTTGACTGCTGGCAATAATTTTCCCTGTTTGATCTAAAATATCTATTCTTAAGTCTTGATTGTTAACTTGGGATTTTAGCAGCTGATTGATTTCTTTGAGGTTTAATGTAGCATGAACTAAACCCCTGAATTGTTTATCCACAATAACGGGAACACCTATATCAACTTTTGGCTTAGAATTTCGCTCCATATAAACATCAGTTATTTGGGAAACTAAGCTAGTTTTGACTTGTTGAAAAATCGGTCGGCTAGCTATATTTAAACCCAGGGCGTTTCCTCCTGCTTGATTGCTAATTGGATAGGCAGCAATAACAGTACCGGCGAGGTTAGTAACTTTAAGTGTGGAGAAACTGGAAAATGTCTGCTGAAGCAGTTCTGTGCTTTGCTGAAGCTGGTCACGCGGTGTATTTCTTTCAGCAACTCGCGCTAATTCTGTAAGTGCTTGCAACCGTTGATCGTACCAAGATTGCAAATCAAAATCTAAATCTGTGGTAATAGATTGCAGTTCGCTCTGAATTCTATTTTCCGTATTCAGCATCACCCGATTGCCATCAAATACCATCAGGATCAGCGCCGGAAAAAATACAAAAGCCACGAACAAGTTTAACAAGCTGCGCCGAAATGAAATAGTTGTTTTTAGCTGGGGACGGCCTACCAATTTATAAATAGGTAAATGTCCTATAATTAGGTTGGCAACTAAAGCGTTAAAAATCCCGTTTACCGATTGTTTTAAGACCACAAGCAAAGCTTGTTTTGTTTCAAAATTAAGAAAACCTGCATAAAATATCCACACCAATGGCATCCCGATGAGCAACCAGTAAAAGCCATCTAACAGCAATATATTTTTGCGTTTTTTTTGGAAGAAGTAGCCGACAAATATGGCTTCGCAAATCAGAACAATTGCTGCATAGGGATGGTTCCAAAGAATCAGTGTATGCCAACTAGCGATCGCTGCGGCTAAAATCCCCCAACTTAGCCCAAACAGGTACAATACCAGCAATACGGCAATACTGCCAAACAAAAAATCTATCCCAAAAAACAGTGAAAGACTAAAATAGTTACCTAAATACGCTGATGCAATTAGCGCGACTAGAGCCAGTGTTGATTTTCTTTTAAGTTTTTTAAACATTAGCATCATTTTATTAAAATGCCAGAAGCAATTTTTTATAACTAAAGGCTAGGGGAAGAAGAACTGATAATCAAGGGTTTCAGAGATTAAGCATGTCCTCAATACCTTGACTGTTGCTATAAATTTATGAAATCGGCAAAAAACGTAAGTTTTCACCGTAGTAGATTATATTGTATAGCTAATAAATTTAAACTGGTCAACTTTCTTGGCTATGATAGTTAAATAAAAAAATGTTGAAAAAATCAAGTATCTTTGGTCATAGGTCATAGGTCATAGAAAAAATTATAGGACTTAGGCAAAGAAACCGGGTTTCTATGAAAAATCGTTGGTTTAGAAACTAGAGATCTACGAAGAAACCCGGTTTCTGGGTTCGGCGCGTAAGTCCTAAATTACTTAAAGCCATGATCTAGTGTTAATGCCAAGCGCGAAAGAAAGTATTATCCTGCCAAGCGCTAGATGTGCGTTGCTCAATTTCTGCTAATGCGTTTTCATCTAAAGGTTGAAATGCCTGCGCTACGGCGATATTTGACTCTAGTTGTGAGACTGTTTCGGCAGCAATAATCGCACAATGTACTCCAGGTTGCGAAAGCGCGTATCCAAATGCTTGCTGCATTCCATCCAATACGCCCGGTTTAAATAAACGTCCGTATGCTGGCACTTTCATGGCAATTATTCCCACATTTTTTTGCTGCGCCACTGGTAGCACTTGCGGCATAAATGGACGCGGATGGTGTTTATCTGCGGCGTTAACGGGGATGAGTGCGGTATCGAATGGGTAGCGGCGCAATCCTTCGGCAATTATATCGGGTTCGTGGTGTCCGGTAATGCCAACAAAACGCACCAGTTTTTGCTGTTTTGCTTCTTCTAAGGCGCGCGCCGCACCATCAGGGGCGGAAATTCGCTCTAATTCTGCGGCAAAGGAGACGTGGTGGAGTTGCCACAAATCGAGGTAATCTGTTTTGAGGCGGTTGAGGCTGCGCTCTAATTCTCGCCATGCACCATCGCGATCGCGCGCTGCTGTCTTACTCGCCAAAAATATTTTAGCCCGGTACGCTGGCAATACTTTACCTAAATAATCTTCGCTTGGCCCGTAATCTGCGGCTGTATCAAAGTAGCGGATTCCCAATTCTAAAGCGCGTTGGATAATTGCCACGGCTGGCTGTTCGGCATTATCCCACGATAGCGGCGTTTGTCCCGCACCCCCTAAACCGAGAATCGGGACTTTAACGCCTGTATTTCCTAACAAGCGTTCGGGTATTCTTGCCGATATTGAAGCCGATGTCACGTTGCGTTTGATTGCCGTACTCCCTACTATTGTCCCCGCAACGGCGATACTTGTGGCTAAGAAAGCACGCCGCGTTTTTTTTCCCGTCATATGCGATATCGCACCAGTAGCTTCAATACATTTTTAGGGTGCAGGGAGACTATCTAAGTCAAACCTTACACCCTACACCCTATTCTTGCTCATTCCTCAAGGATGAGGTTTATCTACTTTTTGGCGATAATCCAAATCGCATGAACTAGCCCTGGAACGTATCCCAAGAGCGTCAAAAGGATATTCAGCCAAAAATGCCCCCCAAGACCAACTTGCAGAAATACTCCTAATGGGGGAAGAAAAATAGCAACTACGATCCGGACAATATCCATGCCATCCTCCTGTTCTGCTTGAGAGCGCGATCGCATCGCGATGGATCGCATTATCGCTGCCTCTATGATAGCGATCGCTCAGGAAGAGCGGGAGAGCAAGAGGGAACCAAAGAAAGATAGCCAAATAATTTTAGGAACTTTTAATTATAACAACCTTGCATTTCCCGTTACTTGGAATTGCTGAGCATCAAAACTTCCCTATTTCGACCCATTCATACAACCCTCTTCCTCTCCCTTTTCTTTACCTCCAGTTAGGTTTCAAAAACAGCCAACTGACAAAGAAGAAGGACGCTGTAGACAGTAAAATGATATCCCAAGCCGATAGATAGCCATCCGCCAAGGCTGCGATCGCTCTATCGGTGATACCGAAAATCCAAGATGAAATTCCCACAAACCAAATACCGCTTCTGAGGTTTCGCAAAAATGTGGAAACGTCGGATTGTTGCTCTTTGTTCATAACTTCCGCCTTGCTTTTGGCAATAAAATTCCTCTCAAGCCGCAGTTGCTGCGCTTGAGCCTTTTTGAGTATTTGCACCCCTGAGTTACTCCTATGTTAAGAAATATTATTTCTTCTTGCCATAGTGCCAAAGATATACATGAATGGCTGTATCGCAGATAACTTTCGCCCCTGTTCGGTCAGTATCCTCTTGTGAGGATGGGGCTTTTATAGAGGTGTAGGTTAGCTATGAAACTGCTTTACTACCCAGAAACGGACTCGCTTTACATTGACCTGAACTCAGGAGCTAGTGAGGAATCGCTAGAAATTGCAGATGGGGTGGTGATAGACTTCGATGCCGAAGGTAATATCGTCGGCATCGACATTGACAACGCCTCAACAAGATTGGATTTGAAAACACTCGAAGCAGTAAACTTCCCTGCTTTAATCGATCAAAAGGGGTGGACTATTAAAGTTGCGTAGCATGGGGACGAAATTGGAAAATATTGAGAATTTCATGTGAATGGCAATTCATGGCGATCGCAATCGATTTCGGTACAAGCAACACGGTGATTACCCGCTGGAATCCTGTCACAGGGCAACCTGAAACCTTGAGTTTACCGGGTTTTTCCCTAACTCAAGCGCAAAATCCCCCTTTGATTCCCAGTCTCCTCTATGTCGAAGATGCCTCTTCTGATAAGGTTGTGGTCGGTCAGGCGGTGCGGGATAAGGGCCTCGACCTCAAAAATGACCCCCGCTTTTTCCGAGGCTTTAAACGCGGTATAGGTGCGGATATTCAAGGGTTTCTCCCCGAACTCGATGGCAAAATTATCACTTTCGAGCAAGTCGGGCAGTGGTTTTTAACCGAAATCATCCAAAAACTCCAATCCGCTTTGCCTGATGTGGGGGAATCTTTGGTATTAACTGTGCCGGTAGATAGTTTTGAAGCCTACCGCAATTGGCTGGCTTCGGTTTGTCAATCTCTGCCTGTGGAACAGGTGCGGCTAATTGATGAACCTACGGCGGCTGCTTTAGGCTACGGCATGACTGACAAGCAAATTTTACTCGTCGTTGACTTCGGCGGCGGCACTCTAGATTTATCTTTGGTGCGCTTAGATGCGAGTTCTCAAGCTGGGACAAAGCCTTTGGGTTTTATTCTGAAATGGGGGAACAAGCAATTAGAAAATTCTGCCCAAAAAATCAAAACTGCCCGCGTTTTAGCCAAAGCTGGACAAAATTTGGGCGGTTCGGATTTGGATAATTGGCTGGTGGATTATTTCGCCCAAACTCAAGGAATTGCATCGACGCCGCTAACGACTCGTTTGGCAGAAAAGATCAAGATTCAACTATCTTTGCAGCCAAAGGCAAGCGAAGTTTATTTTGACGATCAAACGTTTGAAAGCTACGATTTGCAATTGGAGCGATCGCAGTTTGAATCGATCCTCAAAGAACGCCACTTTTTTGACCGTCTCGATGAGTCGATGATTCAGGTACTCCAGCAAGCAAGGCGTCAAGGAATTGAAGTTTCTGATATCGATGCGGTTTTATTAGTCGGCGGTACGGTACAAATTCCGGCGGTACAAACCTGGGTGCAGAAGTATTTTGAGCCTACAAAAATCCGCTGCGAACGACCTTTTGAAGCGATCGCTCAAGGTGCCCTTCAACTCACCCAAGGCATCGAACTAAAGGATTTTCTCTACCACAGCTACGGTATCCGCTACTGGGATCGACGTCAAAACCGCCACAACTGGCATCCGATTATTAAAACTGGGCAACCTTATCCGATGAGCGAACCTTTTGAATTACTCTTGGGTGCATCGGTAGAAAGCCAGCCCAGCATTGAATTAATTGTGGGAGAATTGGGGGTGGAAACTGGAGGAACTGAAGTGTATTTTGACGGCGATCGCTTGGTGACTCGTTCCCTCGCAAGCGGTGAAACTCAAGTACAACCCCTCAACGATCGCGAGGGTGCGAGAACGATCGCCCAACTGACGCCGCTGGGTTTTCCGGGAAGCGATCGCATCAAGGTCTTTTTCCAAGTCGATAGCCAACGTTTCCTGAGAATGACGGTTGAAGATTTACTCACCAACCAAACTCTTTTAGATAATCAACCTGTCGTTCAACTCAGTTAAAGGCAATTGCAGATTTTAGATTATAGATTGCAGATTGATTTAACTGGAGATTTTAGATTTCAAATTTCAATCAAATCTTAAATCTCAAATCTGAAATCTAAAATTCCCTATCTTACAGCGGATTGCACTCCTATGAGGTACACCTTTGTTTGTGTAGCGGCACCCTTAAGGGTGCCGCTACACAAACAAAGCCTGAAGGCTGTACCTCACCCGCTATAAATCTAAAATCTGCAATCTCAAATCTCAAATTCCCTAACGCACTACTACTCTTGTCCCTACTCCCGCCCAATTATACAGCCTGCGGGCTTGACCTACGGGCAGATTGACGCATCCGTGGCTGACTGGTGTGCCAAAGCGATTGTGCCAGTAAGCGCCGTGGATGGCATAGCCGCCAGAGTAGAACATGGTGTAGGGGACGTTAGGGGCGACGTATCCCCGTCCCCGCATCGTCTTGGCGCGGTACTTGCTTTGAATGGCAAATACACCCCGGCGAGTGGGAGTACTCCGCTTACCGCTGGATATTACCGTGGAATAAACGATCCTGCCGTTTTCCCAGGCGATTAAACGCTGTCTGGACAAGTTTACTTCGATCCAGCGTCCCCGGCGGGCGGGGCGGTGTTTGACGCGCAGGCGGGCGCGATGATGGCGACTCGATACCGATGAGATTCTTTGCCGTTGCGATCTGGGTGCCGCGTTTGCAGGCGTCGCACAGGGAAACATACTAACTACAATTAGCGCGTTCGCGATAGCGATGCGGAGCATTATCGCTGCCCATAAGCCTAGCGATCGCCTCATCCACATCGACCGAATAAAGCTTCCCATAATTTACTTCCTCCTCAAACTACAAAACTGTTTTACTTTACGCTAATAATTCCCCGATTTAGATCGCTTACCTTTGCTGCTCTAAATCTGGAAAATTTTGTGAAATATTGCTGCCCTCCTCCAGATGCGCTCGCTTTCCTTTAATTTTGGGCTGAATTCTATTGTGCAATGCTAAAACTGAGTTGCCAAGCATTTAACGGTAAAGATTAGCAAGTAAATCGTTAATATTTGTTGTCGAATATTGCTTTTCATCCCGTTTTGAGCATGATTAGCGATCGCGGTTGGTTTTAGCTGGTGCGATCGCTCTTTTGAAATTCTTCATAACAGACTCTCTACAGCGTCCAATCTTCGATGGAGAGTTTGGGAACTTGACCAAAGTCTCGTTGGTTGCGGGTGACAACGGTAGCACCGACGGACAAGGCAATGGCTGCAATCCGCATATCTTTAAAGTTTTGAATACAGTGCAGGTAGGTTATGCACTAGGGACGGATCGTTAATCCTGCCACTCCAGCCATTGAAGAGTTCTTGAACCGTGACAATATACATACTGCACGGCATCCTCGAAATCGCGAAAATTCAGTGCAATTGCTCGTTCCAGCACCTCTCTATCTACTGGACAAATGTTTAAATCTGTCAGGATTTGGGCGATTGCATCTTGAGCCACTACCGCCCCTGCTGCTTTACGAACTATGTAATAGATGTTGGTAATCGTCGTTGCTGCAATAAATCCCTCAATCTCTCCAGCATCAATCCGCTCAAATAGTGCCGCCGCATTTTCTACAAATGGCTCTCGCTCTTGTAAGAAATCAAGAACTATATTGGTATCAATTAAAACTTTCATTACCGATACTTTTCTGTGAGGTAGGTAGCATAATCTTCTTTATGATCGGTACGATCTGCTGCCACCGAACTCTTTGCAATTCCTCGCAGCCGAGACAGATTTCGCGGCTTCAACATAGGGAGTGTTTCCCGTTTTAGTGACTCTAGAATAGTTTGCACTAACTGCCAGCGATCGCTAGTTGGCAATTGCAGTATTTCTTTTTGCAGTTCTTGTAATGTCATCTGTATTAAATATACCAAGCGTGAATTTTACCTTTATTGTACCGCAGATAGCGATCGCTCTTGATGCCTGGTGGTGCGATCGCGCTTTCGGTTGGGAGGCGATCGCTAGAGAGTCCAATCATCGCATTGTCATGGTGGAAATGGATAAGATTGTGAGTGAAAAAAGAGGTTGGGTTTCCTTGTTTCAACCTAATCTAATTAATTATTTGATGCGATTACTCTGACGGCTCACTACCCAGAGGAGCTTGGCGGCTGTGACGAACGTGTAATATTGCAATGGTATCGCCCTCGACTACAAACAGAATCCTATAGGTTCTTCTTTTACCAACCCACAGTTGTCGAATTTCCCGACCAATTATGGCAGCTTCAGGTGCAACTGAGCAACGGTAAGGAAACTGTTGTAGGGATGCGATCGCGTCTTGAAGTTCGTAGTACCACTGATTTGCAGCATCAGCACTGAGATAATCGCACATCCAACGGTAGGCGGTTTCAATTTCTGCAAAGGCGGGTGGTTGGATGAGGACTTGATAACTCATGGACGTGAGGGAATGTTGAACTGTTGCTGTAGCGCTGTCATGGCTTGATCGGCTGGGATACCTTCACCTCGTGAGAAGCTTTCGAGTCCTTTGCGGATACCGATGACGGCTTCGAGGTAGTCGATTCGCTCTAGCAGTTGTTCGTAGATATTGAGTTGGCTGTGTGGAGAAGATTTGAGACTTCGCACCAAGCTCAGAAGCTCTGTGAGCAGTTCGTCAGGGGTGCTATCGATTTCTTGGATCAGGAGTTCTTTGATAGTCATCGCTGTATCTTGGGAGGATTGATATTTTGAGTATAGCGATCGAACAGCGGAAGGGAGGCGATCGCTATCCGTCCAATCATCGTATTGTCATGGTGGAAATGGATAATATTGTGACTGGAAAAAGAGCTTGGGTTTCCTTATTTCAACCTAATCTAGAAAGAAGGGCGATCGCACTCATCACAGGCAGCTAACAAATCTGAAACGACGCATAAATTCCTGAAAACCTGGACGATGAGCAAATACCCCTGTCTCTGACCATCGTTGTCCAGTCCATGCGTAAACTTGACCATTGGCAATTGCAATGTAAAGTGGTTTCCCCCAATCAGATGTACCGTAGTAAACAGGGATGCAATTATTCTGAGCAATCAAAACAGATGATTGACTTTCCTGGTTGCTGGATAGGTTTCGTAAATCACCAGCATAGGTTGACGAAGTAAATAAGGTCGAATATCCAATGGCAACAGCAAATGCTGTAGTAGTCATTAACTTAATCATGGGAAGCAAGGTAAAGTAGAAAGTTAGTTCACAGTCAAGACAAAATTTACACTTTAATACTTTTTCGATTATTTATTTTTATCCAGGCTAGCAGTTATTTTTTCTTTTTACGCTTGCAAAAAGTTTGGTAGTTATCGGGACTTTTCCAGGTGATGACCTGCTCGAAAATGGGGAAATATTGGGAAATGTTGGGAAATGTTGGGTACAATACAACCAATCCTGACTTCTAAGCTACTGTATGAACCTTAAGGAAGTGATAAAGCTGGCAGACGATCTGGTGTTTGCTAGAACAGGTAAGCACCTTAGTGACTTGCAAGAGAAGATTCTGCGCGGCACGTGGGAAGATGAGGACTACAAAGAAATTGCTAAGGAGGTTAATCGCTCTGAAGATCGTGTTAGAGAGGTAGGAATGGAATTATGGCAGATCCTTTCACAAGAATTGGGAAAAAGAGTCAAAAAATCAAATTTAAAAGCAACATTTTCACATTTTGAGCAACACCATAACCAAAGTAGCTATATGATCTGTGGGCATACTTTATACCTGCCAGGTATACCAAACTCAGATCCACCTAATCAGGAAATAGCTAACCCAAAACAAACTGAAAACTCGCATGAAGATTTAAGCGAGATGCCGGAGTTGGGTGCTTTTTACGATCGCATACCCGAACTAGACACTCTCACGACCTGGATTTTACAACAACGCTGTCGCTTAATAGCGCTTACAGGCATCAGCGGAATCGGCAAAACAACGCTAGCTGTGCAACTCGTTCAACAAATAAAACATGAGTTTGAATACGTCATTTGGTGCAGTCTAGACGAATCACACACCCTAGATGAATTTCAACATAAACTAATAGAGGTTTTCTCCCAGTCAGAAAAGCTAGATTCACCTGCAACTAAACAAAAACCTTTACCTATAATTAAGTATTTACAAAAGTATCACTGTTTAATAGTGTTAGATGACGTTCACAATCTTTTCAGTAGTGGGGAATTAGCAGGAAAGTATAAACCAGGATACGAAGAATATCGCTCTTTTTTCAAACAGATAGAAAATTTATCCCATCAAAGTTGCTTTCTGTTAATCGGTTGGGAACAACCAAGAGAAGTGCCTCAAGTCAAAAGCCAAAATACGAGCATTCGTACCTTACAACTTGCTGGTTTAGATGTAGCAGCGGGGCGGGAAATATTGAGAGATTATGGATTAGCAGACATCGATAACTACTCAGCACTGATTCACCGCTACCAAGGGAATCCTTTGTGGTTAAAAAGCGTGGCAAGTCAGATTGTTGAGTTGGGAGGATGGGTGAATGAGTTATTACCAAATGATACGATATTGTTGCCGGAAGATTTGAAAGATGTTTTACAACAGCAGTGCGATCGCATATCCGCCCTAGAAAAACAAGTCCTCTCCTTATTAGCAAAAGAAAGCTCTCCCATTAACCTAGCAAAACTGCTAGAAAATAGCACAATTCCATCATCAGATTTACTAAACGCGCTGCAATCTTTATCGCGGCGGTGCTTGATAGAACAACAAGCAAATTGTTACATTCTGCCACCTGTATTGAGGCAGTATATCAAAGGAATGCCTAGCGATGAATAACTACCGGCGTTCCCACTGAAGCCCAATCGAACAACCTTTCAGCGCGATCGACTCTGACATTAACGCAACCGTGGCTGACTGGCGTACCAAAGCGATTGTGCCAGTATGCGCCGTGAATCGCATAACCTCCAGAAAAGTACATCGCGTAAGGAACATTAGGAACGTTATAACCTTCGCCTCGCATCCGATCTGAAATGCGTTTAATTTGAACCGAAAACACACCAGTCGGGGTAGGAGTTGTAGCCTTACCAGTGGAAACAAGATAGGAAAAAACTTGCGTTTCGCCTTCCCAACCAGTTAGCCTTTGATCCGAGAGATCGATTTCAATCCAACGTCTAGGCGATCGCTTGAGTGTCACAATAGTTTGAGCAATCCGATCTTGTCTAGTTCCCGCTGACTCTGGTACTGCTATAACCGGGAAAGAAATCGCACACAAAGCTGCAAACGATAATGCCGTACTTGCCCACAAAATTCCAGTCTTAGCTTTCATTGCTTTAACCTCCTCAATTCCTTTCCGAAGGTTAACTACAAACTTTCCAACCCCAATTTCAGCAAGTTGGATAATTTTTTAATGCTAAAAGGTTTCAATACCAAATCCGGGTTCTAAACCCCCTTTATTTTATAGCCCGCGTTCGCGCAGCGTGCCGGAGGCATAGGCGGGCTTTGTTTGTGTAGCCGCGACTTTAGATTTTATAGCCCGCGAAGGCGGGCTTTGTTTGTGTAGCCGCGACTTTAGTCGTTCGGCATCAAAGGGGCGATCAAAGCGGATTTGGTATTAGATCGTGTCCGCTTGCATCCGCACCGCGCTCATGGCGGGTTTATCAACACAATTCGCTTGGAATCAAAGGTATCTGGTAAAACCCGCCCCTACGACGCAATTAACCACACGAGTAGAGACGTTACATGTAACGTCTCTACTAGCGGACATGATATTACGAGAATTTTATTGTAGGGGCGGGTTTTACCAACAGAAACCGGGTTTCTGTGCAAAATTGTTGAGCAAGGAAAGAGATCGACGAAGAAA
>CAYXCW010000112.1:0-7998 GCA_964463555.1 uncultured bacterium
GTTGATAGTTGATAGTTGATAGTTGATAGTTGATAGTTGATAGTTGATAGTTGAGCTTTAAGGTGAAAAGGGGAAGGGGAAAAAGGGAAAAGTTCTGCTCATACTCCCCCTTTCCCCTTCAAGGGGAGGCTCACAACCCATTTTTTCTGGTAAGGGAAGAGATAAACATGCCTTTTCGGATTTTGAGTTTAGACGGCGGTGGGATTCGAGGCGTAATTTCGACAGTCATCTTGTCGGAAGTAGAAAAGATGGTTGGTGCGCCTTTGAATAAATACTTTGACTTGATTGCGGGCACTTCCACTGGGTCTATTTTAGCCGCAGCGATCGCCAAAGGACTAAGCAGCGAAAAGATTCTACAACTCTACAGGAATAAAGGTAAAAGAATCTTCCCTTATTCTAACCTTTATTCATTAGAAAGACTGAAAGTGATAGCGCAATATGGACTTTCAGCCCCGAAATTTTCCAGTCGAGGTTTGATTGAAGTTCTCCAAGAAGAGTTAGGCGAGACGAAACTCTCGGAAATTGGTAAATCGCCCCGGCTTTTGATTACAGCTTACGAGACAATTGAACGTCAATTCCTCGTCTTCAAAAGTTGGAGAAGATTCGATCCTTGGGCGAACATTCCTATATGGGAAGCCTGCGTTTGTTCGTCTTCAGCCCCGACATTTTTTCCAGCCCACAAACTTACCGTGCAATTAGAAAGCGGCTCAAAAACCTACGTGGTAATTGATGGGGGAATTGGCGCCAACAATCCTACCTCTTGCGCGGTGGCAGAAGCGCTTTACTTAGGACATTTTATCAAAGATATCAGCGTTCTTTCTATTGGAACCGGAATGCCCAATCTCAAACCTCAAGAACAAGCAGAATGGGCGAGGGCGACTGGCTGGGGCGTGTTTCAATGGATCTGGGAAGGACGTTTAATTAGAGTATTATTAGACGCCTCGGCAGACGTGAACGACTATATAACTACCCAAGTGATGAATCCACCAGAATTAGAGGGGAGAGAAAGTCCGCCTTACCTGCGCCTGCAACCCGAAATAGCCAGCGATCGCATCGACGACGCCAGCGAAGAAAATATAGATAGATTAACCAGAATTGGGCGAGAGTTTGTCGAAGGGAAAAAAGATGCGATCGCTAGATTTATAGAAAAAAGCAGCGGTTAAAATCACCGTATATCTGCCACAACAACAAATCTTGACCATCGATGCCCTAAAAACCCTGATGCAGCGGATTGAAACAGGAGGGATATTATGAAAGTTACCTTGTCCGATGTGGACGTGCTGAAGCATCTGCAACCTGAAGCTGTAGAGGCATACCTACAGGCGACTGGATGGCAAATAAAAAACCGCATTCCCGATCGAGTTTCTATTTGGACAAGAGACGCCTTCGCAGAAGATAGATTAAAAATACAAGTTCCTTTAGACAGGGAATTTGACGATTATCCTTTGCGAATATCCGAATTATTGAACATCTTAGAGAAAGCCGAAAACCGCTCTCAAATAGACATTATTAGCGAACTGATTACCAACGCTCCCAATATTACCGTTCAGGGAGTTGTGATGCAAATAAAAACTCCTAATCCTGATAAACTAAGCGGAGAAGTTATCCTGCTTGGCGTGGTAGTCGATCGGTTGCGGAAAATTGACATCGAGCTGGTAGAGCAAGACTATATCATAGCAATCAAAGCTTATCAAGAACGGTGTCCCATCATTTGTACGGGAGACTTAATCAAAGACAACAAAAATTTTATGCTCAAAAATCCCCGCAAATTTAACATAGATCAAACATGGCAAAATTAACTAAAGAGCTTATGGAACCACCAGAAAACCGAGCTAAGGAGCCACTAGAATGTAAATTAGTCGCGCTGCGAGGCATCAACTGGGAGCAGTTTAAAGTTATAGAATCACAGTTGGAAGATAAACGGGAAATTAAACTTTCCTACTTAGCTGGAGTAATGGAGATTATGTCGCCAATCGGCAAGACGCACGAGTATATCAAAAGCACCCTGGGGTTGCTGCTAGAAGCTTACATGCGCGCCAAAAACATCAGGTTTTATAAGCGCGGCGGCTTTACTTTAGAAGAACCTGGTTATGCTTATGGTACGCCCGATGAATCTTACTGCATCGGCAGCGATAAAGAAATACCCGATATCGCGATCGAAATTATCGTCACCAGCGGTACAATTGACCGGCGAGAGTTATACGAACCTACGAAAGTACCAGAAGTTTGGTTTTGGAAAATCGACCAACTGCGGGTTTTCCACTTGCACGAGTCGGGAGAGTATGAAGAAGTCTCCCAAAGCGAATTTTTCCCCGATTTGGATTTAAATTTACTGGTCAAGTACATGGGATACTCGGATCAGTACGATGCGATCAACGAATTTGTGCAAGTTATCCTGCTTTGACAGTGGACAGTGGACAGTGGACAGTGGACAGTGGACAGTGGACAGTGGACAGTTGACAGTTGACAGGTAAAAAGACTCGCTCGCGAGATTAAAATACTCACTTACGAGTCTGGGAGACTCGCTTACGAGATCAAAAGACTCGGCGATGAGTATCGGAGACTCGCCCACGAGATTAAAAGACTCGGCGATGAGTATCGGAGACTCGCCCACGAGATTAAAAGACTCGCCGATGAGTATCGGAGACTCGCCCACGAGATTAAAAGACTCGCCGATGAGTCTGGGAGACTCGCTCACGAGATTAAAAGACTCGGCGATGAGTATCGGAGACTCGCTCACGAGATTAAAAGACTCGCCGATGAGTATCGCAGACTCGCCCACGAGACAAAAGACTTGGTGCGTGAAAGTCGGGGGGTGATGGGAGAATGGCGATCGCACAAAACAACCATACTTTGTACCACAAGGTATCGATCGATTAATTCTCGACGGGTTCAATGGGAAGTCGGCGCAATCGGTAACGATTATCTTGATGCTTTGATCTCAGCGAATGAGTGGATTTACTCGCTAGCTAAAAAGGCGGCGTACTGCAAACTCGCTTTAATATCTTCTGCTTCTAAGTCTGGATACTCCTGCAAAATTTCCTCAACGCTCATGCGATTGGCGACCAAACTCACCACCAGGGAAACAGTGATTCGCATTCCTCGAATGCAGGCGCGTCCTCCCATGATTTGCGGATCGAAAGTAATGCGATCGCACATAAATATTTAGTCCCGATTTGTGTAAATATTAGGCTTAAATAAATGATAACTGTCTTGTGGGCGATCGCAGGCTACCAGTCTAAAACGGGACACTTACTAGACCAGATTTTATCTCCCCTTGTCCTTCTTGTCCCCCTTGTCCCGATACTCAGATCTTGCACCTGCGATTTTCGCCCGCCGTGGACTCAAGTCCACGGCTAATAGCCCAAGTCCACTGAAGTGGACTGAAATCAGATTAACAGTCCATTTCAATGGACTTTCGCTAAAAGCCCGTGAATTGATTCTCTGGCGGTTGTGGACTATGGCGCAAGATCTGAGGATATCAAACTGCTGTACCAGAGTTTTTGCATACCTTCTGCGCCGCCAGAGATATATATATTTGAACAAGCTATCTGCTAACCCATTATTGGAGGACTCGCCCGATGCATCCTCGCATTTACCACCTCAGCATTCTGACTGCAACCCTGCTGTTTTCCCCGATCTGTCCGGTACAACCCACAACGAACAACTTGGGAATAAAAAACGCTCTTGCACAAACACAGAACAAGCAGTCATCCCCAGCGTCGTCCCTACAAGACCGAAAAGCAGAGGCAACTCGGCTTTTACAACGGGGGCAACAGCAGCATAGCCAAAGTCAGTTTAGAGAAGCCCTCCAAACATTGCAACAAGCACTGGTAATAGCCCGCGAAATTGGCGACAAGACTCTCACTGGCATTGCACTCAATGAAATTGGGTTAGTTTACAACTATCTAGGCCAGTATCCCAAGGCATTAGAGTTCTATCAGCAAGCTTTAGCAATTCACAGAGAAGTCAACAACAAGGCGGAGGAAGGGGCGACTCTCAGCAGTATTGGGTTTGTTTACGGCAATCTAGGCCAGTATCCCAAGGCGTTGGAGTTCTATCAGCAGGCTTTAGCAATTCTCAGAGAAATCGGCAACAAGGCGGGGGAAGGGAGGACTCTCACCAACATTGGGGCAGTTCTAGGTGGCCCCGACGCCGATGGATTAGAAATAGCAGGAATTAGCTATTATTTTCTCAATCGAGGAGCAAAAGCCGTAATGGCTTCTCTATGGCAAGTCAGCGATCTAAGTACCAGTCTGCTAATGCAAAATTTCTACAGCAATTTAGCCAAAGGAAACATCACAAAAACCGCAGCATTGCGACAAGCACAACTGAGTTTGTTAAACGGTAATCAGCGGCAATTTACTCATCCCTACTACTGGTCAGCATTTATTTTAATTGGCAATGGACTTTAACAGTTGATAGTTGATAGTTGATAGTTGATAGTTGATAGTTGATAGTTGATAGTTGATAGTTATATTGTGTCCGGTTGCATCGTAATTGTACGGTTAATGGCATTGTAGGGGCGGGTTTTACCAGACACATTTGATACCAAGCGAATTGTGTCGATAAACCCGCCCCGCGCGCGATGCCGATACAAGCAAACATAATATGATTTGATAGATTTTATAGGATATCCGTTGAATTTCCCATCATAAAAAAACCTCACGCGATCGCTGCGTAGGGACACGGCATCAGAAATATCTCATACCGAATCCGCTTTGATCGCCCGTTTTATGCCGGACGACTAAAGTCGCGGCTACACAAACAAAGCCTGCCTTCGCAGGCTTTAAAAGCTTTAGCCCGCCTTCGCAGGCTTCGTTTGTATAGCCGCACCATGCGTGGGTGTCGGCGTAAACAGATAACGTTAATCATGCCGTGCAAGGGCTGCCGATCGTGGGTAATCTAGGTTAATTAGCGATTAGCCATTAGCCATTCCCGCATATACTGGATTACCAATTGAGGTTGTTCCTGCTGCACCCAGTGACTGCAATTGGGAATGTACTTAATTTGGAAGTCCTGCACAAAATTTTCTGTCCCGTAAGTGAGTTCCTTACCCAATGCCGTATCCTTTTCCCCCCAAACCATCAAAGTAGGAACGTCGAGAACGCCCCAAGATCGATTAATGAATCCATGCCGAAACATATTGCGGTAATAGTTCAACATCGCCGTTAAAGCACCGGGTTTTGCTACCGCTTGTTTGTAGGCATCAATATCAGCTTGGCTGAAAGCATCTTTATTAACAGCCATACCTTTGAAAGCCGTTTCAAGCGCCTGGTAATTGTTCAACTTTAACTGTAATTCGGGGAGAAAAGGCAGTTGAAAGAAGAAAATATACGAACTGCGAAGCAATTGTTGAGGCTTAGTTAACCCAGTAGCAAACTTAGCCGGATGAGGAATATTCAGCACGATTAAGCGTTCGACCATTTCGGGATGGGCGTAGGCGAAACACCATGCGATCGCACCCCCCCAATCATGTCCAACTAATACGCAGCTAGAGTATCCCAATCCTTTAATAACACCCTCGATATCTTTGATAAACTCATCCATAACATAAGCCGATTTTTGGGATGGTTTATCGCTATCGTTATAACCGCGCAAATCGAGGGCAACAACCTGATAATCTTGAGCAAATTCCGGGATTAAATGCCGCCAAGAATACCAAAATTCTGGAAAACCATGCAACATCAGCATTAACGGCCCTTCTCCCTCGGTTACGTAATGCAATTTGATGCCATTGGTATGAATGTAATTTTCTTGCCTGGTAGCTGCTTGGATCATAATTTGAGTCTGGGATAACTGCCTTCAGTTTGCAGAAAACCTCATCCCCTTACCCCTTCCCTCGGACGGAAAGGGCTAAAAACAGGAAATAGCGACGACGGGACTCGCACCCGCATCTCCTGGTCTACTCCAAGGCATTCTCACCTTTAAACTACGTCGCCCTTGGCAGCGGACGGAATCAAACCATCATCTATTTCGCCTTGAAAGGGCGATCGCTTTACCATTAAGCTACACTGCCCAGTATTACTATTGTACTACATAAATAGCGACGACGGGAATTGCACCCGCATCTCCTGGTCTACTCCAAGGAATTCTTACATTTAAACTACGTCGCCCTTGGCAGCGGCCCGAATCAAACGGAACATCTCCTTCTGGAAAGGAAGGTGTCTTACCACTAGACGACGCTGCCGAATATTAATATTGTATCTTTAGCAAAAGTCAGCCCTGAAATAAATTACTTGCTCAAAGCTGAAGTGAAACTAACTGATATCATGTCCGGTCGATTACCAATAATTAGCAGCCGGGACACGGCACGATCAAAGTTATCTGTGTCCGAGAGATTTATGATGCCGTGTCCCTACCCAACAACGGGGTAAGGTTTTTTTATTATGGGCAATTCAACGGACATGATATGACAACAATTTTCAACCCGTTTTAACGGGTTTTAGCTTTCAGCCGGAAATTGATTTCCGGCATTGATGCAACTACGAGAAATAGCGCGGCACGCTCAAAGTAACGCACCATCGCACCTGCTACTTTTATTAAATATGCAATCTCAAATCTAAAATCTGCAATTCTCCTACCATTCTGTCTCGACATAATCTTTAAATAACTTACCAAACGGATTGCGTCCTTCATTTAATCCTACATAAATTGGGTCGCAAATCCTCGCCGCTGCATCGATAGGATCGAAAGGCGGTTTATTTCCAAGTTCTTGCTGCTTTTTTGCCATTGGGTAAGGGTGTAAAACGCTAATCCACCCTGGGTCAACACCATTCATAAAAATCTTGTATTTGGCATATTCTTTAGCGCAAGTGCGAGTCATTTGATTTAGCGCCGCTTTTGCCATATTGGTGTGAGGATGTCGCCAAGGTTTATCAATGCCATTGAATCTGCCCTCCATTGAAGAAACATTGATGATATATTTGCTTTGCTCTGGATAACTATTCATCAAGCGCTTTAGCCTGCTGTTGAGAATGAAAGGAGAAATAGCATTAATTACATGCACTTCCAACAATTCCAAAATACTCACTTCATCATCTTTCATCAGCCAACTATTAAACGGACGCAAATCTAGCTGTTGCCCATCTTCCGCGTACATTCCTAACGGGAAAAAAGCCTCATCATTTTCGCAGTCGGGAGAGAGAAGCGAAGAGTGCGGCTCCCCCTCATTCAACCGAGAAATTACAATCGCATTCGCTTCATCACCCGCTGTTTTCAGATAATTTTTCTCAAAAACATTACCTAAAGATAGATTGTGCGATCGCACAACCAACGGCTGTATTTCTTCCGGCAACTGTGACAAACCCAAAGATTCACCTTCAATCAAATGGCGATAAAACGCCGCCGGACGGCGAATCGTTTGTGCGGCATTATTAATAATAATATCCAAACGAGGATAGAAATTAATCAAATGTTGAGTAAATTGCTCGACGCTAACAATATGCCGCAAGTCTAAACCGTAAATATGCAAGCGATGCTTCCAATCATCAAAATCGGATTCTTTCGCATATCTACTAGCAGCATCGTGAGGAAACCGCGTCGTAGCAATAACACTTGCACCCGCTCGGAGTAATTTCAAAACTACTGCATAACCGATATTAACTCTACATCCAGTAACTAAAGCCAACAAACCTTGTAAATTTGCGGTTTGATTGCGTTTTGTGTAATTTAAATCTCCACAATTTACACAGAGTTGTGAATAAAAAGAATGCTGAGAGGAAACATTAGCTTTACAGACAATACAACGTTGCGGCTTGTTCATCATAGATTTTGTTCGCTATTGATTTCACTGCTTACACAAGATGTATTTATATCAACTAAACCACTCAATGTGTTTTCCTGAAGAGTATGTTTTTCCATTCGGTAGAATTACTCGTAGCATTCTAACCTCCCAGAAATTAGAACCTCGGATATTAGCCTTGTTGAAATTCGCACAGTCGAGGTTAGCGCTTTTAAGATTAGCTTGACGAAGATTAGCACCGCTGAGGTTAGCTT
>CAYXCW010000112.1:8098-24176 GCA_964463555.1 uncultured bacterium
AGGTTAGCGCTTTTAAGATTAGCTTGACGAAGATTAGCACCGCTGAGGTTAGCTTTACTAAGGTTAGTACCGCTGAGTTTAGCTTCAAAAAGGTTCGCAGCGCTGAGGATAGCTTCACTAAAGTTCGCACTGCTAAGGTTTGCTCCAAAGAAGTTAATCTGACTGAGGTTAAGCCCACTCAGATTAGCGCCCCACAAATCCGCGCCTCGAAAATTTACCCCACTCGCGTCAGCTTCAACAAATTGGGCGCTTTGCAGATTCGCTTTGATAAATTTAGACTTGCTTAAATTAGCTTTGCAGAAATTCATCCCGCTCAGATTTGCTTTGGTAAAATTAACTCTTTGCAGCTTAGCACCACAAAAGTTAAATTCGCTCAAATCGGTTCGGCTGAGATTTGCCCGATTGAGTTGGACTCCTTTGAGGATAGCTCCTTTTAAAATCGCGCCATTGAGGTTTGCCCCAGATAGATTGGCGCCGCTAAGATTGGCGCCGCTGAGGTTGGTTCTGTATAGTTTAGCTTCTCTTAGATCTGCGCCTCTCAAATCTGCACCGCTGAGGCTACACTGTCTGAAATTAATTTTTCTCAGGTTCTTCCCTCTGAGGTTAATTCCACTCAGATCTACTACGTCAAAATAATCCAAGCGTACAGAATGCGATCGCCACTTATTCCAACTAGCAACACCTTTTTGCAATAGAGCAAGTAATTCTGACTTGGTAGAGAAGGCGAAGCAAGCAAACAACCGCACTTGTTCAGCTTCATCATCTAATGCCTGAATTATCAATTCTAAACCAGCATCTCCATAATTTAGCGCATCGTCTAGCGCCGCAACTCGATGCTCTGCTACCTGACTTTTGAGCCTGTGTTTAACTCCTGCTATTCCTCCCAAAACCGCACCGCTTAACGGAGGTGGAGCGTTACCACCCAGTACGACATCGGTGTTTTTAGGTTGATTAGGAGGCTCTAACATTGCTCGTTTTCTCCCGCCGCGCGATCGCACGTTGTTAATTTTATGCTACATTGTATTACAAGGTCTACCATTGATGCAACCAACCTACGCAACTGACAACAATCTCACAGCTTCTCCAAACGGAAATTGTGATAAATCTAAACCACCAGGAGTCACCACCCACAACACGGGAAGCGCAGGCGGCGTGCTAGGAAACGTGCCATAACCATCGGTAAGATAAACGCATACCCCGTTACTATGCCAGTCTCGATTAATACCAACCTTTTCAAAAAACGGGACAAAAGACGTGCCGCCACCGCCTACAGGTTTGGGAATTTCGCTACTTTTTTCTAAAGAATAGGGGCCGTAAGCTTCAGCGTCGGCGTAATATAACTCACATTCCAGATGCGGATATGCACTGAGAATTCCTGCTACTTCGGCGAGGAACGTTTGCAGCTCGCGATCGCCCACCGACCCGCTAGTATCAACCGCCACAAACACCTGCACCGATTCGCCTTCTAAAGCTTCTAAATAGAGCTTTTGACCAATAAATCTACGGTCAAACCCGGTAAAATCTGTAGGCGTTCGTACTAAGTATCGCCACAGATAAGAACGCCAATCTAATTGCGCCTGCTTTAATGGCTCTAATTCCCGTTGCAACCAAGCGGGAATATTACCTTGTTGATTGCTAGATCTAGCCACAGTAATAGCCTGTTGCATCGCATTTTTCCAGTGCGCTTCCATCACCGCTTTCTGTTTCAGGGAAAGACTACCATCTTCGCTATCAGCATCTAACAAATCTGGTTCGCAAATCGAGCAATCTATTTCCTTTACTTCCAAAAGTTCGTAAATTTCTTCAACGCTCAAATGTTCTAATTCATAGTTGCGAATACCACTGGGAGGTAATTCAAAACCCTGCTCTTGAGCTATCATCCCATTCACTAAAATATCAGCAGCAATATTCCAGCGCAGCGGTTCCCGCGCACCTCGACGAAATACATGCAATAAAGCCGCGTGCAAAACTTCGTGCAGCAACAAACCATCTACTTGGGCTTTAGGAAGACTACGCACATAATCTGGATTAATAAAAATATTCTCCCCATCTGTAGCCGCAGTAGAAATTGATTCGGTAGCGCGAAAATGAGTAAACAGCGCCAAAGTTGCAAAAAACGGCGATTTCATTCTCAATCGCAACAGCGAAGCACTGATAATTCGGTCTATATCTGAATTCAACACGATCAACTCACCTTTTTAATTGTATATTGCGATTACTGTAGGGGCGGGTTTTACCAATAATCTATGCTTCTAATAGATAACCTAAATAAACCCGCCCCCGCCAACTATGCACAACGATTAAAATCGCGCCTACACACCCAAAAAACGATTAAAATCGCGCCTACACAAACGAAGTCCGCCTGCGCGGACTTAATAACCTGCGTAGGCAGGTTTTGTTTGTGTAGCCGCGAATTCCATTCGTCGAGGCTTTTTTGCGTAATTCCCCAGATCATAAACTCACCAATTCCTGAAAATCTTTCATAAAACCTTTAAACCGCTCATCTTTTTGTACCAATTGAGCAAACGCCCCAATTTGTCCTTTAGATCTCATACTGCGGAATAAATCAACCGCAAATAATTGTACCCATTCTGCCGTTGCTACCTGAGAAATCCAACTAAAAGCATTGTAAGCAGAAGTCGCATCATTTGCCCGCACAGCCAAACCAATAGTAGTTGCATAGCGGACAGAAGGTTCTTGTGGAAAAGGAATCTTATCCTCTCCATTTAAAATCCGAACCAAGTCGGGCAAGCTTTGATAAAGTTGCGTATAAGCACTAAATTCCGCCGTCGCTTCCATCCCTACAGCAGGAGCAATATCGAGTCCAGCTTGATGCAATTGACTTGCCATTACCCAAGAACGCGGTGAAGGCCAAGCCGGTTGTTGTGCGTCTAATTTGTGTAATAAACTGGGACGAAATGAAAGAAAAGCAATAATTTGCTCGTGGACTTTAGTCGCCAGGGCATAAGCTTTAAAACTGTCAAAATCTGCCTCGACTTGTAAGTGTAAAAAACGATTAGCTAAAGGCGAAGGCATATCAAAAACTGCTGCGCGGTCTTCTTTGCGATTTCCTGCTGCCCAAACATGCCAATATTCTGGAACTGTATAGGAACCAACGCGACGGTCTAAAATTAATTGTTGCGCTACGCCTTGCATTGCAGGTGGCGACATATTGAGTTCATCTAAAAATAAAATTCCTTTGCCAGAATGGGGGAGAAATTCTGGCGGATACCATTTAGAAATGCCATCTTCGGCGACAGGTAAACCGCGCAAATCGGTAGGTGCAAGTTGCGATAGGCGCACGTCTACAAAGTCGATTTTATGTTCTTTGGCGAGTTGGGCGACAATACTTGATTTGCCAATTCCAGGAGGCCCCCAAATCATCGTGCTGATTTGTAGGTTTTTATCAAGTAGGCTGTTTAAGTATGCTTTAAGGGCAGTAGGAGTCATGGAATTTCAGATTTTAGATTTTAGATTTCAGATTGCAGATTTTCAGTTCGCAGTAGGGGCGGGTTTTACCGATAACTTTTGGGAAAACAGATAACTCCAATAAACCCGCCCGGGCTATTTGTATTATAATGTAGCACTAAGGAAGCCTGAGCATCTAAAACCGCGATTGTAGGGGCGGGTTTTACCAATAACAGAGGCCAAAAACAAACAATTTAACTAAACCCGCCCCGCCCCGCGCATTGATGGCAAAGTGGTATAATCGCGATTTTAACGGCTTGCTTCTGGACGGGTTTGTTGATTAGCTTTAGCAGCAGCACGGACAATGCGGTTGGCATCTTTAGCCAGAATTTCCAGGGTATCGGGTGGGGTATTGGGGTGCTGTGCGATCGCATAACGTTCTAGCCATGCGTCGGAACGCCTATTTTCTACTAGCAAATGAGCGGGAACTTGGGGGTGAAATAAAATCACCAAGCGGCTATAACCCGGTTGAGAATCTTTCGGGTAATGCTGGAGTACGACGGATAGTTTATCAAGATTGTGAGTTAAGAATCGGGGGACGGCAAATTTTAGCACCCGTTCATGGTCGTAGCTTAATAGCTGCTGCAAGAGGGTTATAGGTGTATTAGGATTTGCCGCAATATATTGGCAAACAGCGGCATGACTATCAGTCGCTAATTTTGACAAAATATGGACAGGCGTATTGGGATTTGCGGCAATATATTGGCGAATATAACTATGATGATCGGTCGCCAACTCTACCAAAATTTCCACAGGCGTGTTCGGATTTGACGCAACGCTGTAGCGAACTCCATAATTATTGTCAGTCGCTAACTTTGATAAAATTTCGACAGGCGTGTTGGGATTTGCGGCAACGTTGCGGCGAACTCCAGCGTCTGTATCGCTTGCTAACTCTGATAAAATACTCGCTGGTACGTTAGGATTTTTGGCAAGATCGTAGCGCACCCAAGCCTTATAATCGGTTGCCAACTGTGCCAAAATTTTGACAGGTGTGTTGGGATTCTTGGCAAGCTCATAGCGAACTTCGACGTTATTATCTATCGCTAACATCTCCAAAATATGGACAGGTGTGCTGGTATTTTTGGCAAGGTTTCGGCGTGCCAACTGTGGCAACATCTCGACAGGGGTGTGGCGATACTTACCATCCAATTCAAAACCAGATGGGTCATCTTCAGGGGCAATTTCACTCAGCAATTTTAAGCAGGGAATCAAAAACGCAGGAATTGAATTTATTTGTGCCAATTGTTCTAGGTATTGCCTATATTGTTGACCGTCGAAGGTTGTTTTACCAATTGCTTCGATTGTGCCTCGATCCCAACTTTCAGTCATCTCACCTGCGAAGTTGACGTGAAGTTGCACAACCTCTTGTACCTCAGAGTAATATGAATTTTCTAATAGTCTCTTCAATACATTTTTTCGGGTTTTGGCGTTCATTGCCAATGCTAAAGCTAATTCGCGATCGCCTCTCCAGCTATCAGATGCCCACTTCATAAAAGAATCGGGCACGATCTCGCATTTGAGCAGATTAACCAGCGTATCGTAGGGAATTACGGCTGTTAGGTTGGGATTTTCCAGCAAAAGTAGGGAAAATATCGGATTTTCTAGCAATTGTTCCGGAAATTCCGCGCCTAACTTTAGCAATACCTCAGTGGGGGTGTTGGGGTTAGCGGCGACGTTTTGGCGAGTGATGCGATCGCTACTCCCCCCCAATTCTGCCAACAAAGCGGGCGCAGTGCCAGGATCGCTAGCAACCTTTCGCGTTAATTCCAAGTTTTCTGTCATCCTAATGGCTCAACTGCTACTACTTAAATATATGTCTAGCCTAATCGCACTTATGCAAGGTTGTGAGACGATTTAGATTAGCCTTTGCAGCAGCACGAACAATGCGATTACCATCTCTCGCCAAAATCTGAAGTGTCTCCAGTGGAGTATTGGGATTTTGGGCAATAGCAAAACGCTCTAGCCATATCAACGAGCGGCTGTTTTCTACTAGCAAGTTACTGGGAACTTGGGGGTGAAATAAAATAACCAGGCGGCTATAACCTGGTTGAGAATCTTTCGGGTAATGCTGGAGTACCAAGGATAGTTTTTCAGGGTTGTGAGCTAAGTATCGTGCTACGACAAATTGGAGAACTTCTTCAGAGCGATCGCCTAATAGTTGCTCCAAGTTTTCTGCCATCCCAATTGCTCAACAGCTATCAATTAAATATATGTCCAGCTTCATCGCACTGATGCAGAGTTGCCAAACGAATGCAGATTAACAATTCCCAAAACAACACCTTTTTACCTCTCTCTGATTATCAAAAACTATCTTTAAGCGAATCTCAGACCATATCAACTTATGTATTGGTCTAGCTTGAACCTCAATCCTTCTATCGCGATCGCAGGCTGATTCAGCCAGCCCTAATTAAGATAAATTTCTCATCACTCGGCAAGGGTTTCCCACAGCGATCGCATTTCCAGGAATATCTTTTACCACTACGCTACCAGCACCTATCGTAGTATTATCGCCGATGGTAACGCCGGGACAAATAATAACACCGCCCCCAATCCAAACATTATTACCAATTTTCACAGGAGCCGCTAATTCTTTACCAGAAAGACGTATTTCGGGTGAGGTAGGATGGTAAGCGGCGTAAATTTGCACGTATGGCCCGCAGAGGACGTTATCGCCGATTTCGACTCGATTGCAATCGAGAATAACGCAGCCAAAATTCATGTAAAATTTGTCACCTACATAAATATTGCTGCCGTAGTCGCAGTGGAAAGGCGGCTCAATTTCAACGTTAGATCCAACTTTGGCAAATAATTGATTGAGGAGTTGGATTCGCATCTCGCTTTCTTCCTCAGTTGTATTGTTGTAAGTTCTGACAATACGGCGTGCTTGCTGGCGAAGTGCGATTAATTCAGCATCCGCAGCCAGGTAAAGTTCGCCAGCGAGCATTTTCTGCTTTTCGGTTTTTTCCACGTTGTTGTACTCGCTCAAAGGTGCTGTATTTAGGATAAGCGATATGCCAATGGTTAGCTACGCGATCGCATTTTTTATCCTTCTGTCGGTGCAGTTATATTTCACTACCTACTTTTCCTACCTTTCCTACTCTTAAATTTGGTGACTAAAAATACATGTTATAATTGCAAAAAATATTGCCGAGCAACAGGTTTATGGTAGAGTAACTAATGTAAACCGACAGCAAAAATATATGACAAAATCCAGCATAACCCTACCCAGCGATGAACTTACCGTATATGCAAAGGAAGAAAAAAACCTTCCCAGCTTGACAAACAAAACTGACAAAACGATAAAATTGAAGATTAAAGCCGAGGGAACGTGGAGTTACGGCGGGAAAGAGGCATTCGGCAACCAAGTAGATGGTGATGGCAATACAGCACAGACGGGGCGAAACACATATATGCGCTTTCCGGACATAACCCCAGCTGCATTAGTAGCGGTAATAGATGGCAAAGCTGTGGCAAGCGGCAAAGAACAGGAGATCGAAATCCCACCAGGCAAGACCGTATCTTTTATCAACAATGACCAACCGGGCGTGTACGCTGATAACAGTGGCAGTCTCAAGATTAAGTGGTCTATTGCTGGCATCAAAAACGGTAACGGTGGCTCAAATAAAGAAGAATCTATTGTCTCTGCCCCTGACAATAAAAGCTTTCCTCTTCCCACTGGCGAACTCATCGTTATGGCGAATGAGGAACAAAACCTTCCCAGCTTGACTAACGAATCGGACAAAAAGATAACGTTAAAAATTAAAGCCGAGGGCAGCTGGAACTACGGCTGGAGCGCCAATAACGAGCCAATCGCTAACATGGTGGATGCCAATGGCAATCCCGTGGATACGGGACGACAACAATATATGCGCTTTCAAGGCATAACGCCAGCGGCACTTGTGGCAGTAAAAAATGACCAAGCTGTCGCTAGCGGCAAGGAACAAACTGTTGAACTCAATCCGGGGGAAACCGTATCTTTCATCAACAATGACCAACCGTGGATATACTTTGACAACAGCGGCAGTCAAACGGTTAAGTGGTCAATTTTGAGCGTCAATTAATCCGAGCGATCGCTCTGTTTTAATAGGGAGAAACTCCACCTTGGTCGATCTAGGGTTCTGAATTTAGGAAGAGCGATCGCTCTGCGATCGCTCTTCTTTTTCCCTAAAACACCAATTCAATAACAATCGCTGTTTCATTTTCATACAAGGGGGGAGGGATGCGATCGCTCCTACTAAAACTGTAATGATGTAAACTGATAGTATGGCAATTTTTGTACAGGAGCAGCGATTCTGCCTACCACAGCACAGGCGTTAACTTGCTTTATTCTCTGCCAGCGGTTAACCAACTTTTATCGCCCTATATTCGTGGTGCGTCTCGATAGGCGTATAGATAAAATATACATTTTGGCTGGAGAAGAAACGGAAATCTTGATTGACCGCAATGGCGAGTGGGAGTACTTATGACACAACCAAACTTTGAGCAAATGAGTCGGAAAGAACTTCGTGCCTATATGCTTGAACATCGAGATGATGAACAAGCTTTTCATGCTTATATGGATAGACTGGCTACTGAGCCTGTTTTGGCACGCGGAACCATCGAGGATTTACAAGACCCCTCGCGCTTTGGTGAAATCCTTGAAAGAGTCAACAAAATCAAACAGGAAGGTAGAGCTTCTGATGTTTAGCGCTTGATTATCTGACAAAGATACAGACCCAATTCTACGACTGGCAAGAAATCTTTGAGACTGAAAAAGTAGGGACACGGCAACCTAGATATTTTTCAATAAACCACAATGTTTATTGATGCCGTGTCCCTACGATTGGCGATTAGCAGTCAGGTGTCAAATCAGTGCGTTCTAGCGGCACATCGAAAATAATTTGATATGTGACATTGGGAATCAGACGCCGGAGGACTTGCAGATGCGCTTCAGCGTCGCTACGGCGACGAAAGCGGGCGACGATCGGGCATTGCAAGTTGGGCAATGGGCGGATGATGCACCAACGATGGAGGGAGTCGAAGTAGCTCATGGAACTTTCTCGATGATGCTTGTGGGTTGTATGGTTAATTTGCGGATCGCAGTTTGTCGTTTTGGATTTATTCATCGGTAATCTGTTAATAATGGACAGGACAACGATTGCCCAGCTGACGAAATCGCAGTAGGCAATTAGACTTTTTGTTCTGGTCAAACAACTCAATCGGGCAGCTGAATAGCCAAATAGCGGCTTTCTCAGCTGTCTTTCCTTTGTGTGTATTCCTGGTCTAGGGCTTATATACACGTACGGTGTACACGTATCTATAATATGACAGAAAAGAATGAAGATCAACAAATTAGCCACAACGACCGACTCACGCTGGCACAACTGAGACAGCGCGCTGGTCTGACGCAGCGAAAGCTAGCTGATATTCTTGACGTGACGATTAAGACTGTGAGTGCGTGGGAGAGAGGAGAACACGAGCCATGCTTGACTTTGACTCAGACTAAGAAGCTGGTGGATGGGTTGCAATGTTCTCTGGATGAACTGATTGCAGCGACGGGAAGGGAAAATCAAACAGGGGAAGATGAACCGCGCTATACCTTTGCTCAAACTAAGCGTTTAACAGAGATTCTCTCTTGCAGTCTTGATGAGTTAGTTGCGGCGATGGGGAGAAATTCTAACCAAGAGTAGGGTTAAGGTCGCGATCGCTGTTTCATTTTCATACAAGGGGGGAGAGGTGCGATCGCGACCAGTCTTTCCATAATTTAGAGATATGGGTTCACGATCTGTGTTTTATTTTCTATTAACTGGTTATGGTGCCTATCTCCAGAGTAAATAATGCTGCAATCAGCCAGTAAAGCAGTGGATATAATCAAGCTATCCCAGTAAGAATATCCATATTTAGAGTTGATATCCATTGCTTGCAAAACTTTTAATGTATCAAGTTCAACCACTGTAAAAGTGGTAATAATCTCTAAGACAATTTCCTTAGCTTCTTCTTTAGTGGTGAGATTTTTCCTCACCATTACGTGGTAAAGTTCAGCCAAAATCTGGGTACTGACAATAATTGCTTGCAGATTATCAGAGACAATTTCTCTAATTTTTAGATATTTATCTTGAGGGTTCTTTCCATAAAGATAAACCCAAAGATTTGTGTCGATAAAAATTTTATCGCTCATACTACTTGGAAGCGATCGCGCAGCGTGCGGTCGGCATATCGCTTAATTAAACAGAAACAATCCCGGATCGACGTGGAAAAATTTCCCCAAAGCCTCAGCTTGTTTCTTATCGATCTCTAGCTCACCGTTAATTACCTCAAATACCGCCTCACTCGAACCCAAAATTTCTACTAAATCGCCTGCTTCTATACTCCGAGCATCCATCAAATGAAGTAGCCTTGACTGTGGCGTTGAGATATTAAGTTGATAGTGCTTATATTCAAAATCCTCAATCAGTTTTACCAGCAGTTCTAGCAGCGCGTCTTCTTCTGGAGTCAGATTTGGACGCGAAAGTAATTCTTCAACTATCTCCAAAAATATCTCGTTTTCCTCTTCGGTTTTGATAATCCGAGGCTGATATTTAGAGAGCAAGCCACTGTAAATATTTGCATCAAAAGTAATGCTCATTTTAACTAATCTATTTTGGAGCGATCGCAATCCGATACCCCAGCGCATCCAGCAACTCAACCAAAGCGTAAATTTCAGCACCCTTAGTTTCTGAAAGCATTTTATCTAGCTTTTCATGGCGCAACTTTACTTCTTCCAGAACGGGGTTTATCTGCGCTTGCGCCTCAATTACATCTTTCAAAACAGATGATAGATATTCAAGTTCGTCACCTTCTTCTAATTCCAAAAAACTTCCTATATAGCCAGCAGCTTCTTGGGGATCTTTTAGAGATGACATCAGATATTCGCGGTAACTTCTACTCCTTGGTGCTTTAACTTCTTCCATAATCGCTCCAATATTCCTTAGCTTTTTCAATGTCTTGTTCTTGGGTACTTTTATCTCCACCGCAAAGCAGAAGTACTATTGTCGATCCGATTTGTCCAAAATATATGCGGTATCCTGGGCCATACTTAATTCTAAGCTCGCAGACTCCTTCTCCAACTGAGCGATAGTCTCCCAAATTGCCTGACTCGACTCGCCTAAGTCTGTTTCTGATTTTAGCTCTAGCTTGAGTATCTCGCAAAGCATTAAGCCATTCTTCAAAAGGGCTTCTTTCGTCTGCTGTCAGGTAGTTTTTAATTTGTCTTGGTTGAACTTCCACTACTCGATTATAAACGCATCATGGCTTAATTTACTTGAAAGCGATCGCTCTATGAAATTAATTTACTTGGGTGCGATCGCAAGCCGAAACCCCAGCACATCCAGCAACTCAACCAAAGCATAAATTTCAGCACCTTTAGTTTCTACCAAAATCTTGTCTAGCTTCTCATAAAATCCTTTGGCTTCTTCTGAGAGATTATTAGACTGGGCGCGAGCATCCATCACGTCTTTCAGCGCCGATCTTAAAAGTTCAAATGGTTCGGGTTCTTCTTCTCCTTCTTCCAATTCCAACATCACCTCAATATAAGCAGCAGCGTGTTCAGCATCTTTGAGAGAAGAAATTAGATACTCTTGGTAGCTCCTACTTGTTGGCGTTTTGACTTCTTTCATAATTGCTCCAATATTCTTTTGCTCTCAGGATATCTTGTTCTTGGGTACTTTTATCTCCACCGCAAAGCAGAAGTACTATTATCGATCCGATTTGTCCAAAATAAACTCGGTAGCCGGGGCCATAATCAATTTTAAGTTCGCAGACGCCTTCTCCAACTGAGCGATAGTCTCCCAAATTGCCTAACTTAACTCGTTGAAGCCTTTTCTCAATTTTGACTCTAGCTTTGAGATCCCTAAGAGAACCAAGCCATTCTTCAAAAGGGCTTCTTCCTTCTGCTGTCAGGTAGTTTTGAATCTGTCTTGGTTGAACTTGCACTTCTCGATTATAAACGCATCATGGCTTAGTTTACTTGAAAGCGATCGCTTACCCCACAAAAAACCGACTTTGATTCAGCGCTTCTTTATCTTCAGCTAACAAGAATGTCTCTGGATAATTGTACATTCCCAAATACATAATGCACTGACTTTCCGGCAGACTTTGATCTTCCTCGCACCCAGGCGGATGTGGTAAGCCAAATGCATGTCCTAATTCGTGTCCCAATCCTCCTATCCACCGCGAAATCGGTTCTTTACTTAATCCCATTAAACCGTGTATATCGTGTTGAGGTAATACCGCTACACCGCAAGTACCCGCACCGCCGTATTGTCCTTCATCGTTCTCAGCGTCGATATAAAAAATCCAGATAAAATTAGGGTCGTTAAAACTTGCACCCGTCAAGGCAAAAGCATCGTTTAAAACGTTATTCCAAAACCAAAGATGGTATTCGCCTGCGGGATTTTTGGCGTACCATCTAGCTTTGTGGTTTGTTCGCACTACTTCTACGATGCTATCTGTTAACCTAAATGTTTTTTGATTTCCCATCTGCGCCAAATACCATTGCTGAAGATGAGTGATGGCGTTGGCGATCGCATGTCTATAATCCTTGCGAGGACTAGCATCAGATGGTACTAAATAAACAACGCGCACTGTCTGCATAGCTTTTGTTATAGATTATTGCAGAAACCCGGTTTTTGAGAAAAACCGGGTTTCTATATCGGCTAGGTTCTCCAAAATAATTTTAACCTGGTAAATCCACTTACAACTAAAGCGATCGCCAAAGTATACCCAACTCCTTTAATCAATCCCATCACCGGATTTTGAGTATATTTATTAATAATTGCTTCCGCTCCTGTTAAATTCAAAATAGGCCAAAGCAAGTTAGCAAATCCCACATAACCAATCATCGGATTTTGCCCGTTATCGATTAATAAACTTAACCATGACTTTTTATTAAAAACATCTAAAACAATGGTAAAAGCGATTAAAATAAAAATAGACATCCCCGTCGTGACAAAGTAGTAACTCATGGTAGAAGGGTCTTTTTTGATGCCGCCTTCGTAAGGTTCAAAAAATAAGCCAATTGCCAACCATAAAATTCCCCAACTGTAAAGCTTATTGAGCAATATTTCGGTGGCAGAAGTTGGATGTTTGAATAAAAACCAACCAATCAAGCAAAGAATTGCGCTTGCTAACGTTGTTTCCACTACTAATCTAGATTGCAATCCGACCAGCAAAATCAAATTCAGCGCCAACATCAACAAAAGAATGATATCGAAACGCCAGGTTTTCCAAGATTCTTTTTGCTCGTATTCTGTTGGCTGCATCCATTCCAGAATCAAATCCCCAGCGACTGTACCAGGAATGACTATAAATAGATATTTTAAATAAGCGAATTTAAACATCCAAGGGGCGGGTGAATATGACCAAAGTTGTGCTATCCAACCATCCGTAGTAGAAGATAGCTGGATGGCGAATAATAAACTTAGCAATCCAACTCGTAAGAAGATATTTTGCCTGGTAAATAACCAGATTAATGAGCCAAAAACAGCCATATTTGCCAGAACAATCAGGATAATATCGCTGCGAGACAGTGAAAAGCCGCTGTTGTCTGGATATTGAATTATAGATAGCAGGGAAATTGCAGCCATCCAGGAACTTAAAGTAATTGCATTGCGTATCCACGGTTTCCAGGATGCCGGTAAGCGGACGAACATAAAAAATAATAGGAAAAACCCTAATAAGGCAATCTGCCATTTTTGCGTCGATGGGTTGGGATTGATGACTTGGGGTCGAAGGTGTTGCAGAATAATGGCAAATGCGCCCAAGAGAAAGCCGCGTTTAAATATAGATAAAATAATCCCGATCTTGGGCAATCCTTTGGCGAGGCGACGGGACAGCGCTAAGGGTATTGCTGCGCCCATTGAAAATAAAAATATAGGAAAAACGAGATCGACCCACGTTAATCCGGGCAATTTAGGATTAAAAACATGGTCGGGTGGCGGTACTTGGGCATGATACATCCACGCGGGTAAGATTTTGTAAGCAATGGTGCCAGATAAAACCATTGCTAAAATAGCGAAACCACGCAATGCATCGAGGGCGTAGGCGCGTTTTGAGGGGGCGATCATAGGATGTTAGATTTTAGATTTTAGATTTTAGATTTTGGATTGAGTAAACATTTGTAGGTTGGGTTTCACAAGGTTTACAGCGGATTTCAGCCGTATGAGGGAAAGCGTTATCGCTTCGTTTGTGTAGCGGCAGCATTAATGCTGCCGCTACACAAACGAAGGTGTACCTCACTCGAAAAGCAAGCCGCTATAACCCAACTTACTGTCTACAAAATAGATTACCAATATGTTCGCCAATCTCCTCTTTCGTAAAAATGCAGGCGTCCAAAACCGAGAAACTGACCCCTTGCTTTCTCGCCTGCGGGAAAGGCGGTGACGCCAAATAAATAAACGCCCCCATACCTGGGATTTCGCAGGGGTTTTAAAGCAATGGTTACTGTCTTGCCGGGAGGTACTGGCGTTGAGAATGTTAAATCTAGTGTCTGGTTATCTTTGTTTGACGTTGTTGCTAGTAGCGGGATTTCACTTTTGCGATCGCGCCGCCTCCCTTCATAGGCGCGAGTCTCTTCTAGGTCAAATTCGATCTCGTCGCTGCCTTCATGTTGCGCGATCGCTATCCTTTGCAGCGGTTCTCCCGCATCTTCCGGCACCCTAATTGTAAAATAATATGTCGCACCCCATGCCGATGCATCGTTGAACGTGGTTGACGCCCCCTCCAGACGCGGCACTCCCACAAAGTTAACCGTACCATCCGACAGCCTCACCGCCAACGCGGGTTGACCGACAACGCCCCAAATTCCTGCCGATACTGCTAAGGTTGCTGCTAACAAATTGGCAACGCTCATAACTCTAATTGCAAAATGCAGCCCTACTTATCATCTTAATGTCAAGCCAAAGAAACGGTTTTTAATAATTCTTATAATTAATTGCAGTCAAGGTTGCAAGAATAATTCATATCTCTAATTGAGTAAATTAGCTAAGCTAAAAGTAAGATATAACGCAGGTGAAATTCTATGTCTGCTGTTTCTAGCGTCCAATTACAACGGCCTGCGTGGCAAACAATTATTATTTTTTCTTTAGCTTTTTGGCTCAGCAGCAGCCTGGTGCTGGACTTGGTAATTATGCCCGGTCTTTATGCTTCAGGTATGATGGCTGGCTCTGGATTTGCCACGGCAGGTTATCTGATTTTCTGGATTTTTAACCGCATCGAGTTACTCTGCGCTGCGCTGGTATTAACGGGCACGTTAGCTCTGGCACACACGCAAAGTACAACTGAGAAAAGCCGCCGAAACGCCATAATTGTATCCATCATACTGATGTTGGTGGCTTTAGTTTATACCTATGGCTTAACGCCGCAGATGAGCGCCCTGGGACTCAATCTCAACCTGTTTGAAGAAGCAGTTGAGGTTCCCGGCACGATGAATGTTTTGCATTCAGGCTATTGGGTTTTGGAAATGCTCAAGCTAGTTGCTGGCGGTGCTGTTATCCGCTGGTGCTACCGGGGATAGAATTTAAGATTTTAGATTGCAGATTGCAGATTTAAGTAGAATTGTAGATTGGTGATTTAAAACACCAACATCTGCAATCTTAAATCTAAAATCTGCAATTATTTTATGCTTCGGGTTTGGAAAATAGCAGCCGCCAAGCCATGAAGGCAAAACCGATGGCAGCGATCGCTTTCACCCAATGCACCGGGAGGATGTGAGCAGCCCCTTCCCCGACGATCACCCCCAGCAAGCTAGTCAGCAGCAGCGCCACAGCGGTACCGAAAAACACGGCGCGGGGAGATTTAGAACTACCGCTGAGTGCGATCGCCGCTAGTTGGCTTTTGTCCCCCAACTCGGACAAAAACACCGTAATAAAACTCAATCCCAACAAATGCCAGTCCAACATATCAATTTTTGATTTGGTAATGGGTAATGGGTAATGGGTAATGGTTAATCGCTAATTTTAGATTTAACCTTCACCTGCAATTAGCAATTAGCAATTAGCAATTAGCGAGGTACTATTTCCCACAGCAGCTGTACAGCAATCAACAGCATACTCACCCCAGCAGCTTTGTTTAGCACTTGCGGAGAAATCCACTTTGCCAGCACGCGACCTAGCAGACATCCCAACAAGCTTGTCGCTACCAGTGCAGATCCAGCACCAGCAAAAACCATCCAAGGCGAATGAGACTCGGCACTCATCAGCAGCGTTGCAACTTGGGTTTTATCCCCCATTTCCGATAAAAAGATAGTTAAGAAAGTAGAGCCAAAGACTGCTAACGCACCCAGTTCCAGTTTTGTGGTTGGTTTTTCCTGCTGACAAACACCAGCATTCGGCTCTTGCGGTGTTGACTCCATTGGGGATTGCTCCCCAGAAGTAGACAAGCTTTTTGGCAACGAGGAGAGTTTCACAGTCAATTTTGCTACCCACCAGTTTTTTTCATATTTTTCTCATTTTATCTTTAATTGGTCATAGGGCAAGGGGGAGCTGAGGGAGCTGGGGGAGCTGAGGGAGCTGAGGGAGCTGGGGGAGCTGAGGGAGCTGGGGGAGCTGGGGGAGCTGGGGGAGCTGAGGGAGCTGGGGGAGCTGGGGGAGCTGGG
>CAYXCW010000113.1:0-23961 GCA_964463555.1 uncultured bacterium
TCCCCCCGCTGTTTTGGGGGGTTAGGGGGGATCGAACCGACAATATTTGTAACTAGCAACTTACGTTATTAGCAATTAGCAACACCGTAGTTTATAACTAGCCACTTGCGTTAATAGCTGTTACTCAAACACCACCGTGCGATCGCCGTAAACCAAGACTCGGTTTTGTAAATGCGATCGCACGGCTCTTGATAGTACCATTCGTTCTAGATCTTTGCCTTTGCGAATCAAATCTGCTACTTCATCTCGATGGCTGACGCGGACTACTTCTTGCTCGATAATCGGCCCTTGGTCTAAGTTAGCAGTGACATAATGAGCGGTTGCCCCAATAATTTTCACTCCCCGTTTATACGCTTGTTGGTAAGGGTTTGCTCCCACAAATGCCGGTAAAAATGAATGATGAATGTTGATCGCGTTGGGAAATTGATCGATAAAACTAGGGCTAAGAATCTGCATGTATTTAGCCAAAACTACCAAATCTATGTTATAATGCCGCAGCAGTTCTAACTGTTTGGCTTCCTGGTCGAGTTTGTTTTCTTTGGTAATTGGAATGTGGTGATAGTCGATGTTAAATTGTTCGGCGATCGCGCGTAAATCTTCATGATTGCTAATAATCAGATTAATTTCCGCCGGTAACTCGCCCGCGCGCTGTCTCCAGATCAAATCTAACAAACAATGTTCCTGACGACTTACCCAAATCGCAATTCGGGGGACGGTGTCAGAGAAGTGAAGTTGCCAGGTTGCTTGTAAAGGTTGAGCGATCGCATCGAAAGCAGCGCCAATCAATTCGCGGGACAAACCAAACCCCTCTAACTGCCATTCCAGGCGCGTCAGAAACAGTCCGGCAGCGAAGTCTGTATGCTGATCCGCATGAACGATGTTGCCCCCATAGGTATAGATGAAATTGGCAAATTTTGCTACCAATCCTCTTTGGTCGGGACAAGAAATCAGTAGGGTTGCTGTAGGAGAAGTCATATGAGAGAGACAAGGAAGACAAGGAGGACAAGGAAGACAAGGAAGACAAGGGAGTAGAAGAAAGTTCTTTCCTATCTTCCTCATCTTCAAGATGTTGTACCTCATTCATTTGCAATCTGCTGTATCAATGATTTCGAGTTAGTCTCAAGCGGGACAAGGACGACAAAAAAATTTATCTACCTTGTCCTCCTTGTCCTCCTTGTCTCCCTTATCCTCCTTGTCCTCCTTGTCTCCCTTATCCTCCTTGTCCTCCTTGTCCTCCTTGTCCTCCTTGTCCTCCTTGTCTCCCTTGTCCTGGTATCAAACTACTGGCGCTGGCGGAGGATAAATTCTGCGATCGCTAAATCCTGCGGCGTTGTAATCTTTAAATTTGTCTCTTCCCCTTCGACAATTCGCACCGGCAGACCGCATTTTTCAAACAAAGCCGCATCGTCGGTGACTTCCCAACCCGCCTCGCGTCCTTGGGCGTGACATTGTTTCAGTTGTTGGACATCAAACGCTTGGGGTGTCTGCGCTGCCCACAGAAAGCTTCTATCGGGCGTATCTTTAATCAAACCAGAACCATCGACAATTTTAATCGTATCCTTTACCGGCACGGCGGCAATTAAACCCGCACAGGAAAGAATCGCTTCGGCACATCGGTCGAGTAAATCGGGCGTTGCCAAACACCTAGCACCGTCGTGGATTAGCACTTGTTGCGCTTGGGCGGGTAGTGCTTGTAACCCGTTATATACCGATTCTTGACGGGTAGCGCCGCCCTGGATTAGCTGTACTGGCTTGGTTAAAGATAGTTCAGCCAGAATTTGCTTTAAATCTGCCCAGTCGTCGGGTTGGGAGACAATGCCAATCCAACCGATGCGGCGCGAAGCTTCCGCCGCCAGAAGCGTCCAGGCAATTAGGGGTTTACCCAACAAACTCAACAAAAGCTTGTTGCGATCGCTACCCATGCGACGCCCCATCCCGGCTGCTGGAATTAATAAATACACGGTCTTGTCTAACAATGGTTGAACTAGAGATATCTTCCCTTAAAATGAGGAGCGGAAAAGCCTGTCTGGAGAATTATGCGAGTAGTAGCCCTAGTTCCTGGCGGGATTGGCGATCAAATCCTGTTCTTTCCAACCCTGGACGACTTAAAGCGGTCTTACCCCGACGCCGACATTGATGTGGTAGTCGAACCTAGATCTGCTGGTGCATATAGAGTTTGCAAATCGGTCAACGATGTGTTGCTGTACGATTACAAGGATCGCAACAGTCCAGCAGATTGGGGTAATTTATTGGGGAGATTGCGCGATCGCGAGTACGATGTTGCCATTTCTTTGGGTCAAACTTGGCTCGTCGGTCTACTGCTGTGGTTAACTGGCATTAACAAGCGAGTTGGCTATGCAGGTGGTGGTTCGCCGTTTCTGACCGATCCGGTTCCCCTCAATAAAGACCAGTATGCCGCAGCGATGTACCACGACCTGCTAAAAGGGATGGGTATTACTAGCCCCTGTCCCCAGTTAGCGATCAACCTGCCCAAACAAGATATTCTCTGGGCGGAAGCCGAACAAAAACGGCTGGGTATTACCGACAGCGGCTATGTTTTGATCCACGGCGGTTCTAGTAAACTAGCCCAATCCAAAGGCATCGATAAAATCTATCCTGTCGAAAATTGGATCAAAATTATTCAAGATTTCCAACAACGACAGCCCGATGTTTCCATCGTAGCGATCGCTGGCCCAGAAGATGTGGAATTGGTTAACAAGCTGCTGGAAGCATTCCCCAACCTGAAATACACCGCCCCAGAGGATATCGGCAAATTAGCCGCCATCATCGGTGGTGCGAGTTTGATGCTGTGTACCGATAGCGCACCCATGCACCTAGCAATCGCGGTAGAAACTTATACCATCGCCCTGTTTGGTCCCACCGACCCAGAAAAATTGATGCCCAAGAGCGATCGCGCGATCGCCATCAAATCCCCCACTGGGAAAATGTCAGATATCTCACCCGAAACGATTCTAGAAAAAGTTTGGGGCGGCACCTGAAGTTTAGATTTAACAATAGGTAATGGGTAATGGGTAATGGGTAATGGGTAATAGAAACAAGAATTTGGCTAATCGCTAATAGAAACAACGATCGCCAATTACCAATCACCAATTACCAATTACCAATCACCAATTACCAATTACCAATTACCAATGACCAAACCAGCTGTATTCCTAGACCGCGATGGCGTCCTCAATATCGAAGCAGGTTACATTCACCGCGTTGAAGACCTGCATTTAATACCGGGTGTCGCCCAAGCGGTGCGTAAGTTAAATGACCAAGAAATATTTTGCTGTCTGGTTTCTAACCAATCGGGACCGGCGCGGGGTTACTACGGAGATAGTCACGTACAAGCCCTGCATCGGCGTCTGTGCGATTTGCTACAAGCCGAAGCAGGTGCAAAGTTAGACGCCCTCTATTACTGCCCCTACCTCAGTCCACCCGAAGGCGGAACCGATCCAGAATTTACCCGTTGGAGTACTTGGCGCAAACCCAACACCGGAATGTTAGTAGCAGCAGCTTGGGAACACGACCTGGACTTGCACCAAAGTTTTATGGTTGGCGATAAAGCAACCGATGTCGATATGGCACACAACGCAGGCTGTGTGGGAATTTTAGTTCAAACCGGGTATGGCTCGAGCGTACTCTCCGGTGCATATCAGCACCACACCCGCCCCGATTATATTGCCCCAGATTTAGCGATCGCCGTTGATTGGATTTTTCAGCAAATGGGTACGTTAGAAATAGAACTACCCCTAAACAATTATTCAAATGCTCGCACAAGCAAACATTTCTCAAGTGAAAACTAGCCCAGCAGGAACTTGGACGATCGCATCAGCAAAAAGCACCTCTGAAACTCCCTACTTCGGTACGGTGCAAATTCATCCAATGGGCAAAATTTATACCATGTCTTGGTTAACCACTATCGGCGATTACTGTGGTTTGGCATTTGTTGAGGATAATTATATTTTTGCTGGCTGTGCCTTTGATAATAACTACGGAGTTACTCTGTATAAAATCAACCCTGACGGTACTTTAGACGGCAAGTGGATTAGTGCTTCAAATCCAGGTGCAATCAACTCAGAACAAGCTGTTAACGGCATTCCTGGACAACTTGAAGGAACTTACAAAATCAAGGGCATGGGTTTAAAAAATGACAATTACCAAGGCAATCTAACAATTATTCAGTTGGACGAAACATATGAGGTTACCTGGTCGGTAGGAAGCGAATATCAAGGTGTAGGTTTGCGTGTCAACGATTGGCTGATTGCCTGCTGGGGACTAGGCAACCAGTTCGCTCTCGCTTACGAACTTCAAGGTTATAAAGCACAAGGTCGCTGGGCACGTTTTGGCAAGTCACCCTTGGGAGAAGAAATTTTAGAGAAAATTTGTTGACAGTGGACAGTGGACAGTGGACAGTGGACAGTGGACAGTGGACAGTTGACAGTGGATAGTGGACAGTTGACAGTGGACAGTGGACAGTGGACAGTGGATACCAAATCTGGGTTCTAGTTTAGCCGCGAATGCGAGTCGTTCGGCATAAAATGGGCGATTAAAGCAGATTTAGTATTGAAACAAGTCATATCATGTCCGTTGAATTGCTCATAATAAAAAACCTCATAGAGTGGTTGCGTAGGGACACGGCATCAGAGATATCTCGGATAAACAGATAACTTTTATCTTGCCGTGTCCCGGCTTCTAATTATGGCTAATCGACCGGACATGATATGATATCGTGTCCGTTAGCATCGGTAGTGTATCTTTTTAGATTTTGTAGGGGCGAAGCATTCGGGCGATAACTTCTGCAATTAACTCAAGGTTTTATATCCGAATGCTTCGCCCTGACTTTACGCAACCGATGCCACCGGACATGATATGATACCAAATCCGGGTTAGAAGCCTACTAACTCGCGCGCTTCTAATCCAGAAATTTGTTGAGCAATCATTAACCGAGCTTCGAGTTTGGCAACGCTGAATTGGTTGCGGATGTATTCTAGGTGTGCTACGGAATTGGCTTTTTCAGCGGTTAATCGCACGAACTGCTCTTCGACTTGTTGGTATTCTTGATTGGCTTGGAGCAATTCAAAGCGATAAGCTTTGCGTTGAGCGTCGTTTTTGAGAGTTTGATCTTGGGCAACGGTGAGATCCGCTTGACCTTCAAAAATGGTCATTTGGTCTTTCAGTTTAGCCAGCTGATAATCTAATTCCACGACCTTTTGGGCTGCTTGTGCGATCGCAACCGGATAGTGACTTAGTTTTAACATGTATAATTGTCTCCGAAAATACTGTGGGTAACAGTTGACAGTTGACAGTTGACAGTTGACAGTTTCCACAGAGCTATTAGACGTAGGGTGCGTTAGCGAAGCGTAACGCACCGCAACCGACGCCAAGTTTCCAGACGTAGGGTGCGTTAGCGAAGCGTAACGCACCGCAACCGACGCCAAGTTTCTAGACTCACATCTTGCACCACTATCAACAAGCCGTCAAAAACCGGGTTTCTTGACGAAAAATCTAGGCTTTCAAGCTGAGCTATTTGCAAGAAACTAAGGTTTATCCAAGGTGCAAGATCTGAGTAGACGTAGTAACGCACCGCAACCCATATATATGGCATTGCTGCGTCAGTCCCTTACAAAAGGGAAGATGTTTGCTGCGTTGACTGCTATTTAAGCAGCAATTTCCTGTGGTTCTTTAGGGATGGAAATTTCGGGAAGATTGAGAGTAAGCTGTTCGCCTTGGGGCAAAGGTACTTGATCCAAAACCGTGACTTCAATATTCACCGAAACTAAGTATGAGCCAGACACTTCGCCAATCGCATCAGCAATAATTTTGGCTAAATCTGGACGCTTGGCTGTCAGTGGCTCGCGTAAAGCAGAACGATCCCATTCATGCTTGGCGTTAGGATTGAGGGTAAGAATGTAGTGCTTGGTCATAGGGCAAAAACCTGAATCTATTCTCTAAAAAGACTTTGAGCCATTGAGAAGCCGCTCTAGCTCGATGACCCTTTAGATATATTATAGTACAGGTGTATTGTTTTGCCCAGTTGCGTTCGAGTGTAAGAAACCCGGTTTTTGCGAAAAACCGGGTTTCTGGGCGTACAGCGGATTGCAAGTGGATGAGGGAAAGCGCGATCGCTTCGTTTGTCAAACGCGCACCCTTAAGGGTGCCCGCACACTGCTGTGATACCTCATAGAGCTGCAATTTGCGATAAATCCTGGACTATTTGCACAGATATGGATTTTGCCAAAGGCGGTAGCGAGTAGGTGTAGAAGCAATCAGAACCACCTCGCCTTTTTCATTGGTGTACCACCCAGTTGCCTCCACAATATCAGTTATAGGCGTATCCGAATTAACATTGTCACTGCGTATTTCTCCCAGAGTCCTCTGCTCCTGGAGTCCTCTGCCCCCCTGCACCTTGGGATCGATTGTCACCAAATCGACCAAATAGGCGTCACCGCCGAGGGCTTCATCAGGGCTGGGCGGAATGCCGCCGCGTCCGGTAACTGAGAAGCGGCTGCCTCCCCGCGCGGCGGCGCAGGGGTCAACGACTAACGCTGTAACATCGACGACATTAGCGGGCAATTCTATTAAGCCGGAACTGGGGTCAACATCGGGAGTATTGATTTGCACAGTGCCGCTTTGTTCGGGAGTTCCCCCAGTGGCAGTAATGTCACTTTCTGGCGTTGGTGCCGTGCGGAACTGAGTGCCAAAAACGCTTTGGGCATTGATGATGACTCGACCTCCAAGGAACTTATTAGAATTGGCACTAATATCGCTATTTTCTAAAGCAGCAATGACATCGGTATCGAGGGTGATGTTGCCGCCTTGAACTTTGCTTCCCCCTGCGCTCGCTTCAATCCTACTGTTTTGGCGCAATATCAAGGAAGATACTTGCACGTCTATATTGCCGCCGCTTTCTCCTCCTGTGGCGTCAGTCGTGATGCTACTGTCACGGGTTAATTGTAAAGATTGCGCTCTCAGGGTGATATTGCCTTGGCCTCCTGTGGTATTAGATTCGAGAACTGCTTGGTTGTCCAGACGGATAGAGTCGGCATTGATTACTATGTCGCCTGCCTTGCCATCCCCTAGACTGGTGGCTGTCAGTACAGCACCGTTGATAACTCTAAGCGAATAGGTGGTAATCTCAATGCCGCCACCTTGGCCAACAGCTCCCTGTTCCACCGTGCTGCCTACTGCGCTGGGGAGTCCATTGCTATCCACCCCATCAAAGGAGACGATATCGATAGCAGTAATCTTCACATTTCCAGCATCCCCCTGACCACGAGTTAAGGCAAGCAGTTGAGCGCCGCCAGTGACTCTAAGCGACCCGGTAGTAATCTCTATACCGCCACCTTTACCAACCGCCCTCTTTTCCACTGTGCTGAAGGCTCCACTGCCTCCATCAAAGGAGACGCTATCGCTGGCAGTAATTTTCACACTGCCAGCATCCCCCTGTCCTTTCGTGGCAGCAGCCAGTTGAGCACCATTGGTGACTCTAAGCGACCCGGTAGTAATCTCGATGCTGCCAGCTTTGCCAACTGCTCCCGCTGCCACCGTGCTGTAGGCTCCACTGGACAATCCATTGCTATCTACTCCATCAAAGGAGACGATATCGATAGCAGTAATTTTCACACTGCCAGCATCCCCCTCTCCCCTCGTACTGACAGACAGTGCAGCGCCGCCTGTGACTTTAAGCGACCCGGTAGTAATCTCGATGCCGCCAGCTTTGCCAACAGCTCCCTGTTCCACCGTGCTGCCTGCTCCACTAGAGAATCCATTGCTATCCACTCCATCAAAGGAGACCATATCGCTGGCAGTAATCTTCACACTGCCAGCATTCCCCTGTCCCTTCGAGCTGGCAATTAGTTGAGCGCCGCCTGTGACTTTAAGCGACCCGGTAGTAATCTCGATACCGCCAGCTTTGCCAACTGCTCCCTCTTCCACCGAGCTGAAGGCTCCACTGCTTCCATCAAAAGAGACGATATCGCTGGCAGTAATTTTCACACTGCCAGCATCCCCTTGTCCAAAAGTGCTGGCAGTCAGTAGAGCGTTGCCTGTAACCGCAAGCGACCCTGTGCTAATCTCGATGTCACCCGCATCGCCCATTCCCCCAGGTAGCACCAAATTGGCGATAAAGCTGTCATTGGCGATAGTTATTGCTCCTTTTTGCCATCGGCAAATCTGATACTACTTGCGGTACTGCCAAAAAACGAACCGCCAATATTTAACCTGGCATTTGGCCCAAAAATAATCCCGTTGGGATTGAGTAAAAATAAATTAGCCGTGCCGTTGGCTCGAATCAATCCATCAATATTAGAGATATTTCCACCCGTGACGCGGGTGAAAATGTTTTGAATCTCCACAGCATTATTAAAGAATGCTGCTGCACCCGTGGGAATCGAAAACTCGCGAAAGCTGTGGAATAGATTGCCACCTGCTGTGGTTCCGCCTTCGATGATGTTGGTATTGCCAGAAGGCGTGACGGTGGAATTAACGGGTAAGGTTGCATCCGGGACAATTTGCGCCAGGGTGGTAGAATTTGTTACAAAACATAATAAAACGATTTCACCTGTTAACCAATATCTAGAGGTAAATGCTTTGATGAGCGAGAGAGGAAGCATCAAGATTTAACCGAGTTAAAATGGTTTTCAGTAGTTTACCCGATCCCGTAGAATATGGTTTGATTGCAGGGGCACGGCAGGAGAAAATCTTTTCGTTGATGGCAAAGCTGATTGATTTTCCCTACTAGCATGTTTGATATGTTTTATCGGCACAGAGGTTGAGTTTGCCAAGAACGGTAGAGAATGATGCTCGGTGTCGAGGCGGTGAGAACAACTTCGCCTTTTTCGTTGGTGTACCAACCAGTTGCTTCTACAATCTCTGTAGGAAGTTGCGTTCTCGGTAAATGTTGTGCATCAGATCGCACGTTCTCTCCCTCTCTGCGTTCTGCTGTATTAATTGTCACTAAATCTACTAAATATCCTTCCGGACTAAGGGGGTCGTCTGGGCCTTCTGGAATGCCGCCGCGTCCAATTACTACAAATGAACTTCGCCTTGCTTGGCGCGAACATTGTTGATCTACAAGTCCGGTAATATCTACTACATTATCTGGCAATTCTATTAAACCGGAACTGGGGTCAACTTCGGGGGTATTAATTGTTACTTCTCCGCTTAATTCTGAGTTGGCTCCGGTGGCGGTGATGTCGCTGAATGAGGTTTGTTGCTGTCTAAATTCTGTGCCGAAGATTCCTTGGGTATTGATAGTAACTGTACCGCCACGGAAGTTTTCTGAATTGGCGCTGATGTCGCTATTTTCTAAGGCGGCGATGATATCGCTGTCGATGCGAATGTTGCCGCCTGTAATTTCTTCTCCGATGGCGTTGGTGGTGATAAAGCTGCCTTCGCGCAACTGGAGAAATTGCGATCGCACTACCACATCCCCACCAAATTTCCCTCCTGTGGCGTCGGTGGTGATGCTGCTGTTGCGGCGTAAGGTGATGGTTGGCGATCGCAAGTTTATATTACCTTCTCCGCCTTTGGTGTTGGCGGCGATATTAGCTTGATTATCTAATCGGATTGCATCAGCAGTAATGTTGATATTGCCTGCTGTGCGTTGATCGGATCTACTGCTGGCGAACAGTCCGGCGTCATTGCTTAGGGTTAGCAAGTTGGTAGTTATATTGATATCACCTCCGTTACCTGCGGCGGTTTCTTCGACTGTGGTGAAGGCGGCACTGACGACATTTCCATTCCCGGCTGTGCCATCAAAAGTAACGCGATCGCGTGCAATTATGGTGATGTTACCGGCATCTCCTTTTCCTTGAGTATCGGCAATTAGTTGAGCGCCATTTGTGACGGAAAGCGATTTGGTTTCGATATAAATATCGCCTCCGTTGCCTGCGTCGGCTTTGAATACTGAACTGGCAATTGAAGTGGGAATTAATAAACCGACGCCATCAAATACAACGGTATCGCTGGCAATAATTGTGACATTGCCTGCATTTCCTACGCCTTCGGTAAGCGATCGCAATCCAGCGCCATTAGTAACGAAAAGCGAATTTGTTTCGATCCTAATATCCCCTCCCTCGCCTTCAGCAAAGGGGCCAACATTGCTGAGTATTCCAGAGATGCTGGTGAGAATGTCTCCACTGAGAGCCAATCCCGTACCATCTAAAGTGATGCGATCGCGGGCAATAATTGTCACATTACCTGCATTTCCCTTACCGCGAGTATTGGCAAGCAATTGAGCGCCATTGGTAATAGAAAGAGAACCCGTTTCAATGTAAATATTGCCTCCATTACCCTCGGCATCAACACTTGATACTGTAGTGAAAGCAGCGCTGCGAAATAAACCCTCGCTATCGACTCCATCAAAAGCAACGCGATCGCTAGCTGCGATAGTTATACTACCTGCATCGCCTTTGCCGCGCGTTTCGGCAAGCAATTGACCGCCACCTGTTACAGATACCGAACTTGCAGTGATATTGATGTTGCCTCCCTTACCGATTGCCGTCGCGCCTAAAATGCTTCTGATCTCGCTGTTAATCATCCCAAATCCATCAACGGTAACCGTATCGCGAGCGGTTATGCTGATAGTACCTGCATTACCTTTGCCATTGGTATCGACGGCTAAAATAGCACCATTAGTGAGGCTTAAAGTCCCGGTAGAAATGGTAATTTTACCGCCATTACCTTGTGCTTTTGAGCCAACAATGCTATTGGTGCCGCTAGAGAAGTCCTGAAACGCGCCATCAAAGGAAACGCGATCGCGCGCCACAATTGTGACATTACCCGCATCTCCTTTTCCACTCGTACTGGCATTAATTTGACCGCCATCGGTAACAAATAAAGATCCAGTTGTAATGTTGATATTACCTCCCTTTCCCGTTGCAACTCCCAGCACTAAACTAGCGGCATCAGTGCCTTTAAAAGAGACAGTATCGCGAGCCAAAATATTTATATCGCCTGCATCGCCTTTGCCGACGGTACTAGCAACTAATACGGAACCATCGGTTACAGAAAGGCTACCTGTTTGGATATTAATATCGCCACTGTTGCCAATGCCATTAACGCCGACAACGTCCCGAATCGAACTAGAAGCAATATTAATTGTTTCAGTTGCATTCAGGGTTAAATCTCCTGCCATGCTGCCAGTTGAACCCAAACCTTGGGCAATTCCAGTCATCAAGAGACTGTCTTGAATATCAATATTTTTGGCAGTAATGGCAATGCTACCGCCCTTGGCTGCGATCGCATTAATCCCGGCTTGATTAATAATAAAAACATCGCCTCTGGCTACGCCATCGGGGAAACTCAAGCTGCGATCGCTATTGATATTAACTGTTCCCTCGCCCACCAATCCACCTAATTCAATTCGACCGCCCTCAGCTTGTAAAATCCCACCATCTATAATTACATTGCCACCTACAAAGGTTAGAGTATTTCCTGCCTTAACTTCTAAAGGATTCAAGGAACTAGGGAATTTTGTTATAGCACCCGTCGCGGCGAAGTTTTGACCTAAACCTTCAACCCGAATTTCTCCCGACTTCGAGCCATATTGCAAACCAATTGGTACGCTAATCGTTAGCAATGGTGAATTTTGAGGATTGTTAGCGCTAAATTCCGTCCCATCAGCAAACCGGAAACTACTGGCAGTCGTGGCTAAAAATGAACCGCCAATATTTAGCCTTGCATTTGAACCAAAAATAATGCCGTTGGGATTGAGTAAAAATAAATTCGCCGTGCCATTAGCGCGAATCAAGCCATCAATATTAGAAAGATTTCCACCCGTGACGCGGCTAAAGATATTTTGAATATTCGCAGCATTGTTAAAAAAAGCTTCAGCACCCGTAGGCACCGAAAATTCACGAAAGCTGTGGAATAAATTGCTACCTGCCGTCGTGCCGCCTTCGATGGTAAACGTATTGCCTGCGGGGGTGATGGTGGAATTAACAGGTAGAGTTGTATCGGGGGTAATTTGTGCTTGGATAGGAGATGCGATCGCCAAACACAATAAGGCTACATTACTAGCTAGCCAGAATCCATCTGAACATGATTTGATCTGCATGAACATAGCTAGGGGCTAGGGGCTGTAGAACATATTACTCCCTATAAACCCAATTAGCAATTAGCCATTAGCAAGAAACAAGATTAGAGATAGCTACTAGCTTGACGAGTAAACATGGTGTAATAGCGATCGCCCAATTCCATTAATTGATCGTGAGTGCCCTCTTCTACAATTTTCCCATGTTCTAAAACTACGATGCGATCTGCCATTTTTGCTAATGCGAGGCGATGACTAACTACAACTGCCATTCGTCCCTGAGAAATGGTTTTAAAAATGCGGTAAATGTCGTGTTCGTTTTTCGGATCGAGGGCGGCAGTGGGTTCATCAAATACTAGCAATTCTACTTCGGATAAGCGGATTAAAGCCCGCGCGATCGCAATTCGCTGCCACTGTCCTCCTGATAAATCAACGCCATTTTCTAATTGCTTGCCGAGGGGCGTTTCTAACCCTTGGTTTAACTCTTCGATTAAGTGGGAAATTCCCGCATCTTGCAATACAGTTTGGATGGCGAGATCTTCTGATAATTTGAGTTGATAACCCCAGCCCACATTTTCCCGCAAAGTTGCCGGGAAGCGGGCATAATCTTGCATCACAACCGCAATGCGCGATCGCAACTCGTTTAAGTCAAGACTTCGCAAATCTTGCTGATGCCAATAAATCGTCCCAGAAGTTGGATCGTAGAGGCGACACAACAGCTTCGCCAGGGTTGTTTTACCTGCTCCATTCTCTCCCACCAACGCCACCATTTCTCCCGGTTGGATCTTCAGGTTGATCTGTTTTAAAATCTGTTTGTCGCTACCGGGATAAGCAAAAGATAAATCCTGCAACTCGATACCTTTTTCGCCAGCAGCAGAAAGTTTTAGATAACCGCTGTGCAACTGAGGTTCTAAATCTAGTAATTGAAAAATCGGGCTAGTTGCCAGTGCCGCATCGTAAACATCTCCACTATTGCCAATCATGATGTAGAGACTGCGACGCATTTGCAAAATAATGCCAGTGTAAAGGGCTAAATCTCCCAAAGTATAGCTACCCCGCAGCACTCCGATGACGACATAAATATAAGTAAACGCTGCCCCTATACCGCTAACTAGCGACCAAATAATTACCGCCACAGCACCTTCTTGTCGGATCTTTTGCATCGAACCAAACATGCGACCATACATTCCTCGCCACCGTTCTAATAAGATAGATTGCAGCGAAAACAAACGCAATTCTTTAGCATAGGTTTCCCCCGTCAATAGCTTGGCATAAATATCCATTTCGCGGGTAATACCTGCTTGGGTTTCTTCTAAACGCCAGCTTTTTTTGCGATGCTTCATTTCCACAAAGATCGAGGGAATAGAACAGGCTAATAAAATTAGAGGCACCCACCAAGCAATCGAAGATGAGAGTAACACTGAAGGAACAAATATAAACACACCCATCAGCATTGCTGCGACAATAAACGAGAGGCGCTGGAGGCGCTGCATACCTTTATCAGTCAGTTCTAGAAGGTTCAGTAATTCAGGTGTTTCAAACAGAGCAATATCGTCAAAATTTGCCACTTTGTGCAGTACTTTTCCTTGGACATAACCCTGAACGCGATCGCGCAACGCTCCAAATAAAACAGTCCCAACCGAATCGATCGAATCAACCATCAAATTCAGCAGCACCACCCCCGAAATACTCCAAAGAAATTTGGGTTCAGATAAGATCGCGGCGATGACATTTTCTACTGTCCCTTGCCCCAAAATACGCGAGGATTCATCAATCACCACCTTACTTAAAAACAGAGATACCGATGGCGCTGTACCCGTCACTAAATTTAGTAAAGCGATATTGCGAAGCTCATAGGGTGCCGCCTGAATTACCATCAAAAGACTGCGTCGCAAGGCTTGGAATGGAGTCAATTGCTTTAGCTGCATCTTCGGTAGATTCCCAGAAAGTGTTCAATTACAGCGGATTGCAAGTGGATGAGGGAAAGCGTTATCGCTTCGTTTGTGTAGCGGCACCCTTAAGAGTGCCGCTACACAAACGAAGGTGTACCTCATCCGACTGCAATTCGCTATAAATCTACAAGATTAAAACTGAATTTTTCGGATATACAGCCTGCACAAATGTGAAAATATCCAACTCACAACCGTAAAAAATGAATAGACATTAAATGCAACTTTGTTAGGTATGAAACTTAAATTAATAACTCGCTGACAGCAACGCTAAAGCCATTCAAAATATGCTGAGTGTTGACAACTTCATCGGCATTAAATAACAGCCATCGATTTTGAGGATTAATTAACACAATTCGAGTTTCAGGAAACAACAACCAAACTTCTAAGCAACCAGATTCTAAATATTCCTTGGATTTAGCAAATAATTCTTCAGCACGGTCATCGGGGGAGGCAACTTCAGCAATTAGAGGAAAACTTTGGGGTAAGACAGTAAAGTTATTGCCAAATTGTTCTAGCAGTTGGGGACTAATATAAGCAAGATCGGGACGACGCACCTGTTTTGTAGTGCGGCAAAGAGTTTCTACACAGATCTCTCCTCCTAGTCCGTTAGAGATGATGTTATCTCCCCACTGACGAATTAGCTTACCTTGAGCCAGACCATGTTTGTATGTCATACCTGTTTTCTCAATTAGTTTGCCGTCTACCCATTCTGTGCGATCGCGGGGATGGCTCAAAAATTCTTCCAGGGAGACGAGTTCAACTGCATCGGGTGGGGTGATGGAAGCGACCATTTTCAGAGACTCACAAAGCTAAAACAACTGGCACTACGATTTTAGAAGCTACTGTGAAGAGCCAACAGCCTTTAGATCGAGTAATCTAGACTAGAAACGCACGCAGAATAATTCTGAGAAATAGATTCATGGTTGCAACCCAGGTAAAGCACGAAGTTAAAGATCTATCCCTCGCGCCGATTGGTAAACAGCGGATTGAATGGGCGGGGCGGGAAATGCCCGTATTGAAGCAGATACGCGATCGCTTCGCCGCTGAAAAACCCCTCGCTGGTATTCGTCTGGCTGCCTGCTGTCACGTTACCACCGAAACCGCTAATCTGGCGATCGCTCTCAAAGCCGCAGGTGCAGACGCGGTTTTAATTGCCAGCAACCCCCTTTCTACCCAAGATGACGTTGCTGCTTGCTTAGTTGCCGATTATGACATCCCCGTATTTGCCATCAAAGGCGAAGATGCGGAAACCTATGTCCGCCACGTGCAAATTGCGCTAGATCACAAACCCAACATCATCATCGATGATGGTTGCGATGTCGTCGCCACCCTGGTACAAGAACGGCAACACCAACTAGCCGATATCATCGGCACCACCGAAGAAACCACAACGGGCATTGTGCGTTTGCGGGCGATGTTCCGCGATGGCGTACTCTCTTTCCCCGCAATGAACGTCAACGACGCCGACACCAAGCACTTCTTTGATAACCGCTACGGCACCGGACAATCTACCCTGGATGGGATTATCCGCGCCACCAACGTATTGTTAGCAGGTAAAACGATTGTTGTCGTCGGTTATGGTTGGTGCGGTAAAGGTACCGCCCTCCGCGCGCGGGGACTCGGTGCCAACGTCATCGTCACCGAAATCGATCCCACCAAAGCCATTGAAGCAGTAATGGACGGCTTCCGCGTCATGCCAATGGCAGAAGCTGCACCCCAAGGCGATTTGTTTATCACCGTAACTGGCAACAAACACGTCATTCGCAGCGAACATTTCGACGTGATGAAAGACGGCGCAATGGTTTGCAATTCCGGTCACTTTGACATCGAAATTGACCTCAAAGCTTTAGCAGAAAAATCAACAGAAATCAAACAAGTACGGAACTTTACCCAAGAATATCGCTTGCAAAATGGTAAGTCCGTAGTGGTATTAGGCGAAGGGCGTTTAATTAACTTAGCCGCAGCCGAAGGACACCCCAGCGCGGTAATGGATATGAGCTTTGCCAACCAAGCTTTAGCCGCTGAATACCTGGTGAAAAATAAAGGCAAATTAGAACCAGGCATTCACTCTATCCCCGTCGAAGTGGATAAAGAAATTGCCCGGTTGAAGTTGCAAGCAATGGGCATTACCATCGATAGCTTGACACCAGATCAAATCGAGTACATCAATTCCTGGACATCGGGAACATAATCTTTGGTAATTGGTAATGGGTAATTGGTAATGGGAAAGAAAACTTTCTATTACCAGTTACCCATTAACATTACCAACTTTGTCAAAGGGTAATAGGTAATAGGTAAAAGATTTTATTAGCAATTAGCAATTACCCATCACCAATTACCAATTCCCAATTACCGATTAGCAATTAGCAATTAGCAATCACCAAAGCTATGAATGAATGGATCAATGCCATGATGAATTCCCTGGGGTATTGGGGAATTGGCATACTGATGTTTTTGGAAAATCTATTTCCTCCCATACCCTCAGAATTGATCATGCCCTTGGCAGGATATTCAGCAACTTTAGCAGGTACGAAGATCCCATCAATACCTATTAGCATTGCAGCTGGAGTCATCGGTACAGTTGTCGGCGCATTGCCTTGGTACTATGTAGGCAAACTCATCGGTGAAGAAAACATCAAGCGGTTAGCCAACAAATACGGCAAGTGGATTAGCGTCACCGGAGACGATATCGATAAGGTGAACAATTGGTTCAACAAACATGGCGAAAAAGCCGTGTTTTTTGGTCGTCTCGTGCCGGGAATTCGTACCTTAATTTCCCTGCCAGCCGGACTCAACGAAATGGCATTAGTACCATTCTTAATTTACTCGACTATCGGTACTATATTGTGGGTAACTTTTCTCACAATGGCTGGGTATCTGCTCGGTGCAAATTATGAATTGGTAGATGAATACCTCGGCCCGGTTTCCAAGATTGTAGCAGCCTTATTAGTGGTTTCTTTTATCGTTTGGATTGTGAGGAAAAAACAACAAGAAAAACGAAACAGATCCAACTAAAAATATCTGGTTTTTGAGGAGTGACCAGATATGTTAAATACAGAAATTGCCTATGGCGTGGTTTTGCCTAAATTCAAAGAGTAAATTTATTACGACTGAACCACTGGGCAAAAGTGGAGAGAGAGGAGAAAGTAAAGTATGGGAAGCGATCGAGCAGGCTTTTACAGATAGAAACTGCATCGCCTATTGGCGCTATCCCATATTTTCTAGAGTTGGAAAAACTAGGAAAGAACCAGATATTCTAATTGCCGATGTTGAACTCGGTTTAATTGCAATCGAAGTCAAATCTATTAGAATTGACCAGATTGTTGCTATCAACGGTCATCGCTGGGAATTCCGCAACTTTTATACTAATTATGGGCGTCCTTACCAACAGGCGGAGAATCAGTTATTTGCTTTGTTGGGTTATTGCGATCGCGAACCCACTCTCCGCAGTAAAGTTACAGGTAGAGCCATTGTCGCCTTACCTTTGATTACCCAAGCAGAATGGCAAGAAAAAGGTTTCGACCAACTCCCAAGTTGTCCTCCCATTTTATTTCAAGATTGTCTTTTGCCGGTTGCTACTTCTGTCAATCCTTTACTGCAACAAATCGAGGCAACTTCCCCTGCCATCAAAGGTAAAAAGTTGAATGAAGAACAGTGGAAGTTAATACTAGCAATTTTGAGTGGCACTCCAGTATTTCGCAAACCTCAGTTAACCTTTCCCCCCGACGCTAACAAGGAAGGGAAATTAAGTTTGCACACCCGCGCTGGTGTCTTACAACAAGCGCGAAATTGGTTATCCGAATTCGACTTACAGCAAGAACTCATCGGCAAACAAATTCCCCCTGGCGCGCAACGAATTCGGGGTATTGCAGGGTCTGGTAAAACCGTCCTGCTGTGTCAAAAAGCCGCACATATGCATTTAAAATACCCCCATTGGGATATTGCCTTAGTATTTTTCAGTCGCAGTTTATACGACCCCATCATTGCACAATTAGATAAATGGTTGCGTCGCTTCAGCAGCGGTGAGGTGCAATACGATTCGCACAATCAAAAATTACGAGTGCTTCACGCCTGGGGTGCAAAAAATCAACCCGGACTTTACAGCATTATTTGCGAAGCATCTGGAGTTCAACGTCTCACCGCCTACGATACCGATAGCAAGAAACCCCACGAAAGTCTGGCGGAAGTTTGTAATTTGTTATTGAAAACAGCGACAATACCCCAAATATTTGATGCGATTCTGATTGACGAAGGACAAGATTTAATCGTCGATGATGAATTCAAATTTGCCGGTAAACAACCTTTTTACTGGATGGTTTATCAATCGTTGCGTCCAGTTGATATGCAACATCCCGAACAGCGGCGCTTAATTTGGGCATACGATGAAGCGCAAAATTTGTCAAGTTTAAATATGCCCACAGCGGGTGAGTTATTTGGGGATGAATTAACGCATTTGGTAACGGGTTTCCATCCAGGTGGAATTAAAAAAAGCGAAATTATGCATAAATGTTACCGCACTCCTGGCCCGATTCTGACAGCAGCGCATGGCATTGGTATGGGTTTATTGCGTCCGAGGGGAATGCTTTCAGGTATTACTAGAACGCCCGATTGGCAAGCAATTGGTTATCAAGTGATGGGGCGTTTTACTCGCGGTCAAAATATTACTTTGCGGCGGTTATCTGATAACTCTCCTAATGTGGTGCCGCAACTTTGGTCGGGGTCGGTGATAGAATTTGAAGTGTTTAGCGATCGCATTTCCGAACTCTCTGCTTTATCCGCCCATATTTGGCACAATCTCACCCAAGATTATCTCAACCCCAGTCGCGAAATTTTAGTGATTGTTTTAGGTGAATTCTTCGATGCCATAGAACTAGAATCACACGTAGCCGAGTTTTTAATATCCCAAGGTATCAATATTTTTATTCCCGGTAATATCGAATGCAATATCTTAAACACAAACCCAGAAAATCGCAATCCCAATAAGTTTTGGTGTGAAGGCGCAGTTACGGTTTCTCGCATCCACCGCGCCAAAGGGAATGAAGCGGATATGGTTTATATAGTTGGCTGCGATAATGTAGCCAAAGATGAAAGCAATCTCGCACTTCGGAATCAGTTATTTATTGCATTAACCAGAGCCAAAGGTTGGGTAAAACTCAGCGGGATTGGCGAGTATCCCATGTATGAAGAAATTAAAAAAGTGCTTGACAGCGGCGACACTTTTAGTTTTACCTTCCATCATCGCCCGAAAGTAGAAATCAGCGTCACCGATGCGGGAGAATTGCTCAAGCGCTATGCCGCAGGCGGGAGAGATTTTCAAAATGCAGATTTAAGGGGAATCGAACTAGCAGGTACTAACTTACGAAATGCTAATTTAATCGGTTGTTTGCTAACTAATGCCGATTTTAGGAAGGCTCAGTTAGATGGCGTAAAATTCGTAATCGCAGATTTAAGCAATGCAGATTTAAGCGATGCCAGTTTGCGGAAAGCAAAGTTAATGGGTGCAATTTTACGCGATGCCAATTTGAGCGATGCGGATTTAAGTTATGCCGATTTAAGCGATGCAGATTTGCGAAATGCCAAGTTAGTTGGAGCTAAATTAGTGGGTGCTAATTTGAGCGCTGCCGATCTGACTGGTGCTGATTTGACAAATGCAAACCTTGAGCGTGCTGAGTTGAGCGATACTAAGTTAAAGGATACAAAAATGCCAGATGGATGTATCCTAAAATAAGGCAGAATGCAATCTGGTCGGATACTCAAAAAATGAAAGAACTTAGCTTATTTGAATTTGAAGATGTACTCGCAAAAGAAAAGCTACCCACTAACCTTACATCCAACCGCCACCCTATCCATAAGTGGTATAATTTTATCGCTGGTTTTTCTCCAGAATTTGTTAGCAGGTGCATCAAAGACGCTGACTTAAAAGCAGATGAAATAATTATCGATCCATTTGCAGGTCTTTCAACCACGCTTGTGCAAGCAAATTTGGCAGGTTTCCAAGCTGTTGGATTTGAAGTTCACCCTTTCTTTTATGATATTTCGTTGGCTAAACTTTTCCCACCAACAAGCCAGCAACAGGTGAACGCTATCGAAAATCTGTGCCAAGCTGTCAAACCATATAATGAAGAATTTACAACAATTTGGACAAAAGATGCCGCTACTTTTTTAACAAAACTTATCCCAGTATCAGAGCTTAAGTTTCTAGCATCAGCTCTTCTGGTAGAAAATCAGATTGCACCAGAGGAACGCCTATTATATCGTCTGATTTTATCCCGCGTGCTTGATCTAACATCCCAGTCGCAAACAGATGGGATATATAAAGCTCCTACTACACAGAAAAAATCTATACCCTATCATGAAGCTTTCAAGAAAGTCTGTGTTGAAATTAAAAATGACATATCTGAGATAGGAAATAACTTAAAAACCAGAGCTAAATTGCATTTAATGACTTCTGAAAAAATGGTAACTCTGGAAGATGAAAGTTGTTCGCTATGCGTTACATCTCCGCCTTATTTAAATAACTTTGATTTCGCAGAGATGACGCGAATGCAACTTTATTTCTGGCGTTACGCTAACTCTTGGAAAGATATTACTGAGCGAGTACGGCGCAAGATGATTGTTAATACAACCACTGCACCGACTAATTTAAAGCGCAATCAACAACTATTTTCAGATGCTTTATCTGAGTGCTTTCGTTATCAGATAGAACCTGTTATAGAAGCGCTGAAGCAACAAAGGCTGGTGAGGAAAGGAAAGAAAGATTATTACCTGCTGGTATATCCCTACTTTGCACAAATGCAGTCAGTATTTCGAGAGCTAAAAAGGGTACTCAAACCTAAAAGTTCCGTGCATTTAGTTGTAGCAGATGCTGCTCTTTACGGAGTTCATATCCAGACTGAGAAACTATTGGCACAACTGATGCAAGAAAATGGATTTCAGGTTTTGAAAATTGAAACTTTGCGGACTAGAGGTAGCCGCTGGCTGCTAGAAAAACGACAGGGTACAGAGAAAGGTCTTGGGGAGTTTCACATCTATGCTAGAAGAGTTTGATTTAGGCAAGGAAGCAGAAGAAGCGAACATAGGGACACTTTATGGTCTGGCAAAAGAGGCCATGAAAGATTACGTGCAAGTTTACTTGGAGCTAACTCGTAATACCAGCGGCTTAGCAAATATTCTGCCAGAACACGTTCAAGAATTTGCTCAAAAACTGGTTGTTCTTAGTGGGATTGATAGTTCACTGGAGCCAGTTTCTAGTAGTGCGGAACAAGTTGTACAGGAGTGGCGACGCAGACAGGCTGTACCTTTTGATGTAGAGTCTGCTATTACAAAGGGTGTATACATTCAGTTACGAAACCGAGTTGAAAATCTTTTAGACGAACTTGAACAAGCAACAAAAGGATTTCTAGAGTTTCACTCTAGTTATATTCAATCTCATCCCTATATGCTGCCAATTCTTCAGCGGCTAGCAAATATTTCGAGTAAGGCTGAGCTAAAAAAGCGAATTGGCAATGTTTCAGACAATGGGATTTCAGCTTCAGCAGCAAGGAAAATGTCCGAGCTTTTGAACCAAAGAAAACCCGGTCAGAATATGAATCGCGGACAGATTTTGCAGAGTATTGAACCGACTCTATAGGGTATTGTTCGAGATTTGGTAGGAAGAGTTCTGCTTGAGAGTATTGTTGCTAATGCGCTTGATGATGCTAATGTTCCTTATAAGTTAGAGTCTGAATACAGCTACCTTGAAGGAGTGGTTTACAATTTCCGAGCAGATTTCGTGATTCCGGATGAAATATCCCCGAAAGCTTTTATAGAGGTGAGAAAGTCATCTTCAAGACACGCATCGCTCTATGCAAAAGATAAAATGTTTTCAGCTATCAATTGGAAAGGCAAAAATCACGAAATGCTTGCCGTGATAGTGGTTGATGGTGCTTGGACAGCAGAGACGCTGAAAGTTATGGCAAAGGTGTTTGATTACGTCGTACCTCTTAACAGAGCATCTGATGTAGCTGAAGCTATTTCTGCTTATATACAAGGTGACAGATCTCATTTGAAGTGGATTATAAATTTTTCTATTGAATCTGCTAATTTAGGAGACATGTAAAAAAGCGATATGCTGACCGCACGCTTCGCGTGAAGCAACGCTGCCTCATCCAAGTTTGCATTAGCCATGATATTCCTCCCACCCGTTACCCGATTATTTCAGAAATGAGAAAGCGATCGCATTCCAAATTCGGTATGCGATCGCATTGCTCAAACCTCTGCTGTTTTAACTAACTATTCCCTTGCCGCCAGAAGAATTGGTATTCGATCAACCGCGAAGGACAACCAGGAACAGAAAAGAAGAATTAGGTAACCTTCTAGCGGGATGAGAATAACCGGCGTAGGTGTCCATTCTGGGCAAACTTTTCTCCCAGAATTTGGTGATAAACCGCTTCATAACCCTCGGTCATTTTCTGGACGCTGAAGCGATTTACTACATGCTCTCGACAATCATTGCGGCTGATTTCCTCCACTCTTTGCACCGCGCTGACGCACTCTTCAATCGAGTTACATAAAAAGCCGGTTTTTTCATCAGCAATGACTTCGGAAGTAGAGCCTAGTTTCATGGCAATTACTGGGGTTCCCGATGCCATTGATTCAATCATTACTAAGCCGAAAGGTTCGCGCCAAGTAATTGGGAATAAAGTTGCGATCGCCCGCCCCATCAATTCATTTTTCTGGGCATGATTTGCTTCACCCAAATACTGAATTTGCTCGCCGTCAATGTGGGGTTTGATTTCGCTTTCGTAATACTCGACATCAACCACATCCACCTTACCCGCTATTTTTAACGGCAACCCGGTTTGTTTGGCAATTTCTATGGCGTGGTGCGTTCCTTTTTCCGGCGATATCCGACCTAAAAACGCCAGATAGGGAGGTTCATCGGGTTGGGGGTAAAATTCGTAACTCTCTACATCAATGCCATTGTAAACCGTTGCCACGCAATTTAACCCCAATCTAGCCTCGCGCTGCGTGTTGGAAATGCTTACGTATGGCTGCTTTTTCGCATAGGTAAACATTTTTTCATTGTCAGGCGTAAAAATGCCATGCAGCGTGTGAACCGTCGGGGTTTTGACTAGATTGGCATAAGGTAGCGCCGCGCAACCCATATGCGAATGAATGATGTCAAATTCTGACGCTTGTTCGTAGACTCGACTCAGTTGTAGCATCTCATAGATGCCGAACTCTTTCACACTGGGATCGAGTCGTAAAGCGCGGGGATGAACCGATTCCAGTTTCGCTAAAGTGATAGAATCTCCTGATGCAAAAAGGGTAACTTCATGCCCACGTCGCACTAATTCATCGGTTAGCAGACTCACTACTAACTCAATACCGCCATATGCAGGAGGTGGGACTCTCTCCCATAAAGGTGCGATCTGTGCAATCCGCATAATAATCTCCTAAAAACTGAAAGAATCTGAAGTTGCTACTGGCTGTTTTCAAACTGATTTCAATCAATTCATTCTGCGGTTCTAAATGGGTTTGAACGCTAACTTGTTCGCGGTTTTCCGAACAATTACATATTATAGTACAATCCTAAATCCTTACCATTCGACTATCTTAAGGTAGAGATCGCCTATGCCTTAAAGCGTAAATTTTCAGGTAAATACAGTCTTTCTGAGAATATAAAAAAGTATCTACTTTTCTCGGATAAAGTGGATATTATCTCCGGTTGTAAAGGTCGTAAAGCTTGCGATCGCATAGATTTTTCGCTCCTGTAGTAGCGGGTTTTACAAAACATAATTAAAGTCAAATCAAAGAATAACTAAACCCGTTTAGTACATTAAGTTACCATAAAAAATGGGTTGTTAGCCCCTCCCTTTAAGAGGGAAAGGAAAAATTAATTTCCACAGCAATCCTATAAGCTTGAGGCAGAGATAACTATCAACTATCAACTATCAACTATCAACTATCAACTATCAACTATCAACT
>CAYXCW010000114.1:0-23848 GCA_964463555.1 uncultured bacterium
AGCCTCCAAATAAATTTGGGGCTGAAAGCTTAAGTTAGCTAAAGCTAACTAAAATTAAGGTTTTAACCCGTTTCAACGGGTTTTAGCTTTAAGCCAGAAATTTATTTCTGAGCTTGGTGCAAGATGTGAGGAAAGAAGCATCAGGGACAAGATGTAAGATCGGGCAGAGAACTGAGATGAGTAGATTTTGCGGCTGGGTTCTAAGTTGTTCCTCCACTATTATTGCTATCGAGCTTCCAAAGATAGCTCGAAACCAAATTTGTGACCACATGAGCCACAATTGGCACTAACAAATTGCCCGTTGTCAGAACGCTATATCCTAAGATAAATCCGACAACGGTTGCCCAGACGGCGTAAGGCCATTGTTCTATGCCACTGAGATGCAAAAGGCCAAAACAAAGGCTGGTGAAAAGTAAACCAGGCATATCTAAACCCAAAGCAGGTAACATAACGCCTCGGAATAATAATTCTTCACTCAAACCGGGCAACAATCCCAGCCAAATAATATCAGGTAGCAATAAAGGTTTTAGCACCATTTCTAAGTATAAATCCGCACTTTGGCGATAGGCAGGCCAAAGGCGATATACCAAGCTACTAAGAGCAGTAATTAACAGTCCGACACCCAATCCTTGGGGGAATGCCTCGATTTTCCATTTAACGGGCAGCAGGGAAACAGAACCAAAGTGCTGCCAAAGCTTGGCGACGACAAGCAATACAATAGCGGTCACACCCATTGCGATTAGCAATTGGGTGCGCGTCAGGGGTTCAAATTCCGGTTGTTCGGGTAGTGGTTTGGTCACCAGTTCGTGTTATGCAACGTAGGGGTGAGAGGTGCGGATGGAGGGCAGCGGGACTAATTCCGGCTCGATGAGCAACTAAAACGCCCAATGCCTCTAAATACGAGTTTACCCGCAATACTTTAATGCCTAAAGGTTCGGGGGGAACTCGCAAAACGGTTTGATTTTCTGCGACGGCGATCGCTAGCGCGCGATCGCTCAAATTCAAGATAGCGCTTCCTCCACAAGCATCGGCGGGGATGACAACGGCGTCTACTTGATCTGACCAGATGGTAATTGGTAATTGGTAATTGGTAATTGGTAATTGCTCCTCTGCTCCTCTGGTGACGAACTGCGGGGCGCGACTTAAACCCGCGAGGACGCAGGGAAGGAAGGTATAGCCTAATTCTTCGGCGGCGGATCGGGGGGAGAGGTGAGGATCTAAAGCCGAGGGTGAGAAGGCGGGGGCGTGGGCGCAGGGGATTTGGAATTGGCGCACGATTAGGTGACTGATGACGGCTTCTGCACCGGCTATGGGATCAACGCCTTTACCTTGACGATAGTTTTGCAAGGCTTGACTATCGATATCTTCTGGGAAACGGGCGACGACTGCGATCGCTTCTGCCCTGCCTCGTTCGATCAAAACTTCAGCTGCCCGCAACAAGCTATCTGGGTTTTGAATTGTCCCCCAGGATGCGCCAGAAGCGGCTATGCGGAGTTCTACCCCCAAAGGCGCATCGGTGATTATATAGTCGGTCAAACTCAGTCCCAGCGTCGCTCTAGCTGCCTCTGCGGCTTGAATTTGACGCAGTTGCAAGTCGGGTTCAATTCCCCGATCGAGGATTAAACCGATGCGGTTTTGATGCACGGGTTGTAGTCCCCAGCATCCGGCGGCGAATTTGTCGAGTCCGTAGCCTTCGACGTAGAATGCGTTATCGATAGGCCAATAGAGCATAGCGCCGTTGAGGACGTTGGGATGGGTGATGAGGCGATCGCAGGTTTGAGCGATCGCCCGCGCCACGGGTAGCGCGTCACCTGCATAACCCCCAATTGCCGCCCCAATCCCCGTAGGAACAATTAATACAACTGTGTAAGGACGTTGGGTCAATTGCAGATTTTAGATTTTAGATTTCAGATTGGGGATTGGTAACAATTGCTTCTACGGTTGCTTTTTGCTGTTCGGCATCGACCTTTGTCACTGCCCAACGTAGGGGTTCGCCGCGTTTTTTCAATTCTGTTTCAATTTCTTGATTCAGTTTAGCGGGAGACTCGTTGAGGTCAATTTCTGCGGTAATGAAATGGGTGGTCATAATTTTAAGGTTGTCCAAATTGACGATTATAGACTTCTTCTTCTTTTTCCGTCTCAATTTTTAGATCTGAACGGGGATAGGCGACGCATAACAGAACATAACCTTCTTTTTGCAGTTCTGTTCCTACACCCATGCCATCAGTTTGATCGACTTTGCCATCATTAACTATTTGGGCGGCGCAGGTGGTGCAAACTCCTGCATTGCAGGAACTTGGTAATTCTATTCCAGCGGCGTAGGCAGCGCGCAGAATTTTTTGATCTTCTGGCACTTGTATGGTGTGGGTACTACCCTGGTGAATAATTTCGACGTTGTAAGTTTGGGTCATCGGATCGGCGATACTCTCAATTCTATTAACGGGCGATTGGTAGAGATAGCAACTACCCGTCCTGGAATTATTTTACCGCTGTTGGGGAACTTTTACTTAGTATATTGCCGGATGCTTTGAGTCATCGGTCTGCCGACGCTAGTTTCTGCCAAGCGATCGCGCAACACTGAATTGATAGCCATTAACAATTAGCATTACATTTGAGCCAAATGTTGCCCGATCAATTCGTGAGTGAAACGAAAGCGATCGCCGACTTTTTGCAGAAATCTTTTTTCGGTTGCGAAGCCCAAAAACCGGGCATAATTCCAGGGAATGTAACCATTGCGCCAAAGGATATAACGCAGGACAAATCCTCCCATTCCGGCAATACCGCCCAAAGTTACACCGACTCCGAGACGATACATGCTTTTTTGAGCATTAGTTTGTAACCAATCAGGCTGAATTTGCGACATAGCAAACTCTACTTGCTTGTCTTCTTTCATTCTTTTAGCTAGAAAAACCAACCAAGGGCGAGTTGCTTCGGGGCGCGGTTCTTTGCCATAGTACCGACTTTTAATTTTCCGCGTTAGCAAAAAACGAACGTAAGCATTTAACAAATATTTCAGCCGTTCTTCCTTAGACGGCAGGCGTTTCCAAGCTTGAATTAAAATTTCCTCATAGGCTAAAGTCATCATGCACAAAAACAGCGGTGCTTTTGCCAATTCCAGCAGGTTTGGATCTTCCTCTATAGCATACCAAAGCTGGAGGCTGCTGGCACCAACCAAATATTCTTTAATTTGTGCCTCGGTCAAGGGCCGCAAATAAATTGCACCCTGCAATCTTAACCTAGTTTTGCAGCGCTTATAATCTTCTAGGGGAGTGCAAACAACCAGATGTTTGACAGGATTTTCTCCTACCACCAGGCGATTAATTGCTTGCAAACATAATTCTCGCTGCCTTGGTTCTAGTTCGTCCAATCCATCGAGTAAAGGCAGTAACTTTTGCTGCTGTATGAGTTGCTTGCCAATTTTATCTTGGATGCCATATTTTAACTTCAGTTCGGCGACGATCCAATCAGCGAGGGAGAGGCTTTTTTTCCAAGATAAAAGGTCAAATAAAACTGGAATCGGTTGTTCTGGGTCGTTTTGGGCGCGATTTATCAGCTCTTTTGCAAGTTCGACCATAACGGTAGTTTTCCCGCTTCCCAATGCTCCTAAAATCAGCAACTTACCGTCTGTTTCGTCAAAAATATGCGTCACGCTTTTGCCTGGAGGTAACCGAAAATTGGGACGATTGCCGATTTTCACTTCAAAATCGCAAAGTTTGGGCATTCGTTCCGATGGCTTTTCTTTACACAAATCGATCAGTACGGCATTGTGCAAAGACTGTTCTAGCCTTTGGTTAACCTCACGCTTGACAGCTTCTAGCAACTTGTTCGCTAGATGGCGATTGATTTTGGTTGACATAAGCTGCTTCGGCTTTGGGTAAAAGTTCTGCCTCCAAATAACTTAGAATAGCACCCGCTTCGATCAAAAGAGGGGAAAAGGGGGAAAAGGGGAAAAGAGGGGAAAAGAGGGGAAAAGGGGGAAAAGGGGAAAAGGGGAAAAGAGGGGAAAACGGGGGAAAGAGGGGAAAGATGAAACAGCCTTTCCACCTTTGCGCCCTTTACCCTTTTCCCGTTGCGGGCTGTGTTGTCGCGCTATAGGTTGGTAGCCCGCCAACCTATAGGTGTTTTTTTCCTGGAGTCAAAATTTTCGGCTGTATCTCTTGTCCGGCAATTGTATTTTAAGTTATAAAATTACGGTATTTATGAGTTAAAAAATATGAATATTGCTTGACAGAAAGAACAAATGCGGCTTATGTCTTGAGAGCGATCGCGCTTTAAACCAAATGGCAGATGACAAAAAGCTGATTTGAGTTCAAAATCTTTGAGCAATTCCTTTGTAACCAAAGATGACGGAGACGGCACTAGACAAATTTTGGGAGTTAGTATGGGGAGCGATCGCTCTCGACACATCTGCCTTTGAGCAGATTCAATTCCTCCCTTTTGGAACGATAACTGCACTGTTGATTGCCTTGATCGCGGGATTTTCCCAAGCAATAGGTCAAGGGATTGTTTTATTTATTAACCGCGTCAAACCGATTCGTTTTATCCTCAGTTTAATCATTGCGGCGCTGTTATTTGCGTTTAGCTACATTTTTTGGGTACTCAGTACTTGGGTGGCGAGTATAATTCTTTTCGCGATCTATCCTTCCCTCACAGCGTTCACAGCAATTGCCAGCGTTTTAGGACTTGCTTATGCACCGCAAATATTGAGTTTTTTCGTTGCTTTACCTTACCTGGGCGTGCCGATTTCGGTAATACTATCATTGTGGAGTTTTTTAGCATTTTTAACCGGATTAAAAGTGGCATTAGGTTTAGGAACGTGGCAAACATTTTGGTGTAGCGTCTTGGGATGGGCGGTGTTTCAAATATCCCAACGCACGATCGGGCGTCCGTTGATTGCTCTCGGTCATTGGTTAGAAACTACAGCTGCCGGAGTTAATTTAGTCACTAACTTACAAGCTTTAGAGGAAATCGTGCAAACCGGATTGCAACGTAGAATAGCTACCAGAGTACGCGATCGCGGAGGTAGACGTTGAATAAGCGAGTAAAATTTCTGTTAGTCGGTGCAATCGTCTGCACTTGTGTGATTGTTTTTCCCCAATTACAGCCGTTATATTTGGCGGGATACGCAGTTTTAGGCCATAGTTTGGATGTGGTAATTAACCTGCTGTTTATTAGCGCGATCGCAATTATATTTGCCGCGTTTCTCTCGCCCCTAGAAGCATTAGGATGGTGGGCGGGATGGTACGGCGATCAAGTCGATACAAACCTCGATCCCGGTACTTTAGCAGAACCTCTCCCGCCTAACACAAAAGTCATTCGTTATGTTATTTACCTCGATGGAATTGCTCAAGCTGAATCCAGATATTTCCCAGATGTAGAACAATTTCTCGATGAATTAGCCGCCCGTTTACCCGATGATATTTTAATTATTCGCGGGTTAATGCCCTATTCTCCCATGAATCGGCCCTTGACAAAAGACCGACTTTTATCATTTTTTTGGCGCTTAGCAGATAGACTGCAAGTGTCTAAATCTGTCGGGATTTTCGGTGCTTTAATTGGCTGTACGATTAATATTCGCAATACTTTAGTCGTCACGGTTTCTGCGGATCAACGCTACGGCCCAATCTACAATCAAGGCACCGCACAGGTGATGTATAACAGCCTGATTACTCACGGCTACGAACCTGAAAGCGGCATACCAATAACTTTAATTGGTTACAGCGGTGGCGGACAAATTGCGATGGGTTCAGCGCCTTATTTACGCCAAGCTTTGGATGCACCGATTGAGGTAATTTCTATATCCGGGGTGTTAAGTGGAAATACAAATGCTTTGCAGTTAGAACACCTCTATCACCTCGTCGGCGATAAAGATTTTGTCGAAAGGGAAGGGCCAGTTTTGTTTCCCAAGCGCTGGGGAATTTTCTTTTTATCCTATTGGAATCGCGCCAAACGTCGGGGTAAAATTAGTATCATTTCCTTGGGGCCTGTGGGTCACAACGGTACTGGCGGGCCATTTGATGCGAATCGATTTTTACCCGATGGTACTACTAGCTTTTTACAGCAAACTGTTGATATCGTTGAAGGAATTATTTTAGATAAATTCCCCTTCACTCAGAATAATTCTAGAAGAAAGCCGAGCAATTACGAACGGTATTGGTCAGCGCCTTTTAATCAGCCGAGTTACTATCCAATTCAACAATCTGTTAACTGGGAAAATTATCGCGCGATCGCACCCTGGATGGGTCGTTTAATTCTACCCCAACCAGAGCAACGCCGCCAAGTTAAAGGAGTATTATTTGAAGTCCATCACGCCCCCGGTGAATATCAACATTTAGTCGGACAAATTGTTAACTTGCGCTGGAGTAACGCTCGCCCAGTGCAAGATTATGTCCGCCGCGTGACTAAAAGCGTCCACTTTTCTGAAGAAACAGAATATAGCATCAGCCAAGGTTTTATTCATCCAGAACGGTTGAATCATTGGCAACAAGTCGATCCGTTAGAGTCACTAGCAGGCGCTAGAACCAACGATGATGTTATTGTCAAATTGCCCGAAATCGTTGCTCTTATCGAAAGTACAGACAGCGAAAGACCTAATTTAATTATATCAAAAGAACCCGTCCAAATTACCGGGCGTTATTATGCTTTGGTTAAGATTTTACACCCAATGTCAGATGGTTCAGATTGCTTCCGAGTAGTTCATTATAATCGCCAATCGAAACAATTTGATGGGGCAGAAGACAGGGTGCGAATTCCGCAAGTTGTACCGGATATTAATGGGGTTTTCCCTTCTACAAATCGCGATATTGAAAAGTCGCCAGTTAACGAAACCGGGTGGTATATTTATGGAGCTAAGGATAGAAATGGGGTGTTTATCGTGCAAGCGATCGCGCCCCGCAGATTATTGCGATTGCAACCCGATGAAATAATTTTCGGCAAAAAAGCAGCCATGAATTACCTGAAAAAAGAATCTTGGCAGATAGAAGGACAAAAAAGCAAAGTCTCATCGGTGCTTTTAAGCCCAAAACATCAGGAAATCCAGGCAGCGATCGCAGAATGGCAAGAAGGCGATCGCGCGTTACTGATTCACGTCTACGGCGGGATTGGCGGCAAAAAACGCGAACCCGCGGCTAAAACTCCCATATTCTTCGGTCATTTTGCCTATGGAATTGCAACGGTAGTGCGCGAACCAATCGCCGACGAATTATGCTTTGATATTGAATATTGTCAGGTTTATACCCACAACATCGATGGTATTATTGCAGGGCATAACGCATGGTGTCGTTTTTTAGGCGATCGCCAGTGGGGATGGCTGGGAACCCGCCCGGTTTCAGATATCATAATTAAACTGGATGCAGTGACTGAAAATTACGATATCCAAGGATTAAAACGATCTCCATTGCTTACCCTGATCTATTATTTAGAAATCGCAATGGCGCGCTACCGAATTGGAGATGGCACGGGTGGAACTTATGTAGGTCCTGCTAATAACTGTTCCCAAGATTCCAATCAAGCTTTATATGCCGCGATCAAAAACATGGAAAAAGCGATCGCAGCCAATCCCGATTTAGCAGAATGGCTAAGTAACCATCCCGAACAAGCTCAACGTTTTGAACAGTTAGGAAAACTAGGAAATTCCCTCAATCGCAGATTGCTACCTTTTGGCACTGCTCGTGCTGACTGGCAGAATAATACTGAGATGTTGGGAATTAGTATAGAAGACGATCCGATTGCAGCGCTTTTAAGGGGTTTATTGAGTTGGCGAACGATGTTACCCCGTTTAGCGAGCGAGACAATTGCTAAGAGGTTTCTATTGCGAAATGCATCGGTGTGGGTACTTCGCGCCAATCAAGTGGGAGGATACGATCCTGATATTGAACCAATTGCGCCCACAGAAATTGGGTGGTAAACCAAAATCCGACACCCTTAAGGGTGTCGCTATACTCAGATCTTGCACCTACCCGATAAACAGCCCCCAAATAAATTTGGGGCTGAAAGCTTAAGTGAGCTAAAGCTAACTACAATCAAGGTTTTAACCCGTTTCAACGGGTTTTAGCTTTCAGCCAGAAATTTATTTCTGGGCTTGGTGCAAGATGTGAATATACAAACAAAGGCTGCCTTCGCAGCCTGTAATAATTTAAGCCCGCGCAGGATTGCTCTGTTTGTGTAGCCCCACGCTTTAGCAAAGATTTTAGCTCACGAAGGTGGGCTTTGTTTGTGTAGCCACACCCTTAAGGGTGTGGGCGGTGCAGAAAATTGGCGAAGGTGTTATTAAAGAAACCAGATTTCTTTCTCTGTGAATGCGATCGCAATCAATAGTTGAGGTACGAAACCCAACGCAACTCCGGTCTAAATTAAAAATCAGGCTACGTTCAGATAAATGACTGCAAATTAGATGCCAAAAGAGGGTAGGCTTGGGCAAGAGCGATCGCGTCTTGAAGATAAGTAATTGGTGAGAGTCGTCCTTTAATTTGCTCGGTAATATCAATCAACTGCCACGCTTCATTAATCAGCGTTTCCTTCAATTCTGCCAATACCGGCAAATCTCTGCCAAATTGGAGGTGAAATGGCTTAAATCCTGTTTTTCCAGTTAACCGCATGATTTCCAAAACATCAGCATCGTGAGTAATTTGCTCATTGATATCAACCAGCGTTTCCTTTTTCACGATAAATTGCGAGATGTATTCTGCCCGCGACCGATCGATTGATAATTTCTGCTGTAAATAGATATAGCAATTAGCTGCACTGTCTGCTTCCCAAATATCGACGCCATTGCCTTGCCGACCAGAGTCATGAAACGCCACCGCATACCGAATAGCAAAACGATCGATGTCAACAAACTGGCTATATAGGTTTGCCATGCACTCCGCTAAAACAATGCTGCGACAAATATGAAGTCTTCCATGAATTCTGGGATAGTCGAATTCATCCTCATGGCGGGCATATATGGGTAAGATATCGGTTTGGAGGTCTGTCACAAATTGCTGCCATTGTTGAGCTTCATTGAACATTGTTAGTTGCTCCAGATTCTCAAGTCTATTCGTGTAATTCGACGTAAGTTGGAAGAGATGCGCGAGGCTCCGTACAAACCTACACCCAACCAAAGGTTTTAGTAACAGCCTTTTTCAATAGTACCTAGAAATATACTTAGAAATATATTAGGCGATCGCGCTTCCCAAACACCTCGCCTGCCAGCCTACGTAAAAATACTTAGCTAATTTATGAAGCTTTAGTGAAAATACGGTAAAAATATAGTGAATTTACAATCAAGTTTTAATCAAGATGATAAATTTACTGAAGTAGCTTGATAAATTAAAGAAAATTAAACGGTCAGGGTCAATGAAAATACTTAAAACAGGTGAATAACAGGATAACTCTCAGGACTCGGATAAAAGAATAGTTCTAGAAAGTTTTTTTCCACTGGCAAAAAGCTGCACCCCATTCACAAACAGTCATTACAAACTAATAGCTGTTGTCGATTCAGTTTGTCAAAAATCGACAAAAAGATCCGAGTTATTGGCAACAGAAATACTCAAAACTCATAGGGACTCCCGTTCGCACCTATTCCCTGTCACCGTCCCCATTCTTCTGTAAGGAGACACCATGAAAACACTCAATACTTGCAAAGTCGGTATGGCACTAACTGCCGCTGCATTCTTGGGACTAGCTACCTCCCAACCTGCTGGCGCTATTACTTTTTCTCTCACCGACCTGGGTACGCTGGGGGGTAACTCTAGTTATGCCGCAGACATCAACGAGTTAGGTCAGGTGGTTGGTTCCTCAACTATCGCTAATGGGCAAAATCGCGCCTTCTTGTGGGACAACACCAGCGGCATGATTAGGGTGGGGGAGCTGGGGGGTAACTATGGCTATTGCTATTACAATTATTGCTCCCTATCTGCCAAAGCCATCAACGACTTAGGCCAAGTGGTTGGTAGCAGATACGCCAATGGGGAACATCCCTTTTTCTGGGACAAGAACAGCGGCACGATTTACCTCTATCCACCGAGTGCTAGCTATGGCTTTGCCTTTCCCACAGCCATCAACAATTTAGGTCAGATGCTTGGTAACACATACACCTACTTTGGTCCTTATGGGCAAAATCGCGCCTTCGTGTGGGAAAACGGCAGCGACATGATTAACCTGGGTACGCTGGGGACTGGCTCTTATGGCAATAGCTATACCTTTGGCAAAGCAATCAACAACTTAGGTCAGGTGGTTGGTTACTCATCCACCACTGATGGCGATCGCGCCTTCTTGTGGGAAAAGAGCAGCGGCATGAGTAACCTGGGTACGCTGGGGGGTAACTATAGTTCTGCCACAGACATCAACGACTTAGGTCAGGTGATTGGTACTTCATCCACCGCTGATGGGCAAAATCGCGCCTTCTTCTGGGACAACAACAGCGGCATGATTAACCTGGGTACTCTGGGGGGTAACAATAGCTCTGCCACTGACATCAACGACTTAGGTCAGGCGATCGGTACTTCAACCACCGCTGATGGGCAAAATCGCCTCTTCTTCTGGGACAAGAGCAGCGGTATGATTAACCTGGGTAGTCTGGGGGGTAACAATAACTCTGCCACAGCCATCAACAACTTAGGTCAGGTGATTGGTGAATCATACACCGCTGATGGGCAAAATCGCCCCTTCTTCTGGGACAAAAGCAGCGGTATGAGCGACCTCAACGACTTGGTTTTCGCTCCTGACTGGATACTAAACAGTGTAGTAGGCATCAACAATGCGGGGCAGATTGTAGGTAATGGCCTTTACAATGGTCAAACCCGAGCTTTCCTCTTAACGCCTAATACTGCCAAATCTGTTCCCGAACCCTCTTCTGCACTGGCATTCTTGGCGTTGGGTGCTGTTGGTGCGGGTTCTTTGGCGAAACGCAAGCGGCAACAACAGGAAGCTTCCAGTCGCAACTAAACCCGGTTCCTGTGGTTCCCAGGCGGGAGCCTAAAGATACACTACCGATGCTAACGGACACGATATCAGTCTCATAGCCCGCCCGGAAATAAATTTCCGGGCTAATAGCTCAAGTCGGTTAAAACTCACATCTTGCACCATTGTCAACAAGCCTTGAAAAACCGGGTTTCTTGATGAAAGATCTAGGCTTTCAAGTTTAGCTATTTGCAAGAAACCCGGTTTTGAGCCACTGTGCAAGATCTGAGTTAAAACCGACTCAATGCCATCAAACCAGTCCGTTTTAACGGACTTTCGCTATTAGCCAGGGAATAAATTCCCTGGCGGGCTATGAGATTGGCGCAAGATCTAAATAAACTCACATCTTGCACCTACCCAATAAACAGCCCGTAATATCATGTCCGGTGGCATCGGTTGCGTAAGGTCAGGGCGAAGCATTCGGATATAAAACCTTGGGTTAATTGCAGAAGTTATCGCCCGAATGCTTCGCCCCTACTACCGATGCTAACGGACACGATATAATTGGTTTGGGGGCTGAAAGCTTAAGTTAGCTAAAGCTAAGTTAAATCAAGGTTTTAACCCGTTTTAACGGGTTTTAGCTTTCAGCCAGAAATTTATTTCTGGGCTGTTTATCGGGTAGATGCAAGATCTGAGTAAACAAACCTAAACCCAATCAAAAGTTTTAGTAACGGCCTTTTTCCACTGTGCGTACTTAGCCTCTCGGACATCAGCCATCATATTAGGTTGCCAAGTTTTATCGACTCCCCAATTGTTTTGCAACTCGTTGATGCTACTCCAAAAACCCGTTGCCAAACCCGCTGCATAAGCGGCTCCCAGCGCTGTAGTTTCTGCTACTAAAGGACGAATCACCGGCACGCCTAAAACATTGCTTTGAAACTGCATCAAAGTTTCATTTCCCACCATGCCGCCATCGACTTTAAGCGCGGTTAATTTCACTCCTGAATCTTGTTCCATTGCATCTAATATTTCCCTGGTTTGCCATGCAGTTGCTTCTAAAACTGCCCTGGCGATGTGACCTTTTTGCACGTAGCGGGTGAGTCCCACAATTGCCCCCCTGGCATCGGCACGCCAATAAGGGGCGAACAATCCGGAAAATGCTGGGACAAAATAAACTCCGCCGTTATCTTCTACTAAATTAGCCAGGGCTTCGACTTCGGCGCTAGTGGAAATCATGCCCAAGTTATCGCGCAACCATTGTACCAATGCGCCTGCGATCGCTACACTCCCCTCCAAAGCATAAACCGCTTTTTCCTCGCCCATTTTGTACGCCACAGTAGTCAGCAACCCACTTGCAGAAGCAATTTTTTCATGGCCTGTATTTAATAACATAAAACACCCCGTGCCATAGGTGTTTTTAGCCTCACCTGGATGGAAACAAGTTTGCCCGACTAATGCCGCCTGTTGGTCGCCTAAATCTCCCGCAATCGGCACTCCCGCTAACCGACCAACGGCATGACCGTAAACTTGGGAAGAAGGGCGAATTTCTGGTAGCATCTGGCGCGGAATATCCATGATTTGCAAAATTTCTTGATCCCAATCTAAGGTTGCTAAATTCATCAGCATCGTGCGACTGGCATTGGTGACGTCGGTAATGTGCAATCCCCCTTGAGTACCGCCAGTCAAATGCCAAATTAAAAATGTATCGATGTTGCCAAAAATCGCATCGCCGGATAAAGCTGCGGCGCGCAAACCTGTTATATTATCTAACATCCACTTAATTTTAGGGCCGCTAAAATAGGTGGCAAGTGGTAAACCAACTTGGGCGCGAAAACGAGCTATGTCGCCATTTTGAGCTAGTTCGTTACAGATATTATCGGTGCGGGTATCTTGCCAAACTATGGCGTTATAATAAGGTTTTCCGGTGTGCCGGTTCCAAACTACAATGGTTTCGCGCTGATTGGTAATGCCGATGGCGCTAATCTCTTCAGGGGGGATATTTCCTCGGTCTAAAGCTTCATCGATAACTGTTTGCGTGCGGGACCAAATTTCGGTTGGGCTGTGTTCTACCCATCCGGGGTTAGGATAAATTTGCTCGTGTTCTTTTTGGGCGAAAGTAACAATTTTTCCGGCTTGGTCAAAAATGATAAAGCGGGTGCTGGTTGTGCCTGAGTCGATGGCAGCAATGTATTTTTTCACGGTTTTTTATGGTTTTTATATTGTTATACTGCATTTTATCATTAGCTATTATTTAACGAACCGCAGAGGCGCAGAGAACGCAGAGAGAAGAAAAAAGAAGAGGTAGGTAGAGGTGTACAGATCGTTACCAATTATTAATTACCTATTTCCGTTAACTTGCTTTTGGCGATCGCGCAGCGTCTCATAGTGAAGAGTTGCTCGCTCCATTGGCAGAAATTCCGCTCAAGTTAGGTTCCGAATAAATTGGCGTTACCCTATTTTGTTCCTGACAGCGTTTTAAATAAATTTGCACTACTTTATCGAGCGGGTTTTGGTGCAAACAATCTGCAAACAGTTGTTGTGCTTCTCTCAATTTTCCCTCGCTATAGTTATCCAAAGCTTCTAAAAATATTGGTAAAGTTGCTAATTTGCCTTCTTTAATATCTGGGCGTTCGGTTTCAAATACTTCATAAACCGTGACTAATTGTGATTTTCCTTTAACTTGGACGCGGTCGATCAGGCGAATTGCATATTGATGGGATTGATTCAATTGGACAAATGTTTGGTGAGTAATTAACATCGGGGCTTGATATGCTTTGGTCAGATTTTCCACGCGCGCGGCTAAATTTACCGCATCGCTAATCACTGTCCCATCCATCCGCATTTGTCCCCCAACAGTTCCCAGCATTAAAGATCCGGTATTAATGCCAATGCCGATGCGGATTGGTGCATAGCCCGCTCTGATGCGATTTTGATTATAATCTTCTAGGCGTTGTAACATGTTAATTCCGGCTTTGACAGCATCATCGGCACCGCCGCTAAAGAGTGCCATAATGCCATCGCCAATATATTTATCAATGAAACCATGATTTTGCGCGATCGCAGGTTCCATCGTCGATAGATAAGAATTAATAAATTTAAAATTATCTTGGGGAGTCATGGTTTCAGAAAGCGTTGTGAAGTTGCGAATATCGGAAAACAGCACTGACATTTCTTGCTGCACCGCATCGCCTAATTTCACATCCACTAAGCTTTGATGTCCCAACAAAGAAAGAAATTCATTCGGGACAAATCTTTTAGCCGCATTGGCTAATTCCGATTCAGCGTACAGCGCCAGTTCTAAATTGCAATTCAGTTCAAACAGCTCTGAAATAAATTTTGCCCGGTCTTCTTCTGCTTGTTTCCGTTCGGTAATATCTTGTAAAGTATTAATTGCATAAGTAATTTGTTCCTGGGAATCATAAATAGGTGTTGCGTAAACTTCTAGCGGTATAATCTTGTCACCTTGGCGAATTTCTAAATCGTCAGCGATAACGCTTTTTCCCTGCAATGCTTGCATAATTGGTAATTTTTCAGTTGGGTAATGTCGATCTTTACCTGCTTGATAAACTTGATAAACCTGTGATAAATTTTCCAAGCTTATCCCAGGCACCACGCCTTTACCCAATATTTCTTTTGCTTGGTGATTAATGTAGTAAGGTTTGCCTTGTGCATCTACAACAGCAACGCCGATTGGCATCGCTTCTAAAAACTGTTTCAAGCGGATCTCATTTTCTTGCAGTTGGGCAATTAGCGCCGCTTGTTCGCTGTTTAATCGCGCCAGCAATTCATTCATTTCCTGTAATTTGGCATTTTGTTCTGCTAGCTGTTTCTCCTGAAAATAGCTATCAATTGCTTTTTCTACGGTTAACCTTAAGTCTTCTGGTTCCCAGGGTTTGGCAATATAACGATATAAATTTGCCTGATTAATTGCATTGATAACTGCTTCGAGATTGGCTTGACCAGTGAGCATTATCGTCACCGTTTTCGGCGATTTTTCCCGAACCATTTTTAATAATACATCTCCTTTCATACCCGGCATAATTTGATCGGATATGACCAAAGGAACTTCATATTGATTTTCCAGTAATTCATCCAATATTTCTAAAGCTTCTTCTCCTCCTTCTGCGGTTTCGATTTTATATTTGCCCGCGAAAGATATTCGCAGTTCTCGTTCCAGGCTTTCCAGGATAGTCAGTTCATCATCTACGCATATAATCGCGGGCTTTTTCATGATTTTGATATTCCGGAGCGAATGGTTTCAATTAATTCTTTGGTATTCCAGGGTTTGGTCAAGTAGGCATAGATCTTTGCTTCGTTGATAGCACGTTCAACTGCTTCTCTGTCGGCTTGTCCAGTTAATAAAATCGTCGTCACCTCTGGAAATCTTTGATGAATTAAAATTAAAAGTTCATCGCCTTTCATTCCCGGCATTAACCAATCTGATACAATTACTACAATTTTTATGCTATCTTTTACTAATTCCTCAATCACCTCTAAAGCCTCGTCAGCACTTTCAGCAAACTCATACTGATATTGATTTTTAAATGCTTTTTGCAGTTCTATTTCGAGACTTTCTAAGACAGTGACCTCATCATCTACACAGATAATGGCTGATTTAGGCATTGCTGGTTACCTGTTTGAAATGGATATAGCTAAGACTCTAGCATCAAATACATGGCTTAAGCAAGACTAGGGTTATCGCTCAAATTTATTGGTAAAAACACGGTAAATACTGTTTCTCCAGGTTTGGATAAAACTTCAATTTCTCCCTGATGTTTTTCTACAATTTTTTTAACAATATCCAATCCCAACCCACTGCCTTCACCAGCCGGTTTGGTTGTAAAAAATGGCTCAAATATTCGTGGCATAATTTCTTCGGGTATGCCGCAGCCACTATCTGTAATCTGGACTTTGAGATATGTTTCTTGCTGAGTTACGCTAATTTTTAATGTTCCCTGATTGTTCATGGCTTGCACGGCATTGTGAATTAAATTTGTCCAAACTTGGTTCAGTTCATCAGGGTAACACCAAATCGGCGGCAATTCTTGATAGTTTCTGACTACTTCTACTCCCTGTTTGAGTTGATTGTGATAGAGGGTTAATACGGTTTCAATTCCTTCAACGATATTCGCTTGTAATTTTTCTTCAAAATTATCGTAGCGGGCATAACTTTTGAGGGCAAACACGATTTTGGCAGCCCGATCTGTAGCAGTCATAATAGTTTTAGTACTTTTCTGAAAACTAGCCAAGTCATAGGCTGTTTTCAGCAATTTGTCCCGCTCGGGATCTTGCAGTAAGGGCAAAAATGCTTGAATATCCTCGTAAATGCCAATAGTAACCAGATTACTGGCAAGATTATCGGCTTCTTTTATTCCGATTTCTTCTAGCTGCTGCTGCAAAGCTTTTCTGATTTGACGTTTTTCTTTACTAGAGAAGGAGGCTGTTTGTTTGCTAGATTTTTCCATCAAAGCAAAGAAATACTGCTGATTTTCCGCCGAGAGTTCTTGAAAAAATGCAGGTAATGCTAGCAAGTTTTCGGTGAAAAACCCAGCAATATTGTTGATAGATGAGCGAATAGCGCCCAGTGGTGTATTAATTTCATGGGCAATACCTGCAATTAATTGTCCCAATGCTGCCATTTTTTCTGATTGAATTAACTGAGCTTGAGTGGTTTTTAGTTGATGTAAGGTTGTGGTTAATTCGGCGTTTTTCTTTTCTAAGCTTGTTTGCAGGTTGCGAATTGCCAAGTGAGCTTGTACTCTGGCTAAAACTTCTTCTACTTGAAAGGGTTTTGTGATATAATCAACTCCACCAATAGAAAAAGCTTTGACTTTATCTAGCACTTCGTTAATCGCGCTGACAAAAATAACCGGGATGTCTTTGGTTCGCTCATCAGCTTTGAGTTGTTGGCAGACTTCGTAACCGTTCATTCCCGGCATCATAATGTCTAGTAAAATCAAATCTGGCGGCATTCCCTTGGCAGCAGATAGGGCAAATTTACCGTTGGGGGCGGGGCGAACTTCGTAGCCTTGCTTGCTCAAAATATCGATTAACAGGTGGAGATTGGCTGGGGTGTCATCGACGACTAAAATGTTGCCTTTACAGTTGTCAGGTTGCATGGAATTAATCGGGTGCTAACGGTTAGTTGTTAAAAGTTGATTGGCAGCTTCAATTAAGTGCAAAATATTGTCGTACTCGAAGTTATTGAGACAATGAGCGATCGCATCACCCATCGCCTGGTTTTGGGTACGGATTTGCGCGATCGCATCCTCCATTAAATTTAAATCTCCCATCAAAATCGCCTCTTCTAGGGCTTTCAACCATTCGGCGGGTAAAGAGGCAATTTCTTCTACACTCAATGCTTTTTGCTCCTGGACAGTTTCCGTTATTGCTGTTTCCTCATAAATGTAACGCACGCCTAAATGCTGACTCATGGCGGCAAACAATTCAGCTTCGCGAAATGGCTTGCTGACACAATCATCAAAACCAGCCGACAAAATCATCGCCCTTTCCTCTTTAAACACGTGAGCAGTCAAGGCAATAATTGCCATCGCTTCCCCCTCTAGTTTGGCGCGAATTTGTTGCGTTGTTTCGTAACCGTCCATGACTGGCATTCGCAAATCCATCCAAATTAAATGGGGTTTCCAACTCTCTAAAACCTCTAACGCTTCGAGTCCATTCACGGCTTCTTTCACCTCAAAACCCAAAGGTTGCAGTAACTTAACCAGCAGTTGACGGTTTTCCCAACCATCCTCCACCACCAGCAAGCGATAAGTTGGTTGCCCCGCTTCCAGTCCAATCGCGCGGCGCAGGGGTGCAGTTACTTCCACCGCCGCCGCCGCCGCCAGAGTTACTTGAATGTCAAAGGCAAATGTCGTTCCCTCACCCACCGCCGTGCGAACTAAAGTTAGATCGCCTCCCATTAAACGAACAAAAGCACGGCTAATTGGTAAGCCCAAACCCGTGCCTTCTTGAAACCCTCGATTGGTTTTACTCTGCACAAACGGTTCAAATAAATCTTCGATCTCTTCTAGAGGAATGCCACAGCCTGTGTCTTCAATTTCCAACTGCAATTGGTAATTGGTAATGGGTAATTGGTAATCGGGATTTTCTTGCTCTTTACCTATGAGCAATGAGCCATTAGCCATTAGCACTCTGACTGTGACGCCCCCGCGCTGGGTGAATTTGATCGCATTACCGATCAAGTTAATTAAAATTTGGCGCAATTTTCGCTCGTCGGTATTGACGTATTGGGGAACTTCCGAACTGCGTTCAAACTTAAGGGTTAAGCCTTTTTGGTTGGCCTGTAGTTGAAACATTTGCTCTACACTATCTAACAAATGATACAGGTCAAAAGCGTTTTCCATTAGTAACATCCGACCAGACTCGATTTTGGACATATCGAGAATGTCGTTAATTAATGCCAGTAGATGTTCCCCACTGCGAGCAATGGTGTTGATATTTTCTTGGTGGGATGGCGAAATAGATGAGTCATATTTCATCAATTGGGCGAAACCGAGAATGGCATTCAGCGGCGTCCGCAACTCGTGGCTCATGGTGGCTAAAAAAGTACTTTTGGCTTCATCTGCTGCTTCTGCCGCTTCTTTTGCTTCTAATAATTCCGCGGTGCGCTGTCGCACTCTTTCTTCTAAATGTTGGGCTTGCTGTTGCAATTGAGCTTGGGATTCTTTGAGTTCGGCGGTGCGTTGTTCAACTCGAGTTTCTAACTCGGCGTTGGTTTTTTCTAGGTCAGCAAAAGCGAGGCGCAACTGTTGCGCCATTTGGTTAAAAGATTGGGCTAGAATTGTTAGCTCTTGCGTTCCTCTTAGCTTTACTTGTTGGTCGAGTTCGCCGCTCGCTATTTTCTGACTTGCTTGACTGAGACGGCGAATGGGTTGGCTAATCCAGCGCGAGGTCAACCAACCTAGTAAGGTGGATACAAACAGTGCGGCAAAACATAAAAGAATGGTGGTGCGGGTGTTAGTATGAATTTGTGCCATAAAGTCCGATTCTGGCACCACAACCACAATCAACCAATCTAAACCAAACCGATCGGAAAAGGGTGTAATTTGCACCCAGTGAGGCTTACCTTTGATATCAAAATTTAGTTGAATGTTTTGCTGAATTTGATTTAAATTACCGTACTTCTGCTGTAAATACTTGGCAGTCGAGTGAATTAATGGCTCTTTGCTATTCACTGCCGAAAGACGCTGAGGTTTTGCTTTTTCCTTGGTAAAGGGCTGTTCGGATGCAGAAGAACTAGCCACCAGCATCCCATTGCGTTCCACGATATATGTTTGACCCGTCGAACCTACTTCTAAGGTACGCAAAAATTCGCTGATTTGAGATAAAGACAAATCAACCGCAGTTACTCCCAGCAGCTTTCCTTGGCGATCGTAAAGAGGCACTCCTTCAGTAATCGCCAGCTTGGAAAAGTCAAAATAAGTGTAAATTTCAGTCCATGCAGTACCAGATGCTTTGACTGGAGCCATATACCAAGGTCGAATGCGCGGATCGTAGTTTTGTCTAAGGTTCAACAATTGAGTGCGATTTCCTTGAGAATCGACGGCATAAGTTGTGTAAACATTCTTTGTAGATGACCCGGAGATTGTCAGGGTAAATTTGTCATCTTCTAAACGTTGGATGCCAACGAAGTCTCTTTGTTCGGTGGCGAATTGGATGAAGGTAACTGAATTGAATGCTTGAATTTGATGCCAGAGGTGACGTTGTAGCTGGGGAGAATTTTGTAAATTTATTTGACCGAGACGAATGGCATTGGTGTTGATTTGATTAATTATGCGGGGCGTTGCAGTGTAACTATTAAGGGACTGGAAAATGCGCGAACTGGCTTCGCGCATCAAACGTTCTGCTAGGTCATTAACTGCTTGCTGTCCGTTTCTAAACGAGAGGTAACCCACCAGTCCCACTGCCGTGACGGTTTGCAGGACAAAAGGGACAACGAGAACGGTTCGCAGGGGCAGCTTAGTTACTTGAGCAAGCATAGAGCTAAAAGTTTTAAGTAACATAGATAATGTTCAAAAGTCGTTACATAGCTAGCGGTCTTTTGAGATTAAAGCCAAAATCTTGTCGTACTCTTTAAAGTTTATCATTTTTCTATTTACGTCTGATAAAGAAATAATTTTATTAATCAAATAAAATACAGGACTTATATCATGTCCGTCATAGTGCTGCACGTCGGGGCGAGTTTATTTATCTTTGGCGCTGCGTTTAAACATATCTGGTAAAACTTGCCCCTACAGGATAAACAACTATACACAACCTTTGCTAACGGAGATGATTTTAGGAAAAGTAGATTGCAGAAATTTTGCCGCTCGATATTCGCTATTCGGCTGGGTTATTCTGGGCAATTAAATTCAAAATCTTGTCGTATTCAAAGTTTTGGATACAATTGGCGATCGCATCTGCCAGTTGGGGATTTTGAGAACGAATGCGATCGCTCTCTTGAGCAATTAAATTCAAGTCAATGTTAAGGATTGCTTGTTCCAAATTAGCGACCCATTCTAAAGGCAATTCCTTAAAAGCAACGGCGGTCAATATTTCCTTACCATTCTCTTTTGCTTTCAGAGGTTCAGATTCTTTTATATCTTCATATATATATCTCACTCCAATATGTTTGTGCATCGCCTCAAAAATATCGGCTTCCCGGAACGGTTTCCGCATAAAATCATCGCAACCCGCTGATAGCACAACGGCTCTTTCTTCTTCTAAAACGCTCGCAGTCAGGGCAATAACAGCAGTCGCTTGACCTTTAGTTGTGCTTTTTATCTGTTTGGTAGCTTCGTAACCATCCATTACTGGCATCCGCATATCCATCCAAATTAAGTGCGGTTCCCATTCATTCCAGATTGCGATCGCTTCTTTGCCATTACTCGCTTCTTTCAATGCAAAACCAAGGGGATTGAGTAATTTAATCAGCAATTGACGATTGAGAGATTTGTCATCCACAATCAAAATCCGATATTCAGGTTGATTTGGCTCAAGGGCAATTACTCGTTTTGTTACTTTCTGGCTTTCAACTTCGATCGCATCAGCAAGACTAACCTGAATATTAAATTTGAAAATTGTTCCCACTCCTACTTTAGAACTCACCGTCATTTCGCCGCCCATTAACTCAACAAATTTGCGGCTAATCGGCAAACCTAAACCCGTCCCTTCTTGCGCTTGTTTTCCGGTTTCGGTTTGCACAAAGGCTTCAAAAAGAGTATCTAATTCTTCCGGAGCAATTCCAAAACCTGTATCTTGAACTTCAAAATTTAACTGGTAATTGGTAATTGGTAATTGGTTAGGATTAGTTATGCCTGCTCTTACCGATACGCCGCCTTCTTCAGTAAATTTGAGCGCGTTATTAATCAGGTTAATTAAAACTTGCCGCAATTTGACTTCATCGGTGCGAACGTATCGCGGCACATCGGGTGTATGTTCAACTAATAAATGCAATCCTTTGTCATCTGCTTTGAGACGGAACATATCTTCAATATCGGATAGCAGGCGGATTAAATCAAAGTTTTTTTCATTCAGGGTTGTCCGTCCAGCTTCGATTTTGGATAAGTCTAAGACGTTGTTAATTAAGGTGAGTAAATGTTCGCCGCTACGGTTAATAATGCTAACATTTTCTAGCTGCTCTTTAGGCAAAGTTTGGCTGCGCGCCATCAGTTGAGAAAAACCGATAATGGCATTGAGCGGCGAGCGTAATTCGTGGCTCATGTTAGCCAGAAATGCGCTTTTAGCTTGGTTAGCAACTTCGGCTTTTTCTTTGGCAATTTCTAACTCATTGGTTCTGGCTTTAACTTTTTCTTCTAAGGTTTCAAAGGATTCTTGCAACTGGTGCGCCATGCTGTTAAATGAATTGGCAAGTTCTCCCACTTCATCAGCGCGGTTAATTTCTACGGTTTTATCCCAGTCTCCTTTGGCGATGTTTTTAGCGGCAGCATTCAAGCGTAAAATTGGCTGTGTTACCCAACCAGCGGTCAAAACTCCGACGATTATTGCTATGGCTAATGCAGCAATACAGAGCAAAATAGTGGTGCGGGTATTGGCGTTAATTTGCTGCATAAAGTCGGTTTCTGGAATTACCACGACAATTAACCAGTCAATACCGAGATTATCTTTCAGAGGTGTTATTTGGATAAATTGACGTTCTCCCGCAATCGTCGCTATGAATTGTTCGTTGCTGTTAATTGTGGCTAAATTGCTATGGCGCTGCATTAAGTATTTTGCTGTAGTTTGAATCGAGGAAACGCGACTTTCTGTAGCGGCAACTCTGGCAGAAATTTTGCCATCTTTATCTCGCAAAAATGGTTCTTCTGCTGTGGAAGAGGCGACAATTAACCCGGATCGCTCTACGATAAATGTTATCCCGGATTTACCGATTTTCAAACTCTTGAGATACTTACTGATATGAGTCAGGACAAAATCAACTCCGATGACTCCCCGCAGGGATGGAGGTTGATTTGGAGTTGATTTGTAGATAGGTTGAGCTAAAGTAATCTTTAGCCTTGGTTCTTTAAAATCAAGGTAAATATCGCTCCAGGCTGATTTGCCTACTGCTACTGCTTTTTTATACCAAGGTCTAATTCTGGGATCGTAATGCTTCCCCACATCTAGTAATTTTGTCGGATTTCCCCGATTGTCTGTAGCGTAGCTGTGAAATTTGTAGTTGGTAGTTTGATTGACTCTACTAATTTGCCAGGTGTTGTCGCTTTGCAGTCCTAGCCCGGTAAAATCTCCCTCAGCACTACCAAAATAAATCGCAGATATGCTAACTTCGTCGAATAAAAATATTTGTTGCCAAAAGGTGCGATTTAAGTTGTTTGGATCTTGCAGATTTAATTGATTGAGCGCGATCGCATTCCCATTGATCCGATTTATAGTCCGCGGTACTGCTAGATAATTATTCAGTTTTTGCCCAATGCGATCGCTTGTTTCCCCCATCAACTGATGCGCCAGATCGTTGACTGCTTGCTGTCCATTTTTAAACGATAGATATCCCACCAATCCCACCGCAGTAACGATTTGCAGCACAAAAGGGACAATGATTACTGTTCTTAGTGGTAAGTTTAAACGGGTTTTTCTAACGATTTCTCTCAGAGTTTTGATCTGCATGATTTGGGTGTTCTTCTGCGTAACTAAATCTTGATAATTCGATATTTTTCACCGACTAAGCTGCACCCAATTTGATTTATTGCTATTTTCTAAAAAGTTTAACTCTAATAAATAACCCAAGTTGCTAATTACAAATATTGTCTGTTTGATCCCCCCTAACCCCCCTTATCAAGGGGGGCTACTTCATAGTCATCAAAGAAAATAGGAGGAGCTGAGGGAGCTGAGGGAGCTGAGGGAGCTGGGGGAGAAATTTACCTCATTTTTCCACTCTTTCACAGGCAATCCTACCAAAATAATTTTTTGCTACGAAGATGAATTAGCCCTGCCTTATCAAGGGGGGCTAACACCGGATTCAAAGTCCCCCTTGATAAGGGGGATTTAGGGGGATCTAAAATGCTTGAACTCATAACTAGCAACTTGAGTTAAATAACTATTTCCTAAATAATATATAAAATTAAAACTATTATATTAAACTACACTTTACTTCGTCAACAGGTTCTGATGGTTTATTAACACTATTTACGTATTCTTACGTATAAAAGCTTATTAAAATCCTATTTTTAAACTAGGTAATAACCCAAGTTGCTAGTCTCACATCTTGCACTGAGCCAACAGAAATAAATTTCACAGCGAGGAAGCTAAAACCCGTTGAAACGGGTTAAAACCTTGATTTTAGTTAGCTTTAGCTAACTTAAGCTTTCAGCCCCAAATTTATTTGGAGGCTGTTTATCGGGTAGGTGCAAGATGTGAGTAGTCATAAAATCGATCCCCCCCAACCCCCCTTGCCAAGGGGGGCTTAAGTGCAAATGGCTCAACTTGAAAGCCTGGATCTTTAAGCATAAAA
>CAYXCW010000115.1:0-21320 GCA_964463555.1 uncultured bacterium
TAGTTGATAGTTGATAGTTGATAGTTGATAGTTGATAGTTGATAGTGGACAGTTAGATCGCGTTCTTTAGTATCGGAATTGTAGGGTTTATGGTGTTGTAGGGGCGGGTTTTACCAGACTAGAAACCGGGTTTATTTGTAGAGAATTTTTCAGAGAAACCCGGTTTCTTTCTACGAATTGTGTAGCTTATAGGATTGCCAACCAGGGAAATTAATTTTTTCTGGTAACCTCAAATACTTAACGAGGGTAATTGTATAAGTAAAGTGCTTTTAGCTAGTTATTTTTGTCCTCCTTGCCCCATTGTTGGCGATATTAATCAGACGCTTGCCAATTGCGATCGCTCTTTGTAATACTATTTTTTTAACTATCTGCTAATAACAAGACCGTGAAATTAGCGCACAAAATTCTCTGTACCTTGGCTTTGATGCTAGGCTCTTTCTGGGCAATGCCGGTATCGGCAGCAGAAAGGTTACTCTTGCGATTAGGGCCGTTTGAGCAGTCAATCGAGATTGACGATTTGGAACGCTTTGCCAAAACTGGCGAATTACCTGGGAACTTGAGGGCGTTTTCCGCTGTGTTAAATCAGGACTTGCGGAACATTCTGTTGCAGCGGCTGCAAGTAGACCCCAACATTACCGATAGAGTAATTAAAGATTGGCTTAATAGTCCGGCAGCAGAGCAAATCGTTAAAAGTTTAGGCGATGCTCTCCCCAATAGCACGATCGAGCAAGTACAGGCTGCCATATCGATAGCGACACGTCAAGCGAACGGGATGAGTGCGATTTCCCTGTTGCGAGCGTTTCCAGGGGAAAGCGTGACTGTAGACGTGACTTCGGCGATCGCACTAGCGTTAAAATTCAATCCATCATTCTGGGAAAGCCAAGTCCTCGGCCCAATGTTGGAAAGGGAACTCGCCGCCGACACCGCTGAGTTCGATGCGCCGTTTAACCCGGCACAAATGGGTTTTGGGCGCGTGCAAGAACAAACCCTGACCTTTTGGGATCAACAGCGCGATCGCTTGATTCCCGTGGACATATACTGGAACGATCCAAATCCCAACTTGGATGGCTACGACCTCACCCCACTAGATCCGGGTCCCCTGGTAATAATTTCCCACGGGTTTGGCGCCGACCGCGGATTTTTGCGCTATTTAGCCCGCCATTTAGCCTCCCACGGACTCACAGTAGCTGCTTTAGAACATCCAGGTAGCAATGTAAACTGGCTGTCTAGAGCGTCGGTGAGTGGCAATCCAGGGGATTTAATGTCGCCCTTGGAGTTTATCGACCGTCCCAAAGATATCAGCTTTTTGCTCGACGAATTGGCACTATTGAACGAACAACCCGGCAAGTGGCAAGGGAAGTTTAACACCACAACCGTTAGCGTTATCGGTCATTCCTTGGGCGGTTATACGGCTTTGGCGTTAGCGGGTGGGGAATTGCAATTAGACGAGTTGCGGCGATCTTGTAAATCTACAGATTTGCTTTCTAAGTCTCCCGCCGAATGGTTGCAGTGTTCTGCCGCTGAATTACCCTCACGCCGGTTGCAATTAGGAGACGCTAGAGTAAAAAATGCGATCGCTCTCAACCCCGTCGTCGGTCAATTGTTTGGTAAAACGGGTTTAAAACAAGTCACAATCCCGACTTTGATTTTATCCGCCACCGAGGATGCGTTTACCCCAGCCGTGAACCACCAATTGCAACCATTTACCCAACTCGGTGGCGAAAAATACCTGCTGACGGTGATTGGCGGTACTCACCTCAGCGTTGGAGATACTACTAATTTGGGGATTCAAAGAACTCTGGTGCAAGAACGCATCGGTAGTGAAGTCGAGCAATTGCATCAATTGTTACAAGGAGTTAGTTTAGCGTTTATCAAACAACTGACACCGGAAGCTAAAACCTACCAACCCTTTTTAACACCAGGCTACGCTCAATCGCTTTCTAGCCAAGAATTGCCTTTGCGTTTCAACACCCAACTACCCGCAACCGTATACCGATGGCTGCAAATCACCGCGCGCCGCTAAAATTTAGCTTGATTTTAGAGTTATCACAACCGGCAAAGGATTGAGGACGTTATTCACCCAGAGAAACTCCTGATACAACGCCCTTCCCTAATCCCTAGCCCCTAGCCCCTAACCCCTAACACCACCAATTGTGCGATCGCAGACTAGGATCGAAGTGAAGTCTCAGTTGTACCGCACTTGATAGCCTTGCGGTCGCTCGCATTTTAGGTTATGAATCTGGTAAATTCTTGAAATCCTGGGATTTCAATCAAAAATCGAGTTGGAGAAAACTTGTTATGGAAGGTATTATTGCCGCCTTTGTGTTGCTGATCTTGGGTTCAACAGTCGGATCGGCAAAGGTAATCAATCAAGGCTATGAAGCAATTGTAGAGCGAACGGGTAAATACAAACGTACTCTCAAACCCGGTTTGAACTTCATCACGCCTTTCCTAGACACGATTGTTTGGGAAGAAACAATGCGGGAACAATTGATCGATATCGAACCTCAAGAAGCCTTCACCAGCGATAGCGTCCAAGTCAAGGTGGATGCGATTGTCTACTGGAAGGTGAAGGATTTGTATAAAGCGTACTACGAAGTTGAAGATATCGAAACCGCGCTGAAAAATTTAGTTCTGACCGCTATGCGATCGCAAATTGGTCAGATGGAACTACAAAAAACGTTTTCCAGCCGCAAAGAAATCAGCCAAGGATTGACTGAAGAAATCAAAGAAGTTACCAAAGGTTGGGGGGTAGAAATTACCAGGGTAGAAATTCAGGAAATTAAATTAGCGCCCAATATTGTCGCTTCCATTGAAAAAGAAAAGGCGGCTCAAATTGAAAGAAATGCAGCCAAATTGCAAGCTCAAGGCGTCGCCGATTACATGAGGCAAATTTCTGAAGTTTTGAAAGATAACCCCAAAGGTCAGGACGCTTTGAAATTCTTCCTAGCTCAAAAATTTGTCGATGCTAACTATAAACTGGGAGAAAGCCCGAATTCTAAGATTGTCTTTATGAACCCGAAAGACATGTCAGAAGCTGTATCCGAGTTGATGGTTGCAGACGAATTAAGTGATATCAGCGAGATGAATCTCGAACAACCAAAAGCTACAGGAATTACGCAAAGCGTCTAAATGTATGGTATGGTGCGTTATCTAAGCGTAACGCACCGCGATCGGGGTAGATGTGGAATCATCCCATGCTTTGAAAATGGGGTATTTAGTATATTTTTTCGCTCCGGGCGCGTGACGCTGCGAGAATATTTGAACGTAGAAATGAGACTTGTAGCGTCACGCACCAGCCACCCATTGTGACACGCAGCTTTAGTCCTGAGTTTCTTAGCCACAGTGGCGGAAAATAGCATCGGCGACAAGACAAACATCGCGCATTTCTGGTACGTCGTGGATTCTTAAAATGTCTGCCCCAGATGCGATCGCACTAGCGCAAGCACCCGCTGTTCCCCAAACTCGTGCTTGCGGATCGGTTTGATTAACAATCCGACCAATAAAACTTTTCCGCGATACTCCGACTAAAATCGGACAACCTAAACTAGAAAATTCCGACAAGCGGCGCAGAATTTCTAAGTTTTGGTCGTAAGTTTTGGCAAAACCAATACCGGGGTCAAGGATAATGCGAGACTTATCGATACCGGATGCGATCGCCGCTTCTACCCTCGCTTGCAGAAACTGATAAATTTCCCCAATTAAATCCTGATAATCCGTCATTATTTGCATAGTTTGGGGCGTCCCCCGCATGTGCATTAACACAATAGGGACGCCCAATTCTGCCACAGCCGGTAACATTTTGGGGTCAAACGTAGCCCCCGAAATATCGTTGATGATATCAGCACCGGCTTTGACAGAGGCACAAGCGATCGCTGCTTTTGTGGTATCTACAGAAATGGGTACGGGCAATTCCCGCCGAATTGCTTCAATCACCGGGAGTACACGATTGAGTTCTTCTTCTGGGGAGATTTCCGCCGCACCCGGACGAGTCGATTGACCCCCGATATCGAGAATATCAGCCCCACACCTGACTAAATAGTGAGCCTGTGCTAAAGCAGACTCTGGACGATTGAACAGTCCCCCATCGCTAAAGCTATCGGGCGTAACGTTCAAAATGCCCATCAAATAGGTGCGTTCTCCCCAGTGGAAAGTGCGATCGCGTACTGCAATTGGTAGCAAGTCTATCTTCTGTCCTCTGTCAATACTCATTTGTTAGCGTCAACCAATCACCTATTAACTCAAGTTGCTAGTTATTTTAAACCTAGAGCTAATGGCTAATAGCTAATAGCTAGAGTTATAAAACATGTTGTATTAGCAATTAGCAATTAGCAATTTTATAAATAGCAACTTGCGTTATTACCAATTACCGCTACTTGTAGTTAACAATGCGAGCAAAACTAGCAGGTTCTAGACTCGCACCTCCTACAAGCGCCCCATCAATTTCCGGTTGCGCCATGATTTCATCAATATTATCTGGCTTGACCGAACCGCCGTACTGAATTGGCACATCGGGATTCTTTAACTGACTGCGAATTACACCAATGACGCGATTTGCTTCATTTGACTCGCAGGTATCGCCAGTACCAATTGCCCAAATCGGTTCGTAAGCGATAACCAAGTTGTTTTGGTCAATATCGACTAAACCTTTTTCCAGTTGGGAAATAATCAAAGATTCAGTTTCCCCAGCATCCCGTTGTTGCTTGCTTTCACCGACGCAGAGAATCGGAGTAAGGCCGTGTTTTTGGGCAGCTTTAAGCCGTTTATTCACAGTTTCGTCAGTTTCGCCAAAATATTGCCGCCGTTCGCTGTGACCGATAATAGCGTAACGCACTCCAATTTCTGTCAGCATCATCGGGGCGATTTCGCCAGTGAACGCCCCTGCATCCGCCCAGTGGACGTTTTGAGCGCCCAATTGTACTCGACTCCCATGTAAATTTTTAGACAGAACGCCTAGCGTGGTAAAGGGAGCGCAGAGAATAACTTCCCGTTCTGAGGGAGTTTCTTCCAGGGTGGGCATAAAACCTTGCAAAAACTCAGTGCCTTCAGCCTGAGTTTTATACATTTTCCAGTTGCCAGCAATAACTATTTTCCGCACGGGTGACTCTGTCAAGTTCAGACTATTACAATTGCAAACTTTAGTTTATGACTTTAAGGGGTCACTTAGGGCTACTCAGATCTTGCACAGTGGCTCAAAACCGGGTTTCTGACCAATAGCTCAACTTGAAACCCTAGATTTTCATCAAAAAACTCGGTTTTTCCATGCTTGTTGATAATGGTGCAAGATCTGAGGCTGCTCATATTATGTTCGCTGGCATCGGCATCGCGGGCGGGGCGGGTTTATCAACATAATTCGTGGAAAGAAACCGGGTTTCTCTGAAAAATTCGGCTCTTTTGGAATTGGTATACCAATGTTCATCATGAACATTTTTACTGTTCTTCTCCCCCAGCTCCAAGAGATCCTGAAAGCATACTAAAGATGGAAAAGCCATTTTTGGCAATTTGGAGATGCGATCGCCAACCTCAGATCTGGCACCAAGCCGAGAACTAAAGTTCCGGCTTAAAGCTAAAACCCGTTGAAACGGGTTAAAACCTTGATTTTAGTTGGCTTTAGCTAACTTAAGCTTTGAGCAAGCAATTTATTTCAGGGCTGTTTATCGGGTAGGTGCAAGATGTTAGCCTCCCTACTCCTGCATAAACGACCTCACTTCTTCGAGCGGTAATCCCAACGCTGCGGCTATTTGCTCTACCGTCAAACCCAAATCGAGCAAGCGCGGAATCGCTTCCCGTCGCGCTCTAGCTTCGGCTGTTTTCTCTTGTTCGGCAAGATCGGCGCGTTGGCGTTCCTGTTCGGCGCGGTGTTGCTCGATTTCAGCTCGCTCGGTGCCGGTTAGGAGTAAATTTCCCTCACTATCCCACCAGCGCAACCACCGCTGGGTTTGATTTTGATAGCTTCCCTGCCAAACTCCTAATTCCACTCCTAAGTGTTCGATTTGATAGTGTCCTCGTTCGTTTGGTGTCAGGCGGCGATATCGAGCGTTCACCAGGTTGTAAACCTCTAGTTCGCTGGTTTTGATCGCGAAAATGGCGTAGTAGGGAATGCGGACAATTTGCTCGTAAACCCAGAATTTGCCGGGTTTTCTGGTTTCACCAGCAGTGCGGGATAAGGGGGTGCGATCGCGTTCTACTGTTCCATCCCCACTCGCCAACTCAATCGCAATCAAAGGTGCAATGTATTCCCGCCACAGCACGTAAGAACGGCGAATCTCACCATCAATTAGGGGAGGAACATTCGGCACGTAGAACCAATCCGGTGCTTCTGCGCCTTGTTCTGGGGGTTCGGTTTCGCGCCAATAAATGCCGCAGTCTTGTCCAATTGCATACTGTCCGTCCGGGTGCAGGCTTTGCAAAACCGGCCCAATCGAATCGGTGAGTAGAATACTTTGGGGATGTTCTTGAAAATTTTTCACAAACGTACCGTCTGATTCAGGCAGTTGGGTATGGTCTGGAAATGGAGGGGGAAGAACCGTTTGATTTGTAGTTTGGGTCATGGCGATTGCGGACTGGATTAGAGAAGATCGGCTCTTCTCTATTTTGTTGCATCTTGCTAAATAACATTGAAACTGAGATTGATACAGCAGATCTCTTACAAAATCTCACAAACCATTGCCAATCAGAATAAATGGTGCCCAGTAAAAGGGGTGACTAAGACGGTTATTCACTGGTGGCGATCCGTTGCTGTTAGTGGATTGCTGCTTTGCAATCAAGGCAATTTGTGCTTGACGTAAAGCTTCTGCTTTAGTGATATTTGATTGCTTCAAAGCTGCATAAAAGGCATCCATTAAGACTTGGGTGCCGCCATCGTCTACGAACCATAAGGATGCGATCGCGGCTCTAGCGCCTGTACGCTGCATTTGATAGCCAAACCCCAAAATTTCCTCTCCGTTGCCCATTTTGCCGCCTACAGCCGTCTGGCAGGCACTGAGGACGATTAAATCTACATTGGGTAACGACCAGCTTTTGATGTCTCGCAGCGTCGCGCGATCGCCATTACCAAACATAATAAAAGAATCTTCTGGCGCACCTGATACAAAAGCGGCGTGAGTGGCGAGGTGAACGATCGAATAATCGTTCATCAACAACACAATATTGCGGTTAAATTGGTTGTCCAATACTTTCTTTGTACCGGGAATTGCCGCAGCTAAATTTTCCACTTCCCGACGCGCAAATGGCAGCCCAGACATCGAGAAATCTCTCGTGCCAACTCTGAAGTTATAACTTCCTTCGGTAAAAGCCGCTGCTAAAATTTGCAGATTATTTTGAGGTTTAGTATTGAAATCGGTCAGGCTGGCAGCAGTAATATTGTTAATGCGGAAGCGCTGCACTAACCATTGTTTGCCATCGTGTAAAGCAGCAAGCGGAATATAACGCAATTGTCCATCAGGAGCATAGATAATCGTTTTGGCATCGACTTGGTTCAGGACTTCTTCAATCGGTTTAATCAAAAATTCGTAAAGCTTTTGACCTGACACTTCCGCATCGGCAATCTCGCCGCTAGGATCTGATATGTTGGCGCGAAATTCAGCAATAGCGCGGTTAAGTTCTTCCCGTTTCACAGCCACAGTCCGGCGAATTGGCGGAGAATAAGGAGTAACTAGAATCAGTTCTAGACGGTCATCTAGAACCAAAGGATAGAGAATAACGGCGTTTTGTTGCAGCTTCTGGAGGTTGTCTCGTAAACTGTTGAAATTGGCTAAATTGAGAGTTTCTCCGCCCGTGGCTTGCCTCAGCTGTGCTGTCAATGCTGTTACATCTGGACTTTGGAGAAATTCTTCAAATTGCTGGGTAATCTGCTGCTGATTTTTTCTTAATTCTATAATGCGTTGTTGCTGGGCAGGAGTTCTATTAGCAGGCGGAATGCTTTCGAGTTGAGCTAGTTCTTTACCGAGTTGAATCGCTCGATTTAAAATAGCTTCGTAGCCTTGCTGAATTTGCTCTTCTATGGGATTATTGGGTATGCCTTGAGCAGTTTGTGCGTTTCCCCGCACGTTGCTGAGATAATCTTCTAGTTCTTGAACTTTGAGTAAATCTAGAACTTGTTGGGCTTCGAGAACTCGGTCTTGTTTTAGTAGGAAATCGGCTAAGTAGCGATAATCTTTAGCAATGGTTTCGGTGTATGATTGCTGTAATTCTTGTGGCAGTCCCCTGATATTCTTGCGAATCGATTCTCTGACATTGACGGATTGCTTGAAGAATGCGATCGCTAATTCCGGCTGGTTCTGTTTCTCCAGCAAGTAACCAATATTGTTGAGAGCATTTGCTCGCTCTGTCTGGTTGCCGAATTCCTGGAGAATTACCAAAGATTGCTGATAATATTTCCCGGCTTGTTCGTACTGTCGTTGCTCAAAATATACCTCACCAATATTGCCAAGAATTACCCCTTCCGCTCGCTTATTGCCCAGCGGTTTGGTAATGGTTAAAGATTGCTGTAATAACTCTAAAGCTTGTTGGTAATTTCCTTGTTTGAGATAAACAAACCCAATATTTTGGAGCGTCGCTGCTTCCAGATTTTTTTTGTCTGTTTTGTCATCAAGTGTTTTGAGGACTGCTAAGGCTTGCTGATAGAAATTCAAGGCTAATTCGTACTTGCGTAGTCTGGAGTGAATGGATGCGATCGCATTGAGATTTCTTACTTGACCCGCAATGCTGCCAATCGCGATCGCGCCTCTTCTACCAATTTCAAGTGATACGGGTTTTCGGCTGAGATCTAAGGATTCCTGATAGAAATTCAAAGCCAGTTCGTACTGTCCTAGCGCCTGGTAAAGCCTCCCGGAATTAAACAGCATTGCCGCCCGCACATTAGCGAAATAGGGTGGAGGAATCGCTAAAGCTTGCTGATAGGAATTTAAAGCTAATTCATACTCTCCCAGATTAGTGTAAACCATGCCAATTTGGTTGAGAGTTAACCCTTCTGCTTCCTTTTGACCAAGTTTTTTATTGATTGCTAAGGCTTGCTGAAATTTATCTAGAGCTTCTCGATATTTATTTTGCTTGACTAGCTGACGACCTTGCTCATAGTAAGTACTCCCCATCAGATTTAAGGTTACTCGTTGCTCGTTGCCATCTCCTAGTTCCTGTAGAATGGGCAAAGCTTGCTGAAAGTAATTCAATGCTTGCTCGTACTCTTTCTGGTTGTAGCGAACATATCCAATGTTCGACAGGGTTTTGCCAATCCCTACTTTATCGCCGATTTCTTGATAAATTAATAAGGCTTCCTGGAATTTACTTATAGCTCTTTCATAGCTATCCCGGACACTGAGATATTCACCTTCTCTGAACAAGCGATCGGCTATAGCTTTCCGATCTTGATTTGTTTGCGCCTGTGCCAATGAGGGTGAGAGACTCAAGCTGGGTGGTAAAAAGCCAGAAGTTACTGCAAGCAGCAGAGTGGCAAAGCTGATTCTGACTAAATATAGGCGCATGGTTCACTTCTCCATCAAGGGTATCTGAGTATAAATTTGAAGGTATGAATGCGAAATGCTAGAAAATTAGACTGTTTTCATAAATGTTATAACAACAGTTCTCAGCGAAATTCCCGATTTCTCTAAGAATTACAGCGGCTTGCAGCCGCGTAAGGGAAAGCGTTATCGCTTGGTTTGTGTAGCGGCACCCTTAAGGGTGCCGCTACACAAACCAAGGTAAACCTCATCCGACTGAAATCCGCTGTAAGTTATCTGAGCCACTTTAGACAATATTGATGGAGAGTTCACCAACAATGAAATCAACTAGCGCAGCTGCTTTAACAATAAGTTTGTGGGCATTTATTGGCTGGGGATGGGGAGTCACTCAAGCTGCTGAACCTATTCGGGGGAGTTCTTTTAAAGAGTGGTGTGACAACCAAGCCAGTTTATCAGCCGAGGCGAGAATCACTGTGGAGGTGCTGTTAGCAGAAGCAAGGACAAATGATTGCGAACTCGCTGCCAAAAATTTGTTAAGTCGCAGGGCGCTTGACCTCAATCAAACAGGAATCAGTGACCTAAGTCCGTTATCAGCACTAACAAATTTAGAGAATCTTGCCCTCTACAATAACCGAATCACAGATATTCGCCCTTTGGCAGGACTAAAAAATCTGAAGCAGCTTTCTATCAGCGGCAACCAAATTACCGATCTTCGTCCTTTGGCAGGATTAACAAATTTGGCATCGCTTTCTCTTGGTAACAACCAAATTGCTGATGTTAGTCCACTAGCAGGACTCACAAATCTAACTTGGCTTGTCCTCGACAAAAACAAAATTCAAGATGTCAGTCCGCTAGCAGGACTGACAAAATTAACTATGCTCGATCTTGAGAAAAACCAGATTGCAGATGTTAGAGCTTTGGCGAGGCTAACAAACCTAACTCGTCTCAATCTGATTGCCAACAAAATCGCAGATATCAGCCATCTAGCAGGACTCACAAACCTCAATAGGCTTGACCTTGGAAGTAATCAAATCAAAGATATCAGCCCTCTTGCAGGACTAACAAATATAACTTGGCTTTTCCTCGAAGACAACCAAATTAAAGATATCAGCCCTCTGGCAAAGCTGACAAACCTGAAGCGGCTTATTCTCACTTTTAACCAAATCAAAGATGTCAGCTCTCTGGCAGGATTGACTAATTTGGATTGGCTTAATCTCAGTTTAAATCAAGTAGAAGATATAAGTTCTCTTGCAAAACTGGCAAATGTGACTGAGCTTTATCTGCAAGATAACCAAATTAAAGATGTTAGTTCTTTAGCAGGAATGACAAACCTGAAGCAGCTTGACCTCGACTATAACCAAATCAAAGATGTCAGCTTTCTAGCAGGACTGACAAACTTGCAGCAACTTAACCTTGAAGGCAATCAAATAGATGTCAGATCCCTGGCAGGACTAAAAAATGTGGGTTCTCTTAACCTCAAGAACAACCAAATTGCAAATATCAGTCCTCTCGCAGGACTGACAAATTTGACTAGGCTCAATCTTGTAGGCAACCAGATTGCAGATCTCGCTCCTCTAGGGGAACTCACAAAGCTGGAGTTTCTTTATCTTGAAGGTAACCCCATTAAAAATGTTAGCCCTCTATCAAGACTGATAAATCTGAAGTCTCTTGACCTTAAAGGCAAGCAAATTACAGATGTTAGTCCTCTAGCGGAACTGACAAATCTCTCTTGGCTTAATCTTGAAGGGAATCAAATCAAAGATGTTCGCCCTTTGGCAAAATTGATAAATTTGCGATCGCTTAATCTCCGCTTCAATCCAGTTGCCGATTTCACTCCTCTAGCAGCACTGAAAAATCTGAGTTCGCTATATCTGGCAGATAATGCGATTCCTTCGGATAGCTCCGCTAACGCGCGCCAAAATTGCCCAGTTAGTGGTCGAGATGTTTGCCAGTTTTGAGAAGTTGGCGATGCTCTTTTAGATAACTGATGATGGTGCGATCGCACCCCTCATTCCTGCATAAACGACCTCACTTCTTCCAGGGGTAATCCCAAGGCTGCGGCTATTTGCTCTACCGTCAAACCCAAATCGCGCAAGCGCGGTATTGCTTCCCGCCGCGCTTGCGCTTCGGTTGCTCTCTCTTGTTCGGCAAGTTCGGCGCGTTGGCGTTCCTCTTCAGCTCGCTGATGTTCTTGTTCGGCACGTTGTCGCTCTTGTTCGGCGCGGTGCTGCTCGATTTCAGCTCGCTCGGTGCCGGTTAGCAATAAATTACCCTCGCTATCCCACCAGCGCAACCAGCGCTGGGTTTGATTTTGATAGCTTCCCTGCCAAACTCCTAATTCAACTCCTAAGTGTTCGATGGGATAGTGTCCTCGTTCGTTTGGTGTCAGGCGACGATATCGAGCGTTCACCAAGTTGTAAACCTCTAGTTCGCCGCTGTTGATCGGGTAAATGGCGTAGTAGGAAATATGGATAATTTGCTCGTAAACCCAGAATTTGCCGGGTTTTCTGGTTTCACCAGCAGTGCGGGATAAGGGGGTGCGATCGCGTTCTACTGTTCCATCCCCACTCGCCAACTCAATCGCAATCAAAGGCGCGATGTACTCCCGCCACAACACATAAGAACGGCGAATCTGACCATCTAGCAGAGGAGGAACGCTGGGCACGTAGAACCAATCCGGTGCTTCTGCACCTTGTTCTGGCGGTTCGGTTTCGCGCCAATAAATGCCACAATCTTGCCCAATTGCATACTGTCCGTCCGGGTGCAGGCTTTGCAAAACTGGGCCAATCGAGTCGGTAAGTAGAATGCTTTGGGGATGTTCTTGAAAATTCTTCACAAACGTACCGTCTGATTCAGGCAGTTGGGTATGGTCGGGAAATGGAGGGGGAAGAACCGTTTGATTTGTAGTTTGAGTCATGGCTATTCCGGATTGAATTATATGTACCTTCAAACAGATTGCCGCAGTGCTGGCAAAGATGGGTTTTGTGGGGCTTGAATGCCCATTCATCTACATCAAGGTTCATCTTTGCATCTATGTCTAACCATCCATTATATAACTAACTATTGGTAGTTAATTCAATAGGTATCTAGATATAAGTTAATTATTTATGAGTTGTATTATCATAAGAACAATTAATAGTTAATATACTATCAGTAGGTTATACTTGGAGTAAGTTTTTAGCGGATGGCTGTGAGAATCAAGCTAAAAGAACTAAGAAACGCTAGGTCAATATCTCAGAACGAACTAGCTAGATTACTGGAAATGTCGCTAGCTAACGTCCAAAAAATCGAACATAACAAAGCTAAGTCAATCCCTCTGGACACGTTGGACAGACTTTGTGAAGTACTCAAATGCGAAGTTGGAGAATTGCTAGTTAGAGAAGTAGAAATAGCCCCTAATCCTCGATCCATCCCTTAGCCGATCGATCGCCGCCAATTGTTCCAAAATTGCCCGCGACCACCAGGCGTGTCTATGGATACTAGAGCGAGATCGAGAAGCGTTTCATGCTGAAATTCGGCGCATCTGGAAATATTTACTCAGTCAAAGTTGTAACGCCAATGCGCCACCCAATAGCTAAACCAAAGGAGAAAGCACCATGATCCAAGCCATACCCAAACCAATCTCGTTTGAAGAATTCATCGAATGGATACCAGAGGACGGGCGTTACGAACTGATTGACGGGAAAATCGTAGAAATGCAACCAACAGGAAAGCACGAAGAAGTCACTGAATTTTCTAGCCGAAGACTGGTTTTGGAGACGGAGAGGTTGCACTTACCCTACCGCTTTCCCAATCGCGCACTGATTAGAGCTAGTAGCTGGGAAACGGGCTATCTACCGGACGTACTGGTACTCAAACGCGACGCCCTTGTTGCAGAACCTCTGTGGGAAAAGGCAGCAACCATCACACAGGGAGCCTCCGTCGCTCTGGTAGTGGAAGTTGTCAGTACTAACTGGGAAAACGATTACGCCCGAAAACTAGAAGACTACGAAGAACTGGGCATTCCCGAATATTGGATTGTAGATTATCTCGGTTTGGGGGGTAAGCGATTCATCGGCGATCCCAAGCGCCCTACCCTGTCGGTCTACTCACTGGTGGATGGGGAGTATCAGGTTAAGCAGTTTAGGGAGGATGACCGGATTGAGTCGCCTACGTTCTCGGAGTTAAACCTGACCGCTAAACAAATATTCCGCGCAGGTCTTTAAAATTGGTTCGGTTTCTTTTTCCAGAGGTATAACTGTCATTTTTGTCAACTCCCTTCTACATTCATTGCTGATAACACCGCCTGCTGACTGACGTTTTGATAAACTCCTTTCAGATGCTGCATCGCTACCTGATTATCTTGACCTTTGGAGCGATTTTCGGCGTCAGATATGGGGGGAATTGAGCCTAAAACATCTAAAACTGTTTCGCTACCAGGCGGCGCAATTACTACTAGGGAAGATTCCAGAGGTTCGTTATATTGCCAAAATTGATCGATTTGTAGCGGGTATGAAGGGCGAGGTGGAGGTTGCGGGATAGGAGATGTTTCAGCTTCCACTGTTTCACCCGCAGCGCTTCTTATTTGTCGCAGTGCTGATAGAATATCTTCTTTGGAACGACCCCGCAATTGGAATAGGACAAAGGGATCTTCCTCGAAGCGATCGCCCAATATATAATACACCGCCCCGATGTGCTTGCAAGGATTCGCTTTATCCGGACAACTGCAATGCGATCGCACTTCCGATAAGCTAAATGGAAATAATGACAATCCATTCGCCGTAAACACATCTTGAATATTGTGCGGCATTTCCCCCGCTAACAGTTTGGCAGAAAATATCGCCTGCTGAGATAATGTTTCGATGACATAACCCCATTCTTCATCGCTAAAAGGATCTAGCCACAAAGAAACGTCATATTTAGGTTGTTCTCTCCCTCTCACTTCAGCAACCACTTTTGGCCCTTGAAATTCAAAGCTAAGCACGTTACCTTGACGGGCATAATCCCGCGCTCTTTCTAATCGTTTCTTAAACCGATAGCTGTTGAGTAAATCCAGCCACCCTTGCACCCACCATTCTCTTTGTGTTTCGTTCATTGGTAATTGGTAATTGGTAATTGCTAATTGGTAATTGGTAATTGGTAATTGGTAATTGCTAATTGCTAATTGCTAATTGGTAATTGGTAATTGATAATTGGTAATTGGTAAAGTGTGATTTTTGCCCATTACCCATTACCCATTCCCTATTTCTCTTCATCATCTATTACTGAACTGCGGTCTAATAGTAACAAGTTACGCAATTGATCTGTGTCTAGTTCGGTTAGCCAATTTTCTCCTGCACCTACTACTTGTTCTGCTAGGGCTTTTTTACTTTCGATTAAATCGTGAATTTTTTCTTCTAAAGTGCCAGTGCAGACGAATTTATGCACTTGAACGTTGCGGGTTTGTCCAATCCGAAATACCCGATCTGTTGCTTGATTTTCCACCGCTGGATTCCACCATCGGTCAAAGTGGAAAACGTGCGTGGCGCGGGTTAAGTTAAGACCAACTCCACCCGCTTTGAGGGATAAAATAAAGATTTTTGGCGCTTCGGGGTCGTTTTGGAAGCGATCGATCATTTCTTCCCTTTGTTTTTTGGCGGTGCTGCCATATAAGAATAATACCTCCTGCTCTAATTGCTTTTCCAAATGGGGTTTTAGCAGCTTACCCCATTCGGCAAATTGGGTGAAAATTAACGCGCGATCGCCTTCTGCAACCAATTCTTCTAACATCTCATCCAATCGTTGAAGTTTGCCCGATTGTTGCGAACCGATTCCGGATTTTTCTTTTTCACTTTTCTCGTTAAACAAAACCGGATGATTGCAGATTTGTTTGAGTTTAGTTATCAAGGCTAAAATCATCCCCTTCCGTTTAATCCCATCGGCAGATTCGATTTCAGCTAAGGATTCTTCGACGATTTTTTGATAAAGACTCGCTTGTTCTACTGCGAGGGGACAGAAGACAGTCATCTCCTGTTTTTCTGGTAAATCTTGGATGATTTCCTTATCGGTTTTGAGGCGGCGGAGGATGAAGGGTTGTACGAGCGATCGCAATGTTTTCAACGACTCTCCATCCCCATATTTCTCAATCGGAATGCCAAACCGTCGCTGGAAAAATTGCCGCTGTCCCAAATATCCTGGATTGAGAAAATCCATAATTGACCAAAGTTCCGACAAGCGATTCTCTACCGGAGTTCCTGTCAGCGCAATGCGAAAATTTGTCTGCAATTCCCTTACCGCTTTCGACTGTTTCGCATCTGGATTCTTAATATTTTGGGCTTCATCCAGCACCACTCCCTGCCAAGTAATACTCTGGAGGTCTTTCGCATCCCGAAACACCAGTGGATAGCTAGTAATGACTAGATTTTTATCCTTAGCTGCCTTAGCTAAGGCTTTACCTTTCGCGCGTTTATCTCCGTGATGCACTAAAGTTTTAATCGTCGGGCCAAATTTCTTGACTTCGCGCTCCCAATTGCCTAAAACTGAAGTGGGAGCAATTAGCAACACAGGTGCTTCTAATGCTTCTTGTTCTTGAAGATTTAACATAAAAGCAATGAACTCGACCGATTTTCCCAGGCCCATGTCGTCCGCTAAACAAGCACCTAAACCCCATTGTTCTAGGAAAGATAACCAACCAACTCCACGTTCTTGATACGGTCGTAATGTTCCCTTAAAACTTGCAGGTATAATTGGTTCAATAGAGCGATTATTGGTTAAATTAGATAGCAATTCCTCAAGCGTTCCTGATGCTTCAAAACTAACGACGGGCAATTTTTCGATCGTTTGAGTATCACCCGTACTTAAGCGCAAAGCATCTTCTAAAGACAATTCCATTTGCTCTTTGCGCGAGGCGAAGAATGTTTGTGCGGCGCGCACATCTTGGGCGCGCAATTCCACCCACTCGCCGTTAATTTCTACCAGCGGTGTGTTTTGCGCTACCAATCGATCAAATTCAGCTTTGGATAAAGTTTGTCCACCAATAGACAATTCCCATTTAAAATTCAACAAGCTTTGCAAGCCTAACCTTTCATTTTTCTTGGTAGAAGGTGTTTGAGCTTGAATTTTTAATCCTAAGCGGTTTGCCCATCCTTCGTGACTTGCCAAAGATGGCGGTAAAATTGCACCGAGTCCGCTATCTTTCAGTCGCCATGCTGCCGACTTGATAAACTCATACGCTTGTAACGGCGTCAAAAGGCAAGATTGCGGACGCCTTTCTCTTAAGCTGGGTTCAATCGGTGCAAATAATCTTGCTGCTAAACCCAATCCCTTCAAAAATGTTTCTTGGGGATGGTTAATTCTCCGACCTTGGTGGATTAATTCTGCTGTAGTGTGATTCCATATTCTGGAGGCACTGATTAAAAACTCGCTGTCGTCTGCTGCTTGTAAAAAATAATCCAATTTCCAGGTATTTTCCCCCGATGCAGGTGGATGGATAGCAAAACAAGTACGATACAAATTCTGCCCCAATCCTTGCGACGGCGAAACGACGATATAATCTTGGACGGCTGCTGTCCAATTTTGCAGTGCCGTTTCTAGTCGTCCTACCGCTTCACCTGTTGCTTGAAGTAGGTTATCAGATATTCTAGAAAGTGCTTGTAACCATTCTCTTGTAGGCGTTGCTGTTGTCGGTGGTGTAGAGTTTGCCCAAGCACGTACCTGAACGTTTATCGTACTGCTTAAGAATGCCAGTAATAATTTGTCTGGTGCTGTTGGTAAGTCCAAAAATGGACAGTCGTACAATTGGGAATCATCTTGATAAGTGCGACAAGCAGCTGGCATTTGTTGGGCAAACTTTTCCAACCGCTCCCGATCTACGGCACTATCTAATAAGGGTTGCCAACAAGCGATCGCACTACCATCTGTTCCTCGGTACACTCCCGGTAAAAATTTACCCCGCGCCAGTAAATCTAAACTCCAGCGACAAACCTGCGCCCAAAATCGCATTTCTCCCCCTACGTAAGCATCTGCTGCTTTAAACGAACTGAGGGGCAATGCCTGCAAGAATTTGATCGCCTCGGTAGCATTTAAACACAATCCTTCAACTGCCCAGGGATAGAGATATAGATCTTTGATTTCCTCCGATACTTTGGGGGAATAAATCGGGTAGCTGGGTTTGTCTGTAACAATCCCAGTGGGAGAGGCGATCGCATGACGAATCCACCTAGTCGCGCCCTTCCCCTTTCCCTTGCTAGCAGGCGCGGATGCTTCTAAATCTAGTTTGTGCGATCGCAAAAAAGAAACTAATTCCCCCTGCCCCATCGCCAACGGGTGAGATAAAATCCCCTCTTTTTTCCCCGCTTCTACCAAAGATGTTTGAGGACGCCAAGTTTCTCCCCAAATGAATAAATAGCCACCCTGATGTTGAGGTATCCAGTTTCCGTGTAGAATTGCCATGCTAGATTTATTAAAATTAGTAGTTATTTAATCTCTCGATCTCTGCCTTAATTGCGAGCATTTGTCAAACAAATTATCCTGGGCTTAGGTATTTATTGCATTTTTAGCTCTTAACTCAGATGATAATCCAACTCCCGATCCAAAAAATTCTACCAAATTCAGCTAAAATAGAAATAGATTGGATGCGCGAGCAAGAAACAGAAGCGGTAAGAGATTTATTGAACTCAGTTATTCTTGAAGGTAAAACATATCCTCAAGAACAACCTCTTTCCGAATCAGAATTCGCTGCTTATTGGCTAAGTTCCGATGCCTTTGTCGCCCGATGTATTGACGACAAAAAAACATCAGCACCAAGAGAAGTTTTAGGAGCTTTTTATCTCAAACCTAACTTTCCCGGACGCTCAAGCCATATTTGCAACGCTGGATTCATTGTACAACGCAGACATCGAGGTCAGGGGCTTGGTCGGGTAATGGGAGAAACAATGGTGGAAATTGCTGCTAGTCGAGGCTATCGGGGTGTAATGTTCAACTTGGTGTTTGCCACCAACATCCCCTCCCTCAACCTGTGGCAGTCTTTAGGATTTCAAACGATTGGGCGGATACCAGCAGCAGCCAAACTTGTAGACGGACAAGTAGTTGATGCTTTGATGCTGTATCGATCCCTGGCTTGAAGCAAAAGCGATCCCCCACGACCAATTACCAAACACCACCCATGTAACAGTGCTACGATTGCGACAGATAAAGAAGTGTGATAGAGAACGAACGAATGGTAGAGATTGACAAATCAATATCCTTTGACGGAAGGGATATTAGACTTAAGGTTGGCTTACTCGCACCACAAGCAGGGGGTTCCGTCTTAATTCAGTCAGGGGATACAGCCGTTTTGGTGACGGCAACCCGTTCCGGTGCCAGAGAGGGCATCGATTTTTTACCTTTATTGGTAGATTACGAAGAAAGACTTTACGCCGCTGGACGCATTCCGGGCGGTTTCTTGCGGCGGGAAGGGCGTCCGCCAGAAAAAGTCATTCTCACCAGTCGTTTGATCGATCGTCCTTTGCGCCCGTTATTTCCCAACTGGTTGCGCGATGATATTCAAATCGTCGCCACAACCCTATCGATGGACGAACAAGTACCGCCCGATGTGCTAGCGGTTACCGGGGCTTCGATTGCGACTTTACTAGCAAAGATACCGTTTAACGGGCCAATGGCAGCCGTGCGGGTGGGGTTAGTAGGAGATGATTTCATTATTAATCCCACCTATAAGGAAATCGAAGATGGCGACCTAGATTTAGTGGTTGCGGGTTCGCCTGAAGGCGTGGTGATGGTAGAAGCAGGGGCAAACCAATTGCCGGAAGCGGATATTATCGAAGCGATTGACTTTGGGTATGAAGCGGTGCGCGACTTAATTGCGGCGCAGGAAGAATTGCTCAAAGAACTGGGGATAGATTTGGTGCAAGCAGCGCCGCCGGAAGTAGACCCAACCTTAGAGAATTTTATCCGCGATCGCGGCAACGAACCGATCAAAAAAATCCTGTCCCAGTTCGAGTTCGATAAAACTCAACGGGATGCGGCATTAGATGAAGTGAAAGCAGGAATAGAGAGTGCGATCGCCGAATTGCCAGAAGAAGATCCCGTGCGCGTTGCCGCAGGGGCAGACAGCAAAGCCGTCGGCAACACGTTCAAAGATATCACCAAATACTTCATGCGCCGTCAGATCGTCGAAGACGGAGTGCGAGTAGACGGACGCAAACTCGACGAAGTCCGTCCCGTCTCCTGTCGCGTCGGCGTCTTACCATCACGAGTCCACGGCAGCGGTTTATTTAACCGTGGACTCACTCAAGTTATGTCCGTCGTTACCCTGGGCACCCCCGGCGACGCCCAAGAACTCGCCGACGACTTGCACCCAGAAGACCAAAAGCGGTATCTGCACCACTATAACTTCCCCCCCTTCTCCGTGGGAGAAACCAAACCCATGCGCGCACCCGGACGCCGCGAAATTGGTCACGGTGCCTTAGCAGAACGCGCCATAGTACCCGTTTTACCCCCCAAAGACCAATTTCCCTACGTCATCCGCGTCGTATCGGAAGTACTCTCTTCCAACGGTTCCACCTCAATGGGTTCGGTCTGCGGCTCGACGTTAGGTTTAATGGATGCTGGCGTCCCCATTACCAAACCCGTCAGCGGTGCAGCAATGGGTTTAATTAAAGACGGCGATGAAGTCCGCATTTTAACGGATATTCAAGGTATCGAAGACTTCTTAGGCGATATGGACTTCAAAGTCGCCGGGACAGATACGGGCATCACCGCATTGCAAATGGATATGAAAATCAACGGCTTATCGATGGATACCATCGCCAAAGCCATCGAACAAGCACGTCCCGCCCGATTGCATATCCTAGAGAAAATGCTGGCGACAATTGACCAACCCCGCACCGAAATGTCGCCTTTTGCCCCGCGCCTGCTGACGCTGAAAATCGAACCAGAATTTATCGGTTTGGTCATCGGCCCTGGTGGTAAAACTATTAAAGGGATCACCGAAGAAACGGGTGCAAAAATCGACATCGAAGATGATGGAACCGTTACTATTTCTGCTAACGATGTTGAAAAAGCAGAACGCGCGCGCACTATCGTCTTCAACATGACGCGGAAACTCCAAGAAGGAGATGTTTACGCAGGGCGCGTCACTCGAATTATTCCCATCGGTGCTTTTGTAGAATTTCTGCCCGGTAAAGAAGGGATGATTCATATTTCCCAACTTGCAGATTACCGCGTTGGCAAAGTTGAGGATGAAGTTGCCGTCGGTGACGAAGTGATCGTCAAAGTGCGGGAAATTGATAACAAAGGTCGGATCAATCTCACGCGCTTAGGCATTCACCCCGAAGAAGCCGCAGCCGCCAGGGAAGCTGGCAACAAGCGCTAAACCGATCTTAGATTTTCACGAAATTTAAGTCTAATATCTGGCTTAAATAACTAACTAGAAAGCTTCTGGTTTCAGAAGCTTTTTTGATTTTTATTCAATCCCCAAAAAGCCATACCCAACAAGGAAATTCAGCATTTTACTTTTAACTACGCTCACCTATTGATTAATCAGCAATTAATCAAGCCTAATAACTAATAAATGACCCTCAAAACCTCCTCTCTCAATTGAAAGATATTTACATTCATCCTATAGGAAGAGGGAAAGATAAATAGCACCTTTGTAAGCTGATTTAAGTCACAGTTCAGAGATTGAGATAAAGGAATTAATATCATGGCTAAGAAGCAACAAACCAAGGGGAAGCAAGGCTTTGCTTCTATGGATGAGGAAAAACAACGGGAAATAGCCAGCAAAGGTGGTAGAACCTCCCATAAAGGCGAAGCACCCGATACCGACGATGACCTAGAAGATGAAGATAACGGACAAGAAGGTAAAGGCAAGCAAGGCTTTGCTTCTATGGATAAAGAAAAAGTCCG
>CAYXCW010000115.1:21420-23707 GCA_964463555.1 uncultured bacterium
ACAAGAAGGTAAAGGCAAGCAAGGCTTTGCTTCTATGGATAAAGAAAAAGTCCGTGAAATAGCTAGCAAAGGTGGAAAAGCTTCCCATCGCGGTGCTTCCGATGATGAAGATGAATCAGAAGATCAAGAAGATGCCGTCAGCGAAAAAATTTACTCGCTGATTGACATTCTCCAAGAAGATTTAACTGGTGTAGATCTTGATACGGCAACGGCAGCTATTGATGAGTGGTATCAGCAGCTTAAAGGTTCCAAAAATCAAGAACTCAAGCAAATTTCCACCAATCTGAAAAACTTGAGAAAACTGGTTACAAATGAACAAGCTGATGAATCTGAAATCGCGGAAATCTTAATTTCTCTCGGCGAACAGCTCGGTGATTATGCAACTAACGCCGATGAAAATATTTCTGATTCATTACAAGAGTTAAGCGCAGCACTGATTGATGCTGGCGATTCCCTCGAATAGTATTACCTCACAACCATTATTTACAGCGTTGTTTGGTAGTCTTGCGTGGCGACCAAAGAACGCTGTAAACTTGTGAAAGTCACGACTGACGCACAGAAACCGGGTTTCTAGGAAAGCCCTTTATCAAATCGTCAATTGTTGGTAGGGGCACGGCGTTCGATCATTTTTGCTTTTTACCCAAAGAGCTTTAATGCCCTGCCCCTACAGATTACAATTTATCTCAAGGCGAATTGATCGGATTTCAAGTTGGAAAACAATTTTTCCCAGTTTTTAGCCACCTCGCCGTTTTCTGCTTCTTTCACCTCAAATGTAACATTACAAGCTTTGGGTTGTTCGAGTGAATAAACGCACAGTTCTGCGATATCTTCGCGATTAACTTTGCCCTTGATATTGTCTCCTTGGTCAAACATTAGCGCTTTACCCCCAGCTTCTTCAGTCAGCGCACAGGGACGGATAATTGTATAAGGAATTCGACTTTCGCGGACGACATCTTCTCCCCGCAACTTCCAAGTTAAAATTCCTCCCAATTGGTCGTTTAATCTGACAGCGGGTGGTTCTTCTTCTAGATTAATTCCAGGTCGTCCCGGACGAGTCACGCCAGCAGAACTTACCATGACAAATTTTGGTAATGTTTCCCCACCATAAGCTTTAATCGATTCTACTTCCAACTGAAATAAGCCCGGTTGAAATTTTGGGTTCAGTTCCCCGTCGTATTCAAACTTACTCAGCATTAACTGAAATGAATAAATTTGACTGGCGTCGATGGGTGCTGCATCTTTTACAGTCTTGGCGCGAAATACTGGTATTAAGTCTTTAAACGGAATGCGAACTGTTGTCCAAATGTTGTATACAGTATCAAAGGAATAAGCGTAACCAATTCCATCCCAGGCGGAATTGCTGCGGATGAAAAATTTATACCGCTTGCCATCGCCTCTGACGCGCAATTCGATTCCTTCGTATCCAGATAAGTTAATCGCAGAGTTAAAATTGCGGGTGCGAACTGAAGCAAAACCACCCGAATTTGCTGTAGATACATTGCCAAAAAATACAGCACTCTCGTTTCCGAGTCGAATTGAACTTTCGCTGACGCCACCCATTACCACGTCATCTAAAGCGCCCCAAATTTCTTTCAAATCGGTTGAGGGTTTAGTAAAATCGAACACCATTTTTTCTGGGTTACGATTCAGATTGGCAGCAGCAGCTTGGAGTAAATTCTTAATACCCCGATATTCCACATTTTCTGGCGTATCGCCTACTATTTCTGGTTGGTAAAATTTGATGCCTTGATAATATTTAGCCCGATCCGGTGTATCTCCTTCTACAGGTTGCACGCGGACGCCGATGCATGAAACGATCGCACGCACATCGCGCATAATTTCGGCGGTGAGGGTTTCGGGTATGGTAATGTCTCCGAAGGCGATTTCTACCTTGTCGCCGAGTAGCGCTTTTGCTCTTTCGGGAGAGCGAGCAATCGCGCGCACCCGATAACCCTTCTCCAACAATCGCCGCACCACTCGCTTCCCGACTCCACCCGTCGCACCCGCGACTAGGATTACTCCCATTTTGTTATCTCCGCCCTGAATCTGTTGTTTCTTATCGCTACGACCTGTAAGCAGTTCTTGCAGCCAGCTAATGCTACCAACAAACGGGATTATGCCAAAATATGCCAGGGTTTTGCCAAATCTTAGCGCGTCCCATTTTCCAGATTCTGTTTGAGTCATTGACTTGTCCTCGCCCTCTGTTACAAGTCTACATAATTTGTAAAGTTCGTTAACTCACATCTTGCACCTACCCGATAAACAGCCTCCAAATAAATTTGGGGCT
>CAYXCW010000116.1:0-23489 GCA_964463555.1 uncultured bacterium
GAAGACAAGGAAGACAAGGAAGACAAGGAAGACAAGGAAGACAAGGAAGACAAGACAGTAATTTCTTCTCTATCTTCAATAGCTCGTTCCGCTCCCCCAGCTCCCCCAGCTCCCCCAGCTTTCTTATTAAAGCCCGTTTAAAGCTCATACCTCCCGTGTAAAGACTTGATGTAAATTAGCTCAATTAGCAAGATTACTGATGACAGCGGCTGCATGGTATTTGCTATGTTTAGCTGTGGGTTTGAAAAGCATCTAAGTTCGACGCAACCCTGCTTCGCTTCTATTTCATAGATCTTCACAAAACTAACTCTGCACCCAGTAATTAGGAGAAAATATATGGCTCAGCTTCAAGAAATCTCTCACGTCTCCGCAGTTGCCGTAACCACATCTGCTGTTACAAACGCAGTTGCCGCCACAGAGCTGCGGCCTTGGGGTTCTTTCACAGTTCTTGAAGAAGGGCGAGGATATAAAATAAAGCGGATTGAAGTCAAGCCCGGTCACCGCCTCAGCCTGCAAATGCACCACCACCGCAGCGAACACTGGATTGTAGTTTCGGGCACCGCTAAGGTAACCTGCGGCGATGACGAAATCATGCTAGGTAGCAATCAGTCTACCTACGTACCTCAATGCACCAACCACCGGCTGGAAAATCCTGGTGTGATTCCCCTGGTCTTAATTGAGGTACAAAATGGGGAATATCTGGGAGAAGATGATATTGTGCGCTTTCAAGACGACTACGCCCGCAACAAAAAGTAAAATTTTATGATTAATCTCAGTCCAGCCGCCGCCAGTGAAATCAAACGTCTCAGGTCTAAGCACCAAAAGCCAAATGCCCTATTTCGCCTGGGAGTGCAACCAGGCGGCTGCGCTGAGATGGTCTACACCCTCGAATTTGACGAGACGCCAGCGCCAGAGGATCGAGTTTACGATTGTAACGGCCTCTGTGTGGTCGTAGCACAACAGCAGATTAACTATATCGACGGCCTGACTTTGGATTATTCGGAAGATATGATGGGTGGCGGTTTTCGCTTTCACAACCCCAATGCCAAGTCTAACTGTGGCTGCGGTAATTCGTTTTCCCTGCAAGATTAAGATGCCGCCGCTAGTATGGAAGTGACACGCGATCGCAATGCGCGTGTTTTTTTGCTTTGCTTTTTTCCACTGTCTCGTACTTGACAAAAATATAACAGAATTGATATATTGAATATTTGTGGTAAATTAAAACAGCTAAAAACTGTAGATATAGAGGTCATGCCCACCATCCAGCAATTGATTCGTGCTGAACGTCAGAAAATAGAGAAGAAAACAAAATCGCCAGCGTTGAAGAGTTGCCCTCAACGCCGTGGTGTTTGTACAAGAGTTTACACAACGACGCCTAAAAAACCAAACTCAGCGCTGCGTAAAGTAGCGAGGGTACGCCTCACATCTGGGTTCGAGGTCACAGCGTACATCCCTGGAATTGGTCACAATTTGCAAGAACACTCCGTGGTGATGATTCGGGGTGGTCGGGTTAAAGACTTACCCGGTGTCAGATACCATATTATTCGCGGCACTTTAGATACAGCAGGTGTCAAGGATCGCAAGCAGGGCCGTTCCAAGTACGGCACGAAGCGTCCCAAGCAAAAATAATTGCTGTTATCCCAAGCAGATGAGGCGGTCTTAACAAAAATGACTGTAAAATTAAATTCTGCTGGGCGCTTTGGCAGCGCTCTGAATTAACTTGGGAGAGCCTAGATCGTAGGCAACAGGATTTTATATAAGTCTGATGCCAAAAAAAATCAAGTTCCTGTTGAAGGCTTAATATGTCTCGTCGTACTGTTGCTCAAAAACGTCCCGTACCGCCAGATTCGGTTTATAACAGTCGTCTAGTTAATATGCTAGTGCGACGGGTAATGCGGCACGGCAAAAAATCACTGGCATTGAGAGTGATTTACGATGCCATGAAAATTATCGAAGAAAGGACAGGCTCAGATCCATTAGAAACGTTTGAGAATGCTGTCCGCAACGCTACGCCTCTGGTGGAAGTAAAAGCCCGCCGGGTGGGTGGCGCTACATACCAAGTGCCAATGGAAGTACGCCCAGACCGGGGTGCGGCGTTGGCGCTACGGTGGCTGATTCAATACTCGAGATCCAGATCGGGTCGCTCAATGGCGATGAAACTGGCAAACGAGTTGATGGATGCGGCTAACCAAACTGGTAGTTCGATTCGCAAGCGGGAAGAAACCCACCGCATGGCGGAAGCGAACAAAGCATTTGCTCACTATCGCTATTAGCATTTGGGCAACCCGCTTGACCACAAAAAGTATAGAATCTTAACAGAGAGTAAGGAAATCCATACTGCGGCATTAACCAAGGAGGTAGCCGTGGCACGTACCGTCCCGCTTGAAAGAACACGCAACATCGGGATTGCAGCCCACATTGATGCGGGCAAGACAACGACAACTGAACGGATTCTATTCTATTCCGGGATGGTTCACAAGATTGGAGAAGTCCATGAAGGAACCACGGTAACGGATTGGATGGAACAAGAGCGGGAGCGAGGAATTACAATTACTGCTGCCGCTATCAGCACCAGCTGGAAAGACCATCAAATTAACATTATTGACACACCGGGGCACGTTGACTTCACGATTGAAGTCGAACGTTCCATGCGGGTTTTGGATGGAGTAATTGCTGTATTCTGCTCGGTGGGCGGAGTACAACCTCAGTCTGAGACAGTATGGCGGCAGGCAGATCGGTATAACGTGCCTCGGTTTGCCTTTGTGAACAAGATGGATCGGACTGGAGCGAACTTTTATAAAGTTTACGACCAGATCCGCGATCGCATGAGAGCCAACGCAGTACCAATTCAACTTCCCATTGGAGCGGAAAACGACTTCCGGGGAATTATCGACTTGGTGCGGATGCGTGCCCTGATCTATAAAGACGATGTCGGCAAAGAAATCGCCGAAACAGATATTCCAGCCGAACTGCAAGACAAAGCAGAAGAGTTTCGCCTCAAGCTGGTGGAAGCAGTAGCTGAAACCGATGATGCCTTGACCGAAAAATATCTCGAAGGCGAAGAATTTACTGAAGCAGAAATCAAACAAGCCCTTCGCAAAGGCACGATCGATGGCACGATCGTTCCCATGCTGTGCGGCTCTGCGTTCAAGAATAAAGGCGTACAGCCCCTATTGGATGCGGTGATCGATTACCTACCCGCGCCGATTGACATTGCGGCAATTAAGGGAACTTTGCCAGATGGATCTGAGGTAGAGCGGAGAGCTTCAGATGATGAGCCTCTGTCAGCCTTGGCTTTCAAGATTATGGCAGACCCCTATGGTCGGCTAACCTTTATTCGCGTTTACTCGGGCGTACTGAAGAAAGGTAGCTACGTTTTAAACGCGACCAAGGGTAAGAAGGAACGGGTATCCCGCCTGATCGTATTAAGAGCAGATGAACGGATCGAAGTTGAAGAACTGCGAGCGGGCGATCTGGGTGCGATTTTGGGTCTGAAAGACACCTTTACCGGCGATACGATCTGCGAAGAAGGGTCGCCAGTAATTCTGGAGTCGCTATTTATCCCCGAACCCGTAATCTCGGTGGCGGTAGAACCCAAGACGAAACAGGATATGGAAAAGCTCTCCAAAGCTCTCCAATCCCTGTCTGAAGAAGACCCCACCTTCCGAGTCAATATCGACCAGGAAACCAACCAAACCGTAATTAAAGGGATGGGCGAGTTGCACCTGGAAATCCTAGTTGACCGGATGCTGCGCGAGTTCAAGGTAGAAGCAAACGTCGGTGCGCCGCAGGTTGCTTACCGCGAAACCATCCGCAAAGCGGTGAGAGCAGAAGGTAAATTCATCCGCCAGAGCGGTGGTAAAGGTCAATACGGTCACGCCGTGATCGAGGTTGAGCCTGGAGATCCTGGTAGCGGCTTCGAGTTCGTCTCCAAGATCGTTGGTGGTTCAGTACCGAAAGAATACATCGGTCCAATCGAGCAAGGCATTAAGGAAACCTGCGAATCGGGTATTTTGGCTGGTTATCCAATGATTGACCTGAAAGCTACCTTGGTCGATGGCTCCTACCACGAAGTAGACTCTTCAGAAATGGCCTTTAAGATTGCTGGCTCAATGGCAATTAAAGAGGCAGTCAATAGGGCTGCGGCGGTACTGTTGGAGCCTATGATGAAAGTTGAGGTGGAAGTACCCGAAGCATACCTGGGGCCGGTGATGGGGAACCTGATTTCCCGTCGCGGTCAAATCGAAGCTCAAGAAGTCGAACAAGGTCTTGCTAAGGTAACCACTAAAGTCCCTCTGGCAGAGATGTTTGGATATGCTACAGATATCCGGTCTATGACCCAAGGCCGGGGCATCTTCTCGATGGAATTCAGCCACTACGATGAAGTGCCTAAGAACGTGGCTGAAGCCATCATCGCTAAGAGCAAAGGGAACGCATAACGATTTTAGATTTTAGATTTTAGATTTTAGATTTAGATTCAATCTAAAATCTAAAATCTTGCTCTCGAATCGCTATATAGATCAGAAAAAAAGGAACATCTAATTCATGGCACGCTCAAAGTTTGAACGGAATAAACCTCACGTTAACATCGGCACGATCGGTCACGTTGACCACGGCAAAACAACCCTGACCGCAGCAATCACGATGACTTTGGCAGCCTTGGGTAAGGCACAAGCCAAAAAGTACGATGAAATTGATGCTGCGCCCGAAGAAAAAGCGCGGGGGATTACGATTAATACCGCCCACGTGGAGTATGAAACCGACAAGCGTCACTATGCTCACGTGGACTGTCCCGGACACGCTGACTATGTGAAAAACATGATCACGGGTGCGGCACAGATGGATGGTGCAATCCTGGTGGTGGCAGCAACCGATGGTGCTATGCCCCAAACCAAAGAGCATATCCTGTTAGCTCGTCAGGTGGGCGTACCTCGTCTAGTGGTGTTTCTGAACAAGATTGACCAAGTAGACGACGAAGAACTGCTGGAATTGGTAGAACTGGAGTTGCGCGAACTTCTGACCAGCTACGAGTTTGATGGCGACAACATGCCGATCATTCGCGGTTCGGGTTTGATGGCTCTGGAAGCGATGGTTGCTAACCCCAAGACGGCAAAGGGTGAGAATGAGTGGGTCGATAAGATATACGAACTGATGGATGCAGTAGACGACTACATCCCAACCCCAGAGCGCGATATTGACAAACCGTTCCTGATGGCAGTGGAAGACGTATTCTCGATCACTGGTCGGGGTACAGTTGCCACGGGTCGGATCGAACGCGGTAAAGTCAGAGTCGGCGAAACTGTCGAGCTAGTCGGTATTAGGGAGACTCGTACCACGACAGTAACCGGGATTGAAATGTTCAAGAAGACCCTGGATGAAGGGATGGCTGGTGACAACGCCGGTATCCTGCTACGGGGTATTCAAAAGGGCGACATCGAACGCGGGATGGTAATTGCCAAGCCCGGTTCGATTACACCTCACACTCAATTTGAAGGTGAAGTGTACGTGCTGAACGAAAAAGAAGGCGGTCGTAAAACCCCATTCTTCCCTGGTTACCGTCCTCAGTTCTACGTGCGGACAACCGATGTAACCGGAACCATCACCGCATTCACGGCAGATGATGGCAGCGCCGCAGAAATGGTGATGCCCGGTGACCGCGTAAAAATGACCGTGGAGTTGATCAACGCGATCGCAATTGAGCAAGGTATGCGCTTCGCTATTCGCGAAGGCGGTCGTACCATCGGTGCAGGTGTTGTCTCGAAGATTCTCAAGTAGACACTTGCCGATTTAAATCTGGAGCAGAAAGGCAACTATCCATTTGAGGATAATTGCTTTTCTGCTCTGCCTTCTGAAAATTAATTCCGATCTACCGAACCTGGAAAACTAAAAATGGCAACGATTCAACAGCAAAAAATTCGCATTCGACTCAAGGCTTTCGACCGTCGCTTGCTCGATACTTCTTGTGAAAAGATTGTAGATACGGCAAATCGGACAAACGCTACAGCTATCGGCCCGATTCCCTTGCCCACCAAACGCCGGATTTACTGCGTGCTGCGATCGCCCCACGTTGATAAAGATTCGCGGGAACATTTTGAAACGCGCACCCATCGCCGCATTATTGATATTTACCAGCCTTCTTCTAAAACCATTGATGCTTTGATGAAACTCGACCTGCCAGCTGGTGTGGATATTGAAGTGAAGCTGTAAGCACAACTAACTTGAAATTAGGTAATAAAGCAGACTTTGAGTGCTAATGCTCAAGGTCTGCTTTCATACCTTTTTGAGGGGTAGATCCGTTAAAGTAAGTAAATAAGCGCCTTTACTTTCTGTACTATGGCATCCTCTTCCTCAATTGCTGTTAGAGAGCTTCCTCTGTTTCCGTTGCCGGAAGTAGTTTTATTTCCAGGTAGACCGCTGCCTCTACACATTTTTGAGTTTCGTTACAGAATCATGATGAACACGATTCTGGAGAGCGATCGCCGTTTTGGGATTCTACTCTGGGATCAGGTTAAGGGGCAACCCACCGATGTCGGCTGCTGTGCCGAAATTGTTAGATACCAGCGTCTCCCCGACGATCGCATGAAGATATTGACTGTAGGACAGCAGCGGTTCCGAGTCCTGGAGTATGTTCGCGAAAAACCTTACCGAGTCGGCTTGGTGGAATGGCTGGAAGATACCCCACCAGAAAAAAACTTGGTGCCTTTAGCAGCAGAAGTAGAACAGCTGCTGCGGGATGTGGTACGTCTTTCGGCTAAACTGACCGAGCAAAATATCGAATTACCAGATGATATCCCCAGTCTGCCCAGAGAACTATCTTACTGGGTCGCCAGCAACCTGGCTGGCGTGGCATTAGAGCAACAGGCAATGCTGGAAATGCAAGATACTGCGGCGAGACTGGAACGGGAAGCCGAAATTCTCACTTCCACGCGCAATCATCTGGCGGCTCGGACTGTGCTAAAAGATACGCTGAAAAGCTAATGGGTAATGGGTAATTGGTAATTGGTAATAATATTGCCAATATACCTCTCGCCCTTACTCGCCGCGATTAGTTGAATATCCTGAAGTTAAGGGATATAAATTATACCAGTTACGAACGGCGAGCCAGATGACGGAAAGCAGCCCTGCTAAGCTCAGGGTGAGGCCGCTGTAAGTGACCAGTAATCCGAAAACGGGTAAAATTGCCCCAGAAATGGTACAAATAACCGCAGCAAGGCGCAGATAACGATTGGAGCCGAGTCCCCAGGCTAGGGGTAGCAGGATAAGGGAAAGTCCTGCCCAAGCGATTTGGGGATTGACAATGCGGCTGAGGTATGTTAAAGCAAGGATGCAGGCGAAGAAGGTAGCGGCTGCGATCGCTACATCCCGCAAACTCATCGGTAGGGATAAATACAGCAACAATAACCACCACAGAAATAAAGCTGGAGCCAGTATCAGCAAGCGGGGTAAAATTCCCGTATTCTGAGCGGCTTTAATCGCTGTAAATACGCCGAAGGGATTGAGGACGGAAACATTATCATCAAATACCCAGGTAAAGCGCCTGCCTTTTGCTTCTTGTTTGTTTTCAGTGGGAACGATACCGCTAGCAAAATCGGCTTCAGGAAAGTTAGCCAGTACGCTGAGGCGAAAATTAGAAAGTAATTGCCCACTAGCATTATAAACCCAACGCGGTGCGCCTTGAGCTTTATAGGTGACTCTAAAGCGAGTTTCTTCGTTTGGTTGCAGGCGGAAAGGAAAGCTATATTCTCCTGGATTTTTGGGTTGTAGCCTTGTACCGTTTCGCTCTACCTTAAAATTTTGTAGTAAAGAGTAGCCATTGGGTGGGGAAATTTCAAAGAAAAAATTCTCAGCTTGGTTGAGGCGATTTTTTGCTTGATAGTCAGCGCTAAAATCTAAAAGATAAATTGCTCGACCCTGCTTTTGCGGATCTGGAACTTGGTCAATTTTAACTTCTATTTGCGATCCGGTGAGTGCCAGAAAGCGATTAATTGCTCGCTTTTCTTGGACTTGGACAATTCTGTTACCTACTTGAGTATTGTAAGTGTAAGGTGCTTGAATAACGTAGCGCAGTTGAGGTGCTGGTTGTTCTAAACGTTCTCCCGCGACGGTTTGGGCTACTTTAGCTACTCTTGCTTGTTCCCAAAAGTGGTAGCGAGTGCTTAAGGTTGAAGATAGAAAAAATCCGCCGATTAGGAGGGTTAAAATTAAGGCTGTATGTTGCAATCCTCGCAGTAAGACTGAGTATCGAATTAGCCAATCGCCGAGCAAAATTGCTTGTTCGCTTTCGTGGCGGCGGAAGGAGAAATTTAAGAGTGCGATCGCTATTCCTAATAGTCCTACTAATCCAGCTAAAATAAGGAACGTGCGAATTAGCTGTTTGCCAAGTTCAATTAATTGGGTTGGTTGGGTAAGATCGGGTAAGCCTGGTATACCTTGGGCTAGATCAACCATATGATATGTTTTTTAAGGATGTAGGCAGAAAGACTGAGATTGTTTGTTAAAAGTTTCTCGCTTTACAAAAGTTTTTTTAATTAACCGCAGAGGACGCAGAGGACGCAGAGAAGAGAGTAGAAAGAGATGTTTTGAGGTTTCAATGATGTCTCGAAGTTGTGAGTCAATTGTTGGCTGTTTGCTGGGAACTGCTGTGGGCGATGCTTTTGGATTGCCTTATGAAGGGTTAAGTAAGCGTCGGCAAGTTCGTGTTTATCCACATTTGGATCGATATCAATTTTTGTTTGGTAGAGGTATGGTTTCTGATGATACGGAACATACTTGTATGGTTGCTCAATCGCTGATTGTTTCGGCAGGAAATATTGATAAATTTAGCAAAGATTTAGCTTGGCGATTGAGGTTTTGGTTACTCGGTTTACCGGCTGGTATTGGTTATGGGACGTTAAGATCGATTTTGAAGTTGTGGTTAGGATATCGCTCTGGTGTCTTCTCGGCTGGAAATGGTGCGGCAATGCGAAGTGCTATCATCGGTGTTTGTTATGGTGATGATTTGCAAAAGTTACGCGAATTAGTGAGAGCATCTACGCGATTAACTCACACCGATCCAAAAGCTGAATATGTAGCTTTTGCCGTAGCATTTGCTGCTCATTTATCTAGTTGTAGATCAAAGGTTGATTCTCAAAGTTACTATTGCCAGCTTAAAACTACCTTGGGTAGGGAAGCTGTTGAATTTTTATACCTTATCAAAAAAGCTTGTGACTGTGCAGATGCTGGGGAAAACAGCGCAAATTTTGCTAGTCAATTGGGGAGGAATAATGGCGTTAGCGGCTATGTTTATCATACGGTTCCTGTTGTTATTCAAACTTGGTTAAGGCATCAACAAAATTATCCAGGAGCCATTCGAGAAATTATTCGTTGTGGTGGCGATACAGATACCACAGCAGCTATTTTGGGAGGTATTATTGGGGCATCGGTGGGTAAAGATGGTATTCCAGATTTGTGGCTTCAGGGTTTGTGGGAATGGCCTAGAAGTAAAGTGTGGATAGAATTGCTTGGGAAACAATTGGCTGATGTTTGCGATCGCGGCAATCCTCAGCGTGCTTTATCGCTTCCGCTGTTGGGAATTTGGTTACGAAATCTGTTATTTATGTTAGTAGTTATCGTTCATGGATTTCGCAGGTTGTTGCCTCCGTATTAATTAATGACTTTTGTGGTTGCCAAGAATTATTAATAAGTAGATCGGTCAGGAGGTTAAATTGGTAAAATGCTGTAAGTACCAAAGATTTTCAGGGTTTCGGTGTAGGATGAAAGTTCGGCGATCGCAGCTTGGACAAATGGCTGGTTAGCATCGGCTTCGATGTCGATAAAGAATAGATATTCGCCTAGCGATCGCTTTGTAGGGCGAGATTCAATTCGACTTAAGTTAATACCTCGATTGGCAATTACTAAAAGCGGTTTAGCCAGCGCTCCCGGCATGTTGGCAGGTACGCTAAAAGCTAGGGAAGTGTGAGTGGCACTGCACCGATCTTCTGCCAAATTTAAGGCTTCTGAATCTGATTTTTGGCTCAGTACCCAAAACCGCGTGCAATTATCGGGATTATCGTTAATCGGACAAGCGAGAATCGGTACGTTATAAAGTTGGGCTGCACGTTGGGAAGAAATCGCAGCTGCTGTTTTTTCTTGTGCCAAATTCCCTATGGCATCTGTTGTCGAATTGGTAGGAATCACTTGCACCCAAGGCAGAAATCGATCCAGCCATCCCTGACATTGCGCTAATGCTTGGGGATGAGAATAAACTGTGCGAATATCTGTCAGATTTTCGGCGCATGACAGCAGCGCGTGTACTATCGGCAATACCAAGGCGTGCCGAATTTGCAGCGCGTCGAGTTGCCATAGGGTATCCAAAGTCATGGTGACGCTGCCTTCCAGGGAATTTTCTACTGGCACAACTGCCAGATGCGTTTGTCCTTCTGCTACGGCGCGGATTGATTGGGCAATACTGGGATATGGACGCAAACAACTTTGCTCTTCGGTTTTCTGGTGCAGCCATTTAGCATATGCCAGTGCAGCTGTTTCTGCATTAGTGCCATTTGGCCCCAAGTGTGCAACGATCGCGCCCATAAAGTCCAGCCTTCAGTTTTATCGTAGATTGGGTTAACTCTAGACTCTGCCCCACGGGAAAGGCTTATTGAGTCAGGTTAAGCCTAACTATATTGCCTTTTTGTTATTGGGTGATGATACAGAAGAATTTAGGGGCAATTCAGAGAACTGCCCCTACAAATTTGTAGAGAATGGGAGTTTTTTGGCTTGTGGGATTAAGCGATCGCACCAACAACAGCTTGAGGCCAACGGTTGACTGCTTTGCCAATCACTGCCATTTCCTGCATTAAACGGTCAAACCGTTCTGGTGTCAAGGATTGCGGGCCATCGGAAAGCGCTTTGGCGGGGTTGGGGTGGACTTCAATCATCAACGAATCTGCACCGCCTGCGATCGCTGCCAGTGCCATTGCAGGGACGTATTCCGCACGTCCTGTCCCGTGACTGGGGTCGATCATAATCGGCAGGTGAGTCAGACTCCGCAATACGGGCAATACTGCCAAATCTAATGTGTTGCGAGCATACTGCCGGTCAAAGGTGCGGATACCCCGTTCGCATAAAATTACGTTTGGGTTGCCCGCAGCCAAAATATACTCAGCTGCCATCAGCCAATCTTCAATCGTCGCCGCCATCCCGCGCTTGAGCAAAATCGGCTTATCTTGCGCCCCAACTTTCTTCAACAGCGAGAAGTTGTGCATGTTGCGGGCGCCTATTTGGATTACATCCGCGAATTCTGCCACTATCTGCAATTCGGCGGCATCCATCAATTCTGTAATGATACCCAGTCCAGTCGCTGCCCGCGCTGCTGCCAACAATTCCAAGGCACTTTCTCCATGCCCTTGGAACGCATAAGGCGAAGTTCTGGGTTTATAAGCGCCACCGCGCAAAAATTGTGCGCCTGCGGCCTTGACACGGCGCGCAGTTTCCACTATCATCTCTTCGTTTTCTACCGAGCAAGGCCCAGCCACAACTACTAAGGGATGGTGCTGCCCGATATAAACGGTTCCGTTTGGCGTTGGCACCCCTACTTCGCTGGGTTCGCCTTGACGGTACTCAATGCTGGCGCGCTTAAACGGCTGCTCTACCCGCAGCACTTGCTCGATCCAGGGGCTAACTTCCTGAATTTGCAAAGGGTCTAAATCAACGGTATCGCCGACTAAACCAATTACTACTTTGTGTTTCCCAACAATTTTTTCTGGAGCCAAACCCCAAGTTGTAAGCTCAGAGCTGACGCGGTTAATTTCGGCTTCTGGCGAGCCGACTTTCATTACTACAATCATGTTTAAGAACCTGCTAAGTTGCTTGTGTACAAAACGCCTTAAGCTAATCAGTTAGGAATTTATTAGCCATTGATAGCCTAATAGCAACGCTCGGTTGAATTCAGCCATAATGGCAACTTTTCTCATTGGTCAGTCGTCAGTCGTCAGTGGCAAAAACAACTGACAATTGACCAGTCTAGTTTTTTTCCCTTGAAGCCCGCCATGCTGCGGTCATCCGTCCCAAATTGGTACTAAATTCTTGGAAACCTAATAGAGTCCCCGGTGCTTCTTCATCCCAGGAAGCGGAAATCACCCCATAGGTCAAACCCAAGACACCTAAACCAAAAAAGCCCATACTCACCAGCACGACGGCGCTATTGGGCAGATCAAACAAACCTTTGGTCAGGATAAAATAGCTGACCACAAAAGTTAACATGCCCAAAGCTGTAGGAATACCGCAGAAGAAAGCCATCCGCCGTGCCATGCGCTGGCTGACGGCGGCTGGAATTGCCATTTCTTCTTTTGAAACTGGAGTTTTTTTGCCGCTCTTGTCAGGGGTTTCTACAGGTGCAGGAGTTTTTTTCGCAGATTTTTGACGTTTCTTAGCAGGTTCAAAGGGGAGGCGCTCCCTTTGGGAAGCGTCATTTCCGGGTTCTTGTTCGGTAGACATGAACCTGATGCCTCCCTAACCACGAATGCCTAGACGACCGATTAAAGCTTGATAGCGTTCTTGGCTTTCTGCTTGCAAGTAGGACAAAAGACGCTTGCGCTGACCGATCAGCTTCAACAAGCCTCGGCGGGAGGAATGGTCTTTGTCATTACTTCTGAGATGCTCGCTGAGTCGGTTGATGCGATCGGTTAGCATCGCGACTTGCACGTGAGTCGATCCGGTGTCGGTTTCGTGGACTTGGTATTCCGAGATCAGTTCTTGTTTGCGCTGTTGCGACAAAGGCATGGATGGAAACTTTCAATCGATACGATACAGCAGTCTCTCATATTAACACAGCCGTACCCTATCTTAGAAGCTCTACGGTCTGAAGTTACTGACACCAGAGGTGGCGGGGCCTAGAGTATGAGCGTAGGTTGGGTTTTCTTAGCTCAAACCAACCTGAGCTAGTTTCTCAGAGCGGCTGAGGTTACTTAAGGTCTGACGCAAAGCGACCGGGTTTCTAAGAAAAATGTTGCATTTGAAAACTATCTAGTTATTCATAAACCCGGTTTATTAATCTATTTTTTGATGGCTAAACTCTGGTTTTTCATAAAACTTGGCGATGGCAGCGTAAATTTTAATGTTTACCATAAAACTTTACCTACAAGACCAGATGATTAAAGAGCGATCGCTCTAAAAAAACTAAATTTATCTTCGTTACAATTTGTTTTTTAATTTACGCATCTTTCATAAGAGATAATCCAAAATAAATACTTTGACTATCAATGGATTGTGTATTGAAAAATACAGAAGCTTTGCGGCTGGTGAGTTGAGAATGCTAGATAAATCGAGCGAAAAAATTAAATGGAAAGCTACTAAATATTGATTTCAGTCGAAATGTAAGCTAGATTACAAATTAATATAGAACTATGGGAAGATGTTTGTGTAAATATTAAATGCTGCTTTTGGGAGAGTTGACTGTAAAGTAAAAAATCCAGAATAGACTTAACTCAGAAAAAACGGGGGGCTGAAAAATGCCTGGTTTGATTGAATGGATTCCCCTGATTTCTAGTGTTGGAATTGGGATGGCCTTGATCGCTGTCGCTGATTACTTAGCGACGTTGGCTATCTAGTCAGAAGCATATTCCCTAATTCCAAGCTTTGTTAATTTAGCTGATGGAGTTTCACATGTTAAAACAAATGTGTTGGTTGCCGACTTTTGCCTCTAAGGGACAGAAGATTTTGCATTTACGAACCGATCCCCATGAACCTTGGCGACCATATACCGCTTTTCCACAATATAGCGTACCAGATTACCCGATTCCTGGGGGTTCTAAAGGGTGGGCAACCTACCAAAAGCTATTCAAAGAAGGGTGGAATTTAGAAAAAAGCAACCAGTCGCATGCATCAGTATTGGCGGGTGCTGGAACAGCTCGGAAATGAGCTGCGTTTCCGCGGCGTGCGGGAGGCATACCGGTTTTATCAGAGTTAAAAGTACTACCTTTTGGTAGAAGACAATTAACCAGATTTGAGTTGAATAGTAAGTGTAGTCAAGCATGAAAAATAAAGTTTCGGTATGAAAGAGCGTTACTGTGCAATTGTCATTGGAATCCTTTTCTTACTGGTTGGTGTAGCAGGATTTATCCCAGGCTTTAATGTACTGCCTGTTGGTGCTGAACCTTATATCCCCCTGAATGCACCCAGTATTAACATTGATTCAGGATATGGCTATGTTTTTGGGTTATTTCCTACCAATCTCCTGCATAACGCCATCCATATAGCCGTTGGTGTTTTGGGGATTGCAGCGGCTAGCAGCTACAGCGGTGCGCGCGTATTCAATCAAGGTTTTGCGATTGCCTATAGCGCGATCGCTCTCATGGGTTTGTTTCCTTTCAGCAATACGGTGTTCGGCTTGATGCCCATCTACGGTCACAATATTTGGTTGAATGCGATCGCCGCCGCAGCCACTGGTTACTATAGCTTCTTCAAGCCCGCAGAAACAACGATGATTAATGCCTCGCCTAGTGCCTAACAAAACTCACAATATCTGTACTGCGGGGGTGGGGGTATATGCCTATCCCCGCAAAACTTTATCATCAGCTACGACCATGAAGTTTAACACGGTTAATTGATACTTTAGGCAGCTGGCAACGAGACAAACACGCCTCTAGGTGGGGACAGTCTTCACACTGGGGTTCTTTCCCTGGATTACGACAGCCACAAGCGGGATTTAAGAAGCATTCAGAAGGGTTTTTGGGTGCAAAATGATGGGCTGTTTCTCGCAAACAAAGAAACAAATCTCGACAAAGCATAATTTGGTAATTGGTAATTGGTAATTGGTAATAGCTAATGGCTAATAGATAAGTTTTACTGACATCAGCAATTAGCCATTAGCTATTAGCACCTTTCGGATTTAAGCAACTGCGACAGGAATTCTATCAAGGATAGGTTTGCGCTTTTCTAGGTCAAATCCATAGCCGTGGGGAAGAATATGAAGCCTCGCCCCGCAAATTGCCATCGCCTCGTCTTTCAAAACATCATCGGCGTTGCTATGGGTAACTTCTGACTCATCGACAACGGTAACAGATCCAGCCCCGATGACTTCAAATTTGTTGCCGCTGACTGCTACAGCTGTATTTTCGTCAATGCCGATTCCCAAGACGGCTGGCTGCTGTACCAAGGCCGAAATTAAGCGCCCCAAACGTCCGCGCTGGGAGAAATGTTGATCGACTACAATTCCGGGAAGGAAGCCCATACCAGGCCCCATTGCCACAGTATCAGCGCGAGGATTTGTCTCGGAATCGCCTTCAATAATCATTACATCTGGCATCATGGCAGCACCGGCGCTTGTGCCTGCGACGACAATTCCTTCAGCGTAACGTCTGTGAATTGCTGCATCGAGTTGGGTATCTTTAATAAAGCTGATAATGCGCGCTTGATCTCCTCCAGTAAAAAATACACCCGTTGCTTGTTCAATGAATTCTAAGTACTCTGGTTTATCTGCATCTTCACGATATTCGGTGTCAATTACTTTAACCGCTTCGGCACCCAAACGCTCAAAGATTCTGGTGTAATCGTCTCCTACTTCTCTGGGCAAGCTGGTAGCAGCTGTCATAACTGCTATACGCGCTTTGGTGCCTCCGGCGCGTCGCACAAATTCCCGCAGAATTCTGCATTCGCCTTCTTTTTCTTCTGCACCGCCGATGATTAGTAATTGTCCGCGCTTATCGTCAGTCATATAAGCTCCATTTTTGAGGTCTTCTTTTAAGAAAACATCACATTCCCATACTCTGAAACCACCAAACGGTAGATTCTTATACAGATATTTGCGCCGTTATGGATACAGGGCGCCCTTTTTCTCTTAGCCCCTAGCTATTACGACTTACGCAAACAATACCTTCGCCAAAAAGCCGACACCCTTAAGAGTGTGGCTACACAAACAAAGCCTGCCTACGCAGGCTGTAAAGATTTCAGACCGCGGAGGGCGGGCTTCGTTTTTGTAGCCCCATGCTTTAGCATGTGGGCGTTTCAGACAATTGGCGAAGGTATTGTATAAAGAAACCCGGTTTCTGGCCTCGGCGGGCGTAAGTCCTAGTTATATTAAGCAGAATTCCCGCTTTCTCCCTTGATTACCGCCGCACCAATTAAATGTGCAAGTCGTAGCGCTTCGGGAACATTCCCGCAGTCGGTCAAGCTTTTTAGCGCTGGTGCGATTACCTCTGGGCTTTCACCGCAAACTTGAAAGTCAACTGCCCCACCCACAAGGGGATGGGGCTTGTAACTGACCGAGAGAATCGGTCGAAACAGAAGGCATATTGACTGATGCCTGCTCCTCTGTCCCTTGGGTAGAGGAGAGAATATAGTCATCCCTGACATTTTTTGCAGCATTGAGATCCGCGTGTGTCCGATAACCACAGTTTTTGCAATGGAATCTGGACTTGTGACGGTTTGTTCGTCGAATGTGCTTACAGATGTTGCATTTCTGCGAGGTGTAACGAGGATCTTGGTGAACTACTCGTTTACCTAATGCTTCTGCTTTGTAAGTCAGAAATTGCTCTTGTTGGTAAAAAGCCCAACTGCCCAACCATTTATTTATTTTCTTGCCCCTTCGGTGGGTGCGAATGCTGGACAAGTCCTCTAGTACAAAGACCGCTATTCCTGGTTGGTTGGCTAACTTTTTACTTACACAATGATTCGTATCCCGCATGAACCGCTTCTCAGATCCAGACATCGCTTTTAAACGACGTTTGGCACTACGAGTGCCTTTTTGCTGGAGTTGACGACGATTGTATAAGTAACGTCTTTGGACTTTCCTAATCTTAGAAGAACTGAAGAATTGACCATCACTGGTAACAGCTTGGTGATACAAGCCACGATCGATTCCTTGGATTTGTCCTTGGATTTGTTGAGGTGTTTCTGCTTCAAATACCAGTCTGACCCAGAATTGTCTAGTGTGTTTGGTATAGGTAACAGTCGCACTACAAAATTCCCAAGTTTTAAAAACCTGTTTGAAATATTCAGGAACATCAAGAATTAAGCTGACACGCTTACCTATGCAACTAAGAGTTAATTGATTCCCTCTTAATGTCATGGTGCGTTTGTCATAACGCAATCCTGATGTTGCTTTTTTCTTGGGGTGTCGCTTGAATTTGGTTGCCTTGACTGACTCCATCGCGTTATCCCGAATCGTTTGCAGTAGCGCAGACGGCACATCGGGATATTGCAATCTGAGGTCAGCATACAAAGCCTTGTGAGCCTTGTTCTTGTTGTACGTCTGCTCCTTTAATGCCCAGTCAACGTGCTGGTTAAAAATGTCAGCCGCATTACCCATGAGGAGTAGAAACCTCTCATGGGGTAATTTGACAGGAATGGAAACGGTGCGCTTCATAGGTAGCAGTATTGACTTTCGTGTAATCTTCTGGAGAGTTAAATCACGTCCTCTAAATTCTTGATATATTCAGATTAGCACAAACCTTATATGTTTTATCAATACACACCAGTCAATGAAAATATTGTCATCCTCACACGCTCAACACTGCCTCGGATACCACATCATTTTCTGTCCAAAGTACCGTCACCAAGTCCTTGAAGCTGCGGTAGAAGTGGAGCTAAAACGTATTATTGGCGAAATCTGCAAAACCTATGGATGAAGGGGATGGGGTTTTACGCACGATCAATAAAACGGCGGGAAAGCGTGTATTTCTCCAGCACGTTGCAATAGCTTTAAACGCTTTTCTGGTTGTGGTAAACGGCGAATGGGTTCTTCCATGTCTTTCAAAGAAGGGAGGCGACGCATAACTGCTACGCAGGGTAATGCCAGCCTTTCTGCAAGTTCTGGTAGATCGATAATATTTAACCCACCAAAACCAATGCCATCGAGCAATACTAAATGTAACTGCGGCAAAAATTTACTGCCAATTAGCAATTTGCAAATGGTATCGGTCGGATTCCAACCATCTTGACGAATCTGCCCCCAGACCATGCCCTCAAATCTCGTCCCCGCGCAAACAATGCCTGTAAGATTAACTTTGCTGCCTTTTTTACGCTTAAACGGTGCATCGTCAAAGCCGATGACGCGAATGGTGCGACGATGTTTGAGCAGGGAGGCGAGTTTCATTTATTGCTCGTAAATTGGCGATAGGACGGGTTGGGTTAGCGTAGCGTGATGGAGCGATATCGCTTGCCCTACTGAGAAACCGTTAACATATCGTAACAACTCTCTACAATAAAGGCAGGCATCATATTCATAACCACTATGTACCTGACTTACTTGGACAGCAATAGCTGGCTGATTGAAATAGCTGGGAAACGCATCCTGCTTGACCCCTGGCTGGTGGGGCCATTAGTCTTTGGTAATATCGATTGGCTATTCAAAGGCACGCGACCCAAGGAACGCCCCATACCCGATAATATTGACCTGATTCTGCTGTCTCAAGGTTTGGAAGATCACGCACATCCGCCGACGCTGAAGCAACTTGACCGCAATATTCCCGTTGTCGGTTCTCCGAATGCGGCAAAAGTGGTGCAGGAGTTGGGTTATACCAGCATCACCTCGCTGGGTCACGGGGAAAGTTTCACCTTGAATCAAAGCGTGGAAATTAAAGCCGTTCCCGGCTCTCCTATTGGGCCGACTCTGTTAGAAAATGGTTATCTGCTCAAAGAATTGGCAAGCGGTTTCACTATCTATTACGAACCTCACGGATATCATTCTCCATCCTTGAAACAATTTGCACCTGTTGATGTTGTGATAACACCTATTATTGACTTGGTGCTGCCGATTGTCGGGCCTTTTATTAAAGGGACAAAAAGCGCTTTAGAGGTGGCGCAATGGTTGCAACCCCAAGTGATGTTACCTACTGCGGCTGGGGGAGATGTAGAGTTTGAGGGATTGCTGATAAAATTGCTCCGGGCGGTGGGAAGTGCGGCGGAATTTCAAGCAACTCTGGAACAGAATCACCTGAAAACGCGCGTGATTGAACCTACTCCAGGTTCGCGGTTTGAATTACCATTAGAGCGTCGTGCTTTAGCTGCCTAATTGTTCTAAATTATTAGGTGCGTTACGGCTAGCGCCTAACGCACCCTACTAAAGATCGGGGTTGTAAATTATCAGGTGCGTTACGGCTAGCGCCTAACGCACCCTACAGAATATGAGAGGAGTGAATGAAAAGGCGATCGCTTCTTTATTTAGGCATCAGTTTAACAGTCTGCGCTGCTAGTTCCTTCGTCAAAGTTGCAGCGCAGTCGCCTACGGGTGTGACTCAGCGGGTACAGTTTGAAAAAGGCCGTTTCTCTACCATTGTTAAAGGTGCGGTGGGACTAGGTAATAAAGATACCTATATTTTTCGTGTCCGTCAGGGTCAAGAAATTATTATGGATGTGGTTTGGCAAGGCACACCAGTCGATCCAAATGAAGATCGAGGGCTTTCTGGATTTTCTTTTGTGCAACCAGATGGGACAATATTTGAAGACCCACAAGATGGTTATTTTAATGCCGCATTAACGGGCGACTACCGGGTTATTATTGCACAACCCCAAAGATTAAGTAGTCCTGAATATACGTTTAAATTAACGATTCGTTAGATGGGTGTGACGAATGAATAAAGGATTGATTGGGGTGCGATCGCTGCTTAAATTCACCGCAATTTTCGCAATTTTCAGCGGTATCTCTTGGGGTGCAGCTTCAGCGCAAGATGAATTATCTTTCAAAAATTTCAGCATCGAAACTCTCAGCAGATTAAACGGTGAGTGCCGCGGTTCTACTGAAGTTAACTATCGCTCCCAAAGACTTAGATCCCCAGATGGCAAAACTTCTGTTTACTTTAATGGAGTCATCAGAAGAGTTGGTCAAAATAACAGCCGTCGAGGCGGTGTCGGTTCTATAAAATGCGACCCTTTTAGACTAGAAACTCCGGCTGGTCAATTAGTTATCGAAACTGAGACGAGTTTAAGAAAAAATCTCTCTTCTCTAGGATTTGAGCGGCGATTCAGTGGTTTTTATATTGTTAATCCAGTTGCTTTTTCTCCTGATAGCCGGTACTTAATTGCTAGAGTAGATGTTTCTTCTAACGGTTTAGATGCTTGGACTGGCTATGCGATATTAGACTCTCAGAAAAATTATCAGCTTTTAGCTCTAGATCCTTGTAAAGATAACAGCTTTGGCGGAGGATATCAAGGGTTTATCTCCCCTGTTGAAATTCTTTTTGATTGTTCTGCGGGTGGAGAAGTATATTTTGAGGTGCTAAATCTCAGCAGACAATCTATTAGCAGAGTTCCCACTGGCTCTTCAGTTGGTAATAATTCACTTCGCTCTTATGGTTCTGTTTTTTCCACTTTTGAGATTGTGAGAGTTCAGCAGTTTCCACGTCGGTGAATTATACAGCGGGTTGCGCTTTTATGAGGTACACTCACTAGCTGGGGGAGATAGGAAAATAGAACTAATTACTTCGCCATCTTCATCAATATCAGTAATGCTGTACCTCATAACAGCGATTCTCGCTGTATCATGTCTGGTTGATTACCCACGCTATGGAGCTGGGACACGGCTTACCCAATGCTATTACTGCATTTTGGCCTCCGAATCCAAAACTGAAACAAAGTATCTTTCTAATGTTTCCTGGACGCGGTACTTTGACTAAATCTAAATCAAATTCTGGTTCTTTTAATCCTACACAAGGGGGTAATATTTGATGCTTTAAAGCCATCAAACAAAAAGCGACTCCCAAGGCTCCAGAGGCTCCTAAAGTATGACCTGTGGAACCTTTGGTAGAACTGACAGGAACTCCTTGGGGAAATAAGTAATTAATTAGATTGGCTTCGTTTTGGTCGTTGAGTTGGGTGCTGGTGCCGTGGGTATGGATGTAATCAATTTCACTTGGAGAAAGATGACTGCGTTTTAAGCATTGTTTGACGGCAGCGATCGCACTCTTCCCCCCCAATTCCGGCGCGCTGATATGATAAGCATCGGAGGTTAACCCAAATCCCAAAATCTCTCCATAGATAGATGCGCCGCGCTGTTGAGCTAATTCTGCGGATTCGAGTACGAATACCGCCGCGCCTTCGCCCAATACCAATCCTTCCCGATATCGGTCAAACGGATAGCAGCCGGTTTTGGCTAAAGCGCCCATTTGCTCAAATCCAGCTAATGTTAGGGGTGTAATGGGTGCTTCTACGGCACCAGCTATAACGCGCTGACATTGTCCGGTTTTAATTAACTCAAAACCTTGAGCGATCGCCCAAATTCCGGTTGCACAAGCTGCCATTGGCGCTAATACTGGTGCTGTGGAACCAATTTGACGGGCGGTTGCGATCGCTCCCATATGAGGCAGCGTTTCTAACCAGTTAGATAGCCCCTCCTTAATCCGGGTAGATTGGATCGATAGCCCCCCCTTATTAAGGGGGGGTTGGGGGGGATCGTAAATTTGCTGCGCCAGTTTCTCCCACTCCCCCTGCTGACTGCGACTCGATCCGATAACTACTCCACAATCGGGTAAAGGTGGAACTAACCCAGCATCTTGGAGGGCATCTTTTACTACTAGATCGATTAGGTTCTTTAAATTTGCTGGCTGCTCGCCAATTAATGCTAAAGGGAATGCTTTTAATTCTGCAAAAGGTTGATGTAATTTAATCCCAGACTGAGAAGCTAATAAATATTTCCAGCTTGAGTCCAAACTGCCCAAAGCTGAAAGCAAACCAATTCCTGTAACAAAAACTTTCACGGTATTGAGCTAATTGTTAATAGCTAATAGCTAATTTTTCAACAGCCATTAGCTATTAGCCATTAGCCATTAGCTTTTTTTGAGATTCTCTGCGCCAGAGGTAACTTTGGCAGATTCGATGCGATCGCCTTGCTGAATTGTATCAATTACATCCATGCCTTGAGTGACGTTGCCAAATACGGCATAGTCGCCATCAAGAAACGGCAGATCTGCCAAGGCAAAGTAAAATTGTGCCGAAGCCGAGTCGGGGAATTGCGATCGCGCCATCGCTAACGCGCCCCGCTTGTGCTGCAACACTGGCGGCGCAGAAACGCCAGCCATTTTCAGTGTTTTGCTGTAAACCGGACTTTCTGCCCCTTGGGGTTTAATTTCCAGAGGGATGTAACGAGGTTGACCAGTTGCATCGACAAAACTACCAATGCCTAATTCTCCTACTGGGTAATTGGGATCTTTCCCCAGTGGATCGCCACCTTGAACTACAAACGGTTGCGGTTCGCGGATCACCCGGTGGAATGCCAATCCGTTGTAAACGCCCTGTTGAACCAAGTCAACAAAATTACCGGCTGTGATCGGGGCATCCGTTCCATCAACCTCAATCGTAATCGGCGTTTTTTTTCCTTTGACCGTCATCACGACGGTTGCTTTACCTTCCAACCGAGGTAAATTGGCGATTTGAGGATTGCTTGCTTGAGTGGTAACTACAGCAGTCGCTTCATTTGCTGCCGAGGTTGCAGGTGCTTGGGAAGAGGTAGCCTGTGGAGTTGTGCATCCCCCGATTAGTAATGCACCGATGGCTATGAAAGATACGAACCAGTATCTAAAATTGATCTGCATTTCGAGTTTGACTCTCAAGTGCGAGTTTCCGATCATCTCATACTTATACTCACAAGTTCAAGGCTGATGGTTTACAGCCCTTCTAGAGGGACTCCCAAAAAGCGGGCTAATGCAGCGCCTTGATTTTCCAGTTCTGATAAAGACAGGGGTTGCCCGACTCGCGTCAGGGGGATGTCTCTGCGACCTTTAATGCGTAAATAGAGGGCGCGTTTTGGATTTAAACCTTCTTGGATGTCAACGCGGACAGATTGGACATCTTCAGTCCGGCTGCTAATTTCGATTTGGCGATTTTTCCCTGGAAAGCCCCAGCGGAAAATTTTGACAAAGCCGGTTTCCTTGTTGAATTCGTTGTAACCGCCGCCTACATCGAGAGCAATCATTGTCCAGAGGTAGAGTGCCAAGAGGATACCAGCGGTGCCGTATAGCCCCATTACCAAGCCTTGGGGCACAAAAATCAGTTGAGTGGGATCGGCAAACGGCAACAGATTTTTGTGTAAGTAACTGGACAGTCCAGCCAGTAAAAAGCCGCTAGCGCCTAACGAGACAACGGTTGCCCAAAAATAGTTGCTCAAGCGGCGAGAACCTAAAACCTGTTGGTGGAGTACGCGATCGCTGCTAGAAATTGTTTTTGCGGTCATAACTCTCAGTTGTTCTGTTACCTTAGAAGATCTATGTGACGCTGTTACACTTTCCCTGTCGGCGAGTGCAAGCTTCCCAGAACCGAATCGCACTGAGAACTTCTGTTTTAAAGTCAGGTGCGCGTCCTGCCCGACTGTGAATAAGATACACCAAAACCTATACCCAGCTCTGGCAAGATGCCCCAAGCGATCGCTTGATTCAGGAAACTTTACTAATTTTGGTAACTGAGTAATATATATTTATGTTAACTTACTGAGAAAGCTTGCAGATTTAATAAAGCAAGAGGGTTTGAAATGACTATTGCAGTCGGACGCGCCCCAGCGAGTCGCGGATGGTTTGACGTCCTCG
>CAYXCW010000117.1:0-23484 GCA_964463555.1 uncultured bacterium
CTCCAAATAAATTTGGGGCTGAAAGCTTAAGTGAGCTAAAGCTAACTACAATCAAGGTTTTAACCCGTTTCAACGGGTTTTAGCTTTCAGCCAGAAATTTATTTCTGGGCTTGGTGCAAGATGTGATTTTACTCAGATATTGCACCTTAGCTAATATGATGTCCGCCCAATTGCCCATAATAAAAAAACCTCACAGAGTTGTTGCGTAGGGACACGGCATCAGAGATATATCGGATAAACAGATAACGTTGATCTTGCCGTGTCCCGGCTGCTATAACTCTGCCTCCAGTACGGCTACCAAAGCCATAAAAAAGCCGCCCCACATTTGGGGCGGTTTATGTATTTTACAAACCTAAAAATTGACCAAAACCTGTTATATCATGTCCGGTAGCATCGGTAGCCTAAGCCGGGGCGGGTTTAAAAAATTTCTCGCGTTTTACAGCATGGCTGGTAAAACCCGCCCCTACTCCCGTCAAAAATTATACACAACCTAAGCTAGCGGACATCATATTACACCTACGTCACTCCTAACAAATCTGAAATCTGCAATCTGAAATCTAAAATCAGATCGTCATTTCATAATAAGGCAAAGGATAAGGTGCGACGCCTTCCCAACGGGCATCGGGTTTCCAAGCGCCGTTGAGTTCTTCGCGACGACGAGTATAAACCGTCATCTTATTATCTTCTAATTTCATCAGATTGTATTGCAGCGGAAATCCGGGCGTCCATTCGCGCACGGGAGCGCCAAAAGTTCCAGCACCGATAATATTAAGTTTGCGTCCTCCTGCACTGACATCATAACTGTAAAGGCTCTTATCGGATTTGTGAACGTGTCCGTGGAGGGCAAAGCGGAAACCTCCTTTGGCTAACCGTTCCATAAAGCCATGATCTTTGATTCGATCTTCATAGGGACTCGATAAAGGATGGTGCCAAACAGCCATCTTTAAAAAGCCTTCGTAGAAGTCTTGATTGTCGCGAATTTTATTCAGCGCGTAAGTGATAGAATCGGGATGAATGCTGGCTTCTTTGGTTTCATTGCTATCTAATTGCCAAGAAGAATTTAGACCCAAAACTAATATTTTTAGTTTTGGCATGTGATAGACAATTCCTTGATGTTCGTACTCTAAGGGATAAGATTCCATCCTGATGGCTTGATAGAAGTTTCTGAAGTGATCGAATCGCCGTTGGTGTACTTCGTGATTGCATTTTAAAACTAATCTGCCATTTTCGCGGCATTTTTCATAAGCTTTGTCGCCCAAATCCCAGTTAAGGTCGTGATTGCCGGGAACGATAATAATATTGGAACGCTTGATGCGAAATTCCCCAGATAATTGGGTGATAAACTTTTCCGCTGCGTGGTATTCTTCTTCGGTCGAGCGGTTAGCAATATCGCCAGAAATAATCAAGGCATCGATTTGATTGAAATCGAGTTCCGATGACAAATCGTTTAAATCGTCAGCGATGGTGCCGTACCAATTGTTTGCATCGGCGAGAGAGCCAAAGTGGAGATCGCTCAGGTGAAGAATGAAGGATTTGGGGACAGAAATAGTTTGGACGTTTGGCATATCTGCTGACTCTTGTACTGTAAGTTCGATTTGGGTGAGATGGTGATTGTAAAAATTGCAGCGCTCTTGAATTGCTGCAATGGTATCGAGCCAATAAAGTTCTTCTGTAGTCAGAAGAAGTTCGCTCAGACGAGGTAAGATTTCCGAACAGGAGAATTTTTCTAACGCATAAGCTGCACTCCTACGAACGTGATAATTTTCATCTTCCAATGCATAGGTAAGCACTTCGAGTGCTGCGGCATTGTCGATTTTTCCTAACGCATAGGCTACGCTTTTACGCACTTCGATGCTTTCATCTCGTAAAGCGTAGAATAAAGCTTGCACCGCCGATGCATTGCCAATTTCTCCTAAGGCGGCGACGACGGTGATGCGAATCTTATAATCGGGGTCGTTTAAAGCATAAAGCAACGCTTCAGCCGCTGGGCTATTGCCGATTTTTCCTAAAGCATAAATCGCATTTCTGCGAACGTCGGTATTTTCATCTTTTAAACTAGAAAGTAGCGGTTCAACCGCTGAAGCATCGCCAATTCTTCCCAAAGCATAAGTCGCAGTTTTACGCACATCAATATCTTCGTCATTTAAACTAAAAAGCAGCGATTTAATCGCTGCTGGATTGGCGATTTTACCTAACGCTTCTGCTGCTTTACTGCGAACGTTAGAGTTTTCATCTTTTAAGACTAACAGCAGCGACTGAACTGCCGCTGGATTGGCGATTTTTCCTAATGCCTCCGCCGCACTACTGCGAACGTAATCATCTTCATCGCTTAAAGCTATAATCAGCGATGAAACTGCTGCTTGAGCGCCAATTTTTCCTAATGCTTCGGCGGCACTCCAACGCACGACATAATCTTCATCGTTTAAAGCATAAAGTAGTGCTGCGGTTGCCCCATCGTTGCCGATATTTCCTAATGATTCGGCGGCGATACTGCGAACGTAAGAATCTTCATCGTTTAAAGCATCGAGTAATGGCTCAACGGCGGTAGCCTTATTGATATTTGTTAATGCATCCGCCGCACTCCAACGCACATAATATTCTTCGTCTTTTAATGCTTGTACTAAGGCATCTACAGCGGCAGCATCGCCGATATTTGCTAACGCATCTGCGGCACTGTTACGAACATCAGAATCTTCATCTTTCAATGCTGGTAACAAAGCGGCAACGGCGGCGGGATTGCCGATTTTTCCTAATGCTTCTGCCGCACTCCAACGCACCATGTAATCTTCATCGTTTAAAGCTTCTAGTAAGGCATTCACAGCGGCGGTGTTGCCGATTTTTCCGAGAGTGGCAACGACGCTGACGCGCACGTCAGAATCTTCATCGTTTAACGCTTGAACGAGTGCATCGACAGCGGCAGCATTACCAATTTTTCCTAATGCCGTTGCCACGCTGCGGCGAACAATATAATCTTCGTGAGTTAAAGCGGGTAAGAGGGTTTCCGTTGCGGCTTCGGTGCCGATATTTCCTAATGCTTCAGCGGCAATACCGCGCACTACATAATCGGCATCGTTTAAAGCTTGCACCAAAGCGGTAACCGATGCTTCGCTGCTGATGTTGGCGATCGCATAAGCCACACTTCTGCGAAGATCGGAATCTGGATGCTTCATTGCTTGCACCAACGCCGCCACCGCCGCTTCGCTACCTATCGCAGCCAACACCTCCGCCGCCCGCCTGGAAACTTCCGGCTCGGGATGTTTTAATACCTGTACCAAAGCTGCTACCGCCGTCTCCGTACCAATCGCAGCCAGTGCCTCCGCCGCCCGCTTACAAATACTAGCTTCTTGATGTTTCAACGCTGGTAATAAAGTTCCCAGCGCCAAATCAGAGCGGGTTTTAGCTAGTAGCAAAACTTTGATTGCTAGCGGAATTTCCATCTGGGTAATTAACCCAACAGTTGCTACTTGAAACTCTGGCTTTGCCGCACCTGCCAATCTTGCCCCTAGCTGCAAGTCTACATCAATGGCTAACTTCACCACTCGCAATGCCTGCTGTTGTTCGTTTACCAACTCCAACATCAGCGCTAAAGGTTCCGTCCATTTCAGATAATTTAAATACTCCCGTTTCAACTCTTCATCGCTGAGATGGGGTAATTTTTCCAGCAAACTTTCGGCGGTGTAATATTCCTGAATTAGCGGGTGCTGAAACTCAATTTGGTTCCCTACTCCCAGTTGAATTAAGTGATGTTTGAGTAAATCTTCGAGTCGGGAAATAGCACGATCTCTAGGTTTATCAAATTGTTCATCTCGCAGAAATGCTGTCAGAATTTCTTCCGCTTCTTGCCTGGGAATTGCCAATTGCAACTCAGTTTGTTTGTGTCCCTGAGTCATTCTAAACGCTAAATGCTGCAACAAAGGCTGCCACCAGCGCCGCGACTCATCCTTTACCGGGGCATCCTGCTTGAGTTTCTGGGTAAACTGGCGAAACACCAAACCCAAGTTAGAAGGCACTTTTCCCGTAGCGCGAAACAGGGAACACAGCATCATTAAAGGCAGCGGCGTTTGCCCAAACTCCCGCAACCGCTTGCCCAATTGCCGCAGCATCTGCTCGCCCCCTTCTGGCAGATACTTGTTGACAAATTCACGCATCTGTGATTCGGTCAGGGGCAACATTTCCAACTTTTTGCCAATGTCTAAGTCGCCCCCGACGCCAAAATCCCGCGTGGTGAATACCATCGGCGTGTTGGCGTTTTCGTGCCGAAACCTGGATAAATCTCGCCGCGCTTCCTCGGACGGTAATTCGTTCAAACCATCGACTAAAAGCAGAAATTGCCGTTCAAATAACAGCCTTTCAATCTGTGGTAACTCTAAAAGCAATCCGTGCTGTTTCAAAAAGCTGCGAATTAAGTCGGAAATCGAAGTCCGGTAGTAGCGCAATTGCACCAATACCGGAATTCTTTGCCCATTGAGGGAAGAGGGAGAGGGAAAGAAGTTTTGCTCGCCAAAAAGGACGGGTGGGCGTAGGGGCGGGTTTAACGAGATATCTCGTAGTTCCGATTGGTTGGTAAAACCCGCCCCTACACTGCTTCCCTGCTCCTCTGCCCCTCTGGCTGCTTCCGCTTCTTCGAGCATTAGCTGCACCAGTGCGGTTGATTTTCCCGAACCGGGACGCCCTACTAGCAGCACGTGTTCTGATGCATACTTTCGCAGTCCTGTCAAGATATCTAAGCGCTCGGTTTTGTGCTGTCCAGACCGCTCTTCCCTGGGTGGCTGTACCGCTTGCACCATCAAGTTAAAGTCAAACATGAGCGGCGACGGTTCCGCTTCGATTCGCTGGCGTCCCAGCACATCTGTCAATGTGTAAACTCTCCGCCATTGGGCGTAGGCGGTACAGATCGATTCTAGGTAAACGTCCCAGTTGACCATACCTGAGCAGAGAGTGTGTATGAGCGGTGCTAGGGTGTTAAACAAAAATGAATCAGGTCATACGCATTGTCTCTCTGCACACACCAGATCGGTATGAGTGGTATGACCCCACTCCCGGATCGAGGGGAAGCGGAAGCATATTTGTAATGGGCGATCGCGCTTTGTTAAATTTCAGTAACCTTTCCCCGCCACTATGTCTAATCCATCACTCGCCAAACTCGAAAACCAGTCCTTGACGGAATTTGAGCTAAATATGCTGGAAAAGGAATATTTTTTCCTCCAAACCACGATTGAGGATTACAATAAGCAGATTTGGGCGATCAAAGCGCTGTGCATCAGCGGGACGGCGGGGGCTTTGGCACTGATGATACAGGTAAAAATTAGCGCGATCGCTACCATCGGCTGTTCGATTCCCTTGTTCTTTTGGATACTAGAAGGTCAATGGAAACACTTTCAACGCGGTTTCTATCCCCGCGTCGTCGAAATTGAATCAATTTTGCTCGCTCGGGGTTACTGTTCTCCGGGAATTTACGGAGGTTGGGCGCGGACTTTAAAACGCAGTGCGATTCCCAAGCGCCAAGGTTTTCTTTGGGATGGGTTATTCAATCCCAGCGTCTATGCAACGTATGTTTTGCAAATCGGGTTTTTGTTGGTGATGGGTGCGATCGCGCCGGGGTTTTTGAAGTAATAGGTAATAGGTAATAGGTAATTGGTAATAGGTAATTGGTAATTGTTTAAGCACCCATTACCTATTAGCAATTACCCATTACCGCATCTAATAATACTTCAGCACCAAATCTGACGGGATCGGTGCAGGGGAGATTTGTTTGGGCTTGGATTTGCGCGATCGCGCTCTCTGCGGCAGTATCATCTAAGTGTCCGGTATTGAGAGCGATCGCGGCTACTTTGGTAGGTACAAATGCACCCGCGGCAGTTGCTACACTTTCGTATAATTTAATTACTTCTGGTAAAGGTGGAATTGGCACTTGGGGATGGTTGCGGATGTGAGTTTGTCCCGCGCGATGGACTAATATCAAATGCGTGGGTTGGGAACCTCGAATTAAAGGTAAAGTTGCCGTTGAACCTGGATGAAAAAGCGAACCTTGTCCTTCAATAAATAGGATTTGATTCTCTGCATTTCGCATGACTAATTGTTCCACTGCACCAGCAGCAAAGTCTACCCGGACTGCATCTAAAGGAATGCCATCACCGGAAATCATAATCCCAGCTTGTCCAGTGCCCAGAAATTTAGAACGTAACCCGCGTTTTTGGGATGCTTTATATAGTTCCAAGCTAGTAGACATTTTACCCACAGCCATGTCTGTACCGACTGTGAGAATGCGGAGAGATGAAATACTGCGTGCCAAGGCACTTGCTACACCTAACCCCGCAGGTTCTTGACGCACGTCCCAAATCCATTGTCCCTGTTTCAACAAACTTTTTAATTCCGGAAGATTCGCCATCGGCGTATGCAATCCGTTGACAATTGATAACCCCGCCGCCACAGCTTCTTTGATTTCCGCTTGCCATTCTGCTGGCAAAATTCCCCCAGAAGGTGCAATCCCAATCGCCAGAACATCGGGTGCATAAGCTAGCGCTTCTCTAACTGAAGTAACAATCGGAACATGGCGCGGAATGCGAGTTAATTCCGGCAAAGATTTACCAGCGCATTCCCGGTCAATTACCGCTACAATTGATGCTTCACTGTAGCGTAAAAGCGTCAATCCAGTTTTGCCTTGAGCGCCAAGAATGCCCTCGTGGAGTAAAATAGCTACTTTTTGGTGATTTTTGAGCATATTTATCGGTTGTAGGGTGCGTTAACGCAGTGTAACTCAGATCTTGCACCAAGCCGAGAACTAAAGTTCCGGCTTAAAGCTAAAACCCGTTGAAACGGGTTAAAATCTTGATTTTAGTTAGCTTTAGCTAACTTAAGCTTTGAGCAAGTAATTTATTTGGGGGCTGTTTATCGGGTAGGTGCAAGATGTGAGGTAACGCACTTGATTGCAGATGCGGTGTGTTGGCTTGATACCGTTTCTAGTTGCATCGTAATTACTGCGCGTAGGGTCAATTAGCCATTAGCCATTAGCCATTAGCGAGAAAGCATTCTAAAGCATAATTGTGGCAATCGGAATATGCAAGTGAAACTGACTTCCCCGATCTTTGCCAGCAGAGGTTGCCCAAATTTTTCCGCCCAAGCTTTGGATAATTTGGCGACAGATTGCTAAACCGAGTCCGCTACCGCCAATGGTGCGTTGAAGAAATGCTTCTTCTTGATAGAAGCGGTCGAAAATCGATTCTAATTGACTCGGTTCAATTCCTCGACCCGTATCGATAATCATAACTTCTAACATTTGAATTTGCTCGAGGATTTGAGCGCTAACGGTAATTTGACCGCTGCTAGGTGTAAACTTGCAGGCATTGTCTAAAAGTTTAATCAGCACTTCTGTAATTCCTTCCCCATCAGCTTGAACTGGTGGTAAAAAATTGGGTAAATCTAAAACAAGTTGAGGTAATGTTTCTGGTAAGCGGCGCGTTTTAAGATTGCTGATGGCTAAATCCAGACATTCGGGCAGGGAGAGCGGCTCTATTTGCCAACGTACTAGACCGCTTTCTAAGCGCGAGAGCCGCAAGAAATCTTGAATTAACTGTTGCAAACGGTCTGAATCGTTGAGGGCTGTTTCCAGCATTTCCCGTTGCAAATCGGTGGGCATTTCTGGTGTAGTCGCTAGGGTTTCTAAGCAAATGCGGATGGTGGATAGAGGGGTTCGCAATTCGTGTCCGGCGATCGCAATCAAATTGCGCTGACTGCGCTCGATCGCTTCCAGCTGTCGGTTGAGCGCCTCTAGGTCAGTATAAGCTTGGGCTTGCATCAGGGCAATTCCCACCTGGGCAGCGATCGCAACCACTAAGGCAATCTCGTCTGCACACCAAGGATGCGCCTCGCTGCCGCAATAATGGATTTCTAACATACCGAGTTGCGCTTCTTGATAGCGAATCGGCACTAATAAACAAGAGCGAATTTCCCACCGCCCGAACTTAGCTTGTAACTCCGAATCGCTGCGAATGCCTAAGTCTTGGGAAATATCGGCAATTGCGATCGCTTCATCTTTCTCCAATACTTCTCGAAATAGGGAATGTTCTGCTATCGACCAATTTTCAGCCCGCATGGAAGTAATTCCCACAGCAAGAGATTCATATTCAATTGGTAAAGTTTGACCAAAGGCATCGCAACGATAAAGTATGCACCGGCATGGGTTAAAAACTTGTCCTAATTCCTGTACCGTTGATATCAGTACCTGTTCGGGATTGAGCGACCGACGGATAAATGAACTCAGAACATTAATTAGGCGTTCTTTGCCTTCTTGGACGGCAATGGCGCGGTAAGCTCTTAGTAGTTTGAATTGACTCGCTTGCAAGTAAGCGATCAGGCGCTCGGTAAATAGTTGATCTAGTTGAGGCGATCGCGTATTTTTGATTTGAACTGAGCTTTTGCGCGTTAAACCGTAACGTTTTAGCGTCTGTTTTACCTCCGATTTCAGTTCCGGTTTGTAAGCTAAAATCTTCTCTAGCAATAACTTGGCTGCTTGCAGGCAAACTTGACGGTCAAACGACCAAATGCCTTTGAACTTCCGCGCTTGATCTAGTATTGCAGGGTTTTCCGGCGAAACTTGTTCTCGACAAATTATGCAAGCTGAATATTGCCGATCGATGACAATTAAATGCCACTCTTGTGCTAAACCATCATTAGGGTCAAGGGGAATCGTGATATAAGGAGCTGAACCTGCTCCAAAATCAGATTCCGGCACAGCCAGCAGGTAAACTTGATCCGTGCGTTGAGCGATGCGCTGATAGCGACGGACTTCTTGGCGGTAGAAGCGCTCGTGTTGAAAATTGGCGATCGCTAGCGGCGTACCTTTCCCCAGCAATACCGCATCTTCTATTGCATGGGAAAGCGCCGTCAGGGAAGCTTTGAAGTAGAGCTGAGGACGCAATTGCGGACAGCTCTGGCGTAACTCCTGCAACAGAGAATATGAGTTATTCATTACACAATTAACTGGGAAACTTCCGTAGCCAGGAGCAGTTTTGCACAGGACGTGGGGACGCCGAGCCAACCCATGAATCCACGGGATTCTATTAAGAAATAGATTTTTTTCTCTTCACGACTAAAGTCCCTTGCTCTGCGATCAAATGCTTTTATTTTGAGAAGACTTGCTTGTGTTTGTCAGTGCCTAGTTGTTAGTTCTCTTTGCTAAAAGCCAATTGAGCTAAGATGGCGTCGGTTAAATTAGCCGTACTCAGATCGACTCGATCTAAGTTGGCTTCGCTGAGGCTGGCACCTGACAAATTTGTTCTGGCTAAAACTGCTCTTGCCAAGTTGACGCGATATAAGTCTGTATTGCTGAGGTTTGCACCCGTTAAGTTCGCCCTACTCAGGTCGGCTCCTGCCAGGTTGGCGTTGCTTAAGTCGGCATAGCTCAGGTCAACTCCGGTCATATCCGCACCGCTGAGGTCGGCATCCCGCAGATCTACCAAGCGCAGCTCTGCTCTGACTAGCACAGCTTTGTGTACGTCCGCTTGGCTCAGCTTCGCCTGGATTAAATTGGCTCCGCTCAAGTTGGCTCGAATCAGCCGCGCGCCACTCAAGTCGGCTCGCCAGAGAGTCGCTCCCTTCAAACTTGCTTCGCTCAAATTGCTGCAACGTAGGTTTGCCGCCGATAGGTTGGCTCCAGCGAGGTCAGCTTGCCCAAGCTTGATGCCAGCAAGACGAACTTCGCTTAAGTCAGCTCCTCGCAGGTTTGCCTGACGAAATACCCGCTCTCCGGCTGCATAGCTCTTTAGCAGCTGCTCTGGATTCATATAGTTTGGATTTGAAAATTCTCTGTGGCTTCTAGAACTAAGCATGTCTTGCGATCGCTTAATATCGCCTGTTTTTTAGATTTGTTTAAGCATTGATTCATTTGTCCAAACCACCTCAAGCCACTTGCTTTCTTTGCAGCAAACAAGATTGCTCCTGCATCAACACCTCCCGATTTTGTCTGGTTCTTTGCTTTACGTTAATAATTGTAACATCTTGTTAACAACTTCTATATTTCTCTGGAAAATATGTTAATAATCAGCGCTTATATAAGCGATAGGAATTGCTTAACACGGAGTTAAAAGTAAATTATGTAACACTCCCATCAGTACAATACTTGGGACAATGGCGATAAATTAAGAATCGTGTATTTTTAGCCCGACTCAGCTGTATTGTTGAGAACGTCCGGGAAAATATAAAGAAAATATTAAATAGCCTGCGTCACCACGAACGTGAGGACGTAAAGGTCAAATAGAGAGGTCGCCTTGTATGCAGCTATTGCCGAAACCTCAGAGAGATAGCCAATTGTTGCAGCTATCTGAGCCTGCACAACTAGCGGAATGCTCGCAGTGGCAGATTGTAGAGCAATCAGAGATGGTTGAATGTGCGAATCGCGATCGCGTAGTAATTTTCATTGATGGTGCCAACTTGTTTTACGCAGCAGCGCACCTCAACATAGACATCGACTATAGAAAACTGCTGTACTATTTAACCAAAGGTCGTCGGTTGGTGCGGGCTTATTTCTACACAGGCGTAGATCGCAACAACGAAAAACAACAAAGCTTTCTGATGTGGATGCGGCACAACGGTTATCGCGTCATCACCAAAGATGTAATTCAGCTGCCAGACGGCTCCAAAAAAGCAAATTTAGATGTAGAAATTGCCGTCGATATGATAAAATTATCCAGCTATTGCGATGGAGTGGTGCTGGTGAGCGGAGATGGAGATCTCGCCTATGTTGTTAATGCTCTCAGCTACCAGGGAGTGCAAGTCGAAGTTGTCAGCTTGTACTCGATGACCAGCGACAGTTTATTCAACGTTGCTGACTGCTACACCGACCTGGCAACTATTAAACACGACATTCAAAAAGTTTAGTCCGATCTAAAAATGGCGATCGCATTCTACAACCAGTGTTTGGGATAGTTTAAGCTACAGAAAAAATTAATCTTTTGTCTATGTCCTGCTTATAGACCCCGTGGCTGTCCCCTCTCTGGCGCCGAGCCTATATAGATAGTACAAGTTTACTAACATATCTCTTGCAATTTGTGTAATATCGTGTGCGGTAGCTTTGGTTATGTATAATTTTTGATGTTGTAGGGGCGGGTTTTACCAACCAATCTGCGGAACCACGAGATATTTCGTTAAACCCGCCCCGCCCGTATGCTCGTGAAAAAATACCCAATCCTAGCTAACTAAAGCATATTTTTTCTCTCCGGGTGCGTGACGTTGTGAGAATATTTCAACGTAGCAATGAGACTTGTAACGTCACGCACCACCGAGCAATGGTGACACGCAGCTTTAGTCCTGGGATGAAAAAGTTTCGCCAACTTTGTAAAGGGACGAAACCCAACTAAAGCAAGGCTGAAGGAAAAAGTTTAGTTAGTAGTCAGGACAATAGTCCTTATTACTAATATACGCAAGCTGCTAGTTACAAATATTGTCGGTTCGATCCCCCCTAACCCCCCTTCACAAGGGGGGGACCAGATTCAAAGTCCCCCTTTTTAAGGGGGATTTAGGGGGATCGAGAACGCTTGACCTGATAACTAGAAACTTGAGTTAATATGACTTACGCACGACGAAGCCAAAAGCCCGGTTTCTTCGTTGATATTTGCTTCCTAAACCCACCATTTTTCGGAGAAACCGGGTTTCTTTGCCTAAGTCCTGACTAAGATTGTTCAGCCGCTGTTAATTCAGGTTTACTTGCTTTAACTGGAAAGCGAAAGATAGCGTAAATCGCCCTCACAGTAAAGAAGAACATTGCCAGCGTACCAATGGCAAAAATGATGTCACCTGGAATTCGCAACCATACCGTCCACCGCATCCAAGGACTGGTAATTACTTCAGCACTTCGAGCATACCAAGTGCCGTAATTAATCGACTGGGATAGCTGATAAAAACCATTGGGAATTAAGCCAAAAATCAGCATCACAACTAAGCCGCCGTTAATCATCCAGAAAGAGAAGCGCAACAACATCTCATTCCAAGCATCTTCTGGTACGAATTCCCGCAAAGCAAACAGCATCAGCGCCAAAGCAAGACAGCCATAGACGCCAAATAAAGCCGCATGTGCGTGAATTGGCGTAGTATTTAAACCTTGAGAGTAGTAGAGAACAATTGGCGGGTTAATTAAAAAACCAAACACGCCAGCGCCGATTAAATTCCAAATACAGGTAGCGATAAAAAAGCGCAAAGGCCACCGATAAAATCCTTCCGCTTCTCGCGAGAGTTTCAAGCTTTGCAGGACTTCAAAACCTATTAGTGCCAAAGGCACTACTTCCAAAGCTGAAAAAACTGCTCCCAGTGCGGCAATAAATGACGGCGTACCGGAAAAATACAAATGGTGCAAGGTTCCAACTACGCCACTACCCAAATACAAAATAGTCGTCAGGTAAGTAGCGCGCAGCGCTGAAGATTTCTTCAAAAAGCCCAATTCGCTGCACAAATAGGCGATCGCAACGGTAGCAAATACCTCAAAGAAACCTTCTACCCACAAGTGAACCACCCACCAACGCCAATATTCGGCAATACTCAAAGGCGTGCGGTTGGTATAAGCTAAACCCACTGAATAAAACAGGGGAATTGTAATCGCGCTGTAAAGGAAAAAGTGACTCAATCCCGTGGGACTTTTTTCTTTAACCAAAGCAGGTTTGAAGGCGCGGTACATCAACCACAACCAGAAAATCATGCCGCCAATTAACAGCAATTGCCAAACTCGTCCTAGTTCGATGTATTCATAGCCTTGGTGTCCCCAAAGGAAGCTATTTTTTACGTCTAAAACTCCCGTAATTGCACTCCAAGAACCAATCATCGAACCGACGACAACGATGGTTAAAGCAATTAGAAGAATGCTGTTTCCAACGGCTTGATATTTGGGTTCAAAACCACCGAAACGCGGGGCAAAGTAAAGTCCGGCTGCTAGCCAACAAGTTGCAATCCAAAATACGGCTAGTTGCAAGTGCCAAGTGCGGGAAGCAGCATAAGGCAGGAATTTAATTAAAGGAATTCCGTAAAAACCTTCGCCTTCTACGGCATAGTGTGCCGTAAACATTCCCATCACAATTTGCACTAAAAACAGCACCATCGCCACGCCGAAAAATAGCGAGGTGACTTTTTGGCTGGGTGTGGGAATTCGCACCGCTGGACGTGCTGGCACTGGTTGAATTTCGTCGGGTTCTTCTTGGCTGAGATAGACAAACAGAAATGCACCAATTCCAGCAATCAAGACGATAATTGACACAATCGACCAGATAATAAATTGCCCCGGTGCTTGATTGCCAATTAAGTCATCGTGAGGCCAATTTGCGGTATAAGAAAAGGGGGCATTGGGTCGATTTGCTGCTGCTGCCCAAGCTGTCCAAGTAAAGAAGCCGGTGACGTTGCGAACTTGGGTATCGTCTTTAAACCAACCTTGAGGAATTGAGTGAATCGAAGAGCCGTAGGTTAATAGGTTGTGATACTGGTCGAAGACGTATTTTAACCCTTCGGTTTGGGCGTTTGTTAGGGTTAGCGTGTGAGTTTGAGCGTCGTAACGATTGGTTTTAAATTCTTCGCTGACTTGTGCTTGTAAGCTGGCTCTTTCTGGGGCTGGTAATGCTGCTAAATCTTCTGGCAAAAAGTTGGGATTATTGTTGTATAAAACCCCAGCCGTTGCTAAACCCCATTTGTGGAGAACGTCGGCTGTCCAGTCGGGTGCGAGGTAGCTGCCGTGTCCCCATACGCTGCCAATATGTTGACCGCCGCGTGCTAGATAAACTTCTTGTCCGGCTTGAATTTCTTGCTTCGTGAGGATGATTTCTTGCTTTGGGGAACTTACAAAATCTGGGACGGGTGGAGCGTTTTTCCAAATCGCAGCACCCGCCGCCAGCAAAACGGTAAAGGCAACGATGCAGATTAGTACTAGCCACGCTGGAAAGCTGAGTTGGCGCGTTCTTGTAGCTGTTGCCGTACCGCCATTAAATACCGTGGTATCGGTCATAGCCAAATCTCCAAAACTTGTGATAATTTTCTTTGAAATTCGCTAAACTCTTGCCGATTTAATAAACAACTGGCAACTCCTCTAAAACCCCTTGTAGCGCTTTGAAGATGATTTTCGCTACCTTGTTAGCATTTTTTAGATTACTGCTAATTTTGCTAGAGTTACTCTAACCAAAGGCATAGATAAATGCGGGGTTTGCTAAAGAGTTGTTAAGCGCAGTGGCAGCAGCGATAGGGCAACAATTGCCAGAAAAATGAAGGCACATCCTGTTTCTATCATCGCTACATATTGAATTTTGGCGTTGCTAAACAATTGCTGTTGCCAAGCGATAATGGCAAACTTGAGTAGGGCGATGCCAAATGCTAAAGCGATGGGTAAAGATAGCCAGCCGAAATAGTAGAGTGCGGCAATGATTAAGGTTGCGATCGCATGATACACCACCCCCGGAATTACCGAACTCGTTTTCGGTTTCCGCAGCTTGACAGTAAAAATAGTACTGCAAAAATAAAGCGTATTAATCACCCACAAACCGATAGCAACGGTTGCAATTGTCCCCGTAGTAACAGCATAGGCGAATGGTGCGGAAAGACATACCGCAGCGAAGGTTACTATCTCATTAAAGATTGATTTTTGTTCGCGGTGGAAGACGGAAAAAGCATCGATAATTAAGGCAGCGATCGCACCTAAATAAATCCACATTAATATCGGATATCTTAGGTATAGATATAGAGCGATCGCCAGACAAATTACCCCATACAATCCACCCCAAACTAAAAAACGCGGCTTCAAACTTTTTCGTTGTTTTATCTGTAGAACAAAAGGATGTTCCGCTTGAAAGCCAAAAAACGCACAAACTAAAGCTAACGTCGTTAAAAGCGTCCAATTTTGTGCCGCTGCTGCACCAGTAAAAAAAGAAACCAGCAGCATCACATAAACCCCATGTTCTGGTGAAAAAGTTGGTTTATACCACGCCTGGGGGTTAGGTTTTTTTTGAGTTTCACTTGTTGTGGTAGTCATAGATTGAAAAAGATTAACATTGGTTGACAGGTTAACTATTGCATGGTAATCAAATCAAGATTTGATTGAGTTTTGGTTGGCAGAATTGCCCGATTCCTATCCTCATTTTACGATTGGCGATCGCTCCCCATATTTAGCCATATTCATCGGATAAAATTGGTTCCACAAACCCTCGTCAAAAATGAGGATAAAATGACCGAACTTAGATTAAATGCCATCACTAGGGACTGGGTAATTATTGCTACCGAAAGGGCAAAAAGACCCGACGAATTTGCTAAACCTCACACCGAAAAGGTTATCATCCCTTCCTATAGTCCCAATTGTCCCTTTTGTGCCGGTAACGAAGATTTTACCGAACTAGAATCCTATCGTTTGAACGATAGTCGCGGCTGGAGAGTGCGTGCTGTTTATAACAAATATCCGGCTTTATTTCCCGTCGGACAAGCTATTAGGAAAGTCGAAGGTTTAAATCGTTCGTTATCCGGGGTGGGATTTCACGAAGTGATTATCGAACATCCCCAACACGACTTAACGACTGCACTAATGGAGGTTGAAGACGTAGCCAACATTATCAGAGTTTACCGCCAAAGATATGGGGAAATTAGACACGACGCTCGAATTGCTAGCATTATTATATTTAAAAATCACGGTCAAGGAGCAGGCACATCTTTAGAACATCCTCACTCGCAACTAGCAGCAACGCCGATTGTTCCTTATCAATTACGAATTCGCTTGCAAGAAGCGATTCGCTATTTTGACGATACGGGCGAATGTATCTTTTGTCGCACTATTAAAGATGAATTGGCAAGCCGGGAAAGAATCATAGCCGAAAGCGAACATTTTGTCGCGTTTATTCCTTATGCGGCACTTTCACCTTTTCATACTTGGATTTTTCCCCGGCGTCATACATCTTCTTTTGACGATATTACCGATGTAGAAATTGAAGATTTAGCCAAGATGCTGAAAACTATTTTGGCTAAACTTTATTACGGATTGAACAATCCCGATTACAATTATACAATCCGTTCTATTCCAACCGCAGAGGAACGCACCGATTACTTTCACTGGTATATTGCACTGATACCGCGAACAACTTTAGCCGCCGGATTTGAATTAGGCAGCGGCATGTATATTAATACAGCACTGCCAGAAGAAAGTGCTAGTTTTTTGCGTTCTATTGAAATTCCAGCTAATGGCTAATTTCCGAAAGTGTCAGCAAAAAGGCTAAGTTTTCCTCGGCTTTTAAGGCATGGGGAGCATTCGCAGGCATAAAGACAAAGATCCCCGGATCGAGTGTAATTTCTCGTCCTTCTAAGGTCAGAATTCCTCGACCTTGAAGGACGTGAACTGTCGCGTTTCGCGTTGACGTGTGTTCGGAAATTTCTGTGCCAGATGCTAGACAAAATAGGGTGTACTGGCAATTATTGTCTTTCAAGAGAACTTTACTTAGAACTCCGCCAGTGGGGTATTCAATTTGTTCTCTCAGTTGAGTTGTGAAGGATGGGGTAGACACTGTTTTAGAAGTCATAATCTATTTTAGGTAACGAACCACAGAGGCACAGAGGACGCAGAGGTAAGAGGAAAGATGAGGGGGGCTAGTTTTTAATAGCTACTAGAACTATGTAGCCTAAATCTTGCCGATATTTGTTGAAGGTTTGGCGCATGGATAGAACTCGGTTTCTGATTTCTGGGTTAGTTAATACATTCCACAGGAATTTGGCTGTATCTACCCAACCTTCATCTTTAATCATTGATGGCAGATTCAGTAATGCCATTGCTCCTGTTTTGTGCTGCTGAACTTGCAATCCGGCTGCGTTACAAGCTGCAATCCAATTTGTTGCTGATAAAGGTGTGGTGTTGCTGCGGATGGTTTGTGCCAGTTGTTGGTGGATTTCTGCTTCTTTGTTTTGGGCTAGTAATTCGTGGGAGAGAAATTTACCTCCGCTTTTTAGCTTATCGTGAATAGAGTTTAAGATTTTGGCTTTTCCTGGTGCAGATTGCATCGAGAGAATTGCTTCGGCAAAAACGCAATCAAATTCACCGGGAATTGCTTCTAAGTGGAAAATATCTCCCTCGATAATTTCTATTTGTTGTTCTAAACCAGCGTTGTGGATATTAGCACGCGCACGGGCTACGCTTTCCGGGTTTTTTTCTACGCCGATAACGCAAACGCCAAAGCGTTGCGATAATGCGATCGCACTCTCTCCAAAACTAGCCGCAAGTTCTAATACTGTCTCCCCAGGCTGAAAATTTGCCCACTCAAATAACTGTTCCGTCGCCGCTTTTCCGCCCGGTCGGAGAATTTTCTTACCCGCTGCGGCTAATACTTGATGTCCCTGTGCAGTTTGAATGTTGACGGGAGTCTGAGTCATGTTAGATGCCCTTTTAACTCAGTGGTATCTTTAGTTTGCCAAATTCTGACGATAATGTCTTGGAGCTAGCTCATGTTTGCACAATGCGATCGCTATGTGTAGTAAACTGTGCTGAGTCAGAGAATCAGCCCCGACAGCTCATTATGAGTGAAACCGTCTACATCGAAACTAGCATTTTGGGCTATCTCACAGCCAGATCGACTAAAAACCTAATTCTTGCTGCAAACATAGAGGTGACAAAAGATTGGTGGGAATCTCGCCGCAATGATTTTACACTCTATATCTCACAAGTTGTCTTGGATGAAGTAACACAAGGATATCCAGAGATTGCGGCTATACGACTGGAGATATTACAAGATTTTCCATTACTTGATTTAAACGAGGCTGTCCGAGACTTGGCGGCACAATTTCTCGTGAAAAGTAATCTTCCATCAAAGGCTGCTGACGATGCAGTTCATATTCCAGCAGCTACAGTACACGGCTTAGATTATTTGCTAACGTGGAACTGTAAACATATAGCAAACGCTCAAATTCAGAAAAAGCTTTCAGCGATTTGTCTGGATTTTGGATACGAGTTACCCCGCATTTGTACACCTTACGAGCTAATGGGAGACTAAGCCATGTGGAAAGATGAAATTTTAGAAGAAATCCATCGAATTCGCGAAGAACATGCCAAGTCTTTCAACTATGACTTAGATGCTATGTTTGCTGATTGGCAGAAGAAGCAAGCTGCAAGTGGGAGACTTGTTGTAACATTAACACCAAAGCAACGTTCTAACAAATCGTTGCACCCTACTGCACCATAGTTATCCGCAGCTTGAATTGAATACTCGTGAAGAAATGCACGAGAGATAGCCGAGCATTTGAAGCTACTAAAAACCAAGTTTTAGGAAAATACTATGGGGCGCCATATTAAATTTTTGGTCTTTATTATCGGTGGATTCTTAACACTTTTACTGTCTGCTCTACCGCTTTCTGCTCAAACAACCCTTACAGAACAATCGAAAGTAGCGATTGATGGTATCGGTCCCGTGCGCGTTGGTATGACGATTGCAGAAGCCGAAAGTTCTGCTAGAGTGCGGTTTGTAAGTACTGGAAGACTAGACAATTGCTACCACATTCGACCGCAAAGGGGGCCGCAAGGCTTAAACTTTATGGTCATCAGTCCTCACAAAGAAGGGCCGATCAATCGCGAGGTTGACCGCATTGCGAGAGTAGAAGTTGTTAGCGATCGCATTACCACGGTGAGTGGGGGAAAAATTGGCGATACCGAAGAGCGAATTAAATCGCTTTATCCAGGACAAATTAGAGTAACTCCCCATGAATACACGTTCGATCGAGGCGGACACTATTTAACTTATATTCCCAAAGATGCGCGCGATCGCAACTATCGGTTAGTATTTGAAACTCTCAATAATCGGGTAACTATATTCCGATCGGGAAGACTCCCAGAAGTAGAGTACATCGAAGGCTGTGCCTAGATTGGCTACTTACCCATACGCTTAAGTAGTTCTCGTTTATTATGTATTTAGGAACTGCAAATTGAATCAGGAGGTAGCTGATATGACTCATTCCGCCCTCAGTAGAGAAGAAATTGCTCGCCGTGGCAAAGAACTCTATGAAAATAGTATCCGTGCCAATGTGGAAACAGCAGAGAATATTGGCAAAATTATCTCGATCAATGTAGAAACTGGCGACTATGAAATAGGAGACGATCTAGTAGTTACCAGTCGTCGATTGCAAGCTAAACAAGCTGATGCAGCAATTTGGGCAGAAAGGATTGGCTTTAATGCTGTCTATGCCGTTGGTGGTACATTGATTAGGACTGCACTGTGATCCAGGGAAATGTTGTTGGACTCCAGGCAAGAATTGGTGTAATTTTTCGTGTCCCAGGACAAGAAGATCTAATAGAAATTGAGTGTGTTGTTGATACAGGTTTTGAAGGTTTCTTAACCTTACCATCTGCTGCGATCGCTCAGCTTGGCTTGCCCTATCTTGCCCAAATCAATGCCAATCTAGCCGATAACTCCAATGTCGCAACCGATGTTTACCTAGCAACTGTTTTGTGGAATGGTGTAGCGCGCGATATTGCAGTTCTAGCAATGGGTAGTCGTCCACTCGTTGGCACAGCACTGCTTCAAGATTATCATCTCAGCATAGATTTCTGTGCAGGTGGTACAGTTCTGATATATGATATTTTTTGACCTTATATTTATTTGTTATAATTTAAGAAGTAAAAATTAGAAATTCAGCAAGCAGAACAATGGCAACTTGGTCTAGCGAGCGTGCGGGAAAGGAATCATGTCCTGAATGTGGCTCAGTCTATGAGGTGACAATTCACTACTTTCCAATGAGAGATTCGGATTATTTTAACTGTGAAGTATGCGGTTATGAAATGCGGCGATGGAATGACACTGAATCACCTAGCTTTAAGCTTGTTGAGCGTGGTCAATCGGGCAAAAATGAAACTACTTGACTGTCCAATACATTTGTTGTTGGGTGAATACACTACCGAAGCAAGCGTACATGATATTCTCATATGCTTAATCGATTCTTAGTGCGATCGCTTGATTCACAGATCTTGCCACAATCTGCTACATTCAGTACTAATGCTCTAGCTTTGAACGCAATTCGTTAAGGTAAAAATCTTTACCGCTCGGAGTAGTTTATGTTGTTGCCAGAACTTAAAGAACAGGTTCGCAGTTTACCTGTAAGCGATCGCCTTGAACTCGTCAGTGTCATCATTGAATCGCTACGAGAAACTCCCAGCCCCCACCCCGACCGAACAAGTATCATTAAACAGATGAAGGGGTTATTGAAAACTGACCAGCCAGCACCAACGGATGCAGAGGTAGAGGCGATGCTGGAAGAACGTCGGGTGGAGAAGTTTCTGCGGTGAAAGTTTTAATTGATACCAACATTGTTTTAGATTATTTACTGGAACGAGAGCCATTTTTGCAAGATGCAGAGGCTTTATTTGAAGCGATCGCTTCTGGAAAAGTTGTAGGCTACGTTACAGCAACGACGCTGACAGATATTTTCTACATTGCCCGCAGACAAACCCGCAGCATTGAACTTGCAAGACAAGCTGTTTCGACTACTCTCTCTGTCATGGTTATTTGTGCAATTAACCGTGAAATTTTAGAAGCAGCCTTTACATCAGGTTTAGATGATTTTGAAGATGCGGTACAGATTTTCTGCGCCATCTCCCAAGGTTTGGATGCAATTTTGACGCGCGATATTGAGGGATTTGTTAGTTCAGCCATACCCGTTTTGTCGGTTAGTCAGCTATTGGCGCAGATCTCGAATCTCTGAACGCGAATGTGGTTCAAAAATTAAACCGCCTGCAACTTTGGCAACACCTCCCGCATCAAATCCGCCTCAACTTTATCCGTCACCACAACTTCACCAATCCGAGTAGGCAGGATAAATCTCACCTTCCCATCCTTAACTTTCTTATCAGTTTGCAACGTATCAATCACCGCTTCAATATCCAACCCGGCTGGCAATTGTGTCGGTAACCCCGCCTTTTTAATCAACGCATCTTGACGTTCTGCATCAGTTTTATCCCACATTGACAAATGCACCGCCAACTGTCCCGCCGCTACCATGCCAATTGCCACGGCTTCCCCATGATTTACTAACTTATATCCCGTCAAACTTTCGACCGCGTGACCAATCGTATGACCGTAATTTAAAATTGCCCTTAAACCCGATTCTTTTTCGTCTTTGCTTACCACATCTGCCTTCGCTTGGCAAGATTTATTTAGGATTTGTTGCAATAATTCCTGACTGATATAGCGGAATTGATCCAATCTTTTAGATGCTTCTAAACTCTCAAACAATTCCGCATCCCAAATTACGCCATATTTAATTACTTCTGCCATTCCGGCGCGAAATTCTCTCGGCGGTAAGGTATTTAAAACTTGGGGATCGATTAAGACTAATTTGGGCTGATAAAATGCTCCTATTAAGTTTTTCCCTTTGGGATGATTGACGCCAGTTTTACCGCCAATTGATGCATCTACCATCGCTAGCAAGCTGGTGGGTACTTGGATAAAATTAATCCCGCGCAACCACGTAGCGGCGGCGAAGCCTGTCATATCGCCGATGACGCCACCTCCCAAGGCTACCATTGTAGAGGAGCGTTCTAGACGGTTTTCCAGGGCGGTGTTATAGATTTTTTGGATGGCGGTGAGGGTTTTGTATTGTTCGCCTGCGGGGAGGATGCAGGTAGTCACATCGTACTCTGCTGAGTTGAGGGATGCGATCGCTTTCTCCCCATAATGCCGGAAAATCGCCGGATTCGACACCAACAGCACTTTTTTCCCCAGATTTAACCCCTGCATCATCTCGCCCAATTTTTCTAAGTTATTGGGTGCGATCGCAATATCGTATGCTTGTTGCGGTACATTAACATTTATAACGGATTCCATATCAAAACCTAAACAACGTCAGAGGAGAAACACAAATGCTGTCTGGTGCTTTAGCTTATATTTTGCTCTTGGGTGGTGCTTATGTCGTCGCTTTAGGCTTATTTTTCGCCTTCCGCGCCATCAAGCTAATCTAAAACGATAAACCATCAAGCGCGAAGCATTGCGGCTATTTAATTCCGGGTATTTCCTACCGTCTTTTTTCCGCAATGCTTCACCCATTACCCATTACCCATTACCCATTAGCCAAAATCATTTTAGCGTCTACGCTTGATTCCGCTCAGTTTTAGCACATCAATAATAGTCGGACAATAAATAGGCATTCCGAATGTTGACGGATTGACCGGATTCTGGTAAGTAAAATGCCTATAATCGAAGCTAAACCGATCCCAAGCACTCATTTGAATGTTGAACAAACGGATAAAGATATTCGCTAACCAAGGAGACAGGTTAAAGCGACGGGTAATAGGTTTATTCAAATAGGCGCAAGCTTCCTCAATTACTTCGTTCAAAGTTACGGGTTCATTTCCCAACACCAACCAGCGGGAATCTTGCGATGCTGGGGGATGGTCTACCAGATATCTTACCACTTGGGCAATATCGCGCGCGTGGATAAAGTGAAAACTCCCATCTGCTTTGAAAAAACGAATTAAATCTATTGGTTTAACTTTCAGCAGCGGCTTATCTAAAAAGCGAAGTATTTTTGTTTCCTTCATCAACTCTGGTAAACCGCCGGAAACATGGGAATAAGGATGTCTTTCATCGCCTCCAAAAACTAAAGTTGGAAATACCGTAGTAATGCGTTTTGCAATCGGGACGCGGGTTACTTGGCGCAAGAAGTCGTATTTAGAACGAATATAATCTGTCCCCGCTTGTCCAGCTTCTTTCAGCAATTGATTTTGGCGATTTAAAACGCTAGCGGTGGAAAAATAAATGATATGCTGACAAACTTTTGGGTCGAGTAAATTCAGCAGTTCAATTGTTTTGAACACATTTACATCAATTGCTTCCTGTCCTCCCCAACCAGCCGCCGCCAAAATGGCACAATTCATCGTTTTCAACAGCTGGCTAAATTGTCCGATATTTCGCATATCGCCCCGGATGATGTGAATACCGCGACGGGTATTACAATCAAATCTTAGTTTATTGGGATTCCTGACTAATAGAAACAATTCGTAGTTTGTTTCTTCAATTAGAGCTTCTACGATGTAGTGTCCGATACAGCCACTTGCACCTGTAATGAAAATTCGCATCGGTGCATCTTGTTGGTCAATTGGCGCGGCAGATGTAACGGGTAGGTTATCGATGTTTTCCTGACTTTCTGGTTCTTGGCTAAATCTAGTCGATTGATTTGATTGTGCAAAGATATCTGTTTCTGACTGCTGGGTTGTTTCTAAGTTCGATAATTCTCTTTCTTCTGATGTACTGCCTATCTCTTCGACTGGAGAAGGTGCGCTTTCTAGTCTGGCTTCATCAGCATTCTCTTCCAGCGCAGGTGATTGAGATTCTGATGCTTGGAATGTTTCTAATTCTTCCTCTTCTTCCTCTCCTTCTGGAGATGATAGGTTTTCGATGTTTGCTGGGATTTCTGGTTCTTGACTCAAGCTAGTCGTTTGGTTTGATGCTACAGCAATATCTGTTTCTGACTGCTGGGTTGTTTCTAAGTTCGATAATTCTCTTTCTTCTG
>CAYXCW010000118.1:0-23471 GCA_964463555.1 uncultured bacterium
CTTGTCTCCCTTGTCTCCCTTGTCTCCCTTGTCTCCCTTGTCCCCCTTGTCTCCCTTGTCTCCCTTGTCTTCTCAGCCCCTTTTCACTGAGGAGCTTCGGGTACGCTTTGTGGTGGGGAAGTTTGCGGTTTGGATGTTAGCCAAAGTGCATAGCCACCGACACCGACGATGACCAGAAAAGCCAATACTCCCAGCAAGGTTAACAAATTGCGTCGTCCTGGAGATGGGGTCGGTTCTGCTTTTTGAATCCCGGTTGATTCATCGTACAATAGCGCTCTGGATGCTGCCGTGAGTTCTGACTGCAAGCGGGTATCTGGTGATTGAATCTTTGTTTCTACCTGCTTGGGATCGAATAGCGTTGGAGGTTCCTCTGAGACGAAGTAGCATGAGAGTACCACCGACGTGTTATCGTGACCGTTCTGTTCGTTAGCTAGGTTAATCCAAGATTGAACGGCTGCATCTAAAGATAGCTTGCCTTTGAGTACCGGCTTGGCGTATTCTTTCCAAGATTGCTCGACTAGAGAGCGATCGCTCAATCCATCCGAACACAGCAAGAGCAGGCCATCTTCTTCTACAATAAATCGCTGGATCGTAGGATGCAATTGTTGGGCATCTCGCGTTCCCAGCGCTTGAGTCAAAGCCCCGCCATCAGCGCGAGTCAGCGCTTCTCGATATATACTGCGCCCGAGACGCACTTCTCGCGTCGCCACATCATCATCGATGGTTAGCTGCTGACAATAATCAGCGGTAATCCAATAGGCGCGACTATCTCCGACGCTGACGATATACAATTCGTGGGCATTTCCCAGTTCTTCCCCATTAGCAAAGCGAATTCTTTGCGGTAACTGAAGTCCCATCACCAGGGTTGTACCCATTCTGGCTCTAGACTCTCGCCCTTGGGCGTCGTTTTGGTTGGAAATTAAATTATTCGCTATTCGCACGATCGCAGCTAATTGATCGGCGATTAATGTAGGTGGGACAATATCAGGTTGTTCGGCAATCTCCACCAACAGCGCTCGCAGTTGCAGTTTAATCGTCTGGAGTGCTAGAGAACTAGCTACCTCACCGCCTTCATGACCTCCAATCCCATCGCAAACTAGGTTTAAGTGGGGAATCAGCAAGTCATTTGGTTGCGTCGTCGCTTCTTGCAAATCCGATGGGGTAGGATAGCAAGCATCTTCATTGGTAGCGCGTTGAGGTCCCGTATCGGTTTCGCCAGCTACGTAGATGCGGAGGGGAAGCTGTGCCGATTGAGACAGTAACAGTTGATTTAGTTGAGTCGCGATCGCATCTAACTCTACCTCGTCGTTAGTCATCTGGGTGGCAATGGCTCGCAATTGTCCCGCCACAGATGGGGCTGCTGCTTCGCTCAACTGCAACCAACAATTGCCCAGATCTTTAATCGTCGGGGTGAGAAAAGTTGGTTGTTCGCTGGTGATTTGCTCAGCGCCGCCATCGCCGTAAAGTTCCCGCAGCCATACCCGCCAACCTTGCACGCGGATATTATCGGCAAAGAGTAAACTCGAAGCTACACCTTGTTCTGATAAAGGTGCCCACAATTGCAGAATTTGCCACAGCCAATAAACTTGCCGCGTCGCCGATACCCCAGTCCAAGCCTCTACAATAGAAGGATAAAGGTCACCATCAGCATCGATGGGCACGTTTTCCAACAATGCCACCAAAGCAGTTTCTGGTTCCTCGCCCAAAACTGCCCAACCATGAACCTCTGGAACGTGCAGGCGTTGGGGGAAAAGACGCAGATAAGGGATAATCTCGTCGGGTAACTCTTCTGGAATATAAGGCGGCTGTTCCGGTTGAGTATCCCGCCAAATTTGCGGACTGACAACCTCATATCTGCCTTGAATTAGCCGTCCGGGTGAAATTTGCCCTACGGCTGGATCGTTTGCCCAAAGATAGCGATAAATTGGCGTTTCGGAACTGGTCATAAGTTTAAAAAATTATAAGAGAAATCTTAGATCGAAGCGTGAATGAAAAAATTACAGTCATGTCAGGGGAAATTGATCGATTGGCTGTTGTAGCAATCCAATAGGTAGGATGTCCGTTTATTGTATCTGGCTAGACGTACTAAACCTATCAATCCACGCCTGGGGATATTGATTATGGTATTAAATCCAGCGATCGCTTGGTTAGTGGCAGGAACGCTTCTGTGTTTGGTAGAAGCATTTGTACCAACGGCTTTTACCGCCTTCGCGATGGGTATCAGTGCTTTCCTCGTGGCATTGGTTGCCAAGCTGTTGCCCAAGTTCCTAGCTTTACAAGTTGGGTTGTGGATGGTATTTTCCGTTGCTAGTGTCTACCTCACCCATCGTCTGATGCCAAAGCGGAAGGTGAGGGCGATTGAAGATGCCACCGAAGCTCAAACCTTAACCGAAATTTTACCCGGTCAGGCGGGTCGAGTGCTGTACGAAGGTAATTCCTGGAGGGCGAGATGCGGCGATGACAAATGCGCGATCGCACCCAATCAAAAAGTTTACGTCATCGGACGCCAAGGAACTACACTCCTCGTCATGCCAGAACACCTATTACATTCTTAGGTAATTGGTAATCGGTCATGGGTAATGGGTAATGAAGAAGAAAAATTACCAATTACCAATTACCAATTACCAATTACCAATTACCAAATCTAACCAGAGGTTCAAAATGGATTTCTTCGGTTTAATATTAGCGCTGATGCTTGGCAGCACGGCTGTTTCCGGCGTCAAAATTATCAACCAGGGAAACGAAGCCTTGGTCGAAATGCTGGGTAAATACAACGGGAAAAAACTCAAACCGGGGCTAAACTACATTATCCCAGTCTTAGAAAGAGTCGCTTACCAACAAACGATCCGGGAAAGAGTTTTAGATATTCCGCCCCAATCTTGCATCACCCGCGATAACGTTTCCATTACCGCTGATGCCGTCGTTTACTGGCGAGTTTTAGACTTGGAGAAAGCTTACTACAAAGTCGAAAACCTCCAAGCGGCAATGGTGAATTTAGTTCTGACTCAAATTCGCGCCGAAATGGGCAAATTAGAATTAGATGAAACCTTTACTGCGCGCAGTCAAATTAACGAAATTCTGCTCAGAGAATTAGATGAAGCAACCGATCCTTGGGGCGTCAAAGTAACGCGGGTAGAACTGCGAGATATTATCCCCTCCAAAGCAGTGCAAGAATCGATGGAATTGCAAATGTCTGCGGAGCGTCGCAAGCGGGCAGCGATTCTGACTTCCGAAGGCGATCGCGAGTCTGCAATTAATAGTGCCAGAGGCAAAGCCGAAGCGCAAGTGCTGGACGCCGAAGCCCGTCAAAAAGCTGCTATTTTGGAGGCAGAAGCCCAGCAAAAGGCCATTATCCTCAAAGCCCAAGCCGAACGCCAGCAGCAAGTCCTCAAAGCCCAAGCAACCGCTGAGGCGCTGCAAATCGTCGCCAAGACACTGCAAACAGATCCTAACGCCCGCGAAGCCCTCCAGTTTTTACTCGCCCAAAATTACCTGGAAATGGGAAGCAAAATTGGCAGCAGCGACAGCAGCAAGGTAATGTTTATGGACCCGCGCAGCATTCCTGCTACCTTGGAAGGAATGCGATCGATTGTCGGCGAGGTTGGTAATAATAACTCCCGATAAACCTTTGCCACAAACCGGGTTTTTGAGAAAAACCCGGTTTGCTTTGGGTATCACTTTGGTAGAAAGCCGGTTTTTTAGATAATACCTGCACCAATTTTCTGAAACGCCTACATGCTAAAGCATGTGGCTACACAAACAAAGCCTGCCTACGCAGGCTTAAATCTTTACAGAAACGCTGACATGCTAAAGCATGTGGCTACACAAACAAAGCCTGCCTACGCAGGCTTAAATCGTTACAGGCTGCCTCCGCAGCCTTTGTTTGTATAGCCGCACCCTTAAGGGTGCCGAATATGGCAACCGGGTGGCTTTAGGTTCGATCTAATCTGCGCGATCGCCAGCACTAGCAGGGAGTTGCTGGCAGACTTCGCACAATCCAAAAAACTCCAGCGTGTGATAATAAATCTTGAACTGGTGTGAGTGGTTCAACTCGGTTTCTAGTTGGTGAACGGGGCATTCGTCAATCGGAATTGATAGTCCGCACTGCAAGCAAGTTAAGTGGTGTTTGTCTTGGTGTACCGAACTATACAAAGATTCCCCGTTGGGTAACATTCGCACCTGAAGCGCACCTTCTTTTTTTAAAGCTTCTAAGGCACGGTAAACTGTCGCTAGCCCCATGCCTTGGTTCTGGCTACGCAATTCCATGTATATTTCCTGCGCTGAAAGCCCGCGGTTGAGCATTTGGAGCAAGTTTAAAATTCGTTTCTGACTGCGAGTGCGTTGTACTGTCATAACCATAATGTTAATAATTCCGGTGAAACCCAGAATCCATCCCTTTTCTACGCTATCTTAGTGAAGCACGCAACAATTGCTTTTAACGCACTAAAATAAGAACGCTGTGACCTATACAGTACTTATGGACTGGGAAACAATCGCGATCGAATATCAGGCTCGAATTTATGTTACTCTGCGCCCTTCGGTTTTAGACCCGGCTGGTACGGCGGTGCAGTCTAGCTTGCAACACTTAGGATATAACAACGTAGAACAGGTGCGAATTGGCAAGTATATCGAACTAAAGCTAAGCGCCGCTGACGAAGAAACCGCAAAGCAACAGCTAGACAGGATCTGCGACCAAATGCTGGCAAATACAGTGATTGAAAATTATCGATTTGAGTTAACGCCGCTGTCTGCGGGAGTGAAGGCATGAAATTTGGGGTTGTGGTTTTTCCAGGTTCCAATTGCGATCGCGATGTCGCCTATGTCACCCGCGATTTATTAAACCAGCCAACGCGGATGGTTTGGCACGAGGAAACGGATATTTCAGATTTAGATGTAGTCGTAATTCCAGGCGGTTTCAGCTACGGGGACTATCTGCGGTGCGGCGCGATCGCTCGTTTCTCCCCGGTAATGAAAGCTACCGTCGAACACGCAAAGCAAGGCAAGTTGGTGTTAGGTATTTGTAACGGTTTCCAAGTTTTAACGGAAGCAGGACTATTACCAGGGGCGTTGACGCGAAATCAAGATTTGCATTTTATCTGCGATCGCGTCCCCCTCAAAGTCGAGCGGACAAACTTACCCTGGACGCAAGCGTATCAACCAGGTGAAATTATCACCCTTCCGATCGCCCACGGCGAAGGTCGTTATTACGCCGATGCCGATACCTTGGCAGAGTTGGAAGACAACAATCAAGTTCTCTTCCGCTACCAAGGCGAAAATCCCAACGGCTCGTTAAATAATATTGCAGGCATTTGCAATAAATCAGGAAATGTACTAGGGATGATGCCCCACCCAGAACGAGCATCCGATCCGATGTTGGGAAAAACCGATGGATTGCACTTGTTTAAGGGGTTGGTAAAGGTTGCCGTCGGTGCGTTGTAGTAGTTGAGAATCCCGGTTTCTCTCAGAAACCGGGATTCTGGAGTAGGGGCGGGTTTTACCAATCAATCCTTGGAGGTTACGAGATATCTTGTTAAACCCGCCCCGGCTTTATACGATTACGATACCACCGGACATAATATCAATCAATTTTTTTGACAGAACCCCTTCAAACTTTCTCAAAAAGTTGAGCCACGCTAGGTTTAGTCACTTTACCCATAGCGTTGCGAGGTAGTTCTTCAACAGCCAGAATTTGGGTAGGAACCTTATATACAGCCAATCGCTCTTTTGTCCAACTTCTGAAAGTTTCTAAACTCAAATTAATTCCAGATTTTAATACCAAAGCTGCACAAACTCGCTCGCCCCATTCTGCATCGGCAACCCCAACAACCGCACAGTCTTGAATTTCTGGATGGGTTCGCAATACTTCCTCAATTTCCAAAGCAGAAACTTTATAACCGCCAGTTTTGATAATATCTACACTCATCCTACCCAGGATACGGTAGTTATCATTTTCAACGACGGCAAAATCGCCAGTGCAAAACCAACCATCGCGAAATGCTTTGGCAGTCGCTTCTGGTTTTTGCCAATATTCTAGGAAAACTCCTGGGCTTTTGATTTGGATTTCTCCTGGGATTCCGGGAGCAACTAAATTTCCGCTTTCATCTACTAATCTAACTTCTACTTGAGGTAAAGGTTTTCCTACATATCCTGCAAATCTTTCACCCTGTAAAGGATTAGATAAAGCCATGCCTATTTCGGTCATGCCATAGCGTTCTAGCAGAAAATGTCCGCTAATATTTTTCCATTTTTCTAATACTTGAACTGGTAAAGCTGCCGAACCTGAAACCATCAGGCGCATTTTGGTACAACCATCGGACATGATTTTTTGGCGATCGCTATCTGCATTTTCCCAAGCAGCAATTAGCTTGACATAAATCGTCGGTACAGCCATGAATAAAGTTAAGCCACCATCGCTAATTCGATCCCAAACTTTTTGAACATCAAATTTGGCGAGCATATGGCATTGGGCACCCGCCCAAAGCGCACAAGTTAGCACGTTAATAATACCGTGAATGTGGTGTAGGGGTAGGACGTGTAGAATGCGATCGCTCAGAGTCCATCCCCAAGCAGAAATCAAGCTAGTCACTTGCGCCTGAATATTTTGATGCGTTGTAACTACACCCTTGGGTTTACCAGTTGTGCCGCTAGTATAAAGGATTAATGCTCGTCTATTAATATCAATTTCTGGTAGCAAACTCGCTGCTTCGGGTAGCGTTTCCGAAGTGAGAATAAACCGCAAATTTCGTTCTTGAGCGATTGGACGCAATACAGTCTCAAAATCCGGATGAGCGATAATAATTGATGCGCCTGAGTCTGCGATCGCATAATCTAACTCAGGTTTTGGATGGGAGACGCACAAAGGTACAGCTATCCCACCCGCACGCCAAATCCCCCATTGCGTGGCGACATAGTGAAATCCTGAAGGGATGAGAAAAGCAACTCGCTGCTCTTGTAAATCTTCTACATTATCCAGAAGCTTGGTAGCGATTTGAGCAGAAATTTGGAGCAAATCATGATATGTAAATGCTCCTTCACTGGCGACAATTGCGATTTTGTCTTCGTTTTGTTTGGCTCGGTCAATCAATGGCAGATTCACGTTATTTAACCAATTTATGGTTTATTCAATCTGGTTAATAAAAGAATACCATTACGACTGTTTTAGCCTCATATAAAGCTAAGCAGAGCAATTTTATTTCAATAAACGCACAAATCCTGCTTGTTCAAAATGATGATCTGTGGTAAGTGCTTCTTGTAAACCAAGTTGCTGCATGATGATAAAAGAAGTGGCATCCACTAAAGACCAGGTTTTATCCGCTCTACTTTTAAGTAAAGACCAAGCGGCTGTTTCTATAAGTGCATCTATGTAAATGATATTCACATAAGAGGCAGTTTTAACAGCATCTACATATTGAAATAGTTGATAACGAGGAACGCGCAAAGGACTGTTGAGTAAGGCCACTAATTCAGCAACAACATAGTTACTTGTCACGAGTTCTATATTTTGTCTTCTTGTTTGGGTAAACCATTCTTTTGCTTGTTGATGATAGGATTCTGTTGCTACAAATAGCTCAGCCCATCCAGAGGTATCTATAAAGACTTTATTCGGCACTTGCGATTTCCTGTTGTAAAGCACTACCGATATAGCGATCGTGGTTTTCACCAATGTCATCAACTTTTGCGGTTAAGGTACCCAATAAGGGTAAAATTGGATCGAATTCATCGGGATTTGGCGAACTGACTAATTCAGTTAGAGACTGCAATACTAAACTTTCCAAGGATATATTCAGTTTGTTGGCTCGTTGCAACAACTGCTCCTGTAATTCATCCGGTAGTTGAATTGCTAAAGTTTTGCTCATAATGCTAATTCTCACATATTGGTTATTATTTTAACACAAAAACGTAGAAATTCCAAGCAATAACATTGTTGCGTACATTCCCATTATTTCATAATGCTTCACCTACTATATCTAATATTTGATTGTACAGGGCTGAAGAAATTCTAAATGCTGATGTAGCAATCAGGGCATCCATCAGCGGCTTGACGGCTAATATTAAATGTTGGTGCTTGGCTTCAAGCAAAATCCCCAGAATCCCAGTAATTCTTAGACCCAAACGATTGGCTTCTGCTCTGCCACGACGTTCATCAATTAATAGTAAATCGGCACTTAGTTCTAAAGCAAGGGCGATCGCTTCAGACTCTCCCAGGTCTAATCTAACTTGTTGCTGAAGACGTTCAACTGTATTCCGATTCACAACTTGTCTAATTTCAATCCAGGTAGCAGCTTGAACTTCAATGCTTCCTGGAACAGGAGGATCGATGTCTGTCAGTTCGCGATACACCGCTTCGGGAATAATAACTTGATTGTAGAGTTGAGGCAGAAGCTGCAAGTGTTGAATTGCTGCCAAATTCGTAATAATAGATGTATCGCTGATGACAATCACAGCCGTCCCAATTCCCGTAGATTTTTCAAATCGAGTTCAAAATCCTCAACATCGTAAGAGTAAAGTGGAATATGGCGCTGCTTCAAGAGTTGACGAAAAGAATTTGGGTGGATATCCGCTAGTTGGCTAGCATAGCCCAAAGTTAAGCGACCTGTTTGGAACATATACAGTGCAATTTCTTGGCGAAACTCGCTTGGGTTAAGCCCAGATGCTTGTAGGATATCGTCTGAGATGATGACACTCATAGCAAAATTACCTCACCTGCTCCATCATCTTAATTAATAGCATGGAGCGACATATAGCCGATCGAGTCAGATTCAGAACTTGGTGCATTGCATTGAGTACGATGCCTAAAAAAGCTTGAGTAATGCTTTTGCCGATCCTAGCGATCGCTCTACCACCATTATCAACCAATAGCAGGGAGCGATCGCTAAAATCTCTCACTTCTACGCTTCATCTTTGGGCGGATTGGGCGGACACCAAAACAGATTTTTACTAGACACCCCAAGGTATTCCAGAATTCCGCGCATCACGTCTGTGCAGTGCATCCAATATCCCAAATCCTCGTACATCCGATCGGGATTAAACTCCAAGTTATAATGCAGCACATCGGGAATATTAGAGAACTCGCCGGAAGGTTGCGGCGAAATTAGCAGCACGCGGAAAGGTTTACCCTCACATTTTGATTCCAGTTTGCTCATCAAATCGATGACATAGCCACGGTTGGTAACACCCGTGCGAATAAAAAGTGCTTTATCGCAATTTTTTAAGGTGTACCAAAACCGTTCCGCACGTGCTGTATAACGAACGCGCATTCGTTCATAAACGGGATACATATTGTTAATGGGGTCGTCTGTTTCTTCAACTTCATGGGCGAATGACAATCCCGTCCACTTGCTGTGATATATCCTTCCGGCGTCATAATTGTAGTGCAAGTAAGCCGGATTCCACATGTCATGAAAACCAGTGGCAATGATATCTGCCACATCGCCGAGATTGGTAGTTCGCGTCAAGTCAAATGGAAAAGCTGGGCCATCGTACTGCATTTTATATAAAAGCATACGAGCGGCACAGCGATCGCCTAAAGGTATAATCGCCACGCGGCTAATGTCTGATAATTTACATTTGTATTGGAACAGCACTGAGGACTTAGGCGGCACTTTGACTCGACTTTCTAAGCCGTTTTTGCCAATCATCATCGTGCGAAATGGCTCGTCGGGATAAAGCGGGTCATGATAAACACCAGTAGGCATTCCTTTAAGCGCGCTGCGTACTTCCTTCCACATGGGATGGATGTTATATTCGTGGTCTGATTCGTTGATGATGCGGAGAGTGCGATCGCGCAGCGTGCCGTCAGGCGTATCGCTTTCTTTCAGCAGTGCTAGATGCCCGTCATAATATAAACTTTCCGAGTCTTTCGCCGACAAAAAATTGAAAGCGGCGCTATATTCCAACTCGCTAGCAGGGGAGATATCCAGCGTAGTTTCGATCGTTCCATCTTCTTGGACGGAAAAGAAAGGTAGCGTCCCTTTCTGAGGATTCTTGACAATGTAGACACCGGGCATCAATCCGGCTTGGCTTTGCAATACTGTTTGCAATTCCTGCCAAGCTGAACTGATAGTGTAAAGAGAGTTTGATGTATTAACGATACGCAAACTCTTCTCATCCGGATAGGCAAAAACTTGGAAACCCCATTCATCTTGATAGATGGGTACTTCCTGCTTCTGTGGGTAAAGTTCTTTTTTCTTGGCTAACTCATTTTTGTCGATCTCGAACAAACTCAGATCGATTGCAGCATACATGAGGCGATGTCCTGCCGTGTTGGGATGAGCGGGATCGAAAGATATACCTGGTTTCCAACGTCCCTCCCCATTATCCAAGGCTGCAAGCCAATCGAGTACCGGAACGCCCCAGCTTAACATTCGGTTGTGAGTATCCCACAGCAGCTGGTGATGTTCTTGGGAGTAGTCTCCGTGGGGGTATAGTCCGCCCAGAATTGGCATCGCGCCTAATTCTTTGGTCATTTTGATCAGTTGCTGCAATCCTCTTTCAAAACGGCGCTGCACCGCTTTTCTTTCTTGAGGCGGACAGTATGCCAGCCCCTCGTTTCCCAGAGAAAGGGCAATAATGACTATATCCGGTTGTTCTGGCGCCACAACCAAGGGAAACCTGTCAATTGTCCGGCTGACATTTGCACCCAATTCGGACAGATTTACCAGCTGGTGTCCGTGTTTTTCATGCAATGCTTGCTCTAGACGCTTTGCCCAGCCTTTTAACAACCAGGCGCTGCATCCCAATGCTACAGAACTGCCGATGACTGCAATTTTCAGTCCCTCAGATTCTTTACCTACAAGCGTTTTGGTAATAGGTTCTTTGAGGTATCCGTAAGGCCAAGGTTGCACCTGACCGAACCAACCATCATCCACAATCATATTTTCAGAGTCTATGGGTACCCAACGGTTTTGTCCCCAAGATTCCCATTTGACGCTGCCATCAGTACCAATTAGCACATACTTATATTCGATTTTTGGGCGGTCGGATGGCTCCGAAGCCGGATCGACTTCGATTTCAATGTCTGCCCACCATAAAGGGTAGCGATCGCTAGTCGTGCGTAAATTTACGCATTTGCTTGCATCCCACTGTCCTAATTGGGGAGTCGAACCAACGAGGGCGATGGATTCTCCCGTTTGCGTATTTGCACTTACTTGGAATCGATACATATAGTTATTCTCTGTTTAAGGGTACGATACCAGACAAAAAGGTTAATTCATCGCACCTTCTGATGAGGAAAACTAACTTTACCTCACTCAGCGCAAAGCGGAGGTATCAGCAACCTCAATCATGGTTTCAGTACCGGCGATCGCGTCATTCAAAGCTGTACTGAGGGTATCATATATAACCTTAAAGATTTGTCGCACAGATCACCTTAAACCGATCGCGGCAGTCCCTACCCTACGAGGGTGTGGGGACTGCCGCAATTAATTGATAGAGCCTACAGAATTGGTTTTAAATCTAAGATAAATCCAGGCAAAACGTCTTCACCTGAAAGCGTTTCGGGATTTTCTAAAATTTGCACATCTCGATTCGGGTGATAAATTTCCACCCGCTTATTTTTCCTTTTAACAGGCTACTGTGGCACCGAGTTGGAGAGCGATCGCATAAAGTATCTTTTGGCTGGCTAACAGCAACTGGTTGTTTTGCTCAACAACACTGCCGTGGAGTGGTTCCACTCGTGGGATATTGATCCGCAATGAGGAAGCGATCGCCCGCAAAATCAGTTTGTTTCCTAACACCAGCAAGTGATTTTGCGTTACCAAATCGCTACCACCTACGTTTGGTAAGTTCGGTATTAAAACTCCCAAATTTTGAGCGATGCCGATCAAGATAGACCGAGTTTGCCAGATCGGCTGCTTCATCTCCAGCAGCTCCCTGTCTGCTGCAAATGGATTATTCGTGACTGGGATTCCTATTTTGGCGGCAATGCTTTGGAGAATCTGGTTATTTTGTAATAACAAAAGGCAATTTTTTCCGCTCAGTTCTTGCTCGTTAGTTTGGGCGGGCAGCGTTTGGTTTAAACTGGTTTGAGTCAGCGCATCTCCCTGGCTTAACAACTCGCTTTGCAACCTACTCGCGTTCACACTTGCACTGAAATAATCTATTTTCATGGTATTGACCCTGGAAGTTTTAACTTCACCCACCTGTTGCTTTCAGTTGTATTACCTATTTTTGGGAATATAACAAGCTTAGAGCCAGCTATTTCGCTATTTTTGCGACATTTATTCCTAGATAAATGCAAAAGTTGCATTATTTACCTGCAATTTTGGCAATTAAAGACGAAAATGCCATCGCCCGCTCGATAGAAAGCAATAGACCCAAAGTTTTGCCCGTTGAGGCTCAATCCTTGGGTCTTCAAACTAACTCAAATAACTTCAGGCTGGGTGCGATCTAATACCTTGACTTATTGGCCTCAATGTGATAAAAACTATGCTTGATCGATATATTGCCGGATGGCGCGCAGTTCGGAGGCGGATGGCATGGAACCGGGGTGGACTTGTTTAAGCCAGTTAAGCGCCTCCCAGAGTTCGAGTTTATGATAGCGACACAGGTAGGCGATGCAAACGGTGGGCGATCGCTCAACTCCTGCCAAGCAGTGGACGAAGATGGGCAAGCCTTTATCGACATGTTGGCGGACAATCTCGACAGCTTGTGCGAGTTGCTCTACGGTTAGATTTGCGGTATAATACCGATCTGGTAAAACCAGACGCAAACATTGAAAATTCTGCGTAATATCATCTGGCAAACTTCCTTCTGATTCGGCACACAGGGAAATTACAACCTTGATGTTGCCTTTTAGCAGTTGTTCGGCGTCACCTGGTTGGGGTAACCCTCCGACGGCTAACTTCCCTGGAAGTACCCAACTCACAGTAGGCTGGGTTGGACGAGAAGGAGATTCGTCTTTAATGCCCAAAAATCGTTTAACTTGCCCGATCATTCGTTTCAGAAACCGTTTAATTTGCTTTAGTATAAGCTGACCTCAGTCATTGGTCAGTAGGGGCAAGGCATTTAAAATATCTTGGCTCTGGTAGATAACTGATAATACCGCCATGCCCCTAAATCAGAAAAATACTGGCTATTCTATGCTAAGACAAGTTTAAGGCATAATCTAAAAATGCCTCTGGCACTAGCTTTAATTCCCCAGAGGTAAAACGTTTAAGTCCTACCCACATCGCCTTTTGTGGTTCCTCCCCATCGGTAAAATGAAATATTTTGTCCTGTTGATAAAATTGAGATTCGGTAAAGTCGCACTGGTAAAGTTGAATAATTTCATGTCCTGACTGACCGTTGTAGACAAACAAATTTTCCAAACAGCCCAAATAGCGAATATTAGTTAACTCAGCTTGAATTTCTGCTTGAAATTCTCGCACTAAGGCGGCGTGACTGGTTTCGCCAAAATCAACGCCGCCGCCCAATGCCCGATAAAACGTTTGCTGCTTGATTGGGTCGTAGCCTTCGGATAAAAATAGGCGATCGCTCCAAGCAATTAGCCCCAATGCCAGCACGCGGATTTTACCAGATTTGTCTATTGTTTAGCAGCTAGTTGTCGTAAATCTTAGCTTCGCGTCGGTCTTGAAGGGGCCATGACTCATTTTCGCCGCCAAAAATGACTTGCTTAATGGTGACGTATTCCTTCGCGATTTGTTTGAGGGCATTGATTAAAATATCGATAGCGATCGCATCGCTGGTGCCTAAGTCAAACCAGCAACGCCCCCAAGTCCCCTGATATTCAAAATCGCTCATATTGTGCATCAGCGCCATTAAGCTATTTTCGGCGGCATCTTCGTCGTACTGCATATAACTGATATCCAAACCTGTATCTTGAACCTGGAGATTTTCGGCGTTGAATCCCCCTAGCTTACCCAAGTAAAACCAAGAATCGAAAACTTCTTCCAGGTACTGTTTTTCGGCGTTGGAAGGAACAGTATCAAACTCGATCCAGATCCACAGGTCAAACGGATTAAATTCGCGGAACTGCACTTGCATTATGATTCACCTCTAATCTAATCCAGGTAATTGGCTTGCGGTAGGCCCCCATCGAGAAGCCGGATCGTCTCTAATTTGATCGCGCTTCCCATCGCAGTTGCGCTCTTTATTATCGATCCGCCTTTGATTTCTGCAATACTCGAAGAAAATTTGAGCGACTAACGCCTTGGGTAATCGTTCGGGTTTGCTCAAAGCTGTTTGGAAAGAAGCTTTAGCGGCATTACGTTGGTCTGTTTGTTTATTTTTTTCGGCCTGTCTAACTAAAATTTGGGCTTTTAGATAGTGTAACTCTGGATTGTTCGGCGCTGCCTGTAAGGCGCGATCCACATGTTGGAGCGCTTCGTCATAGTTTTTCAGATCGCGATGACCGATGGCAATGCCTCGAGCTGCCAGATAGGAGGGACTGGCTTTTTCTAGGCGAGCGATCGCTTGCGTCGGATCGGAAAATGGTAAATTGACCGCAATCAGCAAATCCATCCAGCCTTTGATTAAATTCAGTTCTGGATCTTGCGGCGCTTCTTTTTCTGCCGCATCCAAAAATCCATACACCTGTTGCAATTTACCCAACGCTTTAGCCGCTCCCCTGACGCTGCCTTCTTCTTCCAGGATCGTAGCCGCTTCTAAACCGTGACTGACGGCGGTATAAAGATTGCCCCGCATACTGTCAGTAGCCTTAAGTTTTTCAGCCGCTTCCAGGGTTTTAGTCGCGTTAGATTTGACCTCTGCCAACAAAGCGGTATCTTTTTTATTACCTTGCCAATGGGTATAAGCGATCGACGCTTGCATGGCATAAACTAAAGGTTCGTTTGGCTCCCTTGCTGTCGCTTGTGGCAGCAAACCTTCTGCCGCCTCGCGATAATTACCTTCAAGGAAGATAGCATCAAAAGCCTGTTGCGTTATTGTCCCGATGGAGCGGGGATTATTGCTGCGAAATGGATCGCCTGCCAAACTAGGGAGAACAAAGACGCCGAAGGCAAAAGCGCCAGCACCTGCAAGGGCAGACACAAACCGTTTGGATCTAGGAACGCGCGAGATCATAGACTTTGTTCCTGATAACCTCAATTCAGAATCATGCCAAAGCTTTGGACAATTAGCTAGCTGTTCGACGCAGGAAATTGCCGCTAGTTCCGCCGTGGGGGAGCTTTCTTGAGCTGGGGGAGCTGAGGGAGCTGAGGGAGCTGAGGGAGCTGAGGGAGCTGAGGGAGAGCTGGGGGAGAATGTAGATTCACATCTTACGCCTACCCGATAAACAGCCTCCAAATAAATTTGGGGCTGAAAGCTTAAGTTAGCTTTAGCTAACTAAAATCAACCTTTTAACCCGTTTCAACGGGTTTTAGCTAAAATGCGAAATTTATTTCTGTTGGCTCTGCTGCAAGATGTGAGCCTTCTTTCCCTAACCCCTAACCCCTAACCCCTAACCCCTAACCCTTAACCCCTAACCCCTCTGCACCTCTGCACTTCTGCCCATGCCCAAACCCGACAAGTCTGCCACAATAGTTGCAGTAAGATGCGTTTTTTTGTCTTAATGCTCTATCTCCGAGACTTAACTTATCACCCACCAGCTACCCCCACACCGATTTTAAAATCTATCAACTTGGAATTAGCACCCCAGCAGTTGGGGCTTGTGATTGGGCCTAGCGGTTCTGGTAAAACGACTTTACTGGAAATTATGGCAGGATTGAGCGAAAAAACATCCGGCAAGCTTTTCTGGCGAGATCAGGAACTAACTCCAGATCACTTGCAACAGCTAGGCGGTTTAGTATTTCAATTTCCCGAACGGCATTTTTGCGGCGGGACTATTTTAGAAGAATTGCGGCTAGGACATCCAGAATTAGGCACGGAACGAGTTAAAGAAGCTTTAACAGAAGTGGGACTAGCACACCTGCCATTACAAACTTCTCCCCATTCACTCAGCGGCGGGCAGCAGCGACGCCTTGCTTTAGCCGTACAGCTAATTCGTCAGCCCCATTTGTTGTTATTAGATGAACCCACGGCTGGGTTAGATTGGTCGATGCGGCGTCAGCTAGTAAACTTACTGGCGAAACTTAAGAATCATTGGAGTTTATTTGTAGTGACTCACGATGCTGGAGATTTACTCAGCATCGCCGATCGTTGCTGGTTATTAAACCACGGCGAATTAGAGTATGTCGATCCATCTACCCTAGCTGCTAAAAAAGCTCAGCCACTTCCGGCTATTTGAAATGAATTCTCAACCAACTCAAAACGATTCCATGCTGCCTTTAATGGTCGATATTTGGCAGCAAACTTTAAATTGGCAACCCAACGAACAACAGCAGCGGCAGTTTCAACAACTCTACGAATTAATTGTGACGGGAAATCGCCAGTTAAATTTAACCCGCATTACCGAACCAAGGGAATTTTGGGAAAAACATCTCTGGGATTCTTTGCGAGGAATTGCACCATTTCTCTTGAATCCATTACCAATTACCAATTACCAATTACCCATTACCAATCCCCAAGTTATCGATATTGGAACGGGGGCTGGTTTTCCTGGGGTGCCTTGTGCGATCGCATCCCCCCATTGGCAAGTCACTCTGCTCGATTCTACCCGCAAAAAAATCGCTTTTCTCGATACTCTATTAGCTCAACTACCCTTGCCAAACGCTAAAACTTTGAGCGGCAGATCGGAACAAATAAACCAACAATCCCAGTATCGAAAGCATTACGATTTGGCTTTAATCAGGGCAGTTGGTTCGGCATCTATTTGCGCTGAATACGCTTTACCTTTTCTCAAAGCTGGCGGTTTAGCTATTCTCTATCGAGGTCATTGGACAGATGAAGAAGCAACCGATTTGCAACCCGTTATCGACCGACTAGGTGGTAAATTAGAATCAGTTGAAGCATTTACTACTCCCCTGAGTCAAAGCGTGCGTCACTGTCTGTATTTACGCAAAAGCCATAATTAACAGCCGGGACACGGCACGTATCTTTGATGCCGTGTCCCTACGCAATGGCTCGATGCGGTTTTTTGATTGTGGGCAATTCAACTAACATCATATGAGTAGGAAAAATCTAGTTGCGATCGCTCTCTTACTAACCCTCAACACCGCCTATCCAGCTTTGGCAGAAACAGCGTATCAACGCTGGTTGAGAATGGCAGTTTCTGCCAGAAATCAACGTAACTACGATGCGGCTTTAACTTATTACCAACGCGCCGCGGATGAGAGTCCCAATGGCCCCAACGATCCTGATATTAATACTGCCATCTTTGAAGTTTTGTCAGAAAGATTGCAAAGTTTCCAAACCACCGCTCCCAGGTATGTAAGATTTATTACAATTGCTGACGAAGCTTACTTTAACGGCGAATACGATCGCGCGATTCAAAACTATAGAATGGCTTTAAGAGAACGACCGCGCGATCGCTATGCCACCGTAAGAATACAACAAGCAGAATGTATTAAAGAAAACCGACCCGCTACGGGTTCTCAATTTAGAATTATGTGTCCTAGATTTTAGCAGAGTTGGTTTAATATTAGGCTTCTCTCTAAGAGAGGAATTGGGCATCAATCTTAGGGACGATGTGAAAATTTTTACTGGGCAGTAATTTGCTTATATGTGAATAAATGGAGTTGCAGTATGAAGCGAATTATTGCAGGTTTTATGTTAGCGATCGCATTGTTTTTTAGCTTCGATCAAATTGCAGTTGCTAAATCTTTAACCCCTGAAGCAGAGTCTTACCAAGTAGAACCGAATTATACGGGTAAGAACGCGGTTGAAACTATTAAGGAAAAACTTGAATCGGCAAAAGAAAATGTGGTAGAAAAGCTCAACTTAAACGAACCACTTCCAGAAAGCACAAAAGAGTTTTTGAGCGATGTAGAATCTAAAGTAGATGAAACTGTTGAACCAATCACTGGAGAGCAAGAAGGCTACTACAAAGAAAAATAGATCGCCCAAGTTGCTAATAGCCCGCGAAGGCGTTGCTCTGTTTGTGTAGCCGCGACTTTAGTCGTTCGGCATAAAAGGGGCGATCAAAGCGGATTTGGTATTAAATCACAAACCCGGTTTTTTCAAATAAACCGGGTTGATAGATTAAGCGCTTGCTTGAGCAAACCGCTGGTTTATTTCATCCCAATTTAAGACATTCCACCAAGCATTTAAATATTCAGCGCGGCGGTTTTGGTACTTCAGATAATAGGCATGTTCCCAAACATCGTTGCCCATAATTGGATAGTTACCTTCCATTAGGGGACTATCTTGATTGGCGGTACTCGTGACTTGCAACTTGCCATCTTTAGTGCGAACTAACCAAACCCAACCGCTACCGAAACGCTTGGTTCCTACTTCATTAAACTGTTTCTTGAAGTTGTCAAAACTGCCAAAAGATGATTGAATGGCAGATGCGATCGCGCCCGTAGGTTCCCCTCCTCCATTGGGTTTCATAATCCTCCAAAACATGCTGTGATTATCGTGTCCGCCGCCATTGTTCCGCACCGTAGTGCGAATATCTTCTGGTACGGTATTGATATCTTTTAGCAGCGATTTCAGATTTTGGGTTTTGAGTTGGGGATATTTAGCGATCGCTCCATTTAAATTGCTGACGTATGCCGCATGATGCTTGTCATGGTGAAACTGCATTGTCCGCGCATCAATATGGGGTTCTAACGCATCGTAGGCGTAGGGTAAAGGCGGTAGTTCGACGTAATTAGTTGTGCTTTGCGCTACATCATTCCCGCCTAAATTATCTCCAAACGCTTTGCTAGCACCGATAGTAGCTGCACCGACGCTTGCTCCCAATAAATATACAAAACTTCGGCGTGAAAGAGTCATATTTGAGGAAATTAGTCAGTTTGTTGGCAATTCTTTATTGTCCCAGAGTTTTGGTATCTCAAAATTAATCTTGAGATAAACGTTTAACTTCTGCACCGCCTAACATTTGATGCGCTTGTTCGAGAAAAGCGGGTATTTGATCGGCGTGAGGAGTGTTAGCCAAACACTGACGCAAGTTTAATTCTTTGACTCGATCTGCCTTTTCACCTGGAAACCAGTGTCCGGCATTACCCAGCAGGTTGTAGCGCATTTTGGCATAGTCGTACATATCGTAAGCCAAAGCCAGATTTCGCAGCCACAAAATTACAGGTATATTCATTCCACCGGGAGTGCGATCGCAGCTAGGTAACCCAACTTGCCAGGTTTTTACCCAATCTTCCCCCAAACAGCGGATCGCTTCTTCTTCTAACCTTGCCAAAATCGGAGGTAGAATTTCATCCGCCTTGTCTAATAATTCCAAAGCCTTCAAGTGTTCGTCAAAATCTGTCGGTCGCGCTGCCCCTATACTCAAAGTATGCACTTGGGAACGGCTCAAACAAAATAAGTCATTGAACACCATCGGGCTGAGAGGATAGCACAGATCCACCAACTTTTGCGGCGGTTGATATAACATTCCCCCTTTATCCGAAGGACTGATAATAAACACCCCCATATCGTGGCGCGTTGCTGCTTCTATTGCCGACCAATTGCTTTGGTTAATGTAATACCAATGCAAGTTTACGTAGTCAAACTGGTTCGTTGCGATCGCCTCGATGATTTGAGGGCTTGGGGCGTGGGTGGAAAACCCGATAAAACGCACTTTTCCTTGTGCTTTCAACTTCTGCGCCATCTCCAGACACCCACCGGGACGGATGGCATAATGCAGCATTTCGGTATTATTTATACCATGCAAGCTTAGTAAATCTACGTAATCGAGGTTGAGGTAAGCGAGAGATTTGTCAAAATTTTGCTTGAAATCTTTGGGGTCTGCATAGGGGACAATTTTAGTTTGAACGATGATGCGATCGCGCTCTAACTGCGGTAAAATTCCTCCCAGTTGCATCTCGGAAGAGCCATAACCGCGCGCCGTTTCAATATGATTGATGCCAAGTTCAATCGCGCGACGGATAGTTGCTTCCAGGTTGTTTTGATTGTCCCGTGGTATTTTCCATTTGGGGACATCCTGCCATTTAAATTGATATCTCATGCCGCCGCAAGAAAAGACGGGCATTTGTAATTCTGTGCGTCCGAAGCGTCGATACTGCATTGATGGCACATGGGAAACTTCTTTAATATTTTAGTCAATCAAACACAGGAAGCCAAAGTTCAGAAATCGCCAGTTCCCAACCTGGTAATATGATGTCCGCTAGCTTAGGCTGTGTATAATTTTTGATGCTGTAGGGGCGGGATAGCCCATCCATTCTGCGAAAAGAAACCGGGTTTCACCTGAAAAATTGTTGACCAAGCAAAGAGATCTATAAAGAAACTAAGGTGATGATTTTTTTAAACCCTTCCTTTGCTGACGATACCGATGCTACCGGACATGATATGACGGGTGAGCGATCGCGCCATTTTCCCCAGCACCAGAAAAATGAGCCGTTACATTTTTTATGTTAATAAAGCTTAAAAAAGTATTTCTTCAGATATACTATCAACCTCTATTTAGATAGAAGCAAAAATCGATTTTGCCATTATTGTATCCACAAATATCTGTATAAATGATGAAGTATAGGCTCCAATAATTCGCTAGGCTTAACAGCGTGTGTCTACTAAATTGGAGTCAAAAATGGCTGCTTTTGAAGCAAGCGATAACAACGGTTCTTTACTAGATTTAACCCTGGAAAATAGAATAATTGAACTTTTAAAGAATGACCCATTGTTGAACCAGCAAGTACTTAGCATCAAAAGTAACAATACAATTGCTGGAACTGAAGACCCTGACAGCTTGAGTGGCAGTCAAAACGATGAAGTTATTGCTGGGAAACAAGGCAACGATACAATTGTTGGCGATCTAGGTGACGATACTGCCTTTGGTAACGCCGATGACGATGTATTATTTGGTGGTACGGGGCCAGAAGGAAACTTTGGTGGTAGCGGCAGGGATGTTTTGTTTGGCGAAACAGGAAAAGATACCGTATATGGTTTAGGTGGCGATGACCTGTTATTTGGTAACCAACAATCGGATTATCTTCAAGGTAACCAAGGCAAAGATTTAATTAGTGGCGATCGCGGCGATGATACGCTACGCGGCGGTCAGGAAGATGACATTGTGGCGGGCGATGCAGGCAATGATACAATTTTTGGCGATTTAGGCAACGACACGGTTTTTGGCGGCGATGGAGACGATGAATTATATGGCGGTCAAGGACCAGAAGCAGAATTTGGCGGATTAGGCACCGATGTTGTTTATGGCGAAACAGGAAACGACATTGTTTATGGTCTAAAGGGCGATGACACGCTATTTGGGAATCAACAATCAGATATCATTTATGGCAACGAAGGTAGAGACGTTATTTTTGGAGGTCAAAACGACGATACTCTATTCGGCGGTCAAGATAACGACCAACTTTTTGGCGATAAAGATAACGATGTTCTGTGGGGAGATTTAGGCGCAGATACGCTCACTGGTGGTAGCGGCGATGATGTATTTGTGATTGGCAGGCGCACCGATCGAGATGGGTTTAAATCTACTGGTGGTGCTGCGATTACCGATGCCGACTTGATTGCTGATTTCGGTGATGGATTAGATTTAATTGCTTTAACTGGCGGACTCACTTTTGAAACTCTGAACATTATTCAAGGTAGCGGTGAAAACGCAGGCAATACTCTGATTCAGGATAAACTCAGTGGGGATTATTTGGTAAATTTAAAAGGATTTGACTTTACCAATTTAACCAAAGCTAATTTTACCTACTCTCCCATCCGCATTGATAATTACTTGTCCTTTAGCCAACCGCTTTATCGCACCACAGAAGACGGTGGTGAAGTAGCGGTAACAATTAATCGCACGGGTGGCGTTAATGAACAGGTAAGCGCTACCTTGTTCGCCAGCGACGGCACTGCTAAAGCAATCGAAGACTACCAATTCAACCCAGTACCGATTAACTTTGCCCCAGGAGAACTCGTCAAAACCGTGACGATTCCGATTGCCAAAGACGAGATAGTAGAAGGCGAGGAAACGTTTAATTTAGAATTAGGTTTTCCCTTTAATGGCGCCACGATCGCACCGCCGAAGACAGCGACAGTGGCGATCGCAGACAGCACCACCACTCCACCCCTAGCATCGCCAGCGGGAACCCTGGAATTTAGCAACCCCGACTTTGCCGTCGATGAAAATGGGAAAGCGATCGCATCCGTAAACATCAATCGCACAGGTGGTAGTAGCGGTGAAATTGGCGTCCAAGTGCTACTAAACGGCGGTACTGCAATGGGCGGCGCTTCTTCTTTAGGAGATTCCATAGATTACGATAACAGCTTCATCACCATTAACTGGGCTGATGGAGAAACTGCCCCCAAAACTGTCAACATTCCCATCATCGACGATACAGTTGCCGAAGATAACGAAACCCTCAACCTCACTTTATCCGATGCTACAGGCGGCGCCACAATTGGAACCCAAAATACTGCCCTTCTCACAATTATCGATAATGACGGTGCATCCTCATCAAGCAAAGCAGAGATTAGCATATTAGATGGCACAACCGAAATTACTGATAATACCGGCAGCATTACTTTTACCCCTGTTAATGTCGGTGCTAACTTAACCAAAACCTTTACCATCCAAAATCTCAGCACTACAGATATTCTGAATTTAGGCGGTTGGACTTTACCACAAGGTTTTAGTTTAGTAGGAACCGTCCCTGGAACTGTCGCACCTAATGCTTCCCAAACATTCACTCTCAAAGTCGATACTAGCAAAGCAGGCAATCTTCAAGGTAATCTATCTTTAATTACCAATGATGCCGATGAAAATCCGTTTAATTTTACCATAAACGCAGCCGTAAATCAATCATCCACAACCGCGGGAGGAGAAATAGAAATCCTCGATGGTAATACTTCTCTTACCGATGGAAATACTACACCGCTCGATTTAGGCAGCGTTGATATTGGTGGCAATTTAACCCGTACCTTCACCTTGAGAAACACCAGCACCACGCCGTTAACTTTGAGCAATTTGACCTTGCCAGAAGGGTTTAGTTTACAAGGCGAATTCCCCGCAACCATGGCACCAAATGCCACGGGTTCTTTTACCATCAATGTTAATACAACTACCGCAGCTAATCGGGAAGGAACGATTTCTTTTAACACCAGCGATGCGGATGAAAATCCGTTTAACTTCATCATCAAAGCCACGGTAAATCAATCATCTACACCCACAACGGGAGGAGAAATAGAAATCCTCGATGGTAATACCTCACTCACCGATGGGAACTCGACACCGCTGGATTTTGGTAGCGTCAATGTGGGCGGAAATCTCACCCGTACCTTCACGATCAACAATACCAGTAATACGCCGTTAACTTTGAGCAATCTGACTTTGCCAGAAGGGTTTAGTTTACAAGGCGAATTCCCGGCAACCATTGCACCAAATGCCACGGGTTCTTTTACCATCAATGTTAATACAACTACCGCAGCTAATCGGGAAGGAACGATTTCTTTTAATACCAGCGATGCGGATGAAAATCCGTTTAACTTCATCATCAAAGCCACGGTAAATC
>CAYXCW010000119.1:0-23389 GCA_964463555.1 uncultured bacterium
CCAATTACCAATTACCAATTACCAATTACCAATTACCAATTACCAATTACCAATGCCATACGAGTTTTTAGAAGATATTGCGATCGCAGACATCGCCTTCCAAGCAACGGGTAGCGACTTGGAAGCCGTTTTCATCGCCGCTGGGGATGCTACGGTTAATACTATGATCGAAAACCTGGATGCGATCGCACCCCACGAAACTCGCACCTTCTCTCTCGAAAACGACGCCCTCGATATGCTGCTATTCAACTTTCTGCAAGAGTTCATCTACTACAAAGATAGCGAGTTGCTTTTACTCCGCCCGCAACAAGTCACTATCGCACAAAAAGATGCCTTGTTTCACCTCAACGCCGTTACCGCTGGCGAAACTCTCAACCCAGAAAAACATCACCAACGAGTCGATGTTAAAGCTGTCACGTTACACCGCTTCGCTTTAGAAGAAACAGACAATGGTTGGACTGCTATGGTTATCCTCGATATCTAACCGCTCAACAATCGAGTTTGGTTTAAAATCTTTATTTTTCCAGAGCTTATATGGGCGCACGGATTCCCATTATGATATTATCATCCCACAAATTACTTGATTAGTCAAGATTTAATTTCTAATTTGCTTGAGCGGAAACAGACAATGGTTGGACTGCTATGGTTATCCTCGATATCTAACCGCTCAACAATCGAGTTTGGTTTAAAATCTTTATTTTTCCAGAGCTTATATGGGCGCACGGATTCCCATTATGATATTATCATCCCACAAATTACTTGATTAGTCAAGATTTAATTTTTGATGCGATCGCTCTGGCAAACAGAGCCAAGTTTCTCCTACTGCAAGGTTTTCTGGAGCGATATTCTTTTTCTCTTTCGCGGAAACAGACAATCGTTGGACTGCTATGGTTATCCTCGATCTCTAACTGAAGAGAAACTATTCTATTTTGCTTTAAAATCTTTATTTTTCCAGAGCTTATATGGGCGCACGGATTCCCATTATGATATTATCATCCCACAAATTACTTGATTTGTCAAGATTTAATTTGTCAAGTAAGAGTTTCTGGATCGATATTTAGTTCTCTGAGTCTTTGAGCCAGAATTTCTGCTTTTTGTTCGGCTGCGAGGCGCAATTGTTGTTCAGTTAGTGCGCGTTGTTGGGCTTCTAGACTACGTTGTTCGGCTGCGAGGCGGAGTTGTTCGGATGTTTGAATGCGTTCTTCAGGAGTCAGCAACTTTTGTCCTTGCTCGTCATACCAATACAGCCATTCCCGCGTAATTCCTTGATAAGTGCCGATCTCTCGTCCCAATCCTAAATTAATTTCGGGCAGCCAGATGGGATTGCCTGAAAGTAATACATATTTTCCCCGCTCTAATCGATACACTTCTAATCTAGGTTTGCGGCGGCGACGAGGGTTGTAAACGGCATAGAACAATACTCCCAAGTCGGCATACATTTGCTTTTTGCTGCTGTATTCGCCGCGATATTTTTGCGAGACGACTTCTAAGGTAAAAATCGGGACTTTTTGTTCTTCCCACAGTACATAACTCAAGCGTAATAGGTCGTCGATAAATCGCTGCACTCCTAAGCTGAGAAAACCATCGGGGACAATCGCGGGTTCGTTTTCGTCGTAATAAATTCCCATATCTACGCCAAAATACCAATCTTGGCGTTCTGCCCAAATTAACGCCAGGATAGCTTCTAGTAGAGTGGGAATTAAATGTTGTAGTTGATTATCCACGGGGGTATCATCCGAGTCGGGGAGTTCTTCGGAAGAAGGGCGACAATGAAGTGGATTGTAGTCTAACAACATCAGAGTTTTACCAACGCTAAATTAATTGTAATTATTTAATTTTCGATGCGATCGCTTCAGCCTTACCTGTTATATCGAAAATTAAATTGACAAAAAGCTGCTAATTAGTGTGAGGAATATTGTCGCACAGAGAGCGATCGCTGTTATTCACCTCGATGTTGGTTCGCAGATAATCGCGTACCCAGTTACAGGCATACTCTAGGGGGTTGAGGGTGCGAATTTGCTGCAAATCCCACAAAATTGCTCTGCTGTCATCGCCACCGGATACCAGATAGTTACCATCCGAACTAAACGCCACACTGATAACCATGCCTCGATGTCCGGGTAAGGTGGTGAGCAATTTACCCTCTTGACTCCACAATTTCACGGTATTGTCTACACCTGCTGTGGCGATTGTGCTGCCATCTGGACTAAATGCTACTCGCGTCAATCCCCGACTCTGCCCGTTAATTGTTTTAATTAAGCTGCCATCAAGGCGCCAGAGTTTAAGGCTATCGTCTCGACTAGTGGAGGCGATGATATCCCCTTTGGGGCTAAAGGCGACTCCCCAGACGCCAGCGTTTACTGGAAGGGTTGCAATCGATTTTGGATTTTGGATTTTGGATGTGTCAATTTTCCATAGTTTCACGGTGCCATCTACACTTGCCGAGGCGAGGACATTACCATGTGGACTAAAGGCTAATTTCCAAATTCTGCCCTCGTGGGCGACTAAGCTGTGCAGTAGTTTTCCGTCAATACTCCACAGTTTGATGGTTCTGTCATCTCCCGCCGAGGCGATGGTTTTTCCATCTGGACTAATCGCCAACCCATAAATGCCAGCCTTATGTCCCGTCAAGGTTCGCAGCAGCCGGGTGTCGGATTTTCCCCTATCCCCCAACTCCCAAAGCTGAATGGTTTGGGCATCACTGCCACTCACCATCAACCGACTGTCGGGTGAGAATGCCACAGCGCGAAATGCAATTTCTTTTCCCTCAATGGTTTTCTGTGGTGTACCATCTGCGCGCCAGAGTTTAAGCCTGTTATCGCCAACAGAAGCAATCCACTTACCATCTGGGCTGGTGGCAACTTCCCAAATGGTATCCTGATGCCCGTAGAGTGGTTTCAATAGTCGTTTGTTACGCTTCCAGAGTTTCACCGTGCCATCCTCACTAGCAGAAGCAGCCATGAGTCCGTCAGCACTCAATGCCACATCCCGAATCACCGCATTATGCTGCCTTAAAGTTTTGAGCAAGGTTCCGTCTGGCTGCCACAGGTTGACAAATCTATCTTGTCCGGCAGTGGCAATAAAGTCACCGTTGGCGCTACAATCTACGGTCAAAATCGGACTGTCTGTCGATAGTGTTCTAACTAAGGTGCCGTCTAGATGCCACAGTTTAGCAGTGCGATCGCTACTCCCGGACACTAGGAAATTGGTTTTTGGGCAAAATGCCAAACTCCAGACAGGCGCTTGATGCCCTGGCAAGATGCCCAGTAAATTGCCATTAACATTCCACAACTTGACGTTATTATCAACTCCGGCGGAAGCAACCATCTGGCTGTCAGGACTAAAAGCAACAGCCCAAACTGCTTTTTGATGTCCTGTCAAAGTTGCCTGCAATGTGCCGTCAAGCCGCCACAATTTCGCCGTTGTGTCGGCACTAGCGGAAGCAAGCAGTTTGCCATCGGGACTGAAGGCAATTCCCCAGATGGGTGCTTTGTGTGCCTGAATTCTTTGCCGCAGCGTTGCCTTTAGGGTTGTTTTTGTACCTGTGCCATCAAGATGCCACAGATGGATGGTGCCATCATTACCACCTGCCACCAGCTGGCGACTGTCTGGACTAAAGACAACGCGAAACGGGGTTGCTTTCTGTGGCAAGGTTAACAATAAGGTGCCGTCTCGTTTCCAGATTCTCACAGTTTTGTCGTTACTGCCGGTAGCAAATAACTCTCCGTCTGGGCTGATAGCAACGCCCAAAACACCGCCCTGATGCCCGATGAGGCGGTTCAATTCGTTGGTACCATAAACTGATTGCCGCAAGGCGTCTTCAACTTGAGCCGTGATTTGAGCATCCCCTTCCCCTAGCTTTTGCAGGCGGCGCTTGGCTTTAATGGCGGCAATCATCGCGTCTAGCTGGCGATTAGAGGCAAAAAATCCTTGCGAAGACGAAGCCAGCGCCTTGATTTCGTTGATTCTGGCTTGGTGTTCGCTGATCGTGGCGTTGCGGTACTGGAAGAACGTGGTAATTCCCAAACCCACCGACACTAATAATCCCGTTGTCAGGGCACCGAGAAAATATTTTTGTAATTTGGCAGCTTTTTGAGCGGCTATCAGTTTTTCTTCCACGGCTTGGGTACGTTCTGCCTCTAGCATTAGTTGCATTTCTTGGCGATCGCTCTGTTCACTATAAGCTAAAAACTGATAGTCCAAATCGCTCAAACTCTTGCCAATCGCCCATTCTCGAGCATCTTTCAATGCTTGTCCCCGCAGCAATCGGGAAAAATCTGTTTGCTTAGAAGCAATCCAAGCATCAAAGGTTTGGGAATAAGGACGCAGTTTTGCTAATTGTTTTTCGACCCATTCTAGATTGAATACTGCTTGATAAATTTTATTTTTAACTTGCAGCATTCCTTGCTTTTTTACAATCAAACCTGATAAAATTAATTCTGTTTGTTCTCTTGAATTATCTGTGTCTACTGCCACTCCCTGTAAAATTTGTTGATAAATGCCCAGCAATCTGCCTGCCCGTTCTTCGTGACGCAGGATGCGATCGCGGATGGTTCGCAAATGTTCTGGTTCATCCTGAGATTCCCAATTCCGGACAATCTGCGACTTCACCAAATTTTCCAACCACAATCCGGCGCTGCCGGGAGTAATTGTCAGTTGCTCCGGCTTTTCCCCAATTTTTAGGGCATTGAGGGTTAAATTGCAGAGCTTTTGGGTTAAAAACGGCTGCCCTTCTGTCCAAGCTAATATTTCTTTGATGATTGCTTTTGAGTTGTTGATTTTCTGTTCTAATAGATCGGCTAACGGCTGGGCTGCTTCTAATTCAAATCCATCGAGTTCTATAGCTTGACCAATATTAAACGGAGTGCGGTTTTTATCTTTAATTAAATCTGACGGTGTAGCTACCCCAAAAATTGCAAAAGTAATTCGGTGATATTCCGGATTAATTGCTCTTTGATTATAGCAAAATCTCACCCAGGCGAAAAAATCATCAACTGGAAAATTTAAACCGAGAATGCTATCGGTTTCATCGACAAATATGACTATATTTTCCGTGGGAAATTGCCGGATTAATAATTCTTCGATAAACCAAGCCAATCGCTGAAGTAAAGAAATTTCTTCGCTCTCGCGCCACCAATTTTTTAAGTTTAAGGTTCCTAACAAATCCAACCCCAGCCATAATTGAGAAACTATGCCCTTGTACCATTGAGCGGGAGTAATATTTTCGTTTCCAATAATGCTCAAATCCAGGCTAGTACATTTAAAGCCTTCTTGTTGCAGCCGATGAGATGTTCTGACTAATAGGGAAGATTTTCCCATTTGACGGGAATTGAGAACATAACAAAATTCTCCAGCTTTTAAGGCTTCGTAAAGCTGTAAATCGGCAAGTCGTTCAACGTAGCTAGGAGCATTATTGGTGAGGCTACCGCCAACTTGGTATAGGTGATCGGTCATGTGGGATTGGGTATGCGATCGCTTTACCTGGAGCTGTTTTATGCTTGCTACTTAGTAATTGGTAATTGGTTGTTTGTTTGATTACCAATTATCCCATCTACAATTCAATTAAGGATACACCTTGCTCTTCTCTTCGTGCTTGATAAAGTGCTGTTTCAACATATTGGATTAGTGTTGATTCATCTTTGTGCAGCTTGGGAATAGTGCAGGCAACTCCTAGAGTAACCGTGACGACAGCACTTGGCAAACCTGCCACAGCAGGGGGTTTGAAAGCGATCGCTAAAGCTTCAACGCTTTGTCTTATCTCTTGAGCAACCTGCATAGCATCTGGGCCATCGATTTCAGGCAGAAAAACGACAAATTCTTCATCTCCATAGCGAGCAACTAAATCTTCAGGACGTTGCAGTAATTGAGTAATTTTGTGGGCAATTTTCCGCAAACAATTATCGCTGGCTTCAATTCCATAAATATGTTTATAAAGTTGAAAATGATCGATTTTAACCAGAATTAGAGAAATGGGTTTAGTAACAATTCGTTTCCATTCGGTTTGCAAGCGAATATTAAAGTATCGCCGATTGAAAATCTGAGTCATTTCATCTAGATTGACTAAAGTTCGTAGCTTTTGGTTTTCTTGCTCCAACTGCTTGAGGCGGGAAAAACTGTTTAAATTCTCATCGTCTAAGTTTTGCACTTGGAAATATTGGCGATATAATTCGCAGGACACAGTACAAGTATTTCCTACCAATTTTACCAGTCCCATACTCTCTAAATGATAGGCAAGCAGCGGCTCTAACCAAACACTACCTGAAGCTGTCACAACCTGTTTGAATGCTGCTGCTAGTTCGAGGCGCTGCTGAAGCATCGTCAAGATATTTCGCAGATAGCTGCTATAAATTCCGGCATTAGTGGCAGCGTCTTCCAGTAATTTTTCTAAACTTAGATCTTGGCAGCTGAGATGATAGAGAGCCAAATGCACTAAATAAGGATGTCCCCCTACCATCTGCATTAATGGCTCGACTAAAGCCGTATCCAGTCCATACCGTTGTGCTAAATCTTGCACCTGATCGGGTGTAAATTCGGCTAGCTTAAGCGGTAGTCCAACATTAAACGGCGATTGATTCAGATTCAACGTTACATAAACTTCCGTCGAGTGAATGACTACCATGCGGAGTTTTTCCCAGACTTTGTATTGTCTTGCTTGTTCGTACCAAAATCGGAGTAATGGCAAGAAATCTTGGGCAATATGGGGATGTTCAAAGACTCGATTGACTTCATTTAATACCAAAACCAGAGGGCAGTCTATTTGCTTAAGCAAATAACCTTTGACATAAATAGAACAGCTAGAATTACTGCCGATTTCCTCATCCCAGTAATCATCCAGATGGGGTTCGAGTTCGAGTTGAAAAGCAATATTGGCACAAAACCAGCGTAAAAACTTGCCCAAGCTGGTAAAAATAGCCGTCTCTGCCTGCTGAAAATCTATCGTCACTGTACGGTAACCCAAAACCGCCGCTTGAGCGGCGATGCGTAACATAAAGCAACTTTTTCCCATTTTTCTGGCAGCTTTAAGCCGAATTAGACCCCCAGGTTTGCTTATTTCTGCATAGGTGCGTGCTTCTAAGGGAGGGCGTTCGATGTAAAAGGAGGAATCCAGCGGTATTGGGCCGCCGAGAAATGAGCCAACTTCGGGTGAGCAGATTAAGCCTTTTAGGGGTTGTAGCATAGGCGTGATTTAATTTTTAAAGCTGCTAGGTTAAATATATTTTAAGCAGAAAGCGATCGCTATGTTGCAAACTAGAAACATTCATCAGATGGGGATGAGCCAAAAAACCGGATCTTTCTGGAAAAAATTTGGTTTTTTAGCAATCTAAAGCTCGGTATAGCCAGCTACTGATTGCTAACTAACTCGACAAACTCGCGCAAAGCTTGTACGTACCTTTCTCCCGCCACCAATCTTAAATTATTGTGACCGGCACCTTCAATCGACAAAAATTGCTTGGGTTCGTTGGCTGCCGCGAAGAGTTTTTGACCGTGATAGAAAGGAATCACTTGGTCAGCAGTTGCGTGTATCACCAAAACCGGGCAACGCACATTTTTAATTTTGTTGATATTATCAAATTTGTCAAAAGGCACGATAGGAATGTGGGTTACTACGCGAAATGCGGAGATAAAAGTGTTTTCTACAATTAAACCAGCAAGGGGTTTGCGAGCAGCTAAATCTACCGATGGGCCGCCACCTACGGAAAATCCGTAAGCGATAATCCGATTGGGTGGAATGTTTAATTCTTGGGTGAGATAATTGTAAGCAGCGTCGATATCTTTATAAGCATTGCGTTCGCTTGGCGTTCCCTGACTGGTTCCATAACCTTGGTAGTCGTAGGCAAAGACGCTAAATCCTATATCCCGCAATTCTTTCAACAGAGGCAGACCATCGCCTAAGTCTTCCGCATTGCCGTGGGAATAGAGGATAGTATACTTGGCTTGGGGATTGGGCAGGTAAATTGCCGAGATCGAGACGCCATTGGCGGTGGTCAGCTTGAGAATGTCTTGGGTATCCTCATAGGTGGATGGTTGGGGTAAGAAGATCATCCGGTCGGTGTAAAAATAAGCCCAGATGCAGAAACAGGCGTAGATGAAGATGGCAGAACGTATCATCCGCTTGAGGGAAAACTCTCCCCAGAGTAGTCGGTTAAGGGTTTTTTTGTCCATTGGGTTGCGATCGATATAGCTGTATTTTAATTAGCACGCGATCGCTCTGAGATCGCGTGTTGTAAACTGAGCAAGGCTGTTTGAGGAGCTTTTCAAAATGGCTTTTGAATATCCCGATGACCTAAAATACCTAGACACTCACGAGTACGTGCGCTTGGATGGCGACATTGCCACCGTCGGCATTACCTCCTTTGCTGTGGATCAGCTAGGCGATATCGTATTTCTGGAATTACCAGAAATCGGCGCAGCGCTTTCCAAGGGAGAAAGCTTCGGCACCATCGAGTCGGTGAAAGCAGTAGAAAACTTGAATTCTGCCATCTCCGGCACGGTAGTCGAACGCAACGAAGCGATGATCGAATCTCCCGAACAAATAGGGGAAGATCCCTACGGCGAAGGTTGGTTGCTCAAAGTTCGCATCGACAACGCTGGAGAACTAGACGATGCCCTATCTGCTGCTGAGTACAGCGTTTTGGTAGAAGGGGAATAGGGGAGCTGGGGGAGCTGGGGGAGCTGAGGAAGCTGGGGGAGCTGGGGGAGTTGAGGAGAAATTGTTGTTGATTCCTCCTTGTCTCCCTTGTCCCCCTTGTCTCCCTTGTCCCCCTTGTCCTCCTTGTCTCCCTTGTCCCCCTTGTCTCCCTTGTCCCCCTTGTCCTCCTTGTCTCCCTTGTCCTCCTTGTCTCCCTTGTCTCCCTTACTCTTGACTGGCATCCGAAATTTAAAATAATTGTTAAAACTTAATAAGCAAGCAATTCTGGAGGCAATCTGTGCCAGGTTCTACCATTCACCAGCAACAAGGAGAAACAGGTTTAGTGTCTCATTCTTTTGTCGGGCGGCATATTGGCCCGACAGCAGATAAAATTCAGCAAATACTGGAACTATTGGGGTTTGATACCCTGGATGGTTTAATTGATGCGGCGGTGCCAGAGTCGATCCGGTTGAGGAATCCGCTGCAACTCCCAGCTGCACAAAGCGAATACGCTGCTTTAGCTCAATTAAAAGAAATTGCCTCGAAAAATCAAGTATACCGCTCGTTTATCGGCATGGGGTATTACGATTGCATTACCCCGCCGGTTATCCAGCGCAATATTCTGGAAAATCCCGGTTGGTATACTGCTTACACTCCCTATCAGCCAGAAATTGCCCAAGGACGACTCCAAGCGCTGTTAAACTTCCAGACGATGATGATCGATCTGACGGGGTTGGAAATTGCCAACGCTTCTTTACTCGATGAAGCAACCGCTGCCGCTGAAGCGATGGCGATGAGTTATGGGCTGTGCAAAAATAAAGCTCACGCCTACTTTGTTTCCCAAGATTGCCATCCCCAAACCATCGATGTATTGCAAACGCGCGCCAAACCGTTAGGGATTGAAATTATTGTCGGCGACCATCAAACTTTTAGCTTTGACAAACCTATTTTTGGCGCAGTGCTGCAATATCCCGCCAGCGATGGGACAATTCACGATTATCAGGCTTTTATCGAACAAGCGCATAAGGTCGGTGCATTGGTAACGGTAGCGGCAGATCCGTTAAGCTTGTGCTTGCTAAAACCGCCGGGAGAATTTGGTGCCGATATAGCAGTTGGTAGTACGCAACGCTTTGGCGTGCCGCTGGGATATGGGGGGCCACATGCAGCTTATTTTGCCACTAAAGAAGAGTATAAACGGCAAGTTCCGGGACGAATTGTCGGCGTTTCCAAAGATGCTCAAGGTAAAACGGCACTGCGTTTAGCACTGCAAACCCGCGAACAACATATCCGCCGGGAAAAAGCGACGAGTAATATCTGTACCGCGCAAGTTTTGCTGGCAGTAATTGCTAGTATGTATGCGGTTTATCACGGCGCTGCGGGACTGAAAAAAATAGCCGAAAATATCCATAATTTAACTGCGACTTTGGCAGCAGGATTAAAGGAGTTAGGATATAAAATCGGGTCAGAATATTTCTTCGATACCTTGCGGGTAGAATTGGGCGAAAAACCGTTAGAAGAAATATTAGCTGCTTGTGAATCGCGTCAAATTAATATCCGCGTTTTCGATCGCACCGCAGTCGGGATTTCCCTAGACGAAACGACGACCATAAAAGATGTACAAGATTTATGGGAAATCTTCTCGGGTAACTCTCCTGTTCCCTCATGCGATCCCCCGCTGCCCCCCCTTGCTCAAGGGGGGGTGGGAAATGCTAAATCCCTTGCCCGGACTACGGAATATCTCGCCCATCCTATCTTTAACCGCTATCATTCGGAAACGGAACTTTTGCGCTACATGCATCGCTTGCAGGCAAAAGATTTATCGCTGACAACCTCAATGATTCCGTTGGGTTCTTGTACGATGAAGCTGAATGCTACGGCGGAAATGATGCCGGTGACTTGGCCTGAATTTGGTAAAATTCATCCGTTTGCACCGATATCTCAAGCGCGGGGTTATCAAGTTTTATTCGAGCAATTGGAGGCTTGGTTAGCAGAAATTACCGGGTTCGCGGGGATTTCTTTGCAACCGAATGCGGGTTCTCAAGGTGAGTATGCCGGGTTGCTGGTAATTCGGGAATACCACGCGAGTCGGGGAGAAAGCGATCGCAATATCTGTTTAATTCCTACCTCGGCACATGGAACCAATCCCGCGAGTGCGGTGATGTGCGGGATGAAAGTGGTTCCGGTTGCTTGCGATGACCAAGGTAATATTGACATCAACGACCTCAAAGATAAAGCGGAAAAGCATAAATCCGAACTGGCGGCGTTGATGGTTACCTATCCTTCCACCCACGGGGTTTTCGAGTCACAAATTAAACAAATTTGCGACATCGTTCACGCCAATGGCGGTCAAGTTTATATGGATGGGGCGAATATGAATGCCCAGGTAGGATTGTGCAGTCCTGGAGATATTGGCGCTGATGTTTGTCATTTGAATTTGCACAAAACTTTCTGCATTCCCCACGGCGGCGGCGGCCCCGGTATGGGACCGATTGGCGTTGCTTCCCATTTAGTGCCGTTTTTACCCGGTCATCCGATCCCCCCCAACCCCCCCTTGCCAAGGGGGGGCGCACAGATCCCCCCTGCGGCGATACCCTCTAACCCCGCTTTGGCAAGGGGGGGCGCACCGATGTCTATGGGTGCGGTTTCGGCTGCGCCTTGGGGTAGCGCCAGCATTTTGGTGATTTCTTGGATGTATATTGCCATGATGGGAGGCGCGGGGCTGACGGATGCGACTAAGGTGGCAATTCTGAATGCGAATTATATCGCTCGTCGGTTAGAAGCTTACTACCCGGTTTTGTATAAGGGCGAGTCGAATTTAGTGGCGCATGAGTGTATTCTGGATTTGCGATCGCTGAAAAAATCCGCCAACATCGAAGTCGAGGATGTGGCTAAGCGCTTGATGGATTACGGTTTCCACGCGCCTACTATTTCTTGGCCCGTCGCGGGTACGATGATGGTAGAACCGACGGAAAGCGAATCTTTGGAAGAATTAAATCGCTTCTGCGAGGCGATGATTGCGATTCGTCAAGAAATAGCAGCGATTGAAAAGGGCGAAGCCGATGCGCGGGATAATGTGCTGAAAAATGCACCCCATACCGCAGAAAGTTTAATTGCTGGGGAATGGCAACATCCCTATACTCGCGAACAAGCTGCCTATCCCGCACCTTGGACGAAAGAGTCTAAATTTTGGCCTGCGGTAGGACGAATTGATAGTGCGTTTGGCGATCGCAATTTCGTCTGTTCTTGCTTGCCGATGGAAGCTTATAGCTGATTAGGCGTTTTGTAGGGGCACGGCATAGATAGTGTTTTAATATAAACCAAAAATTATTCTGCGCCGTGCCCCTAGTTCTGGTTTCTGCCACGAGTAGGCAAAGTTAGATAACCTTTTAATATAAACCAAAAGTTATTCTAGTTTGCATACAGGATGAAATTTATTTCCAGGCGCTGATGCAAGAGGTCTAATGGAAAATGAACCATAACAAACTAATTTTTCCATCCCATGCCTTATCAACCCTTCTGGAATGCTTTGATCTGTGGCGGGATAACGGCTTTAGCCACTGCCACCGCTACTTATACAATCCCTGGGACTGGGTTTAATCCTACCGAAAAAGGCTATATCGCCGGGACTGCTGGTGCTGCGTCGTTTGTCATTTCCCTGGGGTTAGAAAGCTATCTATCCAAACGGATGCGGCGACAGGTGAAAGAGATGCGATCGCAAATGAATTCTCTGTGTCAAGGTAAATTCCCAGCCCAGGCTAAGGTTTATTCTGAGGATGAATTAGGACAGTTAGCCACAAAATTTAACCAAATGGCTGTTGTCGTCGAAAAAATGATGAACGATTTCGATCGGCAAGTGCAAAGCTGGGAATACGATCGGGAAAATATCAGCGATCGGGTACTTGTGCTTGAGGAAGCGCTCAAAAATTGGGCAAATGGAGATTTTACGGTAACAACCAGGGGACAATTGTCAGATGAATTTGGTGTAGCCGCCTACAGTTTAAATTTGATTGCACTTTCTTTACAAGAAAGGGTGCGACAAGTCAAGACTAGCGCTGAAAAATTGGCTCAGGAAGCAACCAATAGCCAAAATATCGCCACATTTTTTGCTGCTTACCCGCTACCTCAAGTTGAGCAATTAAATCCCGCAGTTAATTCTATCGAAGCGATGAGCAATTCGCTGCAACGGGTGGGGCTGAATGGGCGGGAAGTGGAACAATTAGCTGAAGTTACTGCATCTACGGCATTAAATGGGGATGAATTAGCAGAACAAAATGCCGCACAAATTCTCCAAATCCAACAATTTTTAGGCACAACGCCGCCAAAAATCAAACGACTAGGGGAATATTTGCCAGAACTTTCAGAGCATGTTGTTAGCGTTTCTGGAAATGCTTCGCGGATCAACTTGCTGGCACTCAATGCCTCGATTGAGGCAACGAGTGTGGGGGATAAAGGTAAGCCAATGGTAAAAGTTGCTCACAATTTACAGCAGCTAAGTAGCAGTGTTTTGCAATCTTTGCAACAAATCGAACAGATTACCAAGCAAATGCAGGATGATATTACTGGTGCTGTTAATGCAATGCAAGGTGAAACTGAGCAAGTGAATGATTGTACCAACTTCGCACAAGAAGTGAAACAGTCGTTAGAAGAAATCTTGAACGTCAAACAACAGTGGGATTTGCTAGCGCCTGCGATCGCTGATGATACGCAGAAACTCGATCAAACTGCGAGCAGTTTAATCGAAACTATTCAAACAGTTGAATTCAAAGCCCAAGATACTTCGCCAGAAACGGCAGAAAAAGCATCAGAAAATATGCAAAATCTTGTTAAGGTAGCGCAAGATTTAGTAGCGCGTGTAGAGCAGTTACGAATTAGTTAGTAACTCAAGTTATCATATCGTGTCCGGTGGATTACCCATCATTAGGAGCCGCGGCACGGCAAGATTAAAGTTATCTGTTTGTCCGAGATATCTATGATGCCGTGCCCCTACACAACCACCGGGTGAATTTTTTTATTATCGGCAATTCAACGGACATAATATCAGTTATCTGATGCATAGTAGCTAATGAATAATGGCTAATGGCTAATCTTCGGAAAAATCCTCATATTAGCAATTAGCCATTAGCCATTAGCAACTGGGGTGAGTAAAAACTAGCGCGATCGCACGAGTTGTTTTGATTCGGCTTCCAGCATCCGGACTAATCTTTGATCGCCGCTGGTTTTAGCGACTTGCAATCTATGTTCTAGGCGGCGGCGGAGATGTGTTAGGTGGGTTTCTACCAATTCGGGGGAAACTTGCCGAGGGTTGCTAGCTTGTGCGATCGCGCAGTCTTGCGCTTTCGTATAGGTGCTGTAGGCAACCCCGCGATACTTTAAATCCAACGCCGGTTGGGGTACGGGAATGTGTCTAGGATAGCTAACTCTCCAAGCTTGTCCCCGATATTTGCCACCGATTTCGCCTTCAACCATATCGATGGCAGGTGGTTCGTATTCGTAAGCGACGCCGCGATAACTCAGTTTCATAAAGTCTGTCTCCTGTCAATTTATCTCAATCCGGTTAATCAGATAAAACTTTCTCTCTATTTCTGTATTATAAGCTACCGTTTTCAGGTTTTGTGGTTGAATGTTAAAGAATTATGACAAATAGGTGCAGCAAAAACCCGGTTTCTCTGAGAAACCGGGTTTCTGGGCGAGCGATCGCGTTATACGCTCAAATATCGCGTCAAAATGCTCATCACTTCCCCTGGATTGGGCGCAGGTAACAGGCGACTCCACAGAGTGACATCGGCAAAACGCAGAGCGTGCAAGGTGTGAATCGTTTGATTGACGCCAAACGGCGTGCTGATGACGAGGATGCGGACGGGTATTTTACCTGGCATTGGATCGCCCAGAGCGCCCACAAGGCTGGGAAAGGTTGGCGTTTGGGGGGTTTGTAAGAAAAAGCTTTTAGTCATTGGGTTGTACCTTTTTGTACTTAACTCAAGTTGCTAGTTATGAGGTCAAGCATTTTAGATCCCCCTAAATCCCCCTTCACAAGGGGGACTAAGAATCCGGTTCCCCCCTTTTGAAGGGGGGTTAGGGGGGATCAAACCAACCATATTTGTAACTAGCAACTTGCGTTACTTAGAGATTTTGCTTCCATATGGATACATCCTCATCTTACACTAAACGCCTCCATATGGAAGCATTTACTTGGTCATGAGCCTTTGACAAAATCTCAAGCATGGCAAGAGCAGGCAAAGCGTTGAAACAGGTGCTAGAAAAGTACGGTATTAGCCAAAATCGATTGGCAGTGGCGATGGGGATTCGACGCGGGAATGTTAACCGCTGGGTTAAGGAGACAAGAGATCCAACGGCTGAGGCAGTGTACGAAATTCGGAAAGCTCTGATCGCAATTAATCCAGAGGCGGCTTTTGACTTTATGCGACTGTATTTGGAAGATCCAGATGAGGAAGATGAGGCGCAGTCGTGACGCGATCGCAGCATGGGAAGAGCAGGTAAAGCCCTCAAACAGGTGTTGGAGACTCATGGCATCAGCCAAAACGGATTAGCCGTCGTGATGGGGATTAGAGCTGCCAATGTCAACCGTTGGGTGAATGAGATTAGAGATCCGGGTGGCGAGACGATTCTGGAAATCCGGGATGGACTACACAGCATCAATCCAGCCGCAGCAGAGGACTTTATTCAGTTGTACTTGACTGCACCAGCTGAGGATAGGTAGTAGGGGCGAAGCATTTGGGCGACTATCGTTGAATTTCAACTGAGGTGCTGATATCCAAATGCTTCGCCCTTACCCGCAGACAACCTATATCTACGCAAATCTTGGCAAACAGGGCTTTCGCTGTCGGATATGTCAACCTGGGTTCGCTTTCATAAACTGTCGCCCGACTGGGAAAGCCCCTACAACAATAAACATCTCCAAAAAGGAAATTATTGCGTAGAGCGTATTCGGAGATCCTGGGGAGGGTGAAGCATTTGGAGATAAAATCTAGGACTTTAAACATAAATTGTCGCCCAAATGCTTCACCCCTACATAGATCAAAGAAGCTCTGAGTTTGTTTGTTGGAGAGGTCTAATATGGGTAAGGATATTTTCGGATCGAAGTTCAATCTACTAACAAGTCGCGGAGGAAGTAGAAGCGATCGCTCCTCCAATCACTCTCCAATAGCCAAGGGAGAGAGATTCCGAACTCCTGTTGAACTGCTGGTGGAATTAGAATTGGCTCGAAAAGTGCTGGTAATATATCCAAATGTTCTATTCGTTCCAGTCCAATTAAACAAGTGCTATCAGCGACGACTGAATTGGTCATAAACCCAGTTCCTCGCGTAATTCTTCAGGAGAATAAGCAAAAATAGGAACTCGATAGCGTCCTAACATTTCCATAAAAGTGCGCTTGGAAAAACCAGCTATTGTTGCTGCCTGTCCGAGTGACACTTTGCCTACTTCGTAGAGTTTGATGGCTAAGAGTAGTTTAGCTTCGTCTTGAGATAGTCCTATAGGTAAACTGACATTTAGTTCGGTGGTATTCATATTATTTCCTATTTAATCTAAGTCTATTAGCAACTCTCGCAGGAAGTAGAAGCGATCGCTCCTCCAATCACTCGCTTTATTCCGTCCCAAAAACCCAGTCAACGGCGAGGAAAGTTCGATCAGAATTTCGTACATTTCCTCTGTTTTTAATGGCTGGGGTGGATTCGAGCCAAAATATATACCGTGTAAAGCGTCAACCCCAGCACTTTCTAAACCTGTGTTTTCCAGGTATTTTTTCACTACCCCGACGACATGCGATCGCAGCTTAATCTCTGTTAAAACCTTCTTGATATACTCATCAATTTGGCTATCGCTTTGTCCAGCGCCTAAATATGCCTTTAGTTCGATTGCGTTAACCGAACCTGGATAATTTGCTTCTAATTCAACCAGCTTTTGTAATGTCATAGGTTTGATAATACTAATTTTAGATATTTTCGCTGATTCTTTCAAATTTTTGGTTGGCTCACCAGGGCCAATAATTAACTTAATACTTTTCTCATAGTCTGCTTTTAAATGTCTTTTGCCAATTCTGTCTAACTCTTCAACCGTATTATCTGGAATGCTTTTCCCAGCTTTGCATTCTCCTACGAGCGGGTAAGGTTTTGTGCAGTACAAATCCATCCCACCTGCGCCACCTTTAGCATTTGGATCTAACTCGAAATGCAAAAATCTGAGGCTTTTATGTACAATTTGTTCAAAAGCCGTACCTTTTTCATAGTTACCCCCTGTCGTGGCATTACCTAAAGCGTTGATTGTGCTAATCCAAGCATGTTCTGGATCTAGCTTTTTGACAGATGAACTGCTTGAGTATCCTAAGAATATTTTGAGACGGTGATTCAATTTTTCTGCATCTGGGTTAGTGGTAGTTAGTTGAGCGATCGCACTCTGCAAGTCTTCCAATTCCGGATGCAGGGGCGGGAGGCGGTTTTCTAGCTGGTGACGGCGTTGGGAGAACGTGCGATCGCTCAAAACAGGCGAAGCTTCATCAACATTCATTGCCTGGGGTAATCCCACAAATTGACCCTGAGTATTTGCAGGTATTTCTAATGGTTCTGGGAGTAAATAAACGCGAAAATAGGCCAGAAATATAAAAGGACGTTGCGACAGGATATTTTCTAAAGATTCTGTTGTCCAAATAGTTAATCGAGATAAAGATTCTAAAGGTTCAGACTTATCTAAAATTTGGCAAAGTTCGCATCTAGCCCAAGCTTTAATCTGGACTGTTGCAGAATTTATTGGTGGAGAATTAGCCGCATCAGCAGGATATAAGGCAAATATCCGCCCCGGATCGAGAAATTGTTGAGGTATAGCAGCGATCGCTCGACCTTGGATTAATGCTTCAACATCTGGCGCAGGTAGCCTAATTGCAGTGTCAAGATAGAGTCGCGTCATAAGGTTTTGTTACTATCTGCTATTCCGCCAGCCCGCCAGGGATTAAAATCCCTGGCTAATAGCTTAAGTCGGTTAAAACCGACTAGGAATACTTGCTTTTTCAGTCCGTTTTAACGGACTTCCGCTATTAGCCAGGGGTTTGAACCCCTGGCGGGCTTTGATTTAAACGGGCAGGGTTTAAATAAACCCATCGCGGGCTTTAACACGGGGAGTTGATACCCAAAATCGGACAACCTGGTGTTAAATTCAGCCTTGATTTATCTGACTCAGTAAATTATCAATTCCCTCTTCTATACTATCCGAATCAGATACATCAGCCGCTTGAGCTTCTTCTAAAACTACAGGTTCTTCTTCAATCATCTCGCTAGGAACTTCATAAGATGGATCGCTGAGAATTTCTTGAAGTAGAGGATTGTTCGTTCCCAGCATTTTTTCACCACCTTTCTCGGCAATAAAATTAAAAATTTGCAAGTCGCTCACTTTATAATCAACGTCGCGTTTTTGATAAACAGCATGAATCGCTATTAAGGGTTTGACTTCCTCCTCTTTCAAAGGCACAACTTCTCCACCTTTTTGTTTAACTAAGGGTATGATATAAGTTTTTTCCACATGTGGAGTAATTTTTTTACTCTTGGAACGAACCAAACAACCTCTCGTTAAACCAAAGGCTTGGTAATCGTTTAATTTTTTTAATCCCGGCCCAAGTGATTTGCCGCTAGCTTGCTGAAGAACGCCAACTCCAATACTTACATTTTGCCCGCTTTCTTTACCAATTACCTTGAAATTGATGTGATTATCTTTCCTTCTGTTTCTGACTTTATCTGTTACATCCTCAATTGTTACCCGTTCAACTGTTTGACCAATTAACCTCTGAAAACTAAACAGAAGCGCATTAGCAATCAGGTAATTATCATCTAAAGCACTTCCAAGGTCTTCTTCCAGTTCTTTAGCAAAAGCAACTTCAACTGGATTTGGTGGTTCTGCGCTGGGGTTACAGTTATCTCTGCACCACTGCAAAACTTCTCTAATCGTTGGTTTACCACTTCCTAGCTCTCTGAGTTGACTTTCCTGAAATGGATAAACTGGAGCAGGCGGTAATAAGTTACGGTTTTTGTAATATTCTGATAACCAGAATTTAACTAAAGCAATAATAGAATCTCCATCCATGTATTTCAAATCGATTGGAGATCCGTAAGCACTAACCTTGTTGTAAACTCCACCCGGCAACTGCTTCACTTTATTGTTCCATTGAGCAGGCATCATAACACTTAATATGACACCTCTGTTAAGGTTTTGCAGCAGGTTTTTGATGAAGCTAGCAACAATTTGACTGATATGCAATCCATTAGTTTCATTATATTTATCAGGATCGTCTAACTCATCAAAACAAATAACCAGCTCGTTGTATTCGCTAATCAAATCTAAAATTTGCAGCACAGCCTCAAAAGATTGGTTTTGAGTGGGTAAACCAAGTTCATCAGCTTTGAATTGAGCTATTTCTTTACCAGCTAACCAATTAACCGCATAAAGAATTTGCTCTTCAGAGAGCGTCCAGAAAATTGCTCTGACTACATCTGGATTATTGACGCTTTTAATTCTACAAAATACGTTGGTGAAATCATTGACAAATTTTTTCACCTGAGCTGGTTTGCGTTTTTGAAATGTTTCTGCTAATCCTTTGGCTGAAAAAGTACTTTTTTTAGCATATTTTAAAGCGTCGTTAGCCATTGCGGTTGCTAGTTCTTGCCATTGCGGAACTTGATTGCTCCCAAGATTTTTGAGACTGTCCGCTAAATTTATTTGGAAGTCTCGCTCCATATTTTGGACGCTATATTTATTAACGTAGATAAACCATGCTCCTCCTTGAGATTGTAAGCGGTGATAAATCCGGCTGATAATGTGGGTTTTACCAGTTCCATCCTGAGCAATTATTGCGATTGAAGTCGTTGAGTATTGACCCGCACGAATTTGCTCTAAAGCTTTAAATACAGCTTCAGAAGCGTGTGCATTTATAGTTTCTACATCAAAAAAATCATTTCCCCAAACGTCTTTTGCTCCAGCAAAAGGAGGTTTGGCAAAGGGGTTTTGGCTTTCGATAGCAGCCTTAATCTCTTGCAGGTTGGTCATGGTTGTGTGTGAGGTAGAAAACGACAAAAAAGTTATGCCTATCTAGAGAACTATAAGCGTTTCACGTAATAGCGCACCGCACCAAGTTGAGTTTTGATCGAATCTTCAGTTTTATCAGGGGTGATATCTGTCATTTCACCACCGATTAGTTGAAGCAAATCCTTGGCTTGCATTTCCAGCAGCCACTCGTTAAATTGAGAACGGCTGACACGTTCTCCAATTTCTCGCCTAATCCGATAAATCGGCACTAGATTGTCTAAGTTGTAATCCCGGTTGAGTTTGTCGTATACTTCCAAGGCTACGGACTTAAACTCGTCGTAGGATGCGATCGCTCCCTCTCGCTTCTCCGTATTTCCACTACTACCGGATGCTCCCATTTCCCGCATCCACCGCAAGAGAGCATTTGCTGTTCTGGCGCCAATTTGACTATCAAACTCAAATTCGGGATTATTCAGCGACTCGCCTAGCAATTGCACGCCTTTTTCTGTCAGGTAGATCACTCTGTTGCGGTTTTTCATCTCAAATGCGATCGCTCCCTCTTGCTCCAATTTGTCAAATATGCCTTGATAATCTGAAGCTTTTTCTCCGGTTCGTTTAATTTTTTCGGTCAAATCTACCCTTTTCACCTCATCACTTTTATGCGCTCCTAACTCCCACAATGCTAGAAGCAGGCGAGTTGTTGATTGACTTTCACTGCTGCGTAAACCTGTCTTTGTTTCTGGATTGTTTGTTTCTGGTGTGTCTGACATATTCGTTAATTACTTTGTTGGCACGGGAATATAGCATTCTCAGCTATTACACTAAGAATGCTAGCATTACCTAGCACTCCCAATGAGATGGGCATCTAAATTTAGAGGTGCGCGAAAGGTTAGTTTTAGTCCCTTTTTTATACTAATAGAGATTGCATCCGGCAAGCAAGTGCGATTCTTAGAGCATTAGCTGCGCTTGACGCGCGGCGTCTGGGTAGCAGGCATCGCTGTGGATTGGTAGAGTCAGATTATGCGATCGCCTAAATCCCACTCGGTTAAACTAGACTGATATGACTAATGGCTAATGGCTAATGGCTTAGATTCAATTACCAGAAAAAATGGGTTGTTAGCCTACCAATTTTAGGGGGAAAGGGGGAGTATGAGCAAAACTTTTCCCTTTTTCACCGCTCTTAGAAACCGGGTTTCTGTGAAAAATCATTTATGAAATGAAAGATCGCCGAAAAAACCCGGTTTCTTTGCGTAACTGTCAACTGTAAAACCATTAGCAATTAGCCAGTAGCCAAGTCCTAAACCGGATGAAAATAAAAAGCCGTTCCTAACACTATGTAAGTTGCTAAAAGTAGCGCTCCTTCCAACCAGTTTGAGCGTCCGTCTAAACTAATTAAATTGGCAATCAGGACTGCGATCGCTACCGCCACGACTTCAAACGGATTAAAATTTAAATCCATCGGTTGACCAATCACAAATCCTACCAAAACTAAAACCGGAGCTACCAACAAAGCGACTAACAAACTCGATCCCATCGCCACCGAAACCGATAGTTCCATATTATTTTTAATCGCGACGCTGACTGCGGTGACATATTCTGCCGCACCGCCAACTAATGGCAAAAGAATTACCCCCGTAAACAGCGGTGTTAACCCCAATCCTTTGGTCGCTTCTTCCACCGCGCCGACAAATATTTCCGATTCAAACGCCACGGCAATTGTCGAGATTACCAACACGCCCAACCACAGTTTTAAATTCGGCTTTTCTGCTTCTGTATGTTCGGGATTTTCTGTTTCTAATTCCACCAATCCCACTTCGTAGAGATAGCTATGAGTCTTCAAAGAAAAGAGCAGCGTTAGCGCATAAACCGCGATTAATACAATTGCCGCAATTAAAGAAAGATTGCGAATTGCTGCATCTTCAACGCCGTTTGAAGTGTAGATTACTGTAGTTGGTAAAACGATAGCGATCGCCGCCAATGTCATCGACGATCCATTTACCCTTGCTACTATCGGTTGAAATTCCTGCTCTTTGTATCTTACTCCCCCAAACAGCATCGAAAGCCCCATCACTAACAGCAGGTTACTAATAATAGTCCCGGTAATACTGGCTTTAACAATATCAACCAATCCCGCCTTTAAAGCGACCAAAGCAATAATCAATTCAGTCGCATTACCAAACACGGCATTTAACAAAGCGCCAATCGAAGGCCCCACAGCGATAGCTACTTCTTCAGTTGCCGTACTCAACCAAATTGCCAAGGGTACAATTGCTAGCGCCGCTGTGATAAAAACTGTCAGCGCGCCCCATTCTAAATATTCCGCTGCAATCGAAATGGGAATAAAAACTAACAATCCAATCGAAAGAATTTTTTTGATGTTCATTGACAGTTGACTGTTGATAGTTGATAGTTGACAGTTGTTTTATAATAATTTAGCCCCTAAAATTTCATTTGCACGCTGGATATTTTTTAGCACAGATTGAGCCGAAATATGAAGGGCAGCGCGTTCGGTTTCGGTGAGATTTAATTCCAATACGCTTTGGACTCCAACGTTTCCCAAGCGACAGGGAACACCGATAAAAATATCTTTTAAACCGTATTCCCCTTGCAAATAAGCGGAAGCTGGTATAAATCGCGATTGGTTAAATAAAATCGATTCCACCATCAAACAAGTAGAAGCAGCAGGAGTGAAATAAGCACTGCCTGTCTGCAATAAATGCACAATTTCTGCCCCAGCGTTACGAGTCCTCTCTACTAAACGCTCAATGGTAGCAGTATCCATTAATTCTGCAATCGGAATGCCGCTGACTGTGCAGTATCGCGGTAAAGCTACCATTAAATCGCCGTGACTTCCCAATACCATCGCGCTGACATCCACAGTCGGTACGCCTAATTCCATCGCAATAAATGCTTGAAATCTGGCTGAATCTAAACCGCCTGCCATGCCAAGAATGCGTTGAAAAGGCAATCCGCTAGCTTGCCATGCCAGATAAGTCATAACATCTAGCGGATTGGTAACCACGATTAAAATTGCATCGGGGGAATGTGCGATCGCATTCCGAGCTGCCTCGACTACAATTTTGGCATTTACCAGCAACAAATCGTCGCGACTCATCCCCGGTTTGCGCGGACTTCCGGCAGCAATAACTATTACATTAGAATCTGCCGTATCTGCGTAATTTTCCGTACCAAAAACCAAGCGATCGCACCTTTCAATCCCCCGCGCCTGCATCAAATCCAGCGCCATTCCCTCTGCTAATCCTGCCACCACATCCAGTAACACCACATCAGCGATATTTTTCTCGACAATTCGCTGTGCCAAAGTGCTACCAACTTTTCCCGCACCGATAATCGAAACCCGTGCCGGAGAATGTGAAGGCCAAACAGAGAAACGCCCTATCATTTAAAAGGTTCCAATTGATCTACCCGCAACCAAATATTCGGGGTAGGAACTTTCCCAAACTTGACCTGGGCATAATCACCCCGCAAGTCCACCACTTCCCCCTTGCTATCAAAAATATAAGGCGGGAACCGCGTATCGCTAGCCTTCGCTTCTACGCTGTTTTCCAACTTTTCCCGCACCGCACGCACCAAATCGCCCTTTTTGACTGCCATAGCTTCACTCTTTCAACATTTCTTAATCTATACCAGATCGCATTTAAAATGATTTTGAGGAACAGGTAACTGTCCACTGTCCACTGTCCACTGTCCACTGTCCACTGTCCACTGTCCACT
>CAYXCW010000120.1:0-22844 GCA_964463555.1 uncultured bacterium
TAGTTGATAGTTGATAGTTGATAGTTGATAGTTGATAGTTGATAGTTGATAGTTAGCTCTCTCTCAAGCTTATTGGATTGCGAAGGAGGGCTTTATTTGATTTCTGTTGAATTGCCCATAATAAAAAACCTCACAGAGTCGTTGCGTAGGGACGCATCAGAGATATCAGAGACAAAGATAACGTTAATAATGCCGTGGGCTACCAGTCTAAGGCGGGACAAGCTCTCTGAGAATAATTTTCTTCCTTGTCCTCCTTGTCCCCCTTGTCCTCCTTGTCCCCCTTGTCCCCCTTGTCCCCCTTGTCCTCCTTGTCCCCCTTGTCTGTGTATCGAACTGTCCCGGCTTTTAATTATGGGTAATCGACCAGACATGATATTAAACCCAATTTTTCTGGTACAATCCGCCCCTACAGCCTGAAAAATTATCCACAACCGCAGCTAGCGGACATCATATTGTTGGTCGCTATTGCTTGCCAATAAACGCGCTGTTGCCGACTTAGCAATTACGTAAAACACCGGCACAATGTAAAGGCTAAGTATGGTAGAAACCAACATCCCGCCCAAAATTGCCATGCCCAAGGAAATGCGGCTAATTGCCCCTGGACCTGTGGTAAATGCCAAGGGCATCGAGCCTAATAGGGTAGATAATGCTGTCATCATAATCGGGCGAAAGCGTACCCTTCCTGCTTCTAGGGCTGCTTTGACAATTGGTAATCCTTGCTCGCGCAATTGGTTGGAAAATTCGACCATCAAAATCGAGTTTTTGGTGACGATACCGATGAGCATAATTAACCCAATCTGACTGTACACATTTAAATTCATTCCCGATAGTTTGAGCGCGACAAATGCTCCCAAAAGCGAAGGCGGTACGGCGAGGAAAATAATTAAAGGATCGAGAAAGCTTTCAAATTGAGCTGCCAAAATTAGGAAGGTAAAAACTAAAGCCAAGCCAAAAATAAACAGCGTCGATTGTCCTGCTTCCCTGAATTCTAGGGATTGTCCCGCCAAAGCGGTGCGAATTTCTGGGGGTAGTTCTTGCCTTGCCAGGTTTTCTAAGGCTGCGATCGCATCCCCTAAAGTATACCCCGGCGCGGGACTAGCCGTAATCGTCGCAGAACGCGCCCGGTTAAAGTGATTAATTTGCGGCGGTGTTGTGGAAGGCGTCACCGTTACCACATTGCTCAAGGGAATTAATTGTCCCTGGTTAGATCTGAGGTAAATTTCCCGAATATCTTGCGGCGTGGCGCGGAATTGTTTTTCTGCTTGCACGACGACTTCATAACGGCGATTTCCCTGATTAAAACTGGTAATTTCCTGTCCACCTAAAAGTATTTGCAGCGTCCGAGAAATATCTCTCACCGAAACGCCTAGATTGGCAGCTTGTTCGCGGTTCACCGTCAAGGTTAATTCTGGTTTATTCAGTTTTAAATCCGTATCGGCGTTGACTAATTGCGGCAGTTGTCTAGCTTTTTGGGCTAAATTTTCTGCAACGGTAGCAAGGGTTTCTAAATCGCTGCCTTGCAAAACAAATTGTACCGGCTGACCAAATCCAGAACCCGGTAACGCGGGGGGATTAATAGGTAATACCAGCGCATCGGTAATTTGAGAAAACCTACCAAACAATTGACCAATTGTTGCTTGTTGCGATTGTTCGGGTTTGGGACGTTCTGACCAAGGTTGCAATCTAGCAAAAGATATTCCTTGATTGACTTGTCCGACTCCTGTTCCTCCGCCGAAGGCACCGATCACAAAGTAGGTGCGGATATTGGGAATGGAAGAGAAAACCTTTTCCACTTGTTGCATCACCCGGTCGGTATAGTTAATCGTCACACCTTGGGGAGCGCGAACGATAGTCAGGATCGAACCTCGGTCTTCATTTGGTAACAGTTCTGAAGGTAATTGTAGGTAAACCCAACCAGCTAGTCCGATCGATATTAAAAAGCTTAATACAACTGCGGCTTTTAAATGCATTAACAACCGCAGCGACGATGCATAACCATCTCTAACTCGGTCTAAAACCCAATCAAAGGCGTCAAAAAACCACCTCGACCACCAAGGTAATCGAGTTTGTTCGCGCAGCAGTCGGGCGCACATGGCGGGGGCTAAAGTTAAAGCAACTACGGTAGAAAATACCACCGCCCCAGCAATAGTAATGGCAAATTCGTTAAACAGGCGTCCCGATGTGCCGGTAGCGAAACCTACTGGTAAAAATACAGCGATCAAAACCACAGTAGTAGCAATAACTGCAAAGACAACTTCCGATACCGCCGCATAAGTTGCTGGGAAAGGAGCCATCTTTTTTTCTTCGATGTAGCGGACAATATTTTCCAACACCACGATCGTGTCATCAACTACAATCCCGGTGGAAATTGTCAGGGAAAATAAAGTCAGGGTATTAATCGAAAAACCTAACGCGAACATCAAGCCAAACGCGCCGATAATTGAAACGGCAATCGTCACGAAGGGAACTAGAGTACCGCGCCAGTCTTTGAGAAATAGAAATATAACTAAGACGACGAGGAATATAGATAGATAAAGACTGCCCCAAACTTCATCTATCGCCAGTCGGATAAAATTGGAAGTATCGAAGGCAATTTGATATTCCATCCCCGTGGGAAAATTGCGGGATATTTCTTCAAATTTAGCTTTAGCGCCGTCGGCAACTTGGATGGTGTTAGCGTTGGAGAGTTTGACTACGCCTAATGCTACCGCGGGTTGACCGTTGAAGCGGACGAAAGATCGCTCGCTTTGTGCCCCAATTTCCGCCCGCCCCACATCTTTAAGCGTGACTTGAGAACCATCAGGATTGCGTTTGATGACCAACGCTTCGTATTCTGGGGGCGTTTGCAGGCGTCCCAAAGTTCGGATCGAATATTCTGATGTTTGCCCTTCGATTAAACCTGAAGGAATTTCGACGTTTTCGGCGCGCAGTGCCTGCTCTACATCTATAATAGTAAGATTGCGCGCCGCTAATCGTTGGGAATCGATCCACAGACGCATCGCATAACGACGTTGACCGCCGATATTGACGCTACTCACCCCAGGGACGGTTTCTAAAGCGTCCACAACGAAGCGATCTGCGTAATCGCTTAATTCTAAAGTGGAAAAATTGCTTCCGTAGAGGGCAAACCAGATAATCGGTGAAGCATCTCCTGATTGTTTGCGGACGATGGGTGCTTCCGCGTCATCTGGGATATTTCTAGCCGCACGGGCGACGCGATCGCGCACGTCTTGGGCAGCCGTTTCGATATCGCGATTGAGTTCAAATTGTACCGTAATGTTGCTAACCGATTCCCGACTTTCGGAACTGAGGGTTTTAATACCTTCCACACCGTTGAGTTCGGCTTCCAGAATTTCTGTTACTTCTGTCTCTACTACTTGAGGACTCGCACCGGGATAAACCGTGGAAATGTTGACCACGGGCGGGTCAATGCTGGGATATTCCTGCACCGGCAGGCGGGTATAACCCACCAACCCCACCAAGATGATGAGCAACGAGCAAACAGAAGCAAAAACAGGTCGCTTGATAAAAAAGTGGGTAAACATGATGGGTCATCCGTCTTTGGTCATATTCGAGCCTTGGCTTGACCGCTTGACCGCTTGACTGCGGGGCAAAAATTATCTGCCGCAGGAGCGATCGCCAAATGATTTGTGAAGCTTTAGTAGATGCTAATCTAGGTGAGCCTGATGCCGTGACATCTGGCTCACCGTGACTATTTAATTTTATAATTATTATTAAAGTTTTTCACAATTTTTCACCCAGCTATTCCCAAGCTTCCTGTAAATTTAATCTCAGTGTAAATCTTTAATCTGATATGGAGTTAGCAAATTTTATACAAGCACAACAACTAGGTTTATCCAACTGCCAACCAGAACCGATTCATACCCCTGGTAATATCCAGCCCCACGGCGTCCTGCTAGTTTTACAAGATCCTCAGTTAAAAATTTTACATGCCAGTCGGAATACAGATGAGTTTTTGGGAATTGCGGCGGAATCATTAATTGATCGGCACTTAAGCATTTTATTTGATGGCGAACAGATCGAGCAATTACAGTATTATGTATTGCAGGAAAACATAGAAATTTTTAACCCGATTAAGCTATCAATTGAACTCAATCGGCAACTTTTAATCTTTGACGGTACTATCCATCGAAATGATGGAGTATTAATTTTAGAATTAGAGCCAGTCACCGCTAACGACACCGATTTACCTTTGGGATTTTACCAGTTAATTAAATCCGCAATTTTAAAACTTAAACAATCTTCAGGATTTCAGGAAACAACAGCAATGCTGGCTCAGCAAGTACGCAAGGTTACCGGATATGACCGGGTGATGATTTATCAGTTTGAAGCCGATGAAAGCGGGGTGGTGATTGCCGAAGATAAGCGCGAAGAACTTGAGCCTTTTTTGGGCTTGCATTACCCAGCTTCAGATATCCCTGAATTGGCTAGAAAACTCTACTATGTTAATTGGCTGCGGTTAATTGTTGATGTTAATTATCAGCCAGTAGAAATAATACCAAAAAATAATTCTATCACCAACGCTCCACTGGATTTGAGCTATTCAATTCTCAGGAGCGTTGCCCCCGTTCATTTGGAATATTTACAAAATATGGGGGTTCGTGCTACATTATGTATTTCTTTGATTGCTGAAAAAGGGCTTTGGGGTTTAATTGTTTGCCATCATTATTCACCTAGAATCGTGCCTTTTAAAATTCGGAAATTTTGCGAATTTTTAGGGCAATTAATGTCCGTAGAGCTAGCGGTTAGGTATGAAAGAGAGTCGGATAAATACCGAGAGAAAATTAAAATAATTCAAGATAAGTTAAAGGGGATTTGCTTGAGCGTTGATCGAGCTAACCCGAGCGAGAATTTTAGTATAAATGCAGAAAATTTATTAGACTTAGTAAACGCTCAAGGCGCGGCTATTTATCTAGAAGATAATTTAACTTTACTTGGCACAACTCCAACTGCACAAGCAGTGGAAGAATTAAAATTTTGGCTGCTCAAATATAGTCGAAAAGAAATATTTTATACAAACCATCTGGCTCAAGTTTATCCAAAAGCAAGGGAATTTAAAGATATCGCTAGTGGCTTGCTAGCAATTTCTATTTTTCTCAATCAAACTACTTATCATATTTTTTGGTTCAGACCTGAAGTAATTCAAACAGTAAACTGGGCAGGAGATCCGGATAGTAATATCTCAATGGCGGCAGACGGAAAATTGCAGCTTTCACCGCGTCACTCTTTTGAGTTGTGGAAACAAACCGTCACGGAAAAATCAATACCCTGGAAACAGCTAGAAATTGATGCGGCATTGGAATTAAGAAATACTATGATGCTAGGGCTTTTAGAGTTTTCTAAATCCGCACTGCAAGCAGCAGCAGAACGAGCAGAAGTAGCGAATCGAGCCAAAAGTCAATTTCTGGCTAAAATGAGCCACGAATTGCGGACGCCCCTCAACGCAATTTTGGGCTTTACCCAACTGATGACGCGCGATACTTCGCTTTTACCCCAACAGCTAGAACAGTTAAAAATTATTAATCGAAGTGGAGAACACTTGCTGGATTTAATTAACGATGTTCTAGAAATGTCGAAAATTGAAGCAGGCAGTTTGACCTTGAATGAAACTGCTTTTGATTTGTATCAAATGCTGTTTTCTATTGAGGATTTGCTGCGGCTGAAAGCTTTAGAAAAAGGCTTGCAGATTGCCTTTAAACGGCGACCAGAAGTACCTCAATACATCATTACTGATGAAACTAAGTTGCGCCAAGTTTTGATTAACCTGATAGGGAATGCGATTAAGTTTACTGCTTCTGGTAGCGTCATTGTGCGAGTGAAACGAGGGAGAGAAGACGAGCGTTACCAATTACCAATTACCAATTACCCATGCTTAGTTTTTGAAGTAGAAGATACCGGATCTGGAATTGCAGCGGCAGAGATTGAATCTTTATTTGACCCATTCGTGCAAACAGAAGCAGGGCGCAAGTCAATGGAAGGAACTGGATTGGGTTTACCAATTAGCCGACAATTTATCAGATTAATGGGAGGAGATATTCAGGTTCGTTCTCAATTGGGTATGGGAACGATTTTTTCATTTGATATCAAATTGCGTTTGGCTGATGCGGCTGATGTGGAAACAAATTTAAAAGCCAAGCGGGTGATTGGTTTAGCAGCCGGACAACCCAAGTATCGCATTATGGTGGTTGAGGATGTAGAGGAGAATCGGCTGTTTTTGGTGAGACTTCTGCAAGCAGTGGGTTTTGACGTGCGTGCGGCAGAAAATGGCATAGAAGCGATCGCATTGTGGGAAGCGTGGCAACCCCATCTAATCTTAATGGATATGCTGATGCCCCAGATGGATGGCTACGAAGCGACTCGACGCATTAAAGCAACACTTAAAGGTCAGGCGACGGCGATTATTGCCTTGACTGCCAATGCTTTTAACGAGGATCGGGCAGCAATTTTGCAGGCGGGTTGCGACGATTTTATGCGTAAGCCTTTCCAGGAAGAAATACTCTTTGAGAAGATGGCTCATCATTTACGAGTACGCTATCTTTATCAACAGGACTCTCAAAGCGCGATCGCTGCCAACCAAAACCCAGATTTACCCTCTACCATTGATGCTGCGTCCTTAAGGGTAATGCCTCGCGAATGGGTGGTGCAGCTAAACCAAGCCGCACTAGCACTGAATCACGAGCGTATTATGGAGCTAGTCGATCAAATTCCCCAAACCGCAACCACGTTAATTACCACCTTAACAAACTGGGTCGATAACTTCCGTTTAGATATCATCATTGATTTAACAGAAACCGCACTTAAATGAATGAACTTACTGCATCTACATCCCCTGGGGATATTCTCATCGTTGATGATGCTCCAGAAAACCTGAGACTGTTATCAGCTATCCTGAAAACACAAGGCTATCAAGTCAGGCAATCGATCAACGGACAACTCGCTTTAAGAGCAGCCCAGTTAAATCCACCGGATTTAATTTTGCTCGATATTAGTATGCCGCAAATGGATGGCTACGAAGTTTGCAAGCATTTAAAATCTTCGGAAAAAACTCGCCATATTCCCGTCATATTTATTAGTGCTTTAGATCGGGAAGTTAATAAGGTAAAGGCTTTTGAATTAGGGGGAGTGGACTATATTACTAAGCCATTTCACCTCAAGGAAGTATTGATGCGAGTACAGCATCAGATCGCACTGCATCGGTTGCAAAACCAACTGCAAGCCCAAAATAGCCGACTCCAACAAGAAATTACCGAACGTCAGCGAGCAGAAGAAGAAATTCGCTTTCTCCTCACCACTACTAAAGCGATTAGCAAATCCCCAGATTTTCAGGCGGCTTTAAAGATTACTCTGCGTTATATTTGTTTGATGATTGGCTGGGATTGCGGTGAGATTTGGAGTCCTAACAGCGAGGGCACTAAACTCGAAAGCAGTATTTGGTTTGTCAGAGAAGCTAAACAAGAAGCCTTAACTCATCCCAGCGAAACTTTTAAATTTGCCCATAACTTTGGACTGCCGGTACGAGTTTGGTCTTCTAAACAACCGGAATGGATAGAAAATGTTTTAGTTCAAGACATTTCGGCTTTTCTCCGCAGCCAAATGGGATCTAATATGGAACTAAAAACTGGGTTGGGCATTCCTATTCTGGTGAATGACAGGGTTTTAGCGGTTTTAGTTCTATTCAAAAAAACTCGCTCTCAAGCCGAACAACGATTAATTGAGGTTGTTAATACTGTAGCTGCCCACTTGAGCGAGTTTATTCAGCGCAAGAAAATTGAAGCTGAATTGGTTGTAGCTTATAAAGAACTTAAGCGGCTTTAGGGAATGGGTAATGGGTAATGGGTAATGGGTAATTGGTAATTGGTAATTGGTAATTATTACCTGCCCTCTGGGGGTTGCTCATCCCCAGGTAATGGGACTATGGGCGCGCCGTCTCTGAGTTTTTGAGTGCCGGAGATGACGATCTGAGTGCCCGGTTGCAGTCCAGATACGACTTCGGCTTTGTCGCCTTTGACCAATCCTAGTTGAATCGGTTGCTGTTTTGCGACTAAGCTGGGCGCAGAGGGCTGGGAATTGTCCCCTGGTGCTGGGGGTGCTTGCCCTTCACTGGCGACATAGACAAAGCGTTCTTCTCCTTGGAAAATTATCGCTGTTGTGGGGATGACTACGGCATTAGGACGCGAATTCCAAATAATTTTGGCTCGCACAAATTGCCCGTCTCTTAACTGTCTGTTGGTATTATCAAATGTGGCTTTGGCGAGGATGGCTTGCGATTGGGTATTGACTTGGGGCGAGATAAAGTTGATTTGTCCGGTGGCGATCGCTTCCCCTTTGGCTCCTGTTAATTGTACTGATAAACCTGGTTGCAATTGCGACGCTCTTTCTATCGGTATCGACAGGTTCAAATCCAAAGCTTGGTTCTGAGTCAGCGTTGTTAAGGTATCGCCTTTGTTCAGAAATTCTCCCCGCTTCACCGGGATGTCGCCGATGATACCGGCAAACGGTGCGCGCAGGGCGCTGTCGTCGAGGCGCACTTCTGCGGCGCGCACTTGCGCTGCGGCTTGGGCGACTTGGGCTTCGGCTTGGGCAATTTCTTCCGGACGGCTGCCGTTTTGCAACTGCCTTAAGGCTTGTCTTTCCCGTTCGACGGCGGCTTGCAGGCGAGCGATTTCTTCGGGGCGGCTGCCGTTTTGCAACTGTCTTAAGCCTTGTTGTGCTTCGGCGACAGCGGCTTCGGCTTGGGCAATTTCTTCGCGTCTAGTGCCGGATAACAACAGGTTTAAAGCTTGCTGGGCTTCTCTGACTGCGGCTTGTCGCTGGGCAATTTCCCCTGGTGAGGTACCATTTTGGACTTCTGACAAACGGCGTTTGGCTTGTTCCAGACTTGCTTGTGTGGTGCGGTATTCTGCGACGATCTCTTGCAAGCGCTGTTGGGAAATTGCGCCTTGCTGTGCCAAAGATTGATTTGCCCTTAAGCGCTGACTTGCCAAATCTAACTGTGCTTGGGCGGCTTGTACTTGCGCTTGGGCTTGGGCGATTTGTTGCGGATTAGCAGTTTGTGCCGCCGTTAGTTGGGCTTGGGCTTGGGCTAAACGCGCGCGTGCTTGGGCAATTTCTTCCGGACGAGATCCCGCACGGGCTTCGGCTAAACGGGCTTGTGCTTGGGCTAGACGCGCGCTTGCTTGAGCAATTTCTTCCGGACGAGATCCGGCTTGGGCTTCCGAGAGACGCGCTTGAGCTTCGGCTAGACGCGCTTGGGCTTGGGCAATTTCTTCCGGACGGCTACCGACTTGTAATTGTTTGAGGCGGGCTTGGGCGGCGAGTAAGTTTGCCCTGGCTTGGACTAACTGGGCGCGCAATTCCTCGCTTTCCATGCGCGCGATGATGTCGCCTGGGCGGACAACGTCCCCGGCTTTGACGAAAAGTTCGCTCAAGCGCCCCTCAATTTCTGGGCGTAACGGAAGAGTTCGCTGGGCTTGCAATGTGCCGACAAATTCCGAACTTTCTTCTAGGGTGCTGGTTTGCACTGCTGTCAGTCTGACGGGGACGCCTCTTGGTCTGGAAGGTTGAGCGGATGCAGGAGTGGGCGTGCTTTTTGTCTGCCACCACTGCCAAGCAAAACCGCCACCGGCGAGTAAAACTAGCATTGTCAATGCTAAAGACACGCCGCGCCAGCGTCCCCTTTTTGCTGCGGGTGAGGGAGTCTGGTCTGTATTTGGTATGGTGGATGATACTTCCACTTCCTGCTTGTCTGTTTCATCGGCGAGGGGTGACCATACCTGTTTCTGCTCGATATCTACACGAAGCAGCTCCTCTTCCAAAACTGAGGGTTTTGCAGATCCATGCACCGAATTGGGGTATTGCTGGCGATCCATTGTTTTTTTTGCTCTAGCCGTGGCGAGTTTTGCTTAACTCAGTACTGAACCCTGAGTGATTAGGAATACTTAACTTAACTATATTGATAGAACTTAACATTCTTAGCATGATATTAGCAGGTATTTGTAGCCTTCTATCCGCAGGTAGATTTGATTTTAATTTTAAATATAGGTATAAAAAAGTACCTGCTTCTCCGCCGAGGGGGGAAGCAGGTAAAGGGGTGATTTAATTGAGAGCGATCGCTATTTAAGAGGAATCGCATCCACATCAACAGTTTCGCTTTCTTTTGTGGCGCTAGAGGTAGAGTTGGAATTTTGGCTTTGACGCAGTTTGACTTGATCTACCAACAGTTGGGATACTTCAGAAACCAGCAGCGTCATCACCACAGCATCGTCAATCCAGCCCAAAACGGGTAAAAAGTCGGGGGAAAGATCGATAGGGCTAAATAGATAAAGGAAAGTTCCCAAAATCAACCACCAGCGATATTTGGGGTTGCGAATCGTGTTGCGATACCAGTTATAAAATGATTGGACGATATTGTTCATTGTTGAACCCTCGCAGTTATTTTTAATTGTGGCAAATGGGTGTTGCGATCGCGGGTGTGGATCTCCACACGAGATTTTGATGCCATCACCATACGATAGCTTCTGGAATTGAGTCTGGAGCAAAATTGGTTTTTTGTCGTCAGTCTCAGTAAGGAGGAGCTGGGGGAGCTGGGGGAGAAAGAGGAGCTGGGGGAGCTGGGGAAGAAGTTATACTTGCTCATCTCCCTTGTCCCCCTTGTCCCCCTTGTCCGCCTTGTCCCCCTTGTCCGCCTTGTCCCCCTTGTCCCCCTTGTCTCCCTTGTCTCCCTTGTCCCCCTTGTCCCTCCGCCTTACGGTACGCTCTTTCTTTACCATGAAATTGGGTTATTAGCCCCGTCCTTTTAGGACGGATTTTCAGTTTCCAAGTTTATAATTAGTTGCCTCAGAACATCGCTTTTAGTACGACGATGTTTTTTGAATTGACATCCTCACCGGACTAAAGCCACGGTGAGGATGTCAAAATTAAGTTGCCCTCGACTGGTGACGGTTGGTTGGGCGATCGCAACGTTCAGTCGGTAATGTACGGAGGAAGCGGAAAACCGTGAACCTGATTCAAGATTTTTTCGAGAAGGGCGGGCCAGCGATGTGGCCTTTGCTGATACTGTCGATTTTATCCCTCAGCATCATCTTGGAACGCTTGTGGTTTTGGGCAACCACTCTGACCAAGGAACGGGAGATTGTCAACCGGGTTTTAGAGGCGGCGAATCATGACTGGCAAGCGGCTAGAGATATTGCCAAACGAGCGACGAATAAACCGATCGGCAGATTTCTCTATGCACCTTTGCGACTAAACCAACCCGATCCGGAAGTGTTTCGCCTCGCCCTGGAGGCGGCGGCGGATGACGAGTTGGCTGCTATGCGGCGAGGGGACAAAATTTTAGAAGCGATCGTGGCTTTATCGCCGCTGTTGGGTTTGTTTGGTACGGTTTGGGGTTTGATTAATTCCTTACTTTCGATTAGTAAAAGCCAATTAGGCGTAGCGCCTACGGATGCCGATCCGACCTCGGGAATTGGTCGGGCTTTAACCGATGCTTCGCTGGGAATTGGCGAAGCGCTGATCAGTACGGCTACTGGTTTAATTGTGGCGATTACGACTCTGGCCTTTTATCGCTTGTTTCAAGTCTTTTTGTTCAACCAAATCAAGATTTTCCGCAAGTCTGGCAATGAGTTAGAGTTACTTTACCGCATGTCTTGGTCTAGCAACGAAAATGGTTATCCTGCCAATAAAAACAGCAATTCGGGGATGTCAAAGCCAAATTTAGATACTCCTACCAGCACCGTCGAAAGTGCGGAATAATTGTCACAACGGCAATCTTTCTCTAGTTAAACAATGAAAATTAACCTAGATTCTCAATCAGAAGATGTCCGCATAGAAATCGTCCCGCTAATCGATGTGATTTTTTGCGTTTTGACGTTTTTTATGCTGGCGACTTTATACTTTGCTCGCTTGCAACTCAACCGTCAGCAGGCGGTGAATGTAGATTTACCCAAAGCTAGCACTGGTACGACGCCGCAACAGCCAGATCGGCTAATTGTTCGCATCGATCCGCCGTTTGGTCAGGTTTACGTCGATGATATGGTAAATCCGCCGGAGCCAATTATCTCGAAAGACCAATTGAGGGAAAGATTGCAGCAGTTTCGCACCGCTAAGCCAGAAGGATTGATGGTACTTTGGGCGGGCAAAGATGTTCGCTACGAGGATGTGGTGCAGGTGTTGGATCAGATGCGGCAAGTGGGAGGCGATCGCGTGGCACTCGCAACTATACCCGAATCGTTGAACCAAACTCCCGGCGCTGGTTCCCTTCCCCCTACTGGCATCCCCGGCTTGCCCGGTACTGCTACTCCTTTGAATCCCTATGGCGTGCCGACTCCGCCTACCCCATTCAACCCGAATCAGCCCCAATTGCCCGTACAACCTGGGTTGACTCCAGTTCCCCCTGGGGGGAATTTGCCCCTCGCACCAGGCACAGGGGTAACTCCCTCACCAACTTTGCCCGGTGGCAATTGATTAAAAAATTCCGATTAATTGACTGCTTTTCCGAATTTCTGGTGTAGCGTCGTGTTGTTTTTAATCGGTTAATTCAGAGGTTTTGCGATGGACCCGGATCTGCTTAGACTGTTACTCACTTGGCTGGCTACAACTGCCAGTTTGCTGATTGTTTCTAGCCTGCCTTTAGGGGTGGAAATAGACAGCTTTCAAAAAGCACTGCTTTCGGCAGCGGTTTTCGGCGTTTTGAATGCTTTTTTAACCCCAGCTTTACAATTTCTGGCTTTGCCAATCACTATTCTGACTTTGGGTATATTTGCTCTGATAGTCAATGCGATCGTTTTTGGTTTAGCTGCCTGGTTGGTACATGGGTTTCGCTTGCGCTGGGGTATTTGGAGCGCGCTTTTAGGTTCGATTGCTCTGAGTATCATTAACAGCATCATTTTTCAAATCGCAGGCGTACCTCGCTAGTTAGGGGTTAGGGATTAGGGGTTAGGTAAATAAATAGAGTGTGGGGGGTGTTTTTTTCAGGAAAGGTTCTTTTCCTGCCCAAAGGTAGAACTGATTTACCCCATTTTGTAGATGCAACCCTCGATCTCGATGCGTTACGGTCTTAATGTGGTTGTTTTTACCCCACGCCAATCAGATTTGAGGGGTTTAATATGGATTTCGTCGATATTTTGATTACTTGGTTGGTGACGGCTTCTAGTTTGCTGATTTTGACTAAACTGCCGTTAGGAATTGAAATCGATAGCCCTGGCATCGCTTACGTTTCGGCTGCGGTTTTTGGGATTTTAAATACGGTTATCACTTTCTTTACTTTTACGCTGCCGAGTACTCTAACCTTTGGTTTGTACGGATTTGCAATTAAAATTCTTACCCTGGGTTTGTTCTCGTTTTTTATCAACGTTATCGCTTTGACTATTGCCGCTAGATTGGTTACCGGCTTTCGTTTGGAAAAGGGCATTACCAGTGCTGCTTTCGGCGCGATCGCTCTCTCTTTAATTAGCAGCTTAATCTACGCTCTGTTCATCAGTCCCAGCCCCGCTCTTGCCTAACTCTCTCCATGCTTTCCTCCAAGCGACTAAATTTTCCTTGGAGGTTTTCTATTTTTAGCTAAACTCTAAATTTAGAATATAACATGCCTAAAGATGATATACTATTTTTTATATAATATAAACTCATTATTTTTGTCAAGTCCTGAAACAACCTATTTTGGTCAATTAATTGAGAATTATTTTTAATCTTTTTGGTTAGCAATAATCTAAAACCTGTAAAATACCATTTTTTACAATTGGTAATATAAAAATTTTGACTGGTTTGCAACGGTAGAAGGGGAAATAAAACGGATAGGTTATAGAGTTTTCCTATCAATGCGCGAGGCTTGGGGCGGGGCGGGTTTAGTTAAAATTTTTGTTGGCATCAAAGGCGACTGCTAAAACCTGCGCCTACGATCTATAGATGCTGAGATCTAGGATTATCAAGCGAAAGAGGTATTATTTGTAAAACTCATATATTGGTGCTGAGGCAGAAAGCGGTTGAAATGAACTACGCACCCCTCAAGGGAGCATGTCAAGTTTGTAAATTTACGCCAGCACCCTCAAGGGTGCGGCTATACAAACGAAGCCCGCCTTCGCGGGCTAAAGCTTTTAAAGCCTGCGAAGGCAGGCTTTGTTTGTGTAGCGACACCATGCGCGGGTGTCGGCTAGAAAGTTGACATGCTTCCCCCCTCAACGTTAGTAGGGGTGGGTAGTTCATTTCAAAACTTTGCAAGCACCTTCGAGGCGTTGCTGTAGTAAAGTATTTAAAGCAGCTTGCCGTTGTTTTAAACTGGTAATCTGGGGATGCGTGTCGGTAAACTTGGTTTTGGCCTCGATGAGTTGAACTTCTACTTTTTGGGTTTCATTGGTAAGAGTTTGGACGCCAGGAATGACGCCCAAACTGGCAACATCGATGGCTTTGACTTCGGCCTGACTTAACTTGTCACACGCTATTTGCTGAGCTTCTTGTTGATTCCGTGCCAAGTACCTAATCGGTCGATTAGAAGCAAAGCAGCTAGCTAAGGTAAGTGATAAAGAGAGAACGGCGATCGCTATCCAACTTGGCTGGTGTGAAAACATTAGATCGATTAAGCTGGAACTTGGATTTTCTGACTGCCGGAAAGACCGAAAGCGCTGTGGATGGCTTGTAAGGCGGTAACGCCTTGGTCTTGGTCAACGAGGCAGCTGATTTTAATTTCGGAGGTGGCGATCATTTGGATGTTGATTTGGTGTTGGGCGAGGGCTTCAAATAACCGGGCGGCAACCCCCGGCTGTCCTTCCATGCCAGTACCGACGGCACTAACTTTAGCGATCGCACTATCCACCACCACTTCGCCGCAACCGATTTCTTCAATAACCGCCAGCAGGGTATTTTTAGCGGCTTCGGCATCGCCTTGGGCAACGGTAAAGGCAATATCGCGGCGGGGAGTACCATCTACGATGCGACAGCGTTGGGATTGAATAATCATATCGACGCTGATATTTTGTTTTGCCAATTGTTGGAATATCTTCGCCGCCATTCCCGGACGATCGGGGACGTAACGAATCGCGACGCGCGCTTGCTTCAGGTCGAGGGCAACCCCCCGCACTGGTGCTGGTGAGACTTGAGATTCACTTGCGCCTCTGCCTTTCTGCCCCTCTGCCCTTTGGCTGTGCATGGGGGAAGTATGGACATCGAAGACGGAACAAAGGGCGGCGATCGCGCGATCGCAATCATCGGCATCGACTACGCAGCTGACTTTGACTTCCGAGGTGGAAATCATTTGAATATTTACACCTGCTTCTGCCAGGGTAGTAAACATTTGGGCGGCGACGCCCGGGCGTCCGATCATGCCTGCACCGGCGATGCTGACTTTGGCGATTTGTTTATCTACCATTACTTCAGCTGCTGCGGGGATATCGCTGTTACCTCTCAACACGGGTGCGATCGCAGCTGCGACAGCTTCGGCTTTTTTCAGCGCATTTTTGCTGACGGTAAAGGCAATATCGTTAGTAATGCTTTCGTGAATCGACTGAATAATTAAATCTACATCCAAGTTTTGGCTGGAAATTTCCCCAAACAAACGCGCCGCTACCCCTGGACGATCTGGCACGCGCAACAAAGCTACTTTTGCTTGATCCGTATCGAATTCCACCGCATCAACTGGGTGAACCAATTCTAAACCTTCGATCGTCCGGGGTTGAGGTGCAGGTGCGACGACTAAAGTACCTGGTTCATCCGTCCAACTCGAACGCACCACCAAAGGTACGCCATAATTGCGCGCAATTTCCACCGCGCGGGGATGCAAAACTTTTGCGCCCAAGCTGGCTAACTCCAGCATTTCATCGCAGGTAATTTCATCCATTAATTGGGCATCTGGCACCAGGCGCGGATCGGCGGTTAAAATTCCCGGTACGTCGGTATAGATTTCGCAGCAATCTGCGCGCAAGGCTGCCGCCAAAGCTACCGCAGAAGTATCAGAACCGCCTCTACCCAAGGTGGTAATTTCTAAATCTTCCGTACTGCTAATTCCTTGGAAACCTGCCACCACGACGACTTTACCTGCATCCAGGTGGCGGGACATGCGTTCGGTTTCGATGCGTAAAATGCGGGCGCGGGTATGTTCGGCTTCGGTGACGATACCGACTTGGGCGCCAGTGAGAGAGATTGCCGGTTGACCTAATTCTTGCAGCGCCATGCTGAGGAGGGCAATCGAAACTTGTTCGCCGGTGGAGAGAAGCATATCCATTTCCCGCCGACTGGGATTGCGGGATATTTCATTCGCGAGTTTAACTAACCCATCGGTAGTTTTGCCCATTGCCGAAACCACAACTACCAGAGAGTTACCCGCCCGTACAGCTTTCAAAACGCGCTGTGCGACAGATTGAATGCGTTCAACCGAACCAACCGACGTGCCACCGTATTTTTGGACAATAAGAGCCATGACCTGTTTTTTCCAAGCGCCTCGGTTTCAGGGATGGGTAGAGGCGACCGACCTAATTAAAGGTATCAGATCCCAGGGGCAAGAATCCGTATCAATTTAGATTTTTTTCTATTTGGTCGCTGCGGTGCGATCGCTCTAGATTACCAGTTGACAGTTGACCGTTGACCGTTGACAGTTACGCTCATATTACGGGTTTCTGTGAAAAATCGTTTATGGAACAAAAGATCGCCGCCGAAACCCTCCGCCTAGAAACCGGGTTTCTGTGAAAAATTGTTTATGCAACCAAAGAGCGCCGCAGAAACCCGGTTTCTAGATTCGCTTTCAAGGAGGCTAGGGCAGGGCGTCCGAGATTTCTGCTCAAAACAGATAACCTGAAACTTGCCGTGCCCGTGAATCGATTACCGATAATCCTGCCGTTGAATCTGCCGCAGACGAGATTCAGGACGAATAAATCGATCCATTTGCGATTCAAAGAACTTGCGATTTGCCATTAAATGCTTCGGATTTGGATCGTCCAACGGATACAACAAGGCACAGCGCAGCGCTTGAATTACTGCCGAAGTCACGTTATACATCGAACGTTGGAAAGTAATCCCAAGTTGGATTAACATATCCTCTTCGCCGCGACAGTGTTGCTTGTAGTAATCCAGCAAGTAGGGAGGCAAGAAATGCAACATGTCTTGCATCAATAATGTGGGTGGAATACCAGCAGTGCCTACCGGGAATACGTCGGCATAAAGAATGCCGTAGTGGAAGTCTTTTTGCTCGTCGGGAACTTGTTTCGCTTGAGCGTTGTACGACTTCGTCCCCCTAAATGGTGCGGTGCGATAGAATACCGCTTCTACATAAGGTAATGCAGCTTCGTACAGCCACATAAAGCCTTTTGATTTGGGAATAATCTCGAAGCATTCGTCACCGACGTAGACGTGATGGTAGATCGGACGACCTGCGATCGCAAAAATCCCGTTAATCAGAAAATCCATCGCATCCGGTACGCCTTTGAATCCGCCTTCATCGTAAATATCGGACATTTCAAAGAACACCGGCGCCATGATTTCCCAGAACAGTCCCAGATTGGAATAATAGGACATCATCCGGCACTGTTCGTAAAACATTTCGGGGAATAACTTATACAATCCCAGCATCACCGGATTGTTTTTAAAGAAGGCTTTAATTGCCCGATCTGCATTGGCTTTGTATTCGTCGCTTTCCAGATAATCGTTAAATCTGCCGCCCATCTTTTGGTGCCAAAGCATGGCGTACATGCAAGCTTCGGCAAATTCCATGTTAATTCTGTCGTGCCACAAGTGATGGAATAACTTTGGCATTTTTAGGGTTTCACCCTTTTCCATAAATGCCAAAAGTTCGGGATGGGCAGTTGCTTGCCCGCGCCAGATGCGTAAATCGGCATCATCTCCAGCATAATGGTTATGCAGGTCTAAATATTCCTGGGGCAGGAAGTATTTAAAGAAGGGAAATGGATTTAAAAACACTCGTTCGGCAATATAAAGTAAGTCGCGCCAGTAGAAATCCATTGGCACGGCATATGCTTTATAAATGCCGATAATTTGCATCAAATTTTCCGGGGTATCGGGCAGCATCGAACCGCCTGCTTCTAAACGGTGAATTACTTCGGCGAATTCGTGCTTTGAGGGGGGAATTTTGGCTTTTGTTTGGGGTTGGGGGATGGTTGCTGTCATGGTTTTTTGCTAATTGCTAATTGCTAATTGCTAATTGGTAATTGGTAATTGGTAGTTAATGTTTTTTATCTATTAGCCATTAGCTATTAGCTATTAGCCATTAGCCATTAGCCATTAGCCATTACCAATTACCAATTACCTATTTTTGGGCGACTTGCTGCGCGTTAACGGGTGGCATCGCGGCAACAATTGCGGTTGTTGTTGGTTCACTCCAGCGTACTAACCAAGCTGGTTGAATCCCCAAAAATAAGATGATGGCGGTTAAGATTAATGCTGGCACTTTTTCCATCAACAATACTTTGGGATAGTATGCCAAATTGTTGTCTAATTTGCCAAAACAGGTGCGGTTGAGCAGAATTACAAAGTAAACTGCCGTTAAACCGCTGGCAAATACGCACAAAAGCGTTTGAATCGGGAAGATGGAGAAACTGCCTTGAAATACCATAAATTCAGCCGGAAACCCTACTAAACCCGGAATTCCTGCACTCGCCATTCCTCCAGCGACGAGCAAAGCGCTGATCAGGGGTAAACCTCGGATGGGGTTCATTAAACCATTGAGGATATCTAAGTCGCGAGTGCCGACTTTGGTTTCCACAATCCCGACTAAATAAAACAGGATGGCGAGGATAAGTCCGTGGCTAACCATTTGGGCGACAGCACCCAAAACGCTTAAAGGAGTCCCGGCGGCGGCGGCGACTAGAATATAGCCCATGTGACCGATAGAGCTATAGGCTACCATGCGTTTGATGTCTTTTTGAGCGATCGCGCTCAATGCCCCATACAATACGCTCACAACCCCAATAATAGACAGTCCGGGAGCGACCAACGCCCAAGTTTCGGGAAATAAACCCAACCCAAACCGCACTAAACCATAAGTTCCCAATTTAGCCAGAATACCGCCCAACATAATCGCCACTGGCGGCGAAGCTTCGGTGTAAGCATCTGGTAACCAAGTATGCAAGGGAACCAGGGGAATTTTAATCCCAAATCCCACCAACAACAGGGTGAGTAAAATTAACTGGGTAGTCAGGGGTAATGCTTGGGTTAACAGGGAATTGTAATCAAAACTGGTGGAACCAGATAGCCAAGTTAAGCCCAAAAATGCCGCCAGAATTAATATCCCCGATAGTGCCGTATAGATGAGAAACTTCATCGCTGCATAGCCGCGTTTCTCACCGCCCCAAATCGCAATTAACAGGTAAAAGGGAATTAACTCGATTTCGTAAAATAGGACGAACAGCAGCAAATTCTGTGCCGCGAAGCCACCCGCAACCCCAGCGTAAACTAAAAGAATTAAAGAGTAGTAAAGCCGGGGACGTTGTATATTATTGCTGGCTAAAATCGCAATCCAAATTAGCAGACTGCTTAAAGCCAGCAGCGGAAAAGATAGCCCATCAATTCCCAACTTATAGTTCAAGCCTAGTTGGGGAATCCAGGGGATAAACTCCTGAAATTGCATTCCGGAATTCGTGATGTCAAACCGACTTACCAGCCAGAATGTTGCTAACACGATTGCAGTTGCGATCGCTAGAGCCATATTACGTAACTGATTCGCGGTTTGATTTCCCGGCAAAAACCCAATAACAGCGGCTCCTAATACGGGTAGCCAGATTAATGTACTCAGCATAAACGGTAATTGGTAATTGGTAATTGGTAATTGGTAATTGGTAATTGGTAATTGGTAGTGGGTAGTCAGAACGAGCGCGTTAAGACAACTTTTTTTAGTCTATCTTTAGCGGTTAAGCACAACTACAAATAAGCTAGTGGGTAGTTGGCGATTTTTTTCTATTACTCATTACCAATTACCCATTACCAATTACCCAATTAGAAGTGAAAGACGCGACAATAAAGGCCAGCTAACTAACAATCCCAGCAGGGCGACTCCTAGCAAGATGGTGAGGGCGTAAAACTGGGTCTGACCGGAAACGTTATATTTCAAGCTTTGACCGCTGAACACTGTCACGACACCGACTAAATTCACCACGCCATCGACAATGTAACGGTCAATCCAAGCGGTAATTTGAGATACCAAGGCAACCAAAAATACAATCGTGACGCGGTAAAGTTGGGGCGTGTAAAAGTCGTAAGCGAATAAGTCTTGTAGCGGTTTCCAAGGCAGTTGTACTGGTTTTGGTACGGCATTACCCAGATAAACCACCGCACCGATGCTGAGGCCAAAGATACTCGACCAAACTAACATCAAGGCGACATCTTTATTTAGTTCTGCCCAGGAAGGTAGGAGGTGAAAAGCTTGCAGGATTAAAGGCAAGTGGAACACAAAGCCTAATTGAATCACCATTGGTAGCGTAATGGGCCAGAAACATTCGGGCGATCGCACGCTCATTTCTTGCAGTTTACCGCCAAAAATTAACCCGAAGACGCGGGTGAAATTAAACGCGGTTAATGCGTTTACCACTAGCAGCAATCCGACTAACCAAGGTTGGGTACTCCACAACCCATCGGCGATTTTCAACAATGCCCAAAAGCCGCCAAAGGGAGGAAATGCAATCAAACCTAACGTCCCAACCATAAAACATATCCCCGTAATTGGACGGCGCGACCACAATCCGCCGAGTTGGGTAACGTTTTGGGTGACGTTCATCCACACGAGGGCACCCACCGCCATGACTAATAGTGCCATTGCGATCGCGTTAGTCAACACTAACAACAATGCCCCTTCTGTTTGCCCCGTCCCGATGGCGACGAACACCAATCCCATATAAGCGCTGACGGGATAAGATAAAGTGCGCTTGATATCGATTTGGGCGATCGCAATTAACAAACCACCCACTGCCGTCACACCACCGATGAACACCGCCGCCGACATGGCTACGGGCGAAAGCGCAATGACTGGTTGCAGTTTCACCAGTACCCAAGCACCCGTTGCTACTACTACAGTATTTCGCAAAATCGATGCGGGCATTGGCCCTTCCATTGCTTCATCCAGCCACAAGTGCAGCGGGAATTGAGCGCATTTACCCATCGGCCCTGCGATTAATGCTAAACCTAATAAAGTAGCGACTGTCGGGTCTACATTGGCAGTTTTCGCCCATTGGGCTAATTCAGAAAAGTCCCAAGTTCCGGCTAAGGGATAGATTGCTAATACTCCCATCAGCAACAGCAAGTCCCCCACCCGCTTGGTTAAGAATGCATCTCTCGCACCAGTGACTACCAACGGCTGACAGAACCAAAGTCCAATCAGCAGATAGGTTCCCAAGGTGAGAATTTCCAGAATAAAGTAGCTGAAGAATAACGAGTCGCACAGGACGAGTCCGCACATCCCGGCTTCAAACAATGCCAGTAGGGAATAAAACCGCGCCCATCCCCAGTCCATTTCCATATAACCGACGGCGTACATTTGGGCAAGCAAATTTAAACCCGTCACTACCACAGTCGCGCCAATGGTTAATGAAGAAAGTTCTACTGGAATGGTTAAATTTAAACCCGCTACATTCAGCCAGGGAATCAGGATTTGTTGCGCGGGTTGATTCCACGTTGCCGGTAAAGCAAACACGCCGTGTAAAAATGCGATCGCCGTCGCTATCTCGTTAATATACCCGGCAGGCCGCGGCCCCGTCTTGCGAATCAATCCAGGCGACCAAGGTATCGCCAACACCGCGCCGATTAAGGCGTAGCACGGTATCAACCATGCTGTCTGAAGCAGAAACTGAGACATCTAGAATACCTCGTAAGTTTTACTCAATAGCTCAAACCTGCTCCGAAAAACTTACCCAAACCTAGTTAAACTTGTTAACTTGACTCGGAATTTTCTTCCTGCATCAACCAAGGGTGGTGGCACCTTCTTGTCCGCAGGCGTTAAGTTCAGGTCGAGCCGACCTTACTTTTTCTTGAGGAGCCGCTTCCAAGTTAATTGAGGCATTTAAATCCCTGGTCATAACGTTGTCACAATTTTGGCAATCAAACACTCGATCCGAGAGCTTCATTTCCTGAACGTGACCGCAACCAGAACAGGTTTTAGATGAAGGGAACCATCGGTCTACCAACTCAATCTTAGTACCGTAATGGCTTTGCTTGTAAACCAATTGGCGACGCACCTCATAAAAGCAATTATCGCTAACTGCCGCAGCCAGCTTGTGGTTTCCCATCATCCCCAGAACGTTCAAATCCTCAATCCTGATGCAATAAACCCGACGACTCAAATCGGTAGTCATCTTGTGTTTTATTCAGTTTTAACTCTCTTTTGATGGCGTACATGGTTGAATGTTTCTAGAAAACGACCGAATTACCAAACTCTGAGATTTTCTGCATAACTTGCTCAACTTGGTGAACTATGGGTAAGTTTAGCCCATGATTTGGCTACTTAGTCAAGCTCTATAAGAGGATGCACCAATTGCTCCCCGGTTGAATAAGATTATCCAACTGAACGTAGATTAATCTTTTTTTAATCTTGTTGAGATCTAAGTCTAATATTGCGCGATCGCTTTCTGAACCAGCGATGCATAAATTTACCCAATGATAACACGCGAGTTCCCTATATAGAAACCATAGAGCCTCCCGCTGATGTGGGGATCTCTAATTATTTTTGACAATATTTCTGATTGATTTCTCTTATAAAGTAAATTGCGTACCGATGTCAATCAAACCATCTGCGATTTCCTGGCGCGATCGCTTCGGTTCACCCCTAGCTTGTGTATCACGGGTATCCGTTATATAAATCCTACCCAAAGCTACCCAAGATTAGACAATATTGGACTTTA
>CAYXCW010000121.1:0-20414 GCA_964463555.1 uncultured bacterium
GAACAAAACGCAAAAGCTCCCCACGATTGAGGAATAATGGGTAGCTTTGTCCAACAATCAAGTTGCAGTTTTTAGCCCTCAAGGAACTGAAACAATACGCCCTCAACGAGGAAGTCCAATAAAGTTACGATCGATCCACTCAAATTGAGATAGTCGGTTATGGTTACTGCAAAGGAAAATCCCACCCGTCAAACGGCAACGCTGACTATCACTTGGGAAAAGTTGCCGGATGACTTTAAGTTAGAAGAAAAACCAGTGGAAAATACGGGTCAACCGCTGATTGCTGGGGCTTTGCGCGAAAGTTTGGAACTGGCTGGTTTGATTAAACCAGAAATGCTCATTGCCTCTAATTTTGGCCTCTGCGCCACGGTGAACGGCGAATTGGCGATCAAAGCACCAGATTGGGTTTATGTCGCTTCAGTGCTACCTTTGGAGCAAAGAAAAGACCGCAAAAGCTATACGCCCCATTTAGAAGGCGATGTCCCCAGCATCGTGATGGAATTCCTCTCAGACATCGATGGCGAGGAATATTCGGTGAAGCGCACCTTTCCCCCTGGGAAGTGGTTTTTTTACGAACGGATTCTGCAAGTACCGACCTATGCTATTTTTGAACCGGATACGGGACTTTTAGAACTGTATCGGTTGCAAAATGGACGGTATGAGTTAGAAATACCGAATGAAGAAGGACGCCATTGGATGGCTAATCTGGGTTTATTTTTAGGCGTCTGGCGGGGAGAAAAGGAACAAAGGACGGGTTATTGGCTGCGGTGGTGGGATGAAGCGGGGAATCTACTACTTTGGGCAGTAGAGCAAATTGAACAAGAACGTCAGCAGGCGGAACAGGAACGCCAACGGGCGGAACAGGAATGCCAGCGGGCGGAACAGGAACGTCAGCGGGCGGAACAGGAACGTCAGCGGGCGGAACAGGAACGCCAACGGGCGGAACAGGAACGTCAACGGGCGGAAAGATTGGCGGAAATTTTGCGAAGTCAAGGCATCAACCCTGACGATCTAACGTAACAAATAGTGGGTGGTGGGGGTGGATGAGCGCGATCGCCAAGTGACGCGGATATATTTTTTTCTACCCTGTCCCGTGCAAGAGCGATCGCTCCACTTAATGAGGCGGAGCCTCCCATCACTCGTTCCCAGGTGGAACCTGGGAACGAGAACGGTAGTTATAAAATTTCCACGGTTCCCCTAGTGCCGTCAATTCGCACGCGCTGACCTTCTGACAATAAGTGAGTAGCATCGGATACATCCATTACTGCGGGAATGCCGTACTCGCGGGCGACGATCGCACCGTGAGATAACCGCCCACCAACTTCTGCAATTAACCCACCGGCGCGGGCTAACAAGGGCGCCCAACCGGAGTCGGTATAAGGGACGACAACGATCGTACTGCGGTCGATTTCGGCAAAGGTTTGCCAATTGTGCAGGATTTTAACTGTACCTTCGGCAATTCCTGGACTGGCGCCAATTCCTTGCAGTTGTTGGGTGGATGAGCGATCGCTTACATTCAAGGGCGGTGGCGGTTCGTTGCCGTAAAATACAAAGGGTACGCTTGCGAGTTGGCGATTTTGTTCTAGTTGCGATCGCCTAGTTTTTATCAATCCAGGTAAGCTTTCAATTAACGTGCGATCGTTTGCTTCTACAATCCGGCGAATTTCTGGAAATTCCAAGAAGAAAATATCCCCAGCTTCCGATAGCAATCCCGACTGCAACCACAGTTTTTCTATTGCTACAAAAGACCATCGCAATTCTGCCAAGAATTGGCTGTAAATGCTCGTAACTCTTCCTTTAAGATTGAGCCGTTTTTGGATAGATTTAGCTTTACCGCTTTGGCGTGCGGGTGGTGGAGAAATTGGCGGAGGATTCAATATAAATTGCGCGAACAATTCTCGAACTGGACTCGGATCTTCTTTCCAAGTAGGAACGGCTATATCGGTTCCGACTTCGCTGAGATAACCGTAGCGTTCTAGAATTTGCTCAAATTTGTTTAAAATTAACTTACCCTCTGGAGTTTCATCTAGCACCAGTAAAGGCGATATTTGTTCTCTAAGCGTTATTCTATTACGCACAGTTGCGGCGAGTTCTTGAAGCTCTCTCAATGCTGCTAATTCCGGCATTTCTTTGGCATCGAGTTCGCTATCGTTTACCTTAAAAATTCCTTGCCGTAGTGCTAGACTAAGGGGTGATAAAATGCTATAATAAGTTGCTTCTTTGAGTAATTCTAAAATTACATCAATTCGCTTTAGCAGCGAGTTGGCATTATCACCAACGGTTGGGGATTTCAACTCGGCTAAACCGGGAGAAAAGTACTTTTTATAATCTTGCTGAAAGTCTTTTGGTAAACTTATTTCTCGTTGCAGGAGGCGTAGCAATCCGGGTAGGTTTTGCAAGGTAGAAGTTAGGGGAGGTTTGCTAAATTTCGCTCCTCTGGTTAAAAACTCCAAACTTTCCGGCGGTAGTCCCATGCGGCGGAAGATTTGCCCCAATAACGAGGCGTTAAAATAGGCGCGGGAATAGTGCAGCGTCGCGGTTTCATTAAAATCTAATCCTCGCGCGCACTTACCCAGAACTAAAGTAAAAATTTCTCCCCAAACGCCACAAGTTAGGGGACGATTTATCGACCAAGTGAGGGGACGAATTAATCCTGGAATGACTTCGGCGGCGATTTTTCGCGTCCAAATAGGCGATAAATTAGTAATAGGACGGGATTGTAACAACCACAGAGTTTTACCGTCGTAACTCCATTCAATATCTTGGGGAATACCGTGATAGCGCGCTTCTAAATGTCTTGCTAAGTAAGCGACTTGCCGGATTATTCCTGGGGGAATTTCTCCTTCTCCTTCGATTTGTAAGTTGAGATTATCTGGTAATATCCAACTAGATGAAACGATATCGGCATCGCTAAGAACTACGCGATAGTTTTCTGGGGTTACTTGTCCGGAAACTACCAGAGAAGCAGATCCGGGTAATGCTTCAATGATGACAGCATCGCCATATTGGATAATTGGATCGCGACTAAAAGCAACGCCGGAAAAAGCACCTTGTACTTGTGTTTGAATCAGTACCGCCATTGCTGCTTCGGGGACGTTTCTTTGTTGGCGATACTCAACAGCAGTGGGTGCATTATAAGAAAGTTGACATTGATGAATTGCTTGTTGCAATTCTGCTTTGCTGGTGACGTTTAAAATAGTTTGATATTGTCCGGCGGCGGAAGCTTGTGCTGAGTCTTCTCCAATTGCTGAAGAACGAACTACTAGGGGTGTTTGTGGCGAAGGTTGAAGGGATTCTATCAAAGGTTGGGGGTCATCTCCTGGGGGTAATACCCATCCGGGAGGGACGGGATAACCCCATCGTTTGAGTTGGGATAAAGTAGCGGCTTTTTGTCCGACTTTAATAGCTTGTAGGGGCTGTTCTAGGGAAATCATGGCTTTATCGCCTCTAAAAAAGCGAAATACTTTTCGGGAATTGGGTTGACTTTCTGAGGTGGGAAGATCGAGATCGTCGGGGATTTTTTGGTAGATCCAACCTATTAGAATACTGAGAGCGATCGCAATAACTATTCTCTCTCCTTCCCTGGGATACAGCATTGCCAAGATGAGGGGACATAAAATTAAAATCCACAGACGACCGGATTGGCGATCGCGTACAATTGTAAAGCCTATTCCCCCAATCAAAAATACCAACAACGCTACCTTCCAATCGTGGACGACATAACCCCAAACAACGTTAGTCGTTCCCGCACCTTTTCCCATCCAATATCGTCCCATTACCAAGGCAATTAAAGCAATTAATTCCCAAGTTGGTTGATTGGGAAAAAAAGCCCGCGCCAGCAATACCGCTGCAATTCCTTTAAACGCCTCGGACAATACAGCGAGGATACCGACAATAGTTCCCCCGTGGTAAAAAGCAGCTTGCACCCCAATATTACCCGTACCAATTCGAGCGAGATTGCGTCCTGTCAGCGCCAAGGTAATCCAGGCAATTAAAGGCATTCCTCCTAGTAAAGGACAGACGATAAATACGATCAACGTTCCCCAAACTTGCATCATATTTATTAGCCCTTAATAACCTTGAAGCAACTGTACATTTGCGGGCGGGGGCAGGTTTATATAAACTGTCGATTATGGCGATTAATGGTTGGTAAAACCCGCCCCTACACAACGGCAATTTAGAAACCGGGTTTCTGCGTCTATCTGTGATGTCAAAGCGAAGATTTTTCATAGAAACCCGGTTTCTTGGTGCCAGTCCTGACTATTCTGAAGATGATTCTAACTGGTCATGATTGGGTGGAACTACATCGGGAAGATTTCGCCCCAACAAGTAAAGCCACGCCAACCCTGCCAATCCCAGTCCAATTCCCACTATACTCACAACTTGCGCGATGCGTAGCGGCCCCAACATTAGACTATCAGTTCGCAATCCTTCAATCCACAATCTACCGCTGCTGTAACAAACCAGGTAAACCAAGATTAGCGTACCCGTCTTGATGCGATTCGAGGAAAGGGAACGAAAGAATAAAGTCAGCAATATGCCGAACACGATTAAGTTCCAGATAGATTCGTAGAGAAAAGTGGGATGAAAGTAAGCAAACTCTAAATAGTCGCGCGGACGGTATTCGGGTGGAATATAGAGTTTCCACGGTAAATTTGTCGGACGTCCAAATGCTTCTGAATTGAAGAAATTACCCCACCGTCCAATTGCCTGTCCTAAAATTAGCGATGGTGCGACTAAATCGGTTAGTTGCCAGAAAGGAACTTGTTTAATGCGTGCAAAGATTAAAGCGGCTATTAAGCCGCCCAAAATAGCGCCGTGAATCGCAATCCCACCTTTCCAAATTGCGAAAATTTCTCCGGGATTTTGGGCGTATTCTTGCCATTGAAACAGGACATAGTAAATTCTGGCGCAAGGAATTGCCGCAACTAAAAGCCAAATTGCCAAATCGCTTAATAGATCTGGATTGATATTACGACGCTTGGCTAAGTACCCGCTAAGGCTAACTCCGATTAATACCGCTGTTGCGATTAAGAAACCGTACCACCGAATCGTTAGCGGCCCCAATTTTACTAGAATTGGCCCAGGCGAAGTAAATTCAAAGGCTAAGGGCAACAACGGAATGCTTTGCCCAAAAGAAATAATGTTCATGGGTTTGATTAGGGAACAACAAGCACAAAAAGAAACCGTTACAGCACCCCTTGAGTAACTACAGGATTAGATTGTAAATGGCGTTGGGTTTACCAACCCTAATTACTTGTCCAAACAGATATTGTAGATGTCTGGGAAATTAAGCAAGGGGGTTGGGTGAGGATATCAAGTATTAAATTATACAACTGTTGCTAAGAGCTAATGGCTAATCGCTAATTGCTAATTGGTAATCGAGAGATGTGAAGAGCGCAACGCTAATATCCTTCGATTAGCCATTAACCATTAGCGATTAGCCATTAGCCAATTTTTCGATTAAATAATCGGCAATGCGACAGGCTGCCCCTGGTTTTCCCATGCGACGCATACCATTTTCAGCTATTTGTTGCAGTCGGTCTGGATCGCGCAATAAAGTTTGAATAATACTGGCAACTTGGTGAGGTTGTTCGACTAAAATTAAAGATTCTCCTAAGAGGCGACTTTGAGCTTCGGCGAAGGCTTGGGTAAACTGGGGGCCATTGCCTGGAATTGCGATCGCAGGTTTCCCCAATCCGATAAACTGTTCGGTAGCAGTTCCTGCCATAGATATAGCCATATCGGCTCTATGCAAGCAATCGTTATAAGCGCGCTGGGTTAAGATTACCGTCGCTTTATCCTGGGTAAATACCAACGCCTCCCCATCTGGAATTTTCCACTGGGCGGCGGTATCCGTAGATTGTGGGACAAAGCCTTGTGACACCAAGCTTTGACGCACAAAATCGAGGTTGAGGGTAGGTGCGATCGCTGCCAAAAACAGCACCTGTCGCCTCTGGAAGGCTTGTATAATCCCAGAAAGGGCTTCTAAGATCTTTTGCCAATTTTGATAAGCTTCCGGCGCTCTAGAACCGGGTAAAAGCGCTATCGTTAGTAAGCGCTCTTTCTCTAATTTTTCTAATTCTGGGTAAAAAATTGGTTGGGGAATCGATGGTTCCAAATCGTCCATCATTGGATTTCCCATGTCAAATGCTGGAATTAACCATTGCTGTAAAGTTTTAGTCGTCAGCGTATCTCTAGGAAAAACGGCTTTACAGCGGGGATGGCTCATCAACCAACGTTCCCAGGGAAGATATACCGAGCCGAACCATTTTTCTAATAAATCGTCAAAGGGAGATTGACGGCGCAGCCATCCCGATTCATTTCGCAGATGATATTCTGATTTAGCCGTACCGACAAATGCATGATCCGCACCGCTCAAATTTGCCAACAATAGGGGGACAATATCGCCAACTGCTAAAACCACTCCGCCTTGTTTTGCCCAAGTTTGTACGGTTTTAAACTGTTCTAGAAGCAGTTGAAGTAAGCCGCCTTGTAGATCTCTTGCTAGCTGGCGTTTATCCATATAAATAAAACCGCCAGAGGGCATTTTTTTCACTGTGCCAATAATCGGAATACCCTGGGCTTGATAAGCTTGTCCTTCACCGACGATAGGCAAAGCTGCTACTTCGGGTGCGTGGGGATGGCGCAAAAGTTGCTTTAAAATGCGGAGTGCGATCGCATCTTCCCCATGACCGTTACTGACACAAAGTAATTTCATAATTGGTAATTGGTAATTGGTAATTGGTAATTGGTGATTTTAGATTTTGGATTTTAGATTTTAGATTTTAGATTGAGTTAAATCTTAAATCTGCCATCTGCAATTTGCCATTTGCTATTACCAATGACCCATTACCAATGACCCCCATTATTCTTTTTTTGGTGCTGGTGGAGTTGCGGGACGATTGGGGGCGGGAGGGGGAGGGGTTTTTTTATTCCCAGCTGCGGGTGACTCATCTGTTTGCAGCGAGGCGCGTCCGTTGCGGATGACTTTGAGCATATCGTTTAACTGCTGCTCCAAGTTATTGAGGACGCGCGCGGCGTAGTCGTCGGCACCGTCCACAATCCCGTCTGCTTCAGCTATTGCTTTGGCGCGCATTTCTTCGAGTTCTTGCTGCGCTTCCCGGTGCATCCGTTCGATTTCAGCCAAAGCTTGCTCTTGTGCTGCTTCGCACTCTTGCTGCACCATTTGCCAGAGTTGTTGAGCTTCTAATTTTGCTTGTCTGACAATGCCAGTTTCGTCTAACAGCTGGGCGGCGCGTTGTTCGGCAGCTTCTACAATTTGTTGAGCGTAGTTTTCCGCCTCTTGGAGTATTTCATCTTTCTGGCGGACAATGGCTTCTGCTTCTTCAAAAGCGGGTGGTAGATTTAGCCGCACCACATCTAGCTGTTCTAGTAACTGTTCTTCATCAACTAAAGTGCGCCGCGTCAGCGGGATGCGCGGACTATCGAGGATGGTTTCCTCTAGGCGATTGAGTTCTCGTTGAATATCTACGCCTGCTGTTCCACGCTGGGACTCATCTGGGTTATTGGATTGGTCGCCGTCGGGGCCGAGTCGGGCTGAGTTTTGCCGTAACATTTTGTGTAAATATCTAGAGCAACGTGCTTGGGAACAAGATGATCGACGGAACCGCCAAATCTAGCTATTTCTTTTACCACGCTGCTGCTTAAAAAGCCGCGTTCGGTAGAAGTCGCCAGAAAAACCGTCTCGATCTCAGGCGCGAGGGTTTTGTTGGTGTGAGCCATTTGTAGCTCTTTTTCAAAGTCCGAAACTACCCTGAGTCCCCTGATGATGACTTTGGCTTGACGCAGTTTAGCATAGTTCACCGTCAGACCATCAAAACTATCTACTTCTATATTGGACAAATGTTGCGTCGCTAGGCGAATCTGATCTAAGCGCTGGGCGACGGTAAAAAATGGGGTTTTACCGGGATTCCGCAGCACTGCTACAATCATCCGCTCGAACAGCTGGCATCCTCGTTCCATCACGTCGAGGTGTCCCAGGGTAATCGGATCGAAGCTGCCAGGGTAAATTGCGATCACAACTTTTGAGTGTCTGAGTTACTGACGAGATTATAGCGGAGGGTAACCCATTCTGTTGCAGGATTTTTATAAGTTAACCTAAAGGCCAATACACTTCTGCAAAATATAAACTTAAGGGCAGGCAGAATGCTAACCCAACAAGAGTTGGTGGATAAGTCAATCCCCAATCTGAAATCTAAAATCTAAAATCTGAAATTCTAAATATGCCTAAGCTTACATCCCAACAAAAAGCGCGATTTTTTCAACAGTTGGCAACTTTGCTAGATTCTGGTTTATCCCTTCAACAGAGTTTGAGTTTAGCTCCGAGAGATTTAAGTTCTGAGTTTCAAAAATATCTGCAACAGGCTACTGTAGCAGTGGGCAGGGGTCAAAGTTTAGCAGCGGCGATTTCCCAACCTCCAGTTTATTTTGACGGTTGGACGCTAGGTTTGCTCGAAGCGGCAGAATACAGCGGCGCGTTGTCAGTTGCTTGTAGGAAACTAGCGATCGCATCCGAGCGCCACCACCAGCGCGATCGCCTGTACAATTCAGTCAAGCTAGCTACAATTGCGATGATCTGGAGTTTATTTTTACTAATAACAGCACTACTTGCAGGCAATGCTACCGTTTTATTACAACCTGGTTTCTGGTTACTAGCGATGGGATTGTTGATTTTACTAATCGTTGCTAGTAATTTTTTCGGTTCACATCTCCCCATCCAAAGTTTACAAGGCGTGCCGATTTTGGGAAAGATATTGCAAGCGCGTTCGATGCTGTATTTTACCGAATTACAATTGCCCTTAAGTTGCGGCGTTTCTTTGGGAACTTCCCTGGAGTTGTTGCAAAAGCATATTCCCGATCCGGTGATGGCTGATAAGATGGCGATCGCATCCGAAAGAGTGTTAGCCGGACAGTCTCTGAGTAAAAGTTTACAAGGTCGCTTACCTGCGATCGCGCTCTCGATGCTTCGCACTGGAGAAGAAACGGGAAATCTAGACGCCGCGCTGGAAAAAATCGCTAAATATTACGAAGGTGAATTAGAACGGTTGTTGCTGCAATTAAAAAGCATTCTGATTCCTCTCAGTATAATCGCTATCGGTGCTTTAGTCGCGTTAGTTGGAATCTGGGGGATTACTTCGCTGATTAACTCATTGCCTGGGTAATTTTCTATGTTTTGGAAATCGCGATCGCATTTTTCGGTAAAGGTTACTCCAGGTTGGTATCTTGCTTGGGGATGTACTGAGGATCTCTCTGATATTATTTGGCGCGATGATAAGGTAGCGATCGCTCGCTTTCAACCCGCTTTTAGTCGTACCGGGCGGTTTGTGGTTGCGGGGGATATTTGGTTCAGCAATCGGACGGAATTAATGCGGGGTTTTGATTTTAATAGGCAGGATGCCTATCCTAAAACAGATATTGAAATTTTGGCTTGTTTGTGGGAAATAAAGGGGATTGAAGCTTTAAATTTTTTGGAGGGGATGTTTGCTTTTGCGGTTTGGGATCGGGAGCGGGAGGAGTTGTGGTTGGGACGCGATCGCGTTGGTTCTCGTACTTTATATTATACCACTTCTGGTTCGATTTGTTTTGTTGCTCCTCAGTTAAGAAATCTTGCTTCTTTTCGCTCGAATGAATTAGATTTGGTGGCGTTGCGGGATTATCTTTGTTGTGGGTTTGTACCGGGTGAGCAAACGCTTTGGCGAGATGTGCGGGAGTTGCGTCCGGGGACTGTTTTGTGTTTATCAAACGATCTGAATGAACCGCAGAGACGCAGAGAACGCAGAGAGGTTTATTGGGAAGTTAGAGAGGAGATTGGAGAGAGGGAGAAGTGTTTGGAATGGTATGGTGGGAGGGTGCGATCGCTTTTGGAACAAGTAGTAGGAGAATGTTTGCCCCAAGGTGAACCTGTGGGGGCTTTTTTGTCGGGGGGAATTGATTCGAGTTGTATTGTTGCTTTGGCTGCGAAGTTACACGATTATCCGGTACATACTTATTCGATTCATTGTGGTTTGGAGTATCCCCATGAGTTGGAGTTTGCTAATTTGGTGGCGAAGCATTGCGGTACTGAACATCATATTTTAGAGTTAAATTCAGATACAATTTGGCAGGGTTTGCCGTCAGCGATGGCTGATTTGGATGACCCGATTGGCGAGGGTTTGACGGTTCCCAATTTGTTGCTGGGACGGGCAGCTAAAGCATCGGTGAATGTAATATTAAATGGTGAAGGGGGCGATCCTTGTTTTGCGGGGCCGAAAAATAAACCGATGTTATTGAATAGTTTGTATGCATCGGTTGTTAATGAGGATAAATCAGATGATTTGGTTGCTTATCTCACTTCTTTTAAGAAGTTATATCTCGATTTGCCGCAAGTTTTGAAACCGGAGGTTTGGACGGCTGTTAAAGATGAACCTTCGGTGTTTTCTACTCTGTTAAATTCTGAAGCTAGTTATCTAAATCGGCTGATGTTGCTGAACATTCAATATAAAGGGGCAGACTATATTTTAACCAAGGTGAATAATTTGACTCAAGCAGCGGGATTGGAGGGACTTTCGCCGTTATTTGACCGCCGCGTTGTAGAATTAAGTTTGCAAATACCGCCGGAGTATAAGTTATTTGGGGCGGAGGAAAAGGCAGTTTTAAAACAAGCGGTGGCGGATTTATTACCAGAGGCGATAATCAAGCGTCCTAAGAGTGGAATGGTGATGCCGATGCAGCAATGGTTTCGCAAAGATTGGAATCGGAAAGCTAGGGGTTTGTTGTTGGGGAAAAATGCAGCGATCGCACCGTACTTAAATCAGTCTATCATTCGAGATTGGTTAAATTATCGCGGCGACGCTTGGGGACGTTATGGATATAAACTGTGGCTATTGGTGAGTTTAGAAATCTGGCTGCAAGTAAATAGCGATCGCTGATTTTTCCTATCCTCGTTACGAGGTAGAACCTCGTAACGTCATACAGGAGGCTCTGCCTCCGGTAAAATAGAGGCAGAGCCTCAGATGTATCATTTTCAGGTAGAACCTGGAAACGAAAGACGAAGCAGGGTTTTGATTTCATAAAGGTAGGATAAATTATGCAGATCCTAACATTGCGTTACCGTGTTGGAGAGGATGGAATTTTACATTTAGATGTGCCTGTAGGGTTAACTGATACTGAGTTAGAAGTGACAATAACATTAAAGAAAGTTACACCAGCCACAATAACGTCGGAAGCATTAGAGTGGAAAAAGTTTATTGAAAGAACCTATGGAAGCTGTGCCGATGACCCAATTGTTATAGATGATGAGGGAATATCAGCAGCACTAGATGACAATTTAGAAATTATTTTTGAGTAACTGTAATTAATTGGATGATTTATTTAATAGACACGAATGTTTGTGTCAGATATTTGAACGGTCGTTCTGAATCAATTAGAGAAAGAATACTGACAACCAATCCTCAAGATATCGCTGTCTGTTCGGTGGTAAAATTTGAGTTATTTTATGGAGCATTGAGGAGTAATAATCCAGAGCGGAACTTAGAAAAACAGCAAGAGTTTTTACATCGTTTTGTTTCTCTGCCTTTTGATGATACAGCAGCAACTATTGCCTCTAGGATTCGTGCTGTCCTTGCTGCTAATGGAACACCAATTGGTGCTTATGACATTCAGATTGCAGCTATTGCGATCGCTAATAATTTAACCCTGGTGACTCATAATACAGATGAGTTTAGTCGAGTAGAAGGGTTGCAGATTGAGGATAGGGAGATGGAAGGATGAGTCAGTAGAATTTGGTTTAACTATATCAGTTAACCAAAACTCTCAACCACATACACAGAATCAGCCCCGCTATCGATTAGAATTAAGCTATCGCTGCTATCAGGAGCTTGACTTTTAGCAATGCCTTGATTCGCAACTCGAATAATCCTTTGCGGGCTAAAGGATTCTAATTCTACAAAGTTACCCATGTCTAACCATTTTAGTTCTTCACTTGTCAAATCTCGTCTCACTTCCTCTGGTAATTGTTGAGCTTGTTGAGAGGATTCGGCTGAATTTATGACAAAAACTCCTTGGCTGGACAATATCTGACGGGGTAGCAATCCCAAGTCATAAATTACTGCATTAGTGTTAAAAAACCAATCGGGGCTATTGCGGAGATTGTAAACTAAGGCGACTCCGCTAGGACTAGCATCGTGTAAGGCATATACTTTTAAATCCGGATTGCGGCGTAGCATTTCTAATACTGTAGTAAAAATACTTTCGGGATATCCGGTGATGCTTAAAACCGCACAACTATTTTCAAAGTGGAAGTTATTGGCAATTAGCATTTGGGCAATAGCTGCATTATCGCAAACAACCACTCGGTCAAAACTATAAGCGGTAATCTCTGTACTAATTAAACTAGCTGTACTTTCTTCCCGTGGAAAAGGCAACATTTTTTCAAATCCATTAATTTCTTTCCAGCGATTTATCCAGCTATCAAACTGACTCTCGGAAATAAAAAATGATTGCCCGATATCGTTAATCCGATTCAATTGGCGATACCCTAAATAAATAGAGATCATCCCCGACAGCACGCTAAATACAAACCAAAAAAACGAGTTTAATGACAGACCGATTATCATTCCTGCAATTAGAATAATGCCTCCCAATACTTGGAGAATTCGCGCAGTCTTTCGGCGAAATTTGGGGTTAGCTTTTCTGTTATTAGTTGCAGTAAAGATTGCACTAATAGCAATAATTGCAATTAAGGGTAATAATCCAAAACCTTGGCTTATAATAACCCCCATAATTATAAAAAATGTGCTAATAAAGCTACATCCTACGAATCCTATTGGATTAAATACCCTTGCGTTTAAGCGTCGGTCTAAAAGATAAAATAGCTGTTTAGGGGTAAAGTAAAGTCTGTTATCATCAGAGATATCGTTAATCGCCTTAGCAAAAAACGGATCTGTGAATCTAAATTTAGTATTTATAACGGCTGAAGGTTCAAAAGCAAATGGATGATTGCAGTTTTTACAGCGTCCTTGGTTAGTTGTGCGATCGCGTAGATCGTTATCTGTCCCACACTTGACGCATTTCATACCCATAATATCACCTCTAAAACACTTGATTCTCCAACAAAATGCTGTAATCTTCTCGCCGACGAATCAATCTATGCTTGCCATTTTCTAACAATACCTCAGCGGGGCGAGGACGATGCAAGAAATGGGAAGACATCGCATAACCATAAGCCCCCACATCTAAGATTGCAATAATATCCCCGATTTGTAAACGGGGAAGTTGGCAATTTCGCCCCAAATAATCTCTCGAATAAGTTGTATTCCCGCAAACATCTGTAGGATGTAAGGGCTGTTCTAAGTTTAACCCGTTCCAAGTGACAATTTCTCGATAACCTCCATGTACGGATGGTACTGATAAATTAGCGACAGTAGTATCGACGCCGACGATTTGTTTTTCTCCCTGCCATTTCACAGAAACGACTTGGGAAAGTAAGGTGGCGCATCCGGCGATCGCTGCCCGACCCGGTTCTATAATTAATTTAATTTCTTTGTCTATCTTCAGCAGTTGTTGCGTCAACTCTGCCCCAAACTCTGACCAGTTAAAACCCGCAATATTTTTATTGTAAGGATAGCCAAACCCACCGCCAAAATCTAAATATTCCCAATCCGGTAATAATTTCCCCGTCGCTAGTACGGTTTCAATAACTGAGGTAAAAGCTGCCGTCGCATTCGTACCAGTGCCGCGATAAAAATGCAATCCGCTAAGTTTTATTTTGACTGAATTAGCGATCGCGATCGCATCTTCAAATTCATCGGGATGCACGCCGATGCGACTTTCCCCGGTAATTTCAGGTAAATTTAACCTCAATCCCAATTTAGGGGCGGCAATCGACGTTCTTAAGTCTTGATAAATCTCGCAACATAAACTCAACTGCGATAAACTATCTAAGTTTAAAGTTCTGACGCCACCAGTTAGTAACAAGCGCATTTCCACTGCATTTAAGTTGCTGCCGCTGTAGACAATTTCATTGGGAGAATACCCCGCTTTTAATCCTAAATAAACATCTCCAGGGGTATTGGCATGAAGTTTCCACCCACAAGCATGGAAAATCTGCATTAATGAAACATTGCCATTGGTGACGCTGGCGAAGTGAAATTGAGTGCGGGGATAGGGAATAGACTGGGTAATTCGATCTATGGTTTGATGTAAGCGATCGCTTTCATAAACATACAGCGGCGATCCGTATTTTTCCAGCAATTCTCTCGCAAGTTCTTCTCCTATCATAAAAATCTCCTAGCATATTTCCACGCCTGCGGTGGTAACCAAAAAGGGTGATCTAAAGATTGCCTATTTGCTTTTTCTCCTAATACCGATCTCCGCCATGCTTGCCACATAATTAACATCCACATGACGTTGCCAATGTAGCGAGTTTGTAAACTTTCCCCTAGCTTACCTGCGATGATATTTGCAGCGATGTGAGGTTGCCAGCGTGCTTCGTCGCGCAATACACCGGGATTCAACCATTGACCAATTTCTGACCACAATCGATCAAAATACCAAATCTTTAAGGGAACTCCCATACCGCGTTTTTCTCGCCAGACAATTTCCGGCGGTAACCAAGATTCGACGGCGCGTTTTAAGATATATTTTTCACAAGCGCCTTGCAAGCAAAGTTCTCCAGATAGTTGAAAAGTCGATTCGGTTAGGGGTAAGTCACAAAATGGCGATCGCACCCAAAGTCCGCAAGCAAAAGATAAATTGGTCGCCCTTGGTTGGATATTTTGCGCGCCTTTTAACATTAAAGTAGCGCGGCGCAATCGCTGGAAGAAACTCGGACAAAAAGATGGATCTAAAGCGTCTTCTATCCAAGATTGAGGGTTTAAAGTCTGGACTTCTTTATAAATGCGATCGCTGAAAATTTGCGCTTCATATCCGTAAAGTCTCCCAAAGGTTTTCAGGTATTGTTGGTTAAAGTCTTCTATCCCTTTAACCTCATTGTAAATTCCAGCCGCAATTAACGGTTTGTTCGTCCATCCGGCAAATAATTGATCGCCATTTTCTCCGTTAAAAATTACCGATGTTTCTTGACTCGCAGCTTGATTTAACAGGTATAATGGAGTAGTAACCGCATCCCCAAACGGGATATCTAAAGCTTGGGCAGTAGATGCGATCGCGCGTTTCAATTCCTTGGGTGTCGCCGCCACTTTCACTAAGGGAATATCTAAATATCGAGCAACTATTTCGGCATAAGGCAATTCCGAATAACCATCGTTGCCAAAATCTAAAGCATAGGCACGGACTTTAATCCCAGCTTGCACCAACAAAGCAGCAACAACTGAAGAATCAATCCCCCCAGAAAGCAACACCCCCACAGGTTCATCCGGTAATTCAGAAATTTGTCGTTCAATAGCATTTTTGAGCAAAATTTGCAGTTGGGAAACGGCTAGATTTTCATCCCGAATTAATGCGGGGGCTTCTCGCCATTCTTGTAACCTGCGCGACGTATATTTTAACGGGTTTCCCTGGAAAATTAATTCCGTTCCTGCGGGGATAGCAAAAATATTTTCAACCGGAGATAGGGGAGTTGGGACGTAGGAAAAACAGGAATAACCGTATAAAGCGGGGATGCTAACTTGGGGAGATTTAACCATCGGCAAGAGTTGCTGGAATTGCGAAGAAAACCAGATTGCTTGTTCTACCTGCGTCCAATATAAAGGAACGCGCCCAAAAGGATCTCTACCTAGAATTAAGCGATCGCTTTCTACTTTAACCCAAGCATCTGGGGAATCGGAAAACCCACCCGCTGAAATAGCTGCAATTATCCCATTTTTAGATAGGTTTTCTGGCGTTGCGTCTTTTGGGTTAACTTGCCAAACGCAACTGCCATCTTTTTGGTAACCCCAATATCCGCTAAAATGACGGGGTTTCATTTAACATCAAACCTGCTACTGCTAAGTGTCTGATTTCCCACCAACATCTGCACCTTCCAAGTGCCTGCGGGCGATCCAGAATTAAGTTGATGATAGCAATAAGTAGGCCAAACAGATTTATCAATTTGGCGCGTTTGATAGCGACTTTGATGGGCAATATTGCCGCTAGGATCGATCCAGTCGCAAGTAAGAGCTAATTTTTCCCCAATTGGGACATTTTGTAACGTGACGCGGTAGTAAACTCTGGGATTAGATTGACGGGCGATTTGATTGGTGCTGCTGCCTCCATTTTGCGTTAGAGTAACTAAACTATTGGATGCAGAGATATTAGCGATCGCATTTTCCACCCGGTTTTGATTCTGCACGTACACAGCAGTGGTAGCGATCGCGCCTACTAATGCTACCACCACACCCCCCAAAATCCAGCGATTTCGCCGTTTCTGCACTTCCAAAGCTTCTTTTCGCCGCAACTGCACCATCGCATCTTCCAACAACTCCGGCGGCAGATTTAATTCTGCCAAAATTTCCTTTATTTGTTCTGGTTTATATTCCGCGTCGCGCCGCTGGGATAATCGTTCAACTTCGGCAACAACTTGCGCCATTTGAGCTTCCGTCAGTCGGTCGTTCATAATCATTCCGTTAAAGCAACAAAGCTGCTACGCTTACACTCTAGCTTAAATCTCTACTAGCGATTTGCTGGGAAACGGACAACTAATAGCGATCGCTCTGATGCCAGATTATCATCAAAGCGATCGCTTAAATTCCCTACAACATTTGCTCTAATTCAGACGTAAGAGAATGTTCAACTTTCTCTACCCCAGTAACATCGAACACAATCGCATGGTTCACTGCTGGTAACAATCGGCGCAAAACTTGAATATAACCATCCGCATCGCTGCGACGATAAAATCGAGCCACAACCAATCGCTGCATATTGGGCAATTGACGCACAATACACCAGGGATGAACGTTTAATTTGGACTTTGATGTTGGTATCATAGAAATATCCTTCCCACGTTTGTGGGATCTGGTGAGAATTGCGGTCGCTCTTTTCGTTTTCCAGGCTAGAAGGGCGATCGCTTTGAGTTATTTTTGATTAAAGGTGAAATCTCACCTGTTGTCAAGACCAACATGGGGCGAGTTAGGTTAAAAATTAGAGAATTAGCAGAAGAGAAGGGTTGGACGCTACAAGACGTTGCCGATCGCTCTGGGGTTAATTACAATACGGTGAAAAGCTATGCTAGACGCGATGATGGTATGAATATGGTCGATCTTAGCGCCGTTGGGAAAATCGCCCGTGCTTTTGATGTCGCAATCGAAGATTTGATGCAAGTTTTGGAAGACTAGGGATGGGATATATCCAGGCAAAACATGGGCTACGTTAGGCTGCGAATTCGAGAGTTAGCCGATAAAAAGGGTTGGACGCTGAAGGAAATTGCCGATCGCTCAGGAGTAAATTACAACACAGTAAAAAGCTACGTTCAGCGCGATGCCTTGAACACAGTCGATCTCTCTGCGGTTTTCAAAATAGCCCGTGCTTTTGAAGTAACGCTTGAAGAATTGGTGGAAGTTTTGGAAGATTAGAGGAAATTTGGCAGCTATTGCTTCTTATACGCTGTTGTCAATATCAACATGGGGCGCGTTAGGTTAAAAATTAGAGAATTAGCACAAGAGAAGGGTTGGACGCTACAAGACGTTGCCGATCGCTCTGGGGTTAATTACAATACGGTGAAAAGCTATGCTAGACGCGATGATGGTATGAATATGGTCGATCTTAGCGCCGTTGGGAAAATCGCCCGTGCTTTTGATGTCGCAATCGAAGATTTGATGCAAGTTTTGGAAGATTAGAGATGCAATATTATATCAACGTTTGGTGCATCTATATCGGATATTTTTCTGGATGTAGGGGCGGGTTTTACCAACCATCTTTGATACAAACAGATAACCAAAATAAACCCGCCCCGGCGACGGTTATGCAAAGAAACCCGGTTTCTGACTTACGCAAAGAAACCGGGTTTCTATGAAAAATGGTTGATTTGGAACGAAAGCTCTGCAAAGAAACCCGGTTTCTGACTTCTAGCGCCTAACCAAAAGTCGAGCCATTCCAGCCCCACATCGAACCTTTAGCATCATTAAACTCGATATAAATGCGATCGCTTGGCACGCCCAACGCTTCGCTAATTTTCTGACAAAAATCCTGACTCATCGACTGAGTTTGCGATGAACTCATACTACCAACACTTTTAACCTCAATGTAACAAACCGGATCGGTCGTACCAGCAAAAGTCATTGCCACATCAGGCTCAAACGCCGTCATTACGTAAGCTTCCGGTTTACCTGTATGCTTGGCTAAAGCGGAAGAAAGATTTTTCAGCAACTTCTCAACCGCCGATTTTTCCGGTGCAGAAACAGAAGCTTGAACTTTGATTAAAGGCATAAACTAATTGCAGATTTGAGATTTTAGATTTCAGATTGATTGGATTGGGGATTTATGGGATTTGAGATGTGAGATTTTAGATTTCAGATTTATGGGAATTGAAATTTATGGGATTGCAAATTAAATTTTCTAAATCTCAAATCTCAAATCTCAAATCTGAAATTCCCCTTAGCCGCCGTAATTCCAGCCGGTGCTTTCGAGTAACAAAGGATCGCCTTCGCGATGGACGCCAGCGCCAATTACTTCGCCGACGTAAACCGTATGATCGCCATGTTCTACTGCACCGATTACTTTACACTCGACGTAACCGAGAGAGTCTTTAATAATCGGACAGCCGGTTTCTTCGCCTACATAGAATTCTACGTCCTCAAACTTATCGCCGCTGCGGCGTTGCGGCTTGAAAAATTTTTGGGCTAAATCTTTTTGTCCTGCTTCTAAAACGCTGAGAGCAAAAACGCCACTGGCTTTAATCATGGCGTGAGATTTAGAATCTTGCTTGACGCAATTTACCACCAAAGGTGGCGTAAAAGAAGCCTGCATCACCCAACTGGCGGTGAAGCCATTAACTTCTTCCCCATCTTTGACGCCGCAGACGTAGAGGCCGTGGGGAATTTTCCGCAGGATAGTTTTTTTCGCTTGTTCGTCTAACACGGGTCTACCGCCTGAAGAGTTTTCTACATCGCTTAGTTTACCAATGTTGTTTGGTAATTGGTAATTGGTAATTGGTAATTGGGTAGAGTCCGGGAAACAAAGGTATTATCCATTACGGATTACGGACTTTGGGCGAAATAGGTGATAATGTTGCGGATGGTATAGCCGCGATCGCGCGTTCTCGACTTTCCCCAGTGCTGGACTAATAACATAAAGCGTTGTGCGAATCAACTTTTCTTCCCGCGTCACTGCTGCCATCTGTTCCAACGGTATCAGTACAATTCTCTCATCGGGCCAACCCAGGCGATAGCAAATCGCCACTGGCGTATCTGCTGGATAATGTTGCATTAACCGATCTTGGGCTGCTTCTATGTGACGCGCACTCAGGTAAAGGCACAAACTTGCCTGATGCGCTGCCAAACTTGATAATTCTTCATTTTCTGGGACTTGCGTGCGACCGCTAATCCTGGTAAGAATAATTGTCTGCACCAATCCTGGTACGGTGAGTTCGACGCCGAGTTTAGCCGCTGCTGCTTGAAAGGCGCTAATTCCCGGTATGACTTCAAAAGGAATTTCTGCTGCTGCTAAAGCTTGAATTTGTTCGCCGATGGCGCTGTACAGACTCGGATCTCCCGAATGAAGGCGAACTACAGATTTGCGATCGCGCACCCTCGCCACCATGATCGGCAAAATCTCTTCCAGCGTTTGATTCGCTGTGGCGATAATCTCCGCATCCGGGCGCACTCCTTCTAATATCTGTTCTGGCACCAGGGAATCGGCAAATAAAATGGCATCCGCTTGCGCGAGAATTTTCTGCGCCTTCACCGTCAACAATTCCGGATCGCCCGGTCCCGCTCCCACAATGTATACTGCCGGTGCGAGACTAGGTAAGGTTTTTGCTTCTCCCGATTGGGATGCAACTTTGGACATAAATCTAAGCAACTACACTAATTCCATAAATCCTTCCGGATCTTAGCGACTATCCCAGTAATAGGGAATGGTAGATGCACCCTGGTCAAGCCTTGGAAGAGTTTATCTTCTAGGGCTTTTTCTTTTAGCAGGCGATCGCTTTTATCTAGAGTCTGCTTCTATTAGCATTTTCCTCCACTCAATAGCAACAATCTTGAGCAAGAATTGATCCCGTGAAAGTTGATTTAAGCATTGTCAGGGAAATTTATGAAAAAATATTGCAGGTGCTTGATTTAGTTGCTAAGGTATGACTGTAGATTTGCTTCCGGTCAATTTTGTATCAGGGAGATTTGTCACCTATGCTTTGTTTCAATCTTGTCCCTTCACAATTGACGGATTCTAGAATTTCTTGAAGGCTGGGAAAACTGCGCTTAAACAACCGAGAAACCGGGTTTCTGGGTAAATCTCTAGTTCCAAATCGATGATTTTTC
>CAYXCW010000121.1:20514-22111 GCA_964463555.1 uncultured bacterium
CAACCGAGAAACCGGGTTTCTGGGTAAATCTCTAGTTCCAAATCGATGATTTTTCTGAGAAACCCGGTTTCTTTGCCTGGTAAAAGTGCGCTTAAACAACGTAGAAACCGGGTTTCTGGGTAAATCTCTAGTTCCAAATCGATGATTTTTCCGAGAAACCCGGTTTCTTAAATCAAATCTGACCTAATTCACCGTTAAAGATGTTTCTCAAGTTCGATCTACAGCCAAGAAAGTTCAGCACCCAATATCTGAGAAATGTCTTGTTTGTACAAGTTTAGTTTCATTTAATCCGCGAACCGCACATCGCCGTTCGTCTCGCAGCGTGCCGAGAATTCTGCTTGCGAGAAATCTTTCAACTCGGCATCAAATGTGCGGCGCGATGATTTTGGAGGTTTAAATGATGAAAGTTCAAGGAAAAACAGCTCTAGTTACAGGGGCTTCCCGCGGAATTGGGCGAGCGATCGCACTAGAATTAGCCCAACAAGGGGTAAAACGCCTGCTGTTAGTAGCGCGCGACGCCACCAGATTAGCGGAAGTAGCCACCGAAATCGAGGCGCTGGGGGTGGAAGTGGCGATTTTGCCATTGGATTTGACCCAATTAATCGAGGTGAATATTGCGATCGCACAAGCATGGCGAGATTACGGCCCAATTCATTTACTCATAAATTGTGCGGGCGTTGCACATCAAGCACCTTTCTTAAAATCTCGACTGCCAAACGTGCAACAAGAAATCGCAATTAATATAGTCGGCATGTACGCTATGACTCGCTTAGTAGCGCGACGCATGGCAACCCAAGGCGAAGGTACAATCGTTAACGTTTCCAGCTTGATGGGCAAGGTAGCAGCACCAACGATGGCAACCTATTCAGCCACTAAGTTTGCCATTTTGGGATTTACCCAAGCATTGCGCGGCGAACTTGCTCAACACAATATCCGAGTCATTGCTTTGCTGCCATCTTTAACCGATACCGACATGGTGCGAGACTTGCAGTGGTTTAAATGGGTGTTACCCACAACTCCCCAAAAAGTCGCCCAGGCGATGATTGCTGGATTAGAGAAGGAATCTGCTGAAATTCTAGTGGGATGGCAAAGTCACGTAGCCTTGTGGTGTAACCGCGTTGCGCCTTGGTTATTGGAGAGAGTTTTACTGATTGCTGCTCCACTATCTGATTCTAAACCTAAGCGATACCGACGATTCCGTCAGGCATAGAGATATGGGGAGAGCATGTCAATGAGAGTAGCCGACACCCTGAAGGGTGTCGCTACACAAACAAAGCCTGCCTTCGCAGGCTTTAAAAGCTTTAGCCCGCCTTCGCGGGCTTCGCTTCGCGGGCTTCGTTTGTATAGCCGCACCATGCAGGGGTGCTGGCGTAAATTTACCAAGTTGACATGCTCCCGATATGGGGTGTGTAGATCGGCACCCCAGATCTTGACAAAGTATCTGGGCAGTTTTGGCAGCCAAACTACTAATTATTTAACTCACATCTTGCACCAGAGCCAACAGAAATAAATTTCACAGCGAGGAAGCAGGCAACCCGTTTCAACGGGTTAAAACGTTGATTTTAGTTAGCTTTAGCTAACTTAAGCTTTCAGCCGG
>CAYXCW010000122.1:0-22022 GCA_964463555.1 uncultured bacterium
AGTTGATAGTTGATAGTTGATAGTTGATAGTTGATAGTTGATAGTTGATAGTTACTTTTGCCTAAAGGGAAGAGGATTGAAAGCTAGGAAAAATTCATTTTTCCTTTTCCCTAATTTGGGGATGCTTTCAACCCATTTTTTCTGGTGATTGGTAATAGCTAATCGCTAATAGCTAACGATCGAGAGTAGATTGCCTTTTAATCCAATTACCAATCACCTTTCAGTAGAGAGTAGACAGCGAACAGCAAACAATTATCAACGAAAAACTGGGTTGGTGGCTAACTATCCACTGTCAACTGTCAACTATCCACTGTCCACTATCAACTATCAACTATCAACTATCAACTGTTCTTACAAACCCAAATCTACAGCAATCCGATGGGCGCAAGCGAACCCAGAAAACGCCACCGCATTTAAACCTTGACCTGGAAAAGTACTATCCCCGACGCAATACAAACCGGGAATCGAAGTCCGATTAAATGGCATTCCCAATAATCCCATTAACTTGCGGCGAGGAATTGGCCCATAACTGCCATCTACCCGCCCCAAATAGCGGCGATGGGTGCGGGGCGTCCCCACTTCCATATAATCCAATCCCGCATCTAAACCGGGGAAAATTGTCTCCAATCTTTCGATAATTTTTCCTGCCTCTTCTTCCTTTTTCTCCTCGTATTTATCCGGCGATAATCCCTGCCATTCTTCCACCCAACTCGGTGTAAATACGTGCAGAATGTGATAACCTTCGGGTGCTAAAGTCGGGTCAAGCAGCGTCGGAATTGACATAAAGATCGTGCCTTCTGGTGCCTCCATCTTGTCCCAGTCTTCCAATATAATGTGATGGCACTCCGTACCCAAGGGCAGCACGCTAGCCTCAACGCCTAAATGCAAGCTCAAAAAGCTAGGTGATTTTTGATAGCGTCTTTGCCATTTTTTCTCAGCAACGGGCATTTGTTCTGGTGGCAGTAGTTTCTCAAAAGTATCCCAGCGCGTTGAGTTGGAAACAATCCGCTTCGCCCGATAAACTTCTCCCGTCGCCAGCTGAACGCCTACTGCTTTTCCCCCTTCGGTGAGAATCTTGCTTACCCTGGCTTTGTACTGAATTTGACTGCCTGCTTTTTGGAGTCCTTCGACTAATTTGAGGGCAATTTGACCGACTCCCCCTTTGGGATAGTTTATTCCGCCGTAATGTCGGTCAGAAAATACCATCCCAGCATTAATCATCGGCGTCATATCTGCTGGCACAACCGACCAACAATAGCATTCAATATCGATAAATTTGAGCAAAATTGGGTCTTTAATGTATTTCCGGGCGACTTCTCCGGCATTTTGGGGTAAGTATTTCACCAATCCCAAACAAGCCCCCGGATGCTGGAAAAACACCCGCGTTAAATATCGCGGTTCTTCTAAAGACAGCAATTCCATCGCATTGAGACAGTTGAACACGTCCCAGCACTCGTCGTAAAATTGGCGGATGCCGTGACGTTCTTGCGGAAATTTTTCAATTAGTTCTTGCAAAAATTTCTCATAATTGCGGTGAACTCTCAGATTTAAATTATCCGGAAGGTGGTAGTGAATTTGCACCGGATCGGGAATGGTTTCCAAGCTGACATTTACGGCTTGCAGGGCGCGAGTGAGTAAATTCGTGGTGCCTTTGTCGCCAAAGCCAAAAATCATCGACGCACCTACATCAAACCGATAGCCCTCGCGTTCAAAGTAACCCGCGCTACCGCCTGGGATGAGATATCTTTCCAGCACCAGCACTTTAGCACCCTTTGCCGCCAGTTGGGTTGCCGTTACCAGCCCTCCAATACCAGAGCCAATTACGATCGCATCAAACTCTGGCGCAGTTGATTGAGTTTGAGCAGAAAACACCTGTGAGTTGTTCGATACAGAAGGCATGGAGTCAGCCGTCTAGAATAAATTTCTGATTTTTTAGTGTAACGCTTGCGATTGTGCGATCGCGCAGCGTACATTCGACTGAGCGCGGTTTGCCTGAGCGCTCGCCCTCGAAGCCTCACGCCGATGTCCAAAGGCATATCGCTCTCGCCCCCTTCACCGGCAAAAAAAAATACGGACTCTAGCCGCTAACTGCTGACCGAGCCCGTCTGCCGTTCCTCACAGAGAAGAACACGAGAGAGGAGAACACTAAAAACAATATAACCTTGTTGAAAATCAGTGTCAATACAATTGGGAAATATTTTCAATTACTCCCAAGAAGGGGGGAAGGGGGGAAGAGGGGAAAGGGGAAAAGGGGGAAAGGGGGAAAGGGGGGAAGGGGGGAAGAGGGGAAGAGGGAGAAAGGGGGAAATAGGGGAAAAATGGGTAATTGAAAAATCTAAACCATTATACTTCTGGCAAAAAAGCTATACCGAATCAAGTTTCTGTCTTTTTACTTGTTTTGCTAATTTCGTCAGTCCTCATCACCTTTCCCCTCTTTCCCCTCTTTCCCCCTTTTCCCCTTTTTCCCCTTTTCCCCTTTCCCCCTTTCTTTGGGAAGCGTTTGATTAGACACCGCGAGGTTTTATGATAAATCAAGGCTTGGAACTGGCATCCTTCGGATTTGTCCAAAAACACCCGCCCACTTAGCAATTCAAAACCCAAAATTCCCCAGCATGACTTTGCAGTTACGTGTCTACGTGCCTCCTCATCCTTTAATCAAGCACTGGTTAGGCGTCGCCCGCGATGCGGGAACCCCACCGGCGCTGTTTAAGAGTGCGATTAAAGAATTGGGACGCTGGCTGACTTACGAGGCGGCGCGAGAGTGGTTGCCGACAATCGAGACAACAGTGCGATCGCCATTGTCTGAATGTCCGGCAACTTTTGTTAACCCAGAAGTGCCGGTGGTGGCGGTGCCAATTTTACGCGCAGGACTGGGATTGTTAGAAGGGGCGCAAACTGTCCTACCAAATGCGTCGATCTACCATCTGGGAATAGTGCGGGATGAGAAAACCTTGGAACCTTATTGTTATCTGAATCGCTTTCCAGAGAAGTTCGATCCGCAAACGCGGGTATTGATTACCGATCCGATGTTGGCAACCGGCGGGACAATTATGAAAGCGATGGAGGAATTGACAAATCGCGGCATTGATGCATCGCTGGTAAGGATTATTTCAGTTGTGGCAGCTCCCCCAGCCTTGCAAAAACTCAGCGTTGCCTATCCGAGCTTGAATATCTACACGGCGATTATAGACGAAGGGTTGAATAGCCAAGGTTATATTGTCCCCGGATTGGGAGATGCAGGCGATCGCACGTTCGGCACTTTTTAGCGCAGGTGCAAAGGCGATCAGGAGACAAGGGAGACAAGGAAGACAAGGAAGACAAGGGAGACAAGGAAGACAAGGAAGACAAGGAAGACAAGGAAGACAAGGAAGACAAGGAAGAATCTTGAAGTAAAACTAATTTTTCCCCCCGCTCCCCCAGCTCCCCCAGCTCCCCCAGCTCCCTCAGCTCCCCCAGCTCCCCCAGCTCCCTCAGCTCCCTCAGCTCCCTCAGCTCCCCCAGCTCTCCCACCCCAAGTAGGCAACTGGAACTGCCAGCAGGTAAGCTGGGAACAGAGGTAGTGAAGTTTGATCTATTTTCTACAATCTAAAATCCAGGCATTTTTATGAGTCAGCGAGATGGTTTTGCAGCGGGTTTTATTGCCGGATCGGTGTTTGGCGGTATAGTCGGTGGGGTGCTGGGAGCAATGCTAGCTTCTAGAATCAATCACCAAGAAACCGACGAAGTCGAAACCCCGAGGATCGTTGATGAAACTCCACCTGAGATTAAACCGGAAAAAGCGAAGAAACGCCAGATCGAAGCAGGTGCATCCGAACAAAGGATAGAAATGGCGCGCCGCAGCTTGGAAGAGAAAATTGCTCAGTTGAATCAGACAATTGACGAAGCTCGTCAGCAACTGGCTAAAGTAAATGGTAATTCTACCTTGGGAACGAGCGATCGCGCTCTCTCCAGGGACGCCTAAATCAATCGATCCCCCTTGCTGGTGTAACCTATCCGATTACCGATCCGCGATCGCAACAGATGGGTTAAATTAAAGTCAAACGTCGATATCCTTGTAAATTCCGCAAAAAGCTGCAAAACTCATGGATGCTTCAGTCGCACTACTCATTAATACTCTGGCTACCTTCCTGCAAATCTATCTGATTCTGCTGTTTATTAGGATTCTGTTGAGTTGGTTCCCCAATGTCAACTGGTACGATCAGCCGTTTTCTATCCTCTCCCAGCTAACCGATCCTTACCTAAATATATTCCGCTCGTTCATTCCTCCATTGGGCGGCATTGACTTTTCCCCCATGTTGGCAATTATTCTGATTCAGGTTGTCTCTTCCCTACTCACCAGCCTGCAAAGAACAGTAGTGTTTTAGTTTTGTAGGGACTTGCCCCATAATTGTTGATTTGTACCCAAAATTCCAGAAAGCCGTGCCCCTGTTGTAGGGGCACGGCTTTCCATAATTGCTGATTTGTACCAGAGAATGTAGAATGTCTCCCTACTAACGACGCACTTTGCCTGCAAAGCCAGATGCCTTAAACTGCGTCAACTTCAAAGGTGTTGGTTGATTTGCAGCGACAGTAATTCTCAGTTCAAAATCGCTGACTCCGGGTGGCACTTCATCAATCGAACCTAAACGAGTGCGATTTTGCATGACTGTATCGTTATTGGCATCGTAGATGCGACCAAAAATATCGGCGTTATAGACATATTTTCCCGATGTATTTTCAGCTTTGCCAGTGATGAGAAAGCAGTTGGCACGCTTGACAGATCCGCTGAGGACTGAACCTTGTCCTACTTCGGGGGGACACTCATGGTAAGAAAGCTCGGACAGCTTGATGGGGGTTAACGCCCAAGCAGGTGGCGCAACTACCCAACTCATAATAGCGATCGCACAGGACAGCAGAAAAACACCGAAGGCTCGAAACCGCATAATTTACACCAAAAATTTCTCGTTGCACGCATCATCATCCCCTCAGCTTACCGCTCTGGGATTCATTGTGCTTAGATTTGCAATTATATATTTTACAATTGGCGCTTGGTACGACCCAACTGGGATAATCTACAATCAGCAATTTTCCGCTAAAATGCTGGCAATCAAGTTAATTCCAACCAGGGGAAACGCGATGAAATTAATCGGTCGAATTCCCGGACAAGCTTATTTATTGCTTGCCATTCTGATTTTTGCAGCAGCTAATCCAGTCACCCGTAGATTAACGCAACTGGGGGCGCAGAATTTAATTGATGGTCGCAATCCCATTTCTTTCTGCAATGTATTGTTTGTAGGAAATTTATGCGCGTTGTTGGTTTTAGTTCCTATTTTCCGCCCTCAATGGAATGCTCATTCCCTCAAACAAATTTCCCAGAAAAACTGGCTCAGTTTAATTGCCGTGACCATTCTGGGAGGAACTTTGAGTCCGGCTTTAACTTTTTCGGCGCTGTCTTTAACGACGGTTAATAATGTAGTTTTAATCGGACGCTTGGAACCGCCTTTAGTTTTGGCTTTATCAGTTTGGTTGTTGCGAGAAAGAGTAAATTCTTGGGTGGTAGGCGGTGCAGTAGTTTCGTTTATCGGCGTAGCGCTGACAATATTGCTGCAAAAACCAAGTGCAAATATGGTCGGTATGGGTGGTGGAATTGGTATCGGGCGGGGAGAATTGCTCGCAGCGATCGCCGCAATTTGTTTAGCGGTTTCTACGATTATCAGTAGAGCGAGTCTGCGTCAAGTACCTTTGGGAATATTCTCTATTTTTAGGACGGCAGTGGGGGCGGTTGTGTTTTTTGTGGCAGCGATCGCATTATACGGAGCGGGGCATTTTATGGATATATTCTCGCCTTTCCTCTGGCAGTGGATGCTCGTCTACGGCGCTGCAATCATTGTCGGCGGACAGTTGTGTTGGTATACGGGTTTGAAAAGTTCTAGCGCCTCAGAAGTGTCTCTGGCAAGCTCTTTTAGCCCGGTAGCAGGAATTTGTGCGGCATTTTTGATTTTAGGAGAAGCGCCCACGTTTGCCCAATATGTGGGAGGTAGTGCGATCTTAGTTGGTATTGTTTTAACTCAAATGGGGAATATGCGATCGCGCGTTCAAGAAAAGGCATTATCCCAAGTTAAAGATATCGATGGCGAAGTCGGTTTTAAAGGAATTTAACTTGCCTAATTAGTCTGTAGGAGGATGCCAGCCTGCGATCGTCCAACGACTCCGAGCTACAATAATCACTGGGTTATTCATTCGCAGACAAACAATTGTAGCTCGACCTACGGCTGTTAGACCTTCAACTCTTGTGCCATCAGGACTCCAGCTAAAGTGGTCAAGCCATCTTTGGGTGCGTGGATTAAATAAAGGTACAATTTCTCCAGTTAAAGGGTCAGTAGCTTCCCTAGAATCGCTCTTAAATTCGTTGCACGAACGACAAGCCAAACAAAGATTTTCAAAGGTAGTCTCTCCACCTTTAGAGATAGGTTGAATATGATCGAAGGTCAGAGGAATTCCGCTATTGGCTTCGCTTGTTAAACAATAACAGCAACGCCGACGATCGGTTTCTTCAATTCGAGTTCGTAAACTGTCAGAAATATAGGTAGACACAAAAAATCAAGGGGTTGGTACAATATGTCCCCGCCAGCGAAGTAATACCGCTGCTTGGGCTTTACGTAGCATAAAAAGATCGGCTTCGTGGCGCAGTGCCATCAATTCTAATCGTTCTGCTTCAGTCAGCGTACCGGTAGAATTGCCCTCAAGCAAAATGTTGTATCGCTCCATGTCAGATGCTGTTTTTCGACTATGGAAAACCTGCCATAATGCATTGTCATCGAGTTTGTCTAAAGCGGCAATATCAGGTTGAAATTCTTCTGGGACATCATCCCATGTGGGAGGACTCCCGACTTTTATCGCGTGGAGTATAATTTCTTCAAGCGATCGCCCGGTAGCACGAGCAGTATTAACCAAACGTTGATAAATAATTTCGGGAATTTGAAGTGTAACAGTTTCAACTGGCATATCGGTTTATAACCCCAAGTGTTGTCTTAAAGATTGACGCATTATGTCTACTGGAACATCTTGACGTTGCAACCAAATTTTTAACGCAGCTGCACCTTGTTGCACCAGCATTTCTAAACCATCAATGGCGATCGCTCCCCGATCTTGGGCTAATCTGAGAAACTGAGTCGGGTTGGGTGTATAAATTAGGTCGTAGGCGATCGCACCCTCTGGCAACAAATCCAATTCATCCCCACTCACAGGAGACTCATCCACCTTGGGATACATCCCCACGGGAGTTGTATTCACCAATAAATTGGCTTGAGAAAGCAATTCTGGTAATTTTTGCCAGATAGAGACGCTTAACCTCTCAATAATCGTTGCATCTCGCCAACTGGCTAAAAAATCGTTTAATTTCTCCTGGTTGCGACCAACAACAATGATATTTGCACAACCCAAGTCGGCGCAACCCTTCACTACTGCCCGCGCTGCCCCACCATTGCCTAAAATTACGGCTGTAGTCTGATGCCAATTTCTGGGGGAGAGGTGTTGTAACGGGGCGAGAAACCCTTCGACATCGGTATTTGTGCCACTCCAACCACCATTTTCGTTACGCCAAACGGTGTTAACGGCTCCTACAGCTTGAGCAATATCGGATACTTGAGATAATAGAGGGATAATTGCTTGCTTATGGGGAATGGTGGCGTTAAAGCCTACAAGGTTATCGATAGCGGTAAAGCTAGCGATCGCATAAGGCAACTTTTCCGGTTCAATCGGAAAAGGTATGTAAGCATAATCTAGCCCCATGTGGGCAAGCGCGGCATTTTGCATCACTGGTGAGAGGGAATGCTCAATTGGATAACCAATGATGCCTAATAATTTAGTTTTACCTGTAATCATATTCCTACTATTGAATAGAGTAAGCAATGGGGTCAGGGGGAAGGGGATTTTATGAGTATGCCGGAAGCGGGGGTATTACCACCAGGAACTCGGTTACGCGATCGCTATATAATTGAGCGGGTTTTAGGACAGGGAGGTTTTGGCATCACCTACCTGGCACAAGATATCGGGCGTTTCAACGAACCTGTCGCAATTAAAGAACTGACGCCCTTTGCCCAAACTACTACTAGCTTGCAAAAAGCAGAAGAACTGTTTGAGCGAGAAGCGGCAATTCTATACAAACTCAATCATCCCCAAATTCCCCGGTTTTGGGAATTCTTTCGCGAAGAGAAACGACTGTTTTTAGCCCAAGATTATATTGCAGGCGAAACCTACCATTCTTTATTAAAGCAGCGAGTGGCACGCGGCGCGAGCTTTAGCGAAGCAGAAATTATCCAACTGTTGCGCGATTTACTGCCTGTCTTAAGCTATCTGCATCGCAGCGGCGTGGTTCACCGCGATATCTCTCCGGATAATATGATCTTGCGATCGCAAGACAAACTTCCCGTCTTAATTGATTTGGGCGGCGTCAAGCAAATAGCGATGAACGTAGCTTATCAATTAGCTGGAGGAAAAGCTACCAGTACTAACACCCGTTTGGGTAAACTTGGCTATGCCCCAGACGAGCAAATGCGATTGGGGCATGTAGCACCCTACAGCGATTTATACGCTTTGGGCGTGACTGCGGTTGTATTAATGACAGGTAAACAACCCCAAGAATTAATCGACCCCCATACAATGGAGTGGATTTGGGAGAAACAGCTAAGCATCAGCTATCAAACGCGGCGGATTCTCAACCGCATGTTAGCGAATCAACCTGCAAAGCGGTTTCAATCGGCAGATGAAATACTACAAATAATAGAATCAGGTGGAGCTGTATCACCTGCAAACTATTCGCTCATATCCTATACTGAACCAGAGCCTATAGCGCCAAAGAAATCAAACCCACAGCAACCAAAGCCAGTTGCTGTATCTGAAATCAAAACTGTATTTACTAATAATTCTGGAAAAGGAGCGCTTTTAGATAATTCAGTTCAAGTGCCACCGGAAATTAAAGGATGGAATTGGGGTGCTTTTTTACTACCGGGTGTTTGGTGTATCACCAATCGAGTTTGGATTGGACTGCTTGCCTGGGCTGACCCAACTTTGATTATGTCTTTAGCATTACCTTGGTTGGCAATGGGATTCATTCTAGGCGTTAAAGGCAACGAATGGGCGTGGAAAAGCCGCAAATGGGAAAGCATTGCTGCTTTTAAAGCACATCAAAGAGCCTGGGCAATTGTTAGTTTTATCCTGTTCGGGCTTTTAATATTCTGCCTGTTATCGATTGGTCTGATTGTCTTTGTATGGTTAGGTTCCATTGGTAGATAATCTGGAGGTAAATCTAAAAATAATTAACTCAAATTGCGAGTTGTTTCATACATGGCTGCTAATGGCTAATAGGTAATGGCTCATTTGTCAAAAATCCTAGATTAGCAATTAGCCATTAGCTATTAGCAAACAGTTTTAATCAATTCGACAATCCTTAGATAATATAACTATACCAAACTGCCATGCCAGCCCCCCCAGATCTGCCAGTAGAGGACGAAAAAGCCCTCTTGGCTGTTATTCCTAAAGCCAGCAAGCCGCCTCTGGTTCAAAAAGTCCCCCTGCGCCTAATTTTAGTTGTGCCGTTCGTTTTACAAATTTTTGCGGCTGTAGGAATAACTGGGTATTTGTCATTACGCAATGGTTCTAAAGCCGTTAACGATGTCGCAGCTCAATTGCGCCACGAAGTCACTTCGCGAATTAAAGAACGCCTTCAAACTTATCTGGCAACGCCCCAACTTGTAAATCAAATTAATGCCGATAGCATTCGTTTGGGCGAATTAAATATCCAAAATTTTTCCCAAATGCAACGCCATTTTTGGCAACAGACTAAATGGTTTAAACAAGTCACATTTTTGAGTTTTGCCAACAATGCAGGTGATTTTATTGGGGTAGGACGCGACTTAGATGGCAAAACAATTATTACTAGCTCAGATAAATCTACCGGCAATCATCTGCTGAGTTATCAAGTGAATAGTCAGGGCGATCGCGGCAAATTAACCGCTGACTTATCCGTGGTAAAATATGATGCGCGGGTTCGTCCTTGGTATCAAACTGCTGTTAAAGCTGGTACAACCGCTTGGACGCCTATTTATGTCTGGACATCGGGGGAAATTGGGATTGATTCTGTCAGCCCGGTTTACAAGCAAGACAAGTTACAGGGAGTTTTATCGGTTTCTCTGTCTCTCTCAGAGATCGGAAAATTTCTCGGTAAACTAAAAATTGGCAATTCCGGACAAACCGTAATTATAGAACGTTCTGGATTAATTGTCGCTACTTCTATTGTGGAAAAACTTTGTCTTCCAGTATCGCCACCCATAACGGAAAAGAAAAAAGTGCCGCGACTGAGGGGAAGCAATAAATGTCAGCGACTCAAAGTAACAGAAAGCCGGGAACCTTTAATTCGATATAGCGGTAAACACTTGCTCAAAGAGTTTGGGGATTTAAATCGGGTTGAAAATACCAAACAAACCATTTTTAATTGGAGGGGAAAGCGACAATTTTTACAAATTACTCCTTTCCGAAATGCTCAAGGTTTGGATTGGTTAATTGTGGTAGTAGTGCCAGAATCTGACTTTATGGAAAAAATTAACGCCAATACTCGCACTACTATTTTACTATGTTTAGGTGCTTTAGGTCTAGCGACTGGATTGGGTATTTTTACCTCGCGTTGGATTAGCAAACCGATTTTGAAATTGCGGGATGCTAGTTTAGCGATCGCATCTGGCAATTTCGATCAAAATATTACCATTAATGGAATAGAAGAATTGATGGTTTTAGGAATTGCTTTCAATCAAATGGGCGAACAACTAAAACAATCCCGGATTCAGTTACAGGAAAAAGTCGCAGAAAGAACCCAAGAACTAGCACAAGAAATACGCGATCGCACTCTGGCACAAGAAGCATTGCGGCAAAGAGCAACTATTCTCAGCAACCAGTATCAAGTGTTAACAGAACTTGCTAAAGATTCGACCTTACATCAAGGGGATTTACTAGCAAGCTTGAAAAAATTAACTGAAGCAACAGCCAACACGTTAGCAGTAGAAAGAGTCAGCGTTTGGCTTTACGATGAAACCAAAGCCAACTTAGTTTGTATCGATCTTTACGAGCAAAGTTTTCAACAGCATCAAGCCGAAACTAAACTTTTAGTGGCAGACTATCCAGTTTATTTTAAAGCGCTGGAAAGCGAGACAATCATCTGTGCCGATAATGCCATAACAGATCCGAGAACTAAAGAATTTAATCAAACTTATTTAAATCCTTTAAATATCAATTCCCTGTTAGATGTGCCGATTCAGCGAGGTGAAGAAAGAATCGGGGTTGTATGTTTAGAACAAGTAGGATTTAGCCATAATTGGACGCTAGAAGAGCAAAGCTTTGCTCGTTCCATTGCCGACTTCGTTTCCCTCGCCATCGAAAGCCGCAATCGCCGACAAGCAGAAATTGCACTGCAACAAGCCAAAGAAGCGGCTGAAGTTGCCAATCAAGCAAAAAGCGAATTTCTTGCTAATATGAGCCACGAACTTCGTACCCCTCTTAACGGCATTTTGGGTTACGCTCAAATCTTCAGAAATTACCCGAAACTAGGGGAAAAAGAACGAAAAGGTATCGAGATTATCTATCAATGCGGCTCCCACTTGCTGACCTTAATTAACGATATCTTGGATTTATCTAAAATCGAAGCGAGGAAAATGGAATTATTTCCAAGAGATTTTCATTTCCCCTCCTTTGTACAAGGTGTGGCGCAGATATGCCGCATCCGTGCCGAACAGAAAGATTTAAGTTTTATTTACCAAATCGACCCCAATTTACCAGTTGGCATTCGTGCAGATGAAAAACGCTTGCGACAAGTTTTGCTAAATTTATTAGGTAATGCAGTGAAATTCACCAAAACTGGCTCGGTAACCTTTAGTATCAGGCTGATGGAACCAGATAAACAATATAAATATCCTAAAAATTATCAAGTTCGGTTTACCATTAAAGATACCGGCGTTGGCATGACGCCAGAACAATTAGCAAAAATATTTTTGCCTTTTGAACAAGTGGGAGACAATAAATTTAAAGCCGAAGGAACCGGACTAGGATTGGCAATTAGCCAAAAAATAGTTGAAATGATGGGCAGTAAGATTCAAGTGAGGAGTCAAATCGGTGTGGGTAGCGAATTTTGGCTCGACTTTAACTTCCCTAGTGCAGTTGAATCGGTAGATTTTACTGCCACTAACGAACCAGGACAGATTATTGGTTTTGCGGGTACACCGCGGAAAATCCTCGTCGTCGATGACGTGGAAGAAAATCGATCTGTTATTTTCGATTTACTCGTGCCTTTAGGATTTGAAGTGATAGAAGCGACCAACGGAAAAGTAGCTTTAGAAACCCTCGCACAAGTTAAACCAGATTTGATAATTACTGACTTGGTCATGCCAATAATCGATGGCTTTGAACTAATTAGTCGCATCCGAAAAATGCCAAAATTAAATGATATAATTATTATGGCTTCTTCAGCCAGCGTATATGAAAACGATCGGCAGAAATGTATAGAAATTGGCAGTAATGACTTTTTAGCCAAACCTGTAGAGGCTGAAATGTTATTTGAAAAGTTACAAAAGTATCTCCAGTTGGAATGGATTTACGCTGCTAAGCAGCAGGAAGCAAGCAAACCAGCGAATGTAGAAGTGATTCCGCCCCCAGCAGCCGAACTAGAAAAACTTTACGATTTAGCGCTTAGAGGCCATTTGAAAGGGATCGATCAACAGTTAAAAACAATAGATAAAATTGATGATAAATATTTGCCGTTTACCTCACAAGTTAAAGAATTAGCGCGCGGTTTTAAACTGAAAAAAATTAAGGAATTTTTGGGTAAATATCGCTGAACAACTAAAGCCACCTAGCAATAAGGTGGCAACGTGCAAAGTGCGAAAATTGTATTGACTAGAATGGGTTAAATTGCTACTGGTTGCGATCGCGTCAGCGTGCCGGAGGCATTTCGCGCAGTCTCCCCGCAGAAGAATCGCCAACACAAAGCAGGTTCAACAGTTCACCAGGAATGTCCTCGTAATGTTCCAGCAGAAAATCCATCAGCGCCAAGTGGCGCATATCGGCAGCTTGCGGACGGCGGTAGTTTTTACCCCTTGCGAACCAGCGTCGGACGCAAGAGGTTGAACGACAGCAGATAAACGCGATATCTTCGTAATTCACTTGCCATTTTGAGTAGAACTGCTGCGGAGTCATTCCTAGCTGACAGTATCCGTAGAGGTCGATTAGGCTGATTTCTCGTTCACTCAGAGGACGAAGGCTCATAGAATATCCTCCATCGGTTCTAGGTCGTCTTCCCAAGCAGTATCCGTAACTGTCCAAACCGCGCTGGGGGAGAGTTTGTCGAGCCAAATCAAGTAGCACCAAGTCCAATCGCACCTGTGAGGCGCAAAGCTGTAGAACCTACCGATGGCAACTCCCCAGTCTGTCTTGTCGCCGTCAGGAATCCAGCGCAGTTTATCTCCGTACAAGTAGCGAGGTGTTCCAACATCGGGGAAGTTGGCAGGTAGTTCGATTGATGGGTTTGGGAATGTTCGCTGGGAGGGAATGCCAGCGCCACCGTGACGGATGGCGTTTAAGTAGCCAGCGATCGCAATCCCATTGAGATTATCCGCTAAGTCTCGAATGAGAATAGCGGCTAGGCTTTCCAGTTCGGATTGCGTGAGGTTCATCCACGCCGCATCGAAGTCGGCGTCGCAGTAGCTTTGCAGACAGGTTAGTAGTTGCGTGAGGCCGAAATCTTCTAAAGCCTGCTGATAGCCTTTTTGATAAAGACAGAGGCTGTCAGTTCGATAGCTTGGTTTTACCATTGTTAGAGTCTCCTTTAATAGGGGAGCAAAGAGCCAGCGGGGAGCGTAGGAAACTTTGCCGCTGGCTTTCGAGTAGATGCACTTACTCTAAAAAAACTTGTGTCAAGTTTCAATACCTGTGACAAGTTTCTTCATAAAACCTGACACAGGTTATTTAGCGGGGCGGATGAGCCGTTATCTGGCAAACTTGTATCAAGAATGTAACCTGATGCGATAAGCAGATGACCGATGACATCCAGCGCGGTAGCAGAGGCCCAGCCCCAAGTTGGAATTTAGGGCGAACCAGAACCATAAGAGTACCGATCGCGATCGCCGATCGGCTGATGGAGATTGCCCGAAAAATGGATCGCGGCGAAGAGATAGAAGCTAGTGTGTTGTTCGCAAGGGAGGAATTGCAGGAGTTATCCAAAAGTTCTCGCTCGGCAGATTGCCCTGGCTAGAGATGAATTAGCAGGGCGAGGATTATACCAAAAGCGGAAAGCTACTGGCGATCGCATTGAGCAATTACAACAGCAGATTGAGGCGTGGGAAGCAATGCTTGAAAAGTTGGGAGGGAGTGAGTGAGCGATCGCGGAAGCTGGCGCTGCGCCGATTCGTGCCGGAGGCATTTCGCATTCTTCATCGAAAAGCGATCGCACCACTGCCCTTATTTATTCGCCTTCCTCTTGTTCTAAAATCGCTTCTATAAGATTTCGCGATCGCTGCTGTCTACAGCTAGTCCAACATCCTCCAGCATGACAAAGCTAATCCCCAAAAGATCGAGCCAGCCATCAGCAGCTAAGGTTCCTTGCAGCAGAACTACATAACCTCTCAGGTTGTGGTCAACCAAAACAATCATCCAATGAGTCCTAGCTTCGCTTTCCAAGCTTGGAGTTTAGCATGAATTGCTTCAGTTCCTGGTTTTGGAGGCATTTTGGCAATTTGTGCCAAGCGATCGCGGTTTTTGTCTTCCCAATATTCCCTTAGTTCTTGGGCTGTTTGTAAGACAGACTGATATTCTTCTTCTACTTCAATGCGGTTTGTTTCAATATAAGAAAGGGCTGCGTTGACTTGTTCTGCCGTCAAAGGTAGCCAGTTTTCGATTAACTTAGGCGTCCATCCCGCTTTGAGATGATCTATAACATCATAAACAGTAATGCGAGTGCCTGAAATTGTCAGTCCCCGCTCAGTGCGAATGACTAATGGTTGTTCGTTTATAACTGAAGACATAGCTGCTATCTTTAAGCGGGCGGCGGGAATCGAACCCGCGTCTTTAGCTTGGAAGGCTAAGGTATTACCATTATACCACGCCCGCGCGGCAAGGCATTGTGCCTGCAACTTTACTAACATAACACAATTTGCCAGGAACCACAACAGGTTTACTCTTTTATTTGCGGATCTACCCAGAAAGTCAGAACGGTTTCATCGACGCCTTTGAGTTGCAGGGGACTGCCCTTAATAATTTCATCCTCCTTTAAATAATCTGCGACTGCGGCAGAAACCAGGATGCCATTGGGTTTGGCGGCTTCTTGCAGGCGCGAGGCGATGTTGACGGTGGGGCCAATCGCGGTATAGTCGGAGCGCTGGGGGCTGCCGAACATGCCTACTACCGCGGTTCCCTGGTGAATGCCGCAGCGGAACTGGACTTCGGGGATGCCCTGTTCGCTCCAGCGGGCGTTGAGTTTGCTTAGGACTTGTTGCATTTGCCGCGCGGCAGCGATCGCACGCCTTACCTGTTCGTTGGGCGTCAAGTCTTCCGGCGCGCCAAACATCGCCAACACGGCATCGCCCATAAATTTATCCACCGTGCCGCCGTTATCGAACACTACCTTGCTCATCCCTTCCAGGTATTCATTTAACAACTCGGCAATGCGGCGCGATCGCAATGTATTCGACAGTTGCGTAAATCCCACAATATCGCTGAACAAAATTGTTACCAATCTTGGTTCCGGACGCAAATCGAGCATCAGCGTTCCCGCAGCCGCTCTTTCTACCATTCCTGGGGGTAAAAAGCGCTTCAGTACAGATTCGGTGAGGTAGGTATTCAACTCGCTCACCCGGCGCTCGTTTTCCTTCAGCGCCAGCAAATTTCGCACCTCTGCCAACAATTCGCGATCGTTAAACGGCTTTGCTAGATAGGCATCCGCCCCCATTTCTGCCCCTTCGATGCGGGTATCGTCGTCCACTTTCGCCGTCAGCAGGATAATCGGCGTTCCGGCTAAATTTTCGTCGTCGCGCACCATCCGGATCAAGTCCCAGCCCGACACCACGGGCATCATCAAATCTGTGACGATTAGTTGGGGATGTTTTGTTTTGGCGATGGTGTAGCCTTCTGCCCCATCGCGGGCTGCGATCGCGTCAAACCCGCTAGAGCGTAAAATTCGGGATACGTAGGCGCGTAAATCGGGATTGTCATCGACGACTAAGATTGTGGGGGCGATGGAAGATTCTTCGCCTGCTTTTAACTCTTCTGTTTTTGACTCCTCTAATAGTTCTAAATCTGCTAATTCTACCGCCGCGCGGGAAAGTTCGACTTGGGTTTGTACTTCCAGCACTTGATCTATCGGTAGGTGCGCCGTTCCAGTTTGCAGCCAAACTGTAAAAGTGGTTCCAGCTTCATAAATCGACTCGACGGAAATTTGACCGCCGTGGATTTCGACTAATTCTTTTACCAAAGCCAGACCTAAACCGCTACCTTCATAAGAACGATTCACCGAGCCTTCTGCTTGACGAAATCGCTCGAATAAGTGGGGGATTTGCTCGGTACGAATGCCAATCCCGGTGTCTTTAACTTGGATGCGGATGTGATCGCCAGCCGGTTCGACTTTAACGGCAATTATGCCGCCAGCGTTGGTAAATTTCATCGCATTTGATAGTAGGTTGTATAGCACCTTGTCAAACTTTTCTGGGTCTAAATAAACCAACGGACAGGATTTTAATTCGCTCACCAAACGCAAATTTTTTTTCTCGCAGTAGGGGCGGAATGCTTCGACAATTTGACCGATCATTTCGATCAAATCGCAAGGTCGAAACCTGGCTTGCACTCGACCGGCATCGATGCGCTGGATATCTAATAATTGGTTAACCAGTCGTAGCAGACGGCGACAGCTGCGTAAAGCGATTTCGGCTTGTTCGTAAGGCAAACCTTGTTTTTGCGATACTACCGATTCCAAAGGCCCCATCATTAGGGTTAAAGGGGTGCGAAATTCGTGGGAAATATTTTGGAAGAATTCGGTTTTTTGCCTGTCTAATTCCAGCAAACGTTCTGCTTGCTGTCGCGTTTTTTGGTAGAGGCGGGACTGCTGCACAGCGATCGCAGCTTGGGCGGCGACGGCTTGCGCCAAACCAATATCCATCTGTTTCCACAGGCGCGGCTGCTGGGCTTCCCGCAAGGAAATACTGCCAATAATCTTACCGTCAGATAACAGCGGCACCACCAACAAAGCCCTAGCACTTTGGCGCAGGGGCAATTCAAATCCTTTCAGCCTGGGCGTCGCTTCCAAGTCGCTAATTACCACTGGTTGCTGCGTAATCAACAACTGTTGCAAGACGGGATTGCCCGCTATCGGCACTTGAGATTGAGGTAATTGTAAAAGGTTGGGCGATTTTGGCGTTTTGGGAATTGGTTCTTCCAGATCGCAACTCATCACCGAAACTTCAAAATTTTTATCGTACAATCCCACGCACTGGACATATTCATCCGATTCAGTCCACAAAGACAAGGCGCAGCCATCGACTTGTAAAGCTTGCCCTAACTCGTAGGTAATCGCGGCAAAGATATCCTGGGGATTGAGGCTGGAACGAATGGCGCGGGTGATGCTGTTGATTAAAGCTTCCCGTTTCGCCATCGCCAGAGAGCGTTCGTAAGCGCGGGCTTGAGAAAGCCCCAGGGCAGCTTGATCGGCGACCATATACGCCAGTTGCACCTCATCATCTTGCCACTGGCGGAGAGTGCCGCACTGGTGCAGCGCCATCACTGCCATTAATTCCTGCTGGCAGATCAGGGGGACTACAAGGGAAGAGCGAATATTGGCGGTTTGGTAGGCGCGCGATCGCAATTGTAGTTCGATCGTTTCTCCTTGGATGCGCTCGTCATTCGTCGTATCAAAAATTACCTGCACATCGCTAACTTCCCAAACCGTTTGGGCTAAAATCGGCGATGAAGTTGGTTCTGGTTCGTTTTGCTTGGGTTTACCTTGAGGTTTCTGGTAGACAAACCATTGGTTAACCATCTGATCGTCTTGGAACGGACGGATAATACAAGCATCCACCTCGAGCATATGACCGACAGTGTTAGCGATCGTCTGCAAGATTTCTCGATAGTCAGTGCGCGAGCGAATCGTATTGGTAACTGTATTGAGCAAAGATTCCTGGCGCAGGGTGCGGCACAACTCCCGCGTGCGCGCTTTCAAAACGTTGTGGGTATCCAAAGCTTGTTTTACCAATCCCCGCAGTTCTTCCGCTTCCCAGGGTTTGGTCACATACTTGAACACTTTACCCGCATTGATCGCTTCTACCAAGTCTTCTACATCCGTATAGCCGGTCAAAATAATGCGGATGATATCTGGATATTGGGTAGCAGTCAGGCTCAAAAACTCGGTGCCGCTCATCTGGGGCATCCGCTGATCGGAGATAATTACAGCAATATCCTTGTGATTGGCTAAAATATCCAGTGCTGCTGGCCCCGAAGTCGCCCGCAACACTTGGTATTCGCGATAAAACGTGCGGTATAGCAAGTCAAGATTATCTGGTTCGTCATCGACAACCAAAATTTTCGGCTTGCTAAAGTTTTGAGATGTCATCCACCGCTCTCCTGCTGCTGTTGACCCTCTGGGTGAAAAACGTCTGGTTCAAATTCAAGGGCAAAATGTTACATCCACGGATGATAAACTGATGTAGCGATCCCTGCTGCGATCTGATTTTGTCTGAGTTGCCCATCCTTTAAAAACCAATGTGACAGTTGTCGGCAGTACACCCTGTTTATTCATCTTTCTTCTGCCGTGGAGGCTCCCGCTATCCCATATGGTTAACGGTGAGAGACAGATGCACTAGATCGGCACGGATATGGGGTGCGATGGTTCGAGCGATCGCTTCGCTTCATACGCAGCCTGCCTCTAGCATACCGCCCCTTTTTGATTGCGAAAGCCCAGAGACAAAACCATTCGTTTGCTTGCCTCCCGCTTCAGCCCTTCTCACGGCAGAAAAGTGCGATTGCCTTTGTTGTTTACTTCTTAAGCTTACCCAGCAGGCAAACCTTTCTAACATTTGCACCCCCACCCTGGCTAAGGATACTCATGGTGCTGACCTCAAGCCGGGAAAATTCCTAAAATTGATCTAGCAGGCGATCGCAACTATTGGCAGAGCTTTCAACCCTACTTGCTGTCAACCAAGGTGCAAAAGTGCGATCGCTTAAACCTAGCTGTAAATATCAAGATAGATTAACCGAACTTTGCCCAAAGCATAATGTCAGTAAACCTGGAAGTCATAAACTTATTTTCATCAACAAAACACCACCAGCAAAAAATGACCGCACAATCGGAGAGTACCTCCCACTGTCAAACCCGTGCTGCTACACCCAAGGATTTGACCGCTATTGCCGAAATCCTTGCCGATAGCTTTCATTCTCGTGCGGGCATCAATGGCTGGATTTATCCTCTGTTGCGCTTGGGTATCTATGAAGATATCCGGAATCGGCTAAACAGTAGCTCGCCCCATTACGTTTGTCTTGTAGCTGTAGTTTCTGCCACCCATCACCCTAACTCCTGGGAGTACCTGGCAGGAACGGTGGAAATGGCGTTGCGGTCGAACTATCCTTGGCCTTTTAATAATTCTTCTTTTTACCCATACCTGTCTAATTTGGCAGTGCAGCAGGATTGCCGCCGCCAAGGAGCAGCGCAGCAATTATTGCTCAAGTGCGAACGCATTGCCCTCGCATGGGGTTTCCAAGATATCTACCTTCACGTGTTGGAAAACAACCATCAAGCACGCAGCCTCTATTTTAAATTAGGCTACCGATTGCACCGGATTGATGGTACTTGGACTTCTCTGTTGTTAGGACAACCCCGCCGTCTTCTGCTGCACAAGCAAATTAAGCTTCCAGCACAGAGTAATATAGAACGCGACTAACATGGAAACCGTATCGGCTCCGCATTTTTTTATGCCTCAAGAGATGGATCGTGCAAATGCCTCCGATATTTTAACTGAGTTGCAAAATGGCAAGCTCATGATCGTAAATGCCCGCAGGCGGAATGGTTTAATTCTTTATAAGGACTTTCACGCCGAGTTTGCCGGACCTGGATCGGCGGTGGGTGGCTCTTTTGATATGTCTTGTCAGCGAGTACTTCCGGTGGGAAATTTTTCTTTACTCGAACCGGAATCGGATGAAGATCGCCAGAAAGCTTATTTGATTCGACGACAGTGGATTCGCTTCACCAAACAAGTTACCGATGAACCACAGCCAATCCAGCGCGCACAGAAAATTCTGACTCAGTTTGAAGCATTTTTTGATGCTCAAACTGTTTCCCAAATGCCGGATGAAGCTTTTGCCAAATTAGTGGGTGTGTTGCCACAAACGGTTCATTTTGTGCGTCGTACTGGTGAGGATTCAGACGCTAAAAGATAAAGCTGAGGGAGCTGAGGGAGCTGGGGGAGCTGGGGGAGCTGGGGGAGCTGAGGGAGAAAGAAGCTTTCTCTTTGTTGGGTTGTCCTCAGCTACTTTAGCCAGACTCACGCAAGGTGAAGTCAGAAACCAGGTTTCTTTGCCTAAGTTCTGTTTATCAAAACAGATAACCTTAATAATGCCGTGTCCCGGCTGCTAATTATGGGTAATCGACCGCACATGATATACAGCGATTCTCGCTGTTATGAGGTACAGCATTACTGATACTGAGCAAGATGGCGAAGTCATTAATTTCTATCTCCCTCAGCTCCCTCAGCTAGTGAGTGTACCTCATAACAGCGCAACCCGCTGTAAGTCCTGTTTAGGTCAGAGCTGCTTGCAAGCGATCGCGCGATCGCTTATTCTCCTCGCTAGTCCCTACGGTGAGGCGCAGTCCTCCTCCTGTATGCCGTATCAGCGTCCCTTGTGCTTTCAATCGCTGCGCTAGCTCGTTTTCGCCGCCGCTAGTCAGTCGGAAGAAAACAAAATTAGCGGCACTAGGCCAAACTTTCAGCGCTGGATTTTGAGTTAAATCGGCGATTAGCTGCTCTCGTTCGGCTAGCATTTGACTCACCGATGCTAGCAATTGTGAACGGTGGGAAAGGGCTACCATTGCAGCAGTTTGGGAAAAGCTGGGTAGATTGTAGGGTAAGCGAATTTTTTCTAAGGCGGCAATCAATTCTGGATGAGCGATCGCATATCCTACTCTATGGGCGGCTAACCGAAATGCTTTAGAAAATGTCCGCAATACTACCCAATTCGGACGACGAGATAATTCACCCACAACCGTTGTTTGACTGAATTCAAAATAAGCTTCGTCTATCACTACCAATATGCTTTCTGGTAAACTTTTGAGCCAGTCCAACTCGTTGGCGGTTAAAGCATTCGCGGTAGGCGAATTGGGGTGAACCGCGAACACAACTCGAATTGGCGGATTCTGAGTTTGTGCGATCGCTTTTTGAGCTGCTGCTAGGTCAATTTCAAAGTTAGCTTCGTTTCGACCAACTGAAAATACAGGAATCCCCAAAGTTTGAGCCAAAATTGCATACATCGAGAAGGTAGGATTGGCAACTAGGATCGACCCTTCTCCCCGCAAACAAGTAGCAATTAACACCGAGCGAATTAGTTCATCAGAGCCATTACCGACGGAAATCGAATCCGGCGTCACTGGTGCTGGGGTAGCAAACTCGTTAACATAATCAGCGATCGCTTGCTTCAGTGCAATATAAGCTCCATCTGGATAGCGGTTGCTTTCAATTATCTGCTGAAAAGTCCAACCCAACTTTTGTTTTAACTCGACAGGCAAATCAAACGGACTTTCATTAGTATCCAACCGATCTAAAAGCATGTCCGATTGGACGGGTTCTCCCGCAATACCCCCCGGATGGGGCGTGTAGGCAGTCAGTTGGGCAAGGTCTGAGCGAATGTATGGCAGCATGTATAGCTAGGGGTTAGGGGTTAGGGATTAGGGGAAGAAAAAGGTTCTGGTAATAACGCCAGTTGCTAGTTACAAATATTGTCGGTTTGATCCCCCCTAACCCCCCTTAAAAAGG
>CAYXCW010000123.1:0-22004 GCA_964463555.1 uncultured bacterium
CTATCAACTATCAACTATCAACTATCAACTATCAACTATCAACTATCAACTGTTATAAACGCAGCCGATACCCCATACTTCTGACGGTTTCTATCTTGTCGCTGCCTAATTTTTTTCTTAAATAACCCACATAAACATCTACGACGTTAGAATTGGGGTCGTAATCGTAACCCCAAACTCGATTGAGTAATTGCTCTCGGCTTAAAACTTGTCCGGGATGTCTGACAAATGTCTCGGTTAAGATGAATTCGCGGGCGGATAATTCCACAAGGCGATCGCCTACTTTTACGGTGCGCGATCGCAAGTCTAAAACAATCTCCCCCGCTGTGAGAATCATCTCATCTTTTTTAGGCGCAGATTTTTGATTTCTTAACCTCGCGCGCACTCGCGCTAGCAATTCTTCAAATCGAAATGGTTTGGTAACGTAATCATCCGCACCGCTTTCAAATCCTACTACTTTATCACCGATCTCATCCCTGGCAGTTAAAATTATAATCGGCAGGGTTTCTCCTCTTCCCCGCAATTCTTCTAATACCTGCAATCCATCTTTTCCAGGCAATCCCAAGTCTAGAATTAACAGATCGAAATCGTTGCTATCAGTAACTCTAATCGCTGCATCGCCGTCTTCTACAACGATTGTGGTAAAACCATTCGCTTTTAATCCTTTTTCCAGAAACGAAGCGATGCGCGGTTCGTCTTCCGCGATGAGAATTCGGTTCATGGGTTTAGAGGGTGAGTCTCGCTTTCGCTTTATATTTTATTTTGAACTAATTTTTGCAGATAGTTAGTAGTAGGCGCTTAAGCACCCTCCGGTTTTGGCGGAAACACCCTAGTCAAATCAAGGGACAAATCGGGAAACCCAGGTAGAGTTATTACCTGATTTGGTAAAACAATCCGCTTGTTTTTGTATCCATATTTACCTTGACTGCTTTGATAAGGTTCGCTGTGTGCTTCTAGCTGATTATCGAACAAATTGAATATCCAATAATCAGAAATTTTCGCTTCAGCATACAGGGGCAATTTTACATTTTGGTCGTAATTCAAAGTCGAATCAGAAATTTCAATCAGTAGTAATACATTAGCAGGTTTAGGGTGAGCTAATAGATAATCATCAGGACTATTTTGGACAACAGCAAAATCTGGTTCTGGTTCGCTATCGTTTGCTATGATAATAGGAGATTGACACCGCAGAGTTGCGCTATCTCCTAACAGTCGGATCAATTCCCGCAGCAATTTAGAAATACAGACTTCGTGAGCTGTCCCTTTGCCGGACATCTGGATGATTTCTCCTTTGACTAACTCAATTCGGTCATCTTCATGGAAAAATCCTAGTTCTCCCAATCTGTGATATTCATCGAGGGTGAAGCGTTTAGCGTGAGTTATAGTCATAATATTTTTATTGTTTTAAAGACTCTCCATTATTCCACTGCACCAACATGAGGTTGTACGGGCAAAATTAGGGTAAAAGTCGAACCCTTTCCCGGCTGACTTTGTAATTCTACCTTGCCGCCGTGGGCTTCTGCGATCGCTCGCACAATTGCCAACCCCAAACCATAACCTTCTGAACGCCTGCGCGTTTTAGCAGCACGAGCAAACCGATCGAAAATGCGCTGTTGATCTTGAGGCGAAATTCCTTCTCCCGTATCCCGCACCCAAAAGCTAATCTGGCTTTTTGTTAAATCGGCTCCTAAAGTAATTGTATCATTATTATTTGTATGTTCAACCGCATTTTGAGCCAAATTCATCAGTGCCTGAGTCAGTCGCTGTTTGTCTGCGAAAATCTGACCCGATGCGTTTAATTCCAACTGCCAATGGCGGTTTCCCAAAGCTTTAAGCTTGGCAAATAATTCCTGAATAAACGTAGTAACTTCTACAATTTCTCCACATAAAAAATCCGGTCTTTCGGCTTTAGCTAATAACAGTAAATCGTTAACCAATCGGTTCATCCGATCCAACTCATCGTTGACTATAGCCAAAGTTTCCTGTAGTGCTTCCGGGTCATATTCTAACAATTCCAAATGACCGCGAATAATAGTAATTGGCGTTCGCAATTCGTGACCGGCATCGTTGATAAAATTGCGTTGGCTGGTAAAAGCTGCTTGAATTCGATCGAGCATTTCATTAAAAGCGATCGCGAGTTCGGCAATTTCATCAGATCCCTCAACCAAGATGCGCTGACTCACATTTGACTCGGTAATATAATGCGCTGTTGCAGTTAGCGATCGCAAAGGTTTTAACACCGTTCCAGCTACTGCCCAAGTCAAAAATGCACTTACAAATAAAATGGCGCTAGTAACTAAAATCATTACATAAGTGGCTTCATTAACCTTTTCTACATCGGGGGATGTAGAATGAAGAACGACAAACACACCGCGAGTTTTTCCCCCTACGATCGCTGGCTCTGCTATGTAGCGAAGCGTATCGGTCGCCGTAACTTTTTCTCCCCTTTCTGGCTGCTTTAATTGCGCCCAATGCTCGATTATTTTACCATTCATCCGTAAAGTTTCTGGTAGGGCAACTGGGCTAGATTTATAAATTTTACCTTCGATTAGCGCCAGTATAAACTCTCCTTCAGCCGGGATATTTTGGTACAGAAAATTATCAAATAAATTCGATGCATTGCAACTGGAACCCTGGCATTTTTTCAGCAGCTGGCGAAATTCCTGCACCTCTTGAACCAGAAGGTTTTTACCCCGTTGTTCTAACCGCACTGAAAGCACCTCACGCACGGCTAAAATCGATATACCTGTCGAGCCAGCCATCAGCAATAGGTACAAAGCGATAATCCGGGTGCGGATACCAAAGAAAAATCTACGCCATCTGGGAAATTTTTGATTTTTAATCACAATTGATTTGGTTGTAAATTAAGGAAAATAAATCGACATATCTTATTATTTGACAAGGCAAGAATAAATGCGGATTGGCTCGGCTATTCCTTGCAATAACAAGGACGCTGGCGCAAAATTTTGTTGCAGAATGTTTCCCGTTTGATTAAATGTAGTTTCATCGATCAAAATTTCACTCGGACGAGCTTGGCTTTCAAGACGTGCAGCCAAATTGACGTGGTAGCCAATGGCGTTAAATGTTCTGTAGAGTCTACCTCCGAGTAAGCCCAAGGCTACAGGACCAGAAGCAATACCGATGCTAATATCTAGTTTAGAGCCATGATTGGCGGTGGAGATATTACCAATATCTCTGACGGCTGCTATCATCTTTAAGGCTGCTTTTACTGCGCGATCGCGCGAATTCCCACTAGCAGGAACCACCCCAAAAAATGCCGTTATTAAATCACCAATTATCTTATCTACTAAACCGGCTTCATCAAGAATTTGCTGCATCGTACTGGTAAAACATAAGTTGAGCATTCTGAAAACTACCTCCGGAGGATGTTCTTCGCTGTAAGCAGAAAGTCCCCAAATACGAGCAAACAGAATCGTCACATCCTTGCGCTCTCCTGTCTCCTGTAACTGAAAAAGCTCCGGCGCTAAATCTTCAGGCATATCTCGCCCCAAAAATTGGTTTAATATTCGCGCTTGTTCTTGTCTCAAAAGACTGAGATCGTTTCCTTGTTGCTGAATTAAACTGTGCTGAATTTCTTCTAAAGTTGCGTCCAGGAGTAACACCCAGTCTCCCTCATTTTCTGGGAAAATATGCAAATCGGCGCTGCGCCCGTACTCGGTTTTAATGCAAGGCAGAAATATAGGAAAATCATCCGCTGGCAAAAGTCCTTCTAGAAAAAACAGTTGTTCTGTGACATATTGTCCTTTTTGCAAATTGGTAATTCCATAAGTTGCTAACTTTCCGCCCCAGTCAGACAAACGCCCGTTTTTTTCTACTAGAAGATAAGCGGGAGAACGATTTTCAAAGGTGAGGCTATGAAGATAATTAACTATCGGACTTGGTAACTCCAGCATTGATTCCCTCTATCATTTTTTCAGCTAAGATAAAAAAAGCTTCTTCCACGCCTAAGCCGGTTTTAGCACTGGTTTTAATCACAGTCCAGCCGCTGGCTAATAGTTCGGCGATCGCGCCTTCGTCAATATCCCATTCATCGGTTAAATCTGATTTATTTAGTAATAGAATAAATGGCACTTTTCCCAGGGTTTCTTCTACGCGATGTTGCAGTAAAATTGCTTTATCAAAGGTGTAGCGCCTCGTTCCATCAGCGACCAAAAGGTAACCTGATGAACCGCGCAAATATGACATTCTCACTTTTTGAAATTCGTCTTCTCCGTGAATATCCCACAGGATCAGATTTACTTCCTGCTTGCCTAGACTTACTGTTTTTTTATCAATTTTTACGCCGACGGTAGTTTGATAAATATCCGAGTAAATGCTTTTAACAAAGCGCTCTACCAGAGAAGTTTTCCCGGTGGCGAAAGCACCAACCATACATACTTTTTTTTGTAGCATAAGCTGGGAATTTCTTAGTTAGGGGCATTGCTGACAATTACTTTAAAAGAGACGCTGCGGTTAAAGGCTTTATCTTTTTCGTTTAACTCTTGACGCAAAGGTTTTTTTGACGCCAGTTCTACCGTAGAAAGATAGCTAGATTCCACTCCTTGCGCGACTAAAATTGTCTTGATTGCATCCGCTCTTGCTTTGCTGAGTACCATATTTGCCTCTTTTGAGCCTTCTCGATCTGTACGCCCGATAATTTGAATTTCTATTTTTTTTCTCAAAATCTGGGCGAAGTCCGCCAGCTTTTGCATTTCTACAGCTAAATTTTGGATTTTTTGCTCTTGATCTGGGAAAATATTTTGGCTGCCACGGTCAAAAAATATCAATTGCTTTTCAATTTGTTTGACGCTTTTATTCAACTCTTTTATATCTATTTCAAACAGATTTTTTGGCTCAAGTTTAGCCACGCCGGGGATTGTCTGCGCCAGTTTGGTAGCTTCTAGTATCCAGCGGCGATCGGCAGTTCCCGATGCGTAAAGAATGCCGCTTTCATCTACGCTTAAATTGACGGTTTTAGGGGGTTGTAGCACTTTTTTGGCTCGTAAGGCGATCGCTTCTGGCTCAAGGGATAGGTAAGCCCCCCATTTGCTGACTACAGTTTTGGGATCGATCTCGGTTGCTTGCAATATTTTAAGTGGATCGGCTGCCAGGGGATCGCGCAGTCCAGAAATAAAATATTTTCCCCGACGTTTCTGGGCTTCAGTAATTACAATTCCTGGCTCAGCTTGCAGTTTTTCTAAATAATTTGCCCAGCGTCGATGGGCGCGAAATTCAAAAAATCCCCAGCTGCCTAAGCCAAAAACTATGCCTCCTAACAAGATCCATAAAATCGGCGAAACTTTGTATTTTTTAGGTTTATATCTCTGTTGCAGGCAAGCTTCCAGGTAGGGGAAGCTGGCTTCAAACGGTGCAGTATCTCCTTGAAAGTTTCTCAGATCGTTTCCCTGTCGCAGGTGAATTCTTTCGATCGCTTCTTGGAAAGTTAACCTTAATTCTTTGGGTGCGTTGCCTTTGATTACCCCTGCCAATATCGCCAAAGGCCCTTGTTCGATCCAAATAGTCAGATCGCCGTACTGCAAAGTGTCAAGTGTATTACTCGTTTCTACGTTGAAAGAGTCTCGGACAAAATCTTGGATCGCCGTTAACATGGCTGAAACTAAGTCAGCATCCTTCGCGACTACCCCTTCTGCTACGATGTTTTGCAATAGCAATCCGGTGTCTTTGTGAATCAGGAAAACTTGCTCAACCCGATAAAGCAGAGTACGTAAGATTACAACTTCAGCGAATGATTTGCCTGTCTGTAATGCTTCTATTCTCCACCCTAAGCTTTGCGGGGAAAGGCTGTGTTCTACCACCTGATTAAGTGATTGGATGGTGGCTTCCATCGCTGTAGCAATAGCTTTGCGAATCGCAGGTCCCATGACGGGGAAAATAGCCTCCGCCAGCACGTTCAAGTCTTTTTTAACCGAAACTTCGATCGCCGTTTCAACGGTGGGAACAATTGCTTCGCTCAGTTGTTTGTCTTTGAGACTTCGCAAAATAATCGCCTCTGGAAGCACTTGGCTGATTTCTTCTGCACTAATCGCGGGGTTTTCTAACCGCTCGTGCAATTTGTCCAGCTCGCTTTGCTCAAAACCTAGCAACAAACTGCGGAGTTCGGCAAGCGCTTCTTCTGTTGCACGATCCTGGTTTGGGGTATTTTTTTTGACATCCTGGGTGGAAGGATCTGTCATACCTCAAAGCTCCCAATTTATGGTTAATTTTACGAGTCATTAATTTCCTATTGCTTGTTCAGTCGCACAGCTAGTTCTGCAAATAAAGCGGCAAGATATGAGCGATCGGTCTTGTCGCTGCGAAGTGCTTCTGTTTCTTGTTCTATAACCCCTAATATTTCTTCGTTCTTTTGCTTTATGCCATCGTCTATATTTTTATACTGCTCTAATAGTTGCTGGCGCAATTCCCGCTGACTTTGATTTGCTTGTTGCTCAAATTCGCTAATCTTATTATCCAAAGCATGGATTAAATTTTTAATTTCCCGATCCAGGTCTTTGACGGCTTTATCTCGTGCAGTTGGTTCGCGATCGACTCGGTCGGTGAGCAAGTCAATCTCTCGCCTGATATAATTTTCCAGGTTTTCTAGGCGTTTTTTGATCTCTTCTCTTAAGTCAGATTGTTCTTTAACTAAACGTTCTTCCAAGCGGGCAAATCTTTTGTCATTTTCCCGCATCTGATTGCCAAAAAGAATATCTCTGATTTTATCTAAACTGCCATTATCAACAGTTTCTATACCGCTCATTTGTTGTTTACTACTTTGAGGTAAGCTCGGATTTGTTTGTTCTATGTCCACATAAGTTAATTTTTGTTCTTCTGGCATATTCATGGCTTTTCCTTCTGATATTATGGTGAATTTTGTTAAACTAATTTACTCAGAAATATTGTCTATCAAAACAGGCAAAAAAAGGATGATAAAAAGGTTTTTTTACTAGCTAAAGATAAGTGTATCTTGGTAGCGATCGCCTAAAACTAGCCAAAGCGGCAAAGGTAACATTTTTATCATCCTCATTTGTCAGTATACAAGCGGTTCAGGCTCTAGAGTACAAGTACGCTAAAGGCTTAGATTATAGCTTAGAATAGAATAGCCAAAGTGTAAAATAAAATTATTTCCCCTAGTACTGGAAAACATGGGGAAGAGAATAAATCAAAAAAAGCATTCGTGAATTGATATGCTGAAAACCGACAAGAGTAACGATCGCATACCATGCCAGCCCTGAGTAACCCATCTGTAACGATTGCCTTTCCTCTGACTGCCGTTGTCGGTCAAGAAGCGATAAAATTAGCCCTGCTGTTAGCAGCAGTAGATCCCGGATTGGGAGGGGTAGCGATCGCCGGTCGTCGCGGAACGGCTAAATCTGTGATGGCGCGCGCCCTCCACGCCCTGTTACCACCAATTGAAGTTGTTAAAGGTTCTCCCTACAATCAGGCAGCGGACGCGGAACTGGGGGACAGGGGAGAAGCGCCTAATAGTCAATCCCCCATTGTGACAGAAATTATTCCGGCACCTTTTGTGCAAATTCCCTTGGGAGTAACCGAAGACCGACTATTGGGTTCGGTGGATGTGGAAGAATCGGTGAAACGAGGAGAACCTGTATTTCAACCGGGTTTGCTAGCATCTGCAAATCGGGGCGTTTTATACGTTGATGAAATTAATTTATTAGACGATCAAATTGCTAACCAATTGTTGAGTGTATTATCTGAAGGACGCAATTTGATCGAGCGGGAAGGGATTAGTTTCGATCATCCTTGCAAAGCGCTGTTTATTGCGACTTATAATCCGGAAGAAGGGCCGTTAAGAGAACATTTGCTCGATCGAATTGCGATCGCTCTCTCTGCCGATGCGGTTTTAGGATTGGACGAACGAGTGCAAGCTGTAGATGAAGCTATTGCTTACGCCACTTCTCCCCAAACTTTTCTCGCCCAGTACGCAGAAGATATCGATAATCTCAAAACCCAAATTATCCTGGCGCGGGAATGGTTGAAAGATGTGCAAATTGCTCACGACCAAATTGCCTATTTAGTTAACGAAGCTGTGCGCGCCAGAGTGCAAGGACATCGCGCCGAATTATTCGCCGTGCGCGTGGCGAAAGCGGCGGCAGCGTTGGATGGACGCACGGCAGTTAACGCCGACGATCTGCGTCGCGCCGTTGAGTTAGTCATCGTACCCCGCGCCACGGTGGTACAAACGCCGCCGGAAGAACAACAACCCCCGCCACCCCCACCCCCGCCGCCTCAAGATCAACAAGAACCAGAACAAGAGGAAGAAGAAGAGAAGGAAGACGAAGATAACGAAGATAAACCGGAACCAGAAACCACTGATATCCCAGAAGAGTTCGTTTTTGACCCAGAAGGCGTGATTCTCGACGATAGCGTCCTTTATTTTGCCCAAATGGCGCAGCGTCACGGGAAGTCGGGTAGTCGCAGTTTAATTTTCTCAGATGACCGCGGGCGCTATGTGAAACCGATGTTACCTAAAGGTAAGGTAAGGCGAATTGCGGTTGATGCGACTTTGAGAGCAGCTGCACCTTATCAGAAATCCAGGCGCGAGCGTCAACCCAACCGCAAGGTAATTGTAGAACAAGGGGATATTCGCTCGAAGCGGTTAGTGAGGAAGGCGGGCGCATTGGTAATCTTTGTCGTAGATGCTTCGGGTTCGATGGCGTTAAACCGAATGCAATCTGCTAAAGGTGCAGTCATGCAATTGCTAACCGAAGCGTATCAAAACCGCGACCAAATTGCATTGGTTCCTTTCCGAGGAGAACAAGCAGAAGTTTTATTACCGCCAACTCGTTCGATTGCCTTGGCTAAAAAGCGTTTGGAAAGATTGCCTTGCGGCGGCGGTTCACCTTTGGCGCACGGTTTAACCCAAGCAGTGCGCGTGGGCATCAACGCCCAAATGTCGGGAGATATCGGTCAGGTGGTGATTGTAGCGATTACCGACGGGCGGGGCAATATTCCTTTAGGCAGATCTTTGGGCGAACCTTTACCAGAAGGAGAAAAACCGGACATTAAAGCCGAATTGTTGGAAATTGCCGCAAGGATTCGCGGATTGCGAATCGATTTGTTAGTTATCGATACGGAAAGTAAGTTTATTTCCACTGGGTTTGCCAAGGAATTAGCGAAAACCGCCGGAGGGAAATACTATCACTTACCCAAGGCGACGGATAAGGCGATCGCGGCGATGACTAAGGGAGCGATCGCTGACATAAAATCTCGCTAGGGGCGAGTTTCAGCTAACTAAGGTTTAAGCTGTTCTCGCAGGCGCTGGCGAAATTCCTTCGCCGCCGCTAGAGGATTGGGATTTTGGACGCATTCGGTTAGAAGATTAATATCTAAATCGGGGAGCAATTCACTGCGATCGATCGGTTCATAGCCGAAGGTTGAGTCAAATTGAGTCGGTGTTTCTTCCCGCAAGCGATACAGTTTAAACCGATTGTTCTGCCAAAACCAAACCTCTAGCACACCCAGCCGCCTAAACATATCTAATCGATTAATCCCACCGCTGGTAACCACAACTTCGATGACTAAATCGGGAAATTCTTTATCTGTGCCGATACAGTAGCTTTCATCTGGTTCTCCTCCAGCCTTTTTGTTTGGCTTGCGAAGCGTAGTAGAACCCACTGGGAAGTATTCGGTGTCGGTTTCTACGAAATAAATTAGTAGTAAATCTCCAATACGAGTTTTGGCATTTTCATGACGACGACTCGGTGACACAATTTCTAGGACTCCATCTAAATAAGCAACCCGATAAGCTAAACTGTCTCCTAAATCGTTCAGTAAGGCTTCATATTGTTCCCACGCTACACCTGTAACGATCCGTCGTTCTTCCGGATCTTCGGCTTGCAATCTTTTGGGTAAATCGTCGAGTATTACCATAAGTCAATCTAAAAACACTTGATTCGATTTTAGTTGAACGTCCGCTGAATAGTTGGATTTTTAACCAAGGTTAAGCTGTTCTCGCAGGCGCTGGCGAAATTCCTTCGCCGCCGCTAGAGGATTGGGATTTTGGACGCATTCGGTTAGAAGATTAATATCTAAATCGGGGAGCAATTCACTGCGATCGATCGGTTCATAGCCGAAGGTTGAGTCAAATTGAGTCGGTGTTTCTTCCCGCAAGCGATACAGTTTAAACCGATTGTTCTGCCAAAACCAAACCTCTAGCACACCCAGCCGCCTAAACATATCTAATCGATTAATCCCACCGCTGGTAACCACAACTTCGATGACTAAATCGGGAAATTCTTTATCTGTGCCGATACAGTAGCTTTCATCTGGTTCTCCTCCAGCCTTTTTGTTTGGCTTGCGAAGCGTAGTAGAACCCACTGGGAAGTATTCGGTGTCGGTTTCTACGAAATAAATTAGTAGTAAATCTCCAATACGAGTTTTGGCATTTTCATGACGACGACTCGGTGACACAATTTCTAGGACTCCATCTAAATAAGCAACCCGATAAGCTAAGCTATCTCCTAAATCGTTCAGCAAGGCTTCATATTGTTCCCACGCTACACCTGTAACGATCCGTCGCTCTTCTGGATCTTCGGCTTGCAATCGTTTGGGTAAATCGTCGAGTGTTACCATAAGTCAATCCAAAAACTGTTGATTCTATCCTACTCCCTTCGGTTGATATGCCCAATTTGGAAGCTATTGACAAAGTAAAGCAGCGCCTGCTTCTTGGTGGTTACAAAGAGTGGCTAAGATTGCATTAAAAAATTCGGAAATTGGTACTGAGTGCTACACTTGTGAACCCCTAACCCCTAATCTCAAGTCCCTAGTCCCTAGTTATAGTTCAAATTTTACAGAAACTGCCCTGGTGAAAATAGTTCAATAGACTATCAACCACAACAGGCGTCAGAAATATATGCAAATTTTAGGAGCAAGTAAATTTGACCAGTGCGCGCTCAACATGTCTTTGATTAATATTTGTAACCAAAACAGCTATGTAGGTCAAGAGATGCTAAGGATCTACAACGCTTGGAAAGACGAGACAGGGGAAGCGATGAACAATCCTTGGTCAGAGTTGCAACAATTTACCATTTACGTTCCCCATCCCGATCAAGAATATGAAGATATGACCTTAGAAGCAGGTCTGACGAAAGGTTACAACATCGAAGTCAAGCCGGTGGAAGATAGAAGTAAAGTGCCTTATAAAATTCCTGAAGGAGGACATTTCGTAGTAATAATGAAGCAAAAAGGACTGAATGCAGATTTTGCGATCGCAGCCACTGGCGTTTTCATTCGTCCTTTGGGAATTCTCAGCCTTGACATCATCTCTGACCATGAAAAAAACGAATATCAACCCGTAGTTGTACTGCACCCAGTCATCAGGGATTACCCTTCAGGTTGGCAAGAAAAAGTGAAAATGTTTTTCAGCGGGGATATCAGAGGGAATGACTTGCCAAACTTAGTCGGACATGTTGACCAAGCGTTCAATCGCGACTATCGTCCCCCGTCTTGGAATGAAGTTTACTTGTCAGCAAGTGGATTTAAAGGATTTTGAAACAACAGAAAAATGTAGGGTGCGTTAACGAAGTGTAACGCACCAGTGGATGTAGGCTGAGGCAACTACACTAAATATGGTGTGATATCATGTCCGTTGAATTGCCCATCATAAAAAAACATCACAGAGTTGTTGCGTAGGGACGCATCAGAGATATCAGAGACACAGATAACTTTGATCGTGCCGTGTCCCGGCTGCCGATCGTGGGTAATAAGCGTGCCATGATATGATGGTGCGTTACGCGATCGCTAACGCACCCTACGTTTAAAAATTTTGCCTAAGTCCTGGAAGTGTAATGCACCAAAATCGTTAATCATGTCCCTACATCCTGCCAATGAACAATTCCCTACCACCAGAATGCATTCTGCGTCCAGCGACAAAAGAAGATATTTGGACAATTCGGTTCTTGGTACTGAGTGCCAAACTTGACCCAACTCAGTTACGCTGGCAGCAATTTTGGCTGATGGAATGCGAGGGAAAAATAGTCGCTTGCGGACAGTTGCGCGAGTTTGCAGGGGCGCAAGAATTGGGGAGTTTAGTAGTAGCAAAAAATTGGCGCGATCGCGGCCTTGGTAGCTATTTAACCAAACATTTAATCAAACAAGCAACCCAACCGCTTTATTTAGAATGTTTGGGTGAAAGATTGGTGCAATTTTATACCCGTTTGGGATTTGTCCCGGTCGCTTGGCAAGATTTACCGCCATCTCTGAAAAGGAAGTTTGGCATTACTCAATTCGGTGCTAAACTTTTGCCCTTCATTGGGGTAACAATTATGCAATATCGAGGTGCGGTTGATTAACCAAATGGTCGATCTCAAACAACGCTTGCAAAATCATCTGAGTCAAATAGTACGCGATCGCGACCCCTACTTCGCCCCATCCGGACATTTTTTCGTCCAGCAATACATCCGCGAACAACTGCAACAATGGGGAGATGTAGAAACTCACTCGTTCACCGTGGGCGGCAAAACCCATGATAATTTAATCCTCAATTTACCCCCCAAGCATTCCCAGGCAGAGCATGGGAACGAGGGGAATCTCATCCTCAATTTACCCCCCTTAAATAAGGGGGGCAAGGGGGGATCTCCAATTTTAATTGGCGCACATTACGACGCCGTACCCGGTACTCCCGGTGCGGATGACAACGCTACAGGGGTCGCCGTATTGTTAGAATTAGCACGATCGTTTGCCGCACAACCGGGAAAATACCCAATGCGACTGGTAGCGTTTGATATGGAAGAGTACGGTTTGTTAGGAAGCACTCAATACGCCGAAGATTTAAAGCAACAAGGACAATCGCTGCGGTTGATGCTGTCATTAGAAATGCTGGGTTATTGCGATTCTACCCCCGGTTCGCAACGCTACCCCGCGCCTTTATCACGTTTTTACCCGAATACGGGTAATTTTATCGCTTTGGTTGGCAATTTAGCGACGATTGGCGACTTAATTCGATTGCGGGGGAAGATCCGCAAATCTGGTACGCCTTGCGAGTTGTTACCCGTGCCAAATCGCGGTTTAATAGTACGTCAAACGCGACTCAGCGATCATGCACCGTTTTGGGATCGGGGTTATCCAGCGATGATGGTAACCGATACGGCGTTTATGCGAAATCCACACTATCATCAAGCGAGCGATCGCATCGATACCCTCGATTTAGATTTTCTCACGGGTGTCTGTCGCGGCTTAGAAGCTGGGATTCGGGGACTTTAATTAAAGTTTTAATGTTGCAAAAATAACTAGAAGCGATAATCTAGAAATCCCTATGGGCTTTCGCTGTTTCACCAGCAGCACTTACCTTCGTACAATTGGAATCGGTTTCAATGCAGTACCAAGAACATCTTGCCTTGTCTGAAGTATCTCCTCCCCTCGCACCGAAGCATCCCCAAGTGCTGTCGCTCCACGGTGACTCGCGCATCGATAATTATTTTTGGCTGCGCGATCGCACTAATCCCGATGTCATCGCCTATCTGGAAGCGGAAAACGCCTACACCAAAACCATGATGCAGCATACGGAACCGCTGCAAACTACTCTCTACAACGAGATGCTTTCTCGCATCCAAGAAACCGATCTATCGGTTCCCTATCGCAAAGGTGATTACTATTACTACAGTCGTACTGAAGAAGGGAAGTCATATCCGATTCACTGTCGCAAGCGTGGCAGTCTGGATGCGCCAGAAGAAGTGTTACTCGATGAAAACTTGCTGGCGGAGGGAGAAGAGTACTTCGAGTTAGGGGTATTTGCAATTAGTCCAGATCAGAAAATATTAGCCTATTCGGTAGATACGAATGGTTCTGAATTGTACACTTTGTATTTCCTCGATCTGGTTACCCGCGAACTTTATCCAGAAAGTATCCCGGAAACCGAATATTCCCTCGCTTGGGGGAACCACAATCAAACGGTATTTTACACCCAAGTAGATGAAGCTCATCGCCCGTTTAAGCTGTTTCGCCATATCTTGGGAACTCCCGTAAGCGAGGATGTTTTGGTTTACCACGAAACAGACGAATCTTATAATTTGAGGGTGTATAAAACCCGCAGCGAAGGTTACATTTTGATGCATCTGGGCAGCCATGCTACCTCAGAAGTTCACTTTCTCGATGCCAATAGTCCGAGGGAATCTTTTCAGATTATTGCTGCGCGATCGCATGGGATTGAATATTCGGTAGAACACCACGGCGATTACTTTTATATCATCACCAACGAAGATGCGATCAATTTCAAATTGATGCGAACTCTAACCAGCAATCCTGCTAAGGAAAACTGGGAAACAGTTATTCCCCATCGGGAAGAGGTTTTTCTCTCCGATGTCAGTGCTTTTGCTAACCATATGGTTTTCTACGAACGCCAGTCTGGATTGCCTCAAGTCCGAGTGCGCCAACTTGCCACCGGCAACGAACATTACATCGCATTTGCCGAACCAACCTACGAGGTTTATGAAGGAGCAAATGCGGAATTCAATACCAATATTTGGCGGTTTAACTATACCTCGCTAGTCACTCCAAATTCGGTATTTGACTACAATTTGGATACCCAAGAACGCGAATTAAAAAAGGAAACTCCGGTTTTGGGCGGCTACGATCGCACTCAATACGTCAGTCAACGTCTCAATGCGATCGCTCCCGATGGTACTCCCGTTCCCCTCTCCCTGGTTTACAAACAAGGTATTACACCCAACGGCGCTAATCCTTTGCTCTTGACAGGATACGGTGCTTATGGTATAGATGAGCCGGATGCTTTTTCATCGAACCGACTGGCGCTGCTAAATCGGGGGGTAGTGGTAGCGATCGCGCACATTCGCGGCGGCGCGGAAATGGGACGCAAGTGGTACGAAGATGGTAAGTTTCTCCACAAACAGAATACCTTCACCGACTTTATCGCCTGCGCCGAACATTTAATTCAAGCGAATTGGACTTCTCCAGAATATCTGGCGATCGAGGGCGGTAGTGCAGGCGGACTGTTGATGGGTGCAGTCGTCAACCTGCGTCCGGATTTGTTTAAAGCCGTCGTCGCCAACGTCCCCTTTGTCGATGTCGTCACCACCATGTTAGATGCATCCTTGCCTTTGACTGCGATCGAATGGGATGAATGGGGAAATCCGGAGGATAAAACCTTCTATGACTACATGAAATCCTATTCCCCCTACGACAACGTCGAGGCGAAAGATTACCCAGCAATGCTAATCACCGCCGGATTAAACGATCCTCGCGTTGCCTATTGGGAACCCGCCAAATGGACAGCCAAATTGCGCGAGTTGAAAACGGATAATAACCTATTGCTGCTCAAAACCAATATGGGTGCAGGACACGGCGGCGCATCGGGGCGCTACGAACGACTCAAGGAAATCGCCTTTGAGTACGCCTTTCTTTTGGAACAATGGGGCAAGAAACAGTGGACAGTTGATAGTTGATAGTTGATAGTTGATAGTTGACAGTTGATAGTTGACAGTTGATAGTTGACAGTTGACAGTTGATAGTTACCTTCCATTGTTTATGGTATTGATTTATACCATCCTCTCCCAGATAAACGTTTGACGATTGTAGGGGCACGGCATTCAAATACCTGGATATAAACCAATAACGTTAATTTTGCCGTGCCCCTACCCCGATTGATTGAGATTAAGCGATCGCAAAACGCAAGGTTAAAATACTGATAAATTCACCAGGCTTAGGGCCAGGTTGCAAAGGACTCCAATCCCCCACTTCCGCGACTTTCAGACGATAAAACCGCTGAATCGTGCGAATAACGCCAAGCCGCGATCCGATTAACAGCACTCGGACTGATTCCCTGTTGGAACTTGTTTGTTCAGAAGTATCAATGGATACGCGAACATCAGGGCTTTCGTCGGGATCTGTCAGAAAGTTTGTTTGCATATGGTTTTACCTGTGCAATGACGTTCCTATAGATCAAATAATAGTCGTCATATCGGATGACTGTCAACAATTTGGGTGGCGTTTACGAGTTCCTGCTCTTCTGACACGATTAGGAGCATGGGAAGAGCAGGAAAAGCCCTCAAACAGGTGCTAGAGACATACGATATAAGCCAGTACAGTATCGCGGTGGCTTTGGGAATCGAACGCAATAGCGTTTATCGCTGGGTTCACGAACTCAGAGATCCTACCGCCGAGACGGTTGTAGAGATTTTGAAAGCCTTAGAGGGAATTAACCCAGCCGCCGCCGAAGCGTTCATCAAGCTTTACCTGGTGAACGCGCTTGAGAATAAGGAGCTTGACTAAATCATCAAATCCTTTGCTAAACTTGCTTACAGTTTACCAACTTGAACAAGTTATTTAGAAAGTCTCAGAATTTGGCAACTCGGTTGCTCGATATAGACAGACATAGAAGCATTTAACAATGTACGCCATCAAAAGAGAGCTAAAACTAAATAAAAAAGAAACCTCTTTGATGCGTGGCATGGCGGGATTTCGGAGGTTTGTCTACAACTTTGGGCTGGAGATGGTAATCGCCAGTTGGGGCTTTGAGGGTGTGAATCTTAGCGACGCTAAAAGGATTGATGCCATCAAACAATTATTCACCCAAGTAGTCATGAAAAAGCCGGAATATGCGTGGATGAAAAAGTACCCATCCACCGTTTATCAATCGGCTTTCATCGCTCTAAAAAGAGCATTCAAACGATGGCGACAAGGGTTAAGCGATTTTCCGAAGCAGAAAACTAAAAAGAGAGGTGATTCGTTTACCGTATACAAAACTTCTGGTATTTACCTAGAAAAAGGCAAACCAGCTATTCCTTTCACTAATCGAGTGGTAATCTATTCAGGTAAGAAAATTCAGTTGCCTGGGTTAAAAGAGTTCAGGCTCAAGGAAGAGATTGAGTTTACTTGCAGTTCTCAGACCTTTACGGTTTCTCGTACTGCGGATAAATGGTTTGTCTCTTTCGCTTTAGATGCCGAAAAGATTCCGCCAATTTATCATCCAATTGAACGAGTTGGGGTCGATCTGGGGGTAAAAACTTTAGCTACTGTTTCTGACGGAACTCGTTACGCCATGCCAGTTTCTAGTTTGGCTAGGTTTGGGTAAGTTTTTCGGAGCAGTAATGGGAAGAGCAGGAAAAGCCCTCAAACAGGTGCTAGAGACATACGATATAAGCCAGTACAGTATCGCGGTGGCTTTGGATCGTTGCCAACTTTAAAAAAACCCAGCTACAAAAAATGCACCCAGGGGAAGAAGTAGAAATCAAGCTTGATGCTTTCCCGAATCAAACCTTTAAAGGAAAAGTTGATAGTATTTCTCCTGCAAGTGGTTCTCAGTTCGCATTGTTACCGCCAGATAATGCCACGGGAAACTTTACCAAAGTTGTGCCGCGGATTCCAGTCAAAATAGTCTTCGATGCTGATAGTGCCAAAGGCTACGAAATTTCGAGCATCGCGCGGGGGGCGGGTTGATCGGTACAATTCGCTTGGTATCAAAGGAAACTTGTAAAACCCGCCCCTACAACATGATTAACCAATCGTTTCCCCTGGCATCGGAATTACTTTGTCTACGGGCAATTACCAATTACCAATTACCAATTACCAATTACCAAGTCTCGAGTAGGATGGCAAGAGGAAAACAATTGTGTAGAATTATTAAGATATTATGATAAAATCAATCTTAAGGACGATACGGCATGAAAGTAGGCGCGAGCAAGTGGATACCAGACATACCGGCTTTTAGGTCGAGAAACTATCGCCTTTTCTTTGTAGGACAAGGGTTATCTCTGATTGGCAGTTGGATGACGCAAGTGGCGGCAGTTTGGCTGGTTTATCAGTTAAGCGCGTCGCCTTGGTTATTGGGAATTGTGGGATTTACCAGCCAAATACCCAGTTTAGTTTTACTGCCGTTTGCGGGTGTTTTGGTGGATCGATGGAATCGCCATCTAGTAATTATTTGGACTCAAATTCTCTCGATGGTTCAGTCCTTAACGTTAGCGGTGTTAGCGCTGACGGGGGTAGTGAATATTTGGCATTTAATTTTCTTGAGTTTATTTCAAGGAATTGTCAATTCATTTGATGCCCCAGCGCGCCAAGCTTTTGTGCCGGAAATAATCGAAAGAAAAGAGGATTTGGCGAATGCGATCGCACTCAATGCTTCAATGTTCAACGGTGCCAGATTAATCGGCCCTGCCGCTGCCGGAGTGGTACTCGCAGCCTATAGCGCCGGGGTTTGTTTTTTAATCGACGGCCTCAGCTACATTGCTGTTATTATCGCATTATTAGCGATGAAACTCAAGCCGCGATCGCTCAAACCCATCAGCGGGAATTCCTTAGAAAGATTGAAAGAAGGTTTTGCTTACACCTTTGGCTTTGCACCGATTCGCGCCATCATCTTGCTACTAGCATTAGTCAGTTTTTGGGGAATGCAGTACACGGTTTTAGTGCCAATCTTTGCTACCAAAATTTTAAACGGTGGCCCCGATGCACTAGGTTTTTTAATGGCAGCATCGGGAATCGGCGCGCTATTTGGTGCGGTGTACTTGAGTACGCGCAAAAGTATCGTTGGTATTGGCAAAATTATCGCCTATTCTCCTGCTTTAATGGGAAGTGCGATCGTGGGATTTGCTGTATCGCGCGTCATGTGGATTTCCTTGCTGATGATGTTGTTAAGCGGCGTGGGTTTCATTCTGCAATTTGCCTCTAGCAATACATTTATCCAAACGATTGTGGAAGATGATAAACGCGCCAGAGTCCTCAGCATTTATACAATGGCATTTTTTGGCGTCATCCCCTTTGGCAATTTATTTGCTGGTGGTTTGGCGAACTACATCGGCGCGCCTAATACTTTAATTCTCAGCGGTGTTATTTGCATTCTAGGTTCAATTTATTTTTCCCGACAGTTACCGAGTTTAAAACCTTTAGTTCAGCCAATTTATGCCAAACTAGGCATTACTTCGTAGCCAAGTAAAGAAACCGGGTTTTTGTAAAAAACCCGGTTTCTGAGAGCGTCCAAATCAATCTGCATTTATTGTTACGGCGCAATTTCGGTTTACTCACATCTTGCACCTTGACTAAAAACCGGGTTTCTTGACGACAAATCTAGGCTTTCAAGCTGAGCTATTTGCAAGAAACAAGGGTTTGAAGGCTTGTTGATAATGGTGCAAGATCTGAATTTACTCACATCTTGCACCTTGAGGCGGCAGCCCACATATTCTCGTTCCCAGGTTGAACCTGGGAACGAGATCCGGGAGGTTATACCTCCCGTGGTGCAAGATGTGAGTTGACGGCGCAAAATCAAGCACTTCAAGCGATCGCCAGTCCGCCGGGAAGCCTTTGTGATGGCGTTTAACGATTGCTTTTGCTTCGTGGCGTGGACTTTGCTGTTAAGTGGTCTTGCCATTTTGTTCTTTAAGAAAGTTAAAGCGATTGGCGGTGCTGCTGGGCATTAGTCTTTTTCTTTTTGAGTTTTTTCGATACTATATATTTGTGTGTTTTTGGTAAATTTATCTGCTGGTGTTAGATTTCGTTAGTTGATGTTTGTGAAATTTTTGTGAAATTACCTGCTGGCCTTGGGTTGCGTTACTAAACAATTTTGATTATCATTATTATTATCTAGCTAGATTTTTTTGGCGATCGCATCAGCCAACACCAGGCGAACAAGTTGTAGCATCATTGATAAATTTTTACGTGAACCTGCTGAACCGAGCCAAAACGCTGAAAAAATATTCTCAAATTATTGTCTGATAAGGCTTTAATCAGATCGCGAACGGAAAAAACATCGGCTTGGACTAAAATTATCCTGGGGAACAACCCGATTATCTACGTATATATGCGTAGATAGGTATTTTCGTATATATACGGTTGTATTTAACTTAGGTATAATCGAAATTAAGTCTACGTTAAAAATGGGGCGGAGAATTATTGCAAATTAGTTACAAAAGTTCCAATAACCTAGTTAGAAGTTAATAATAGAGGAGGAAAAAATGATGAAAAAAAAGGCATGTTAGAGGTTGTGTATGCTCGGTTTTTAAGATGAAGAAATCGGCTGTTTTTTGAAATGCAAGCTAGCAGCAATAATTTACAACCGTGGTTCAACAGTGGACAGTGGACAGTGGACAGTGGACAGCTTGTCCTGAGCTAGTCGAAGGGTTGACAGTTACCTCTTCCTCAAGAGAAGAGGATTGCAACTAAGGTGAATAAATTTTTCCTTTACCCTTTAAACGGGGAGGCAGTAAACCGATTTTTTGTGGTAAATTAATTTCAGGCGGTGATTCTGGGTGCAGCTGCTACACAAGAAGCACTAGCAGCACAAGATAATACAATGACTTGGCGCGATAGGACGACTTGAGAAAAACTGGCTTGATTTGAATTATTGCCGTTGCATTGAACTGAGAAACGGTTAGATGTTTTGTCTGGTTATAGTCAGGTGCATACGACTATAGCAAAGTTAATAAATAAGAGCGATCGCTGGGTATTTGGAATTGGCAGGTAGGTTGAAGATGAGGCAGGGATATGCTTCCGGTGCGCTACGCGACGCAGCCATTGAAGGCTGCAAAGGTAGATTGCGATTAGCCATAGATTCGGGTTAGCAAAAACAGCTATCTGTTTCACAACATTCTCGTGTAGAAACCCCGTTTTATTAGGTCTTGCTCTTGCATGGCACAAGATGTGAGACAGCGAAACTTTGTCTAGGAGTTCAGAAGGATAAATCGATGTCTAAATCAATTCGAGTAAGGAAAGGGATGTTACTTGTCTTGCCAGTTCCGTTTTTAGTAAAAGGAAACAAACTGTTTTTTGAGACACAAGCTTGCAACGGTTTAGAGCGGTGGGCAGATAATTTTGATTCTGCGATCGTGGCTGCACCGACTATACCAGAAGCGCTGGCGGCACAAGATAAAACTATGACTTGGCGCGATACGGCAACTTTAGAAAAACCAGAACGATTTAAATTAGTGCCGTTGCCTTGGGCTTATAAAATATCGGACTTTATTTCTTGTTATAGTTCGGTGCGATCGCAGCTAGCAGAATTAATCGAAAAGAGCGAGTATTTGCAATTTGCGATTGGGGGATTGATTGGCGATTGGGGAGCGATCGCAGCCCTAGAAGCGCGCCAACAAGGCAGAAAATATGCGATTCACACCGATTGGGTAACCCACGATGTGGTTTTAAAAGCTGCAAAAGGAGCAAGTTTAAAAAGACGGATCAAAGCAACAGTAGAAGCGCCGCTAATAAAGCTGTACCACCAGCGGATTATTCAAAATTGCGATTTGGGTTTGTGGCACGGGCAAGATTGCTATTCTGCGTACAGTCCGTTTTGTAAAAATAGCTATCTGATTCACAACATTCACATCAAACCTTCAGATGCGATCGGCGAAAAAGAGCTGAATCAAAAAGTTTTGCAGACTAAAATAGACCCCACCCTCCGCATCTGTTACGCCGGACGCATAGATCCAATGAAAGCGCCTTTAGACTGGGTAAAAGCAATCAGTCGGGCGCGGGATAAAGGTGCTAATATTCACGCCACTTGGATGGGTGACGGCATATTGATGGATGAAATGAAAGCGCTGATTCAAAAGTTGGGTTTGAATTCTTGCATCGAACTGACTGGATGGGAGAAAAATCGAGATAAACTACTCCAGCGCCTCAAGGAATCCCACTTGCTGCTGTTTACCCACGTGACCAAAGAATCAGCGCGTTCTCCAATCGAAGCGCTAGTCTGCGGCACGCCGATCGTAGGTTATCGCAGCGGCTATGTTGAGGAACTCGTTGGGGATTTTGGCGGTGGTGCGTTCGTACCAATGGGAAATTGGCAACAACTCGGCGATCTGCTGGTAAATTTATGTCAAGATCGACAGCGGTTGTCAAAATTGATCCGAGAAGCGGGTGAAAACGGTAAGCGATTTAATGATGAGGCTGTTTTTCGCGATCGCAGCAACTTAATTAAACAGCACCTTAGTCTATCTACCAATCCAGAAATGCTGAACTCACAGTGCCAGAAAATTTTAATTTAACTCAGATCTTGCACCAGAGCCAACAGAAATAAATTTCTGGCTGTAGAGACG
>CAYXCW010000124.1:0-21971 GCA_964463555.1 uncultured bacterium
AGGGGGGTTAGGGGGGATCAAACCAACCATATTTGTAACTAGCAACTTGCGTTAACTAACAGAATTTGGCAGCAAATTATTTATAAAAAATTCATCAATTCTTTCCGGATAGTTGCTTTTTCCTGTTTCGGCATCTGTCTTGAGGAAAGTATCAGTATCACTGTTTGGTAAAAAGACGTAAGTAACGCTTGATTCAGTAAAACTACTCATGCAATCAAGAAAAAGCCTATGGTATCTGTTGATAGAGGGTGCTATTCATCACAGCCAGCAAGTCCGCAGCTTCCAAGATTTGAGAGTTTCACAGTTGGATTCAGGTATAATAAACTCTCGATGAAGCCGCGCCGAAAAAACTATTAACCCAGTTTTCTAGAAGGTAATTAACATTGAACCTTACTCAAGAGCGATCGCACGCAACATTTTTGGCAACACCTCAATCCCAACCCCAGGTTGCCCTGTTTCTCCGCAACCTTAATGGCGGTGGTGTCGAACGGATTATGTTAAACCTAGCTTGCGGCATGGCACAACAAGGCGTACAAGTCGATTTAGTGTTAATTAAAGCAGAAGGAATCTTTTTGCCCCAAGTACCGCCCTCTGTGCGAATAGTGGATTTAGAAACTAAGGAAATTGACAAGAATCGTTCGTTTAAATTCCCTACCAGTCTCCAATCTATAACCAGTCTTCCCAAGTTAATCCGCTACCTGAAAAACGAACGCCCCGCCGCCCTACTTTCAGCCAGTCATTACCCAAATGAAATCGCAATTTTAGCCAAACATATTTCTAGGGTTCCCACTCGCGTCGTCGTATCAGAACATACTACTCTTTCAGTGGAAGCCAAACGAGTAGAACAAGTTTCTTCTCGCGTAGCACCTCTAGCAGCAAGGTTATTTTATCCTTGGGCAGATCAAATTGTCACCGTTTCTCGCGGCGTAGCTGAGGATTTATCGAATATCGCTGGCTTACCTTTAAAAGGAATCCGAACGATTTACAATCCAGCGATTACTCCTCAGTTAAAAGCACAATCAGAAGAGCCTTTAGAGCATCCTTGGTTTGCTGAAGGGGAACCGCCCGTGATATTGGGAATGGGAAGATTTGTAGCCCAGAAAGATTTCCCAACTTTAATTCGAGCCTTTGCCAAAGTACGGCAGGTAAAACCAGTTCGCTTAATGATGTTGGGCAGTGGCAGAGAACAACAAAAACTGCAAGCACTAGCACGAGAGTTGGCAATTGAAAACGATGTAGAATGGGTGGGATTTGTGAAAAATCCCTTTCCTTATATGAAGCGAGCATCTCTGTTTGTTTTATCTTCGGCTTGGGAGGGATTGTCTACAGTTTTAATTGAAGCTTTGGCTTTGGGATTGCAGGTAGTTTCGACTAACTGTGAAAGTGGCCCAGCAGAAATTTTAGATAATGGAAAATATGGGGAATTAGTGCCGGTTGGCGATGCTGATGCAATGGCACAGGCGATTTTGAAAGTGCTGTCTGGGAATTATAAATTGGTTGACTCTGCTTGGTTGAACCAGTTTACCTTAGAAACTTCGACCCAAAATTATTTGGATGTTTTAGGCATAGATTGAGGAACAATATCTTGAGCCTCAGCCGGGGCGGGTTTATTTAACTTTGGCGCTGGTAACAGTAGAGGGAGGAACAATATCTTGAGATAATATCATCTCTGGTGGCATCGGTAGCCTCAGCCGGGGCGGGTTTATTTAACTTTGGCGCTGGTAACAAATATCTTTCGTAAAACCCGCCCCTACTAACATTGCTACCAGACTTGGTATAATTGGTAATCGCTGATTGTTCCTATAACTTTTAAAACCCAAAGCTCAAAACTCATGGAGCAAAAAGTATTAACAGGGTTAAAAGCAGACGTCTACGAACACCCATTCGATCGCAAAGCTTTAGCTTCCTTGGAAAAAATGCCTGGTGTTTCTTTGTTGCTCAAAAAAATTAATGAGTATGGGATCGATCGCTTACTCCGACTGCAATGCCTTGGTAATGAAATCAGAGTCACACCCCGCAATTTTCCTTACCTGCATAAATCATTTGTAGAAACCTGCCAAATTCTTGAGGTTGAACCGCTTCCGGAATTGTATTTATTTCGAGGCACGGGTTACATCCAAACCTACACCATTGGAGTAGAAAAACCGCTTGTCAGCATCAATTTAGAGGGGATGGAATGGCTCTCACCCGAAGAGTTGCTTTTTGTTTTGGGGCATGAAATTGCTCATATTAAAAGTCAGCATTTACTATACCATCAAACGGCGATTATTCTGCCGAGTTTAAAAACATTTTTAAGTAATACCACTTTGGGGTTAGGCGGCTTGCTAGCGAGTGGAGTGGAACTGGCTTTATATAATTGGTTGATGATGGCGAAATTCACCAGCGATCGCGCGGGTTTGCTGGCTTGTCAAGATGTAGAAGTAGCCACTACGGCAATGATGAAACTAGCCGGTTTACCGAGAGAATACATGTCAACTGAAATCCTAGAAGATTTTAAGGCACAAGCCCGCGAGTTTTCCACCGAAAGCTTTAACAATCTCGATAAAATCGCCAAAATGTTGAGTTTTATGGAATACAAGTTTTCTTGGGCGATCATGCGGGCTAGCGAGTTATTAAAATGGGTCGATTCGGGAGAGTATGAGGCTTTACTTCAACATAATAACTTGCCAGAAATGGGAGAAACAGAAGATTGGACTTTTTCTGATTCTTGGTAATGGGTAATGGGTAATTGGTAATGGGTAATTGGCTCGTGGATTCAATACAATTACTCATTACCCATTACCAGGGCAAAATCCGCACCTTTTTTGATTCGGTTTCGCTCACCAGTGCTTAATTCAGTTTGTTAGCTTGGATAAGCGATCTTCTTGCAGGCTCAATCTCTGCTCAAAACTAGAGCCATTAATCATGGTTTGCAGAAGAGTTTCATGAAAGCAAAAAACTGGTTTTTAGCAGCAGGACTTACGATCCTGGTTTTTTTCATGGTTGTATTGACATCATCGATTCGCAATCCTCATGCGATCGCAGATCTCTATGTCTTTGGGGATAGTCTTTCTGATGTCGGAAACATCTTCCGCACTACAGGTGGAACCTATCCACCCAATCCCAGCTACTATCAAGGGCGTTACTCTAATGGTCGCGTTTGGGTGGAATATCTAAGCGATCGCCTCAATCTCTTCTCTTCTCCCAGCAACAATTTTGCCTGGGGCGGTGCGACTACGGGAAGCAACGGTTACGTACCGAGTTTGCTAACTCAGGTGCAATCTTTTATACAGTCACATCCCAAGGTTAATTCAGATGCGCTGTACGTGTTGTGGGCGGGAGCGAATGACTATTTGCAAGGCGCAAGCAATGCAACGGTTCCCGTGCAAAATGTGACGCAAGCGATCGCATCTCTAGCCGATGTGGGTGCGAAAAAGATACTGGTAGCAAATTTACCCGATTTGGGACAGTTACCCGCAACGCGAACGAGTGGCAATTCTGCCAGCCTTAGCACCTTAACCGCGACGCATAACCAAGGTTTGAGGCGATCGCTTAAAGTACTCACCCAGAAACATTCTGACCTGGAAATTGCCACTCTCGATGCCGATACGCTGTATCGAGAAGCCAGATCGAATCCCAAAGGCTTGGGTTTGACCAATACCATCGCGGCCTGTTTCTCTGGCTCTGGTGCTTGTAGCAATCCAGACCAATTTTTGTTTTGGGATGGGATTCATCCGACGACGGCGGCGCACCGCATTTTAGGGGAAACTGCCTTTAAAGCGATGATTGACGCTGGGATGGTTAATTCCGCGAAGGTGTTGCTTCCGTAAACCAATCTAACGCTGAACTGGCGATCGCTTCCGGCACTGTATGAGCGCCGTTAAACTCCCGGTAATGCACATCGTAACCTGCTTGCTGCAACACCGGGACAATCTTGCGGCTGGTGCGAGCGATGGGTAAAACCGTGTCTCCGTTACCGTGGGAAATAAAGATCGAAGGCAATCCTTCCTGGGCGGCGGGTGCCATAAATCCGGGTGAAAAGGCAATGATGTGGGTGAACAAATCCCCATTCGTAACCCCAACAGAAAGGGCGTAGGAAGCACCATCAGAAAAACCTGCGATCGCTACCCGATTTGGAGCGATCGCATAACGGCTGAAAGTTTGCGCCAGCGCTCGATCGATAAAAGCAATATCCGCACCAAAGCGCCCAGCCATAATAATGTCCCAGGTTTGTTGGCGCGAATCTACAGCTAACAGAATTGTCTCGAAAGTATCAGCCAAACTCTGGAGAATATTCAACCCACCTTCGGCATCTCCTCCCGCACCGTGTAGCATCAATATCAGTGGCACAGGATTGTCTACTCGATAGCTTTTGGGTACGTATATTAGCCCATCTCTTTCCCCATCAAACCCCAGTTTATGGAGTCCGGGAGATGCTAATTTACTAGGTTGTTTTGGACGAGAAAGCAGCCGCCCAGAGGAGGCGGCTTGGCGATTTAATAAGCGATCTTTAATCATTGGTAGAGAACCTAAAAAGCGATGGTTGGTGCAGGAAATAAGGCCAAGTGAAGCCAATCCTGCTAACCCACATCGCAGGAATTTCCGTCTTGTAACGTGAAACATCGCGCGGGGGGCGGGTTTATGAATACAATTCGCTTGGCAGCAAAATTAACTGGTAAAACCCGCCCCTACAACATCAAATATCAATTTCCCTTGCTAATATTACGCATCAACAAATACAGAGCGTAGGGGCGGGTTTTACCAATAACTTTGGATACTTTCAAACAATTTAATTAAACCCGCCCCGCTCCAAGTGTTTCCCATGAATGGGAAAACAGTATTAGTGCATGAGATGCAAAACATCTCTAACTACGCTATAGCCTGCCCAATCCCACAGCAGGTAGGCAAGAAAACCAATCATTGCTAAACGCCCATTCCACAATTCTTGTTGCGGATTCCAGCCGAAAACCCAGGCGTTGCGATCGATGCCATTATATTCTTTGGCTACGGGAGGTAAATCAGTTGTATTCTGTGTATTGGTCTGCATAATTCAAGTTCCTCAATCGCAATTCATAACGATCATGCTATCGATTGGATTAATCGCTATTCTCTATCTTGAGAGTTAATCTGTATGCACCTCTAAAGATAGTGGTGATTATATAGCTAGGAGCTAGGGATTAGGGTAAGAAGGGTGTCTAATTAATGGGTTATATCATGTCCGGTCGATTACCCATTATCAAAAGCCGGGACATTGTGATTTTTAATACTTTAGATATCAACAATAAATACCAAATCTATCCACTAATTAATCGTGGAGAAATTGTCCATCAATATCTTAAGAATTCCCCTCTGCCTTTTTTTGTAAATAAATTCTTGCTTTTTTTTCCGCCATCTTTTGGTCAAAAACATAAATTTCGTATTGATCGATACATTGAGTTGACATAAATATAGCATTTCAGCCTATTTTTAAATTAACCCTAACGGTGGATGGAATTATTTTACCGATCGTTAATATTGGAGTTAAAAGTATGAAAAATAAGGCAATGTATGCTACCAAGTGTTGGATTGTCGGAAAAGATTGTCTTGCCAAATGTGACAGATTGGCATCAGAAAGGCTTGACTAATAAGCAACATTCAATCAAGGGAATCGCGATTGGTTTAACTATCATTGGATTATGGGCAGGTAGCCTAATTTTTTGGCTTTCCTGGGATATTTCTAAAGTGAATATTTTTTGGATAGGGACTGCGATCGCATCTCAAACCTTCCTCTACACAGGTGTATTCATTACCGCTCACGATGCGATGCATTGTGCGATTTTTCCTCAAAATCGCCAAATCAATCATTTGATTGGAAGGGTAGCAGTTTTTCTTTACGCCCTATTTTCGTATCAAAAACTGTTAAAAAATCATTGGTTACATCACCGCCATCCTGCTAGCGAAACCGATCCAGACTTTTATGATAGTAATTGGTTGGGTTGGTACTTTAAATTTTTTAGTAGATACTTTAGCTGGATGCAAATATCTGGATTAGGCATAATTTTTCACGTACTTAATTATTTTGCGATTTTTGACGCCGAAAATATGTTTTTATTTTGGGTAATTCCATCGCTTTTAAGTTCGGTGCAGTTGTTTTACTTCGGAACTTATCTGCCACACCGGGAACCAGAGGGAGGATATACAAATCATCACCGTTGCCAAAGTAATTCGCTATCAACGTTTTGGTCGTTTATTACTTGCTATCATTTTGGCTACCATGAGGAACACCATGAATATCCTCACCTTCCCTGGTGGCAATTGCCGATTATCCGTCAGAGCAAAGAAACCGGGTTTCTATGAAAAATTGTCGGGAAAGGCAGCGAAAGATCTAGGCAGAAACCCGGTTGCTAGGATCTCGCGATCTGACTCAGATTTGAGACATTGTTCGATGATGGAAGCGGCTTTTTTGACTCCGCCAGATTGAGCGATCGCACTCTGAATCTTTTGAGCATTGTACAAATAAGACTCTTGGGTTAATACCCGCGAGATTGTCTGGCGCAATCGGCTCTCACTCAAGCGCGATACGGGAATCACCTCGCCGGTACCCGTCTGGCGAATCCGCGCCGCATTTCCCGGTTGTTCAAAGGTAATCGGAATCGCCACCAGGGGGACACCATAACTGAGGGAATCCAGAACCGTGTTTAATCCAGCGTGGGTAATTGTTAACCTCGCCCTCGATATTACTTCGACTTGGGGAGCATATTCAACCACCAGGGGATTCCCCGGAAGTTGTGCCACAGCTGCGGCATCCATCCCGCCGCCGTGGGTAATTACCAGTTGCGCGTTCAAACCTTCGCAAGCCGCCGCAATGCAGCGAAAAACATCGCCTTTGGTGTTTTGCACGCTGCCTAACGAAGCGTAAATTAAAGGTTGTCCGGTGAGTCGATCAAACGGGAAAGAAACGGATTTGGGAGAAGCATTCCGCAACGGGCCAACGTAATGCAAATGCTGCGGTAAATTGGGGATGGGAAAATCAAAAGCTGCTACCTGCTGACTGATGTGGGCAAGTCGGGCATTAGAAGCGTAGATGCGATCGTAGGGAGACAAATTCCACTTTTGCCGATACTCGTTAATCGTTTGCAAAATCGGCTGACAACCTCGATCTAACAGATAGTATGCCGCTTGATTCCGCAACCTCGCCCACAGAGTATTCTGATAACTCCAGGGAGTGAAGAAAGGCGGCACATCGGCGCGACGGTGAATCACCTGCCCCGACGAAATGCAGATAAACGGCAATCCCAAACCTTCCGCAACGGTTTCGCCGACAATTTCCAGCTGATCGACTAACAAAGCTTCAATGCCAAGGTATGCGATCGCTTTTGGTGCATCCCGACAAATCGTTTCTGCCATTTCCTGACAGAATTTCACCGAATATTCCAAAGCTTTTAAATCGCTTAATTTTGCCAGTTCGATGAAAGTTTGCGCCATCGTTCCCGGTTGATAGGTAGATTCCCCAATCGGGTAGAAATTCAAACCTTCAGATCGCACCTTTAATTCCAGATCCGGAATTTGCAGAAATGTCACTCGATGCCCGCGCGATTGTAATTCCCGTCCGAGTGCAGACAAAGGATTCAAATGCCCTGGATAGGGAGGACAGATAATACCAAAATGAGTCATTTTTTTAAGGTTAGCCAAATTAATTTGGAAATTCTGTTCGCTTGGATCGCGATCGCACGCCGGGGCGAGTCCGCAAGGCAAGGACTAAAAGCCTGCGTAGGCAGGCTTAGTTTGTATAGCCCTACCCTTCAGGGTAGGAAAAGAGCAATTAGTTGGATAATTATGCTTCTTCTTGGTTAGCTTCATCTTTTTCATTCACTCGGGGATTGAGTGGGGAACTTTGGCGAATTTCCATCAGTTGTTGCCGATCGACAAACCCGGATTCGGGTTGTGGATCTTGCGGTTCGATATCTTTTTTACCGCTAGTATTAGTGGTAGATTGTGGCTCCTGGGAATTGCTGCGATCGCTCATCATCATCTCTCTATCCTTCACAGTTGCTTCCAACTTCATCCTAGATAGCAAAACGATTTTTTCCTTCTAACCAATGAAGTGTAATATCCCCAATACTTCTCTATCGGATGAATGACTTGCTATAAATCCCAGAGTGTTTGTAAATACAACCAGCAAAGATGATTCACGCCGATGGAAATTGTTCGATGCGGGCGGTAGCTTTCACTGTAGCCTTACCTGGTTCAATATCAATCTTTTGGATGTGAAACCTTGTACCGCGATTGGCGAGATCGCCCAAACTCAAAATGTGTGCCACATGCGCGATCGCATCCCGCGCTTCTATCCCCTCGACGCCGGATCGTTCCAACACCACCCCATTCCCATCTGATTCAATTCTGGGTTTAGTGGTATAACTAGCTACCCGCTCTTTTTCAGTACTGAAAGAAAATGCGATCGCACCATCCCCCCTTAACTCGCATTCGATCTGTTGGGAAGGTGATAATTCAGCCAATAGCGAACTCGTCAACTGTTCTTGAGTCACCTCCATTCGCAGCCAACCTTCAGAGGGATGCAGCATTTCAATCTGGCGCCGGATGGCATTTTGGATATTGACAGCAACAGCACCGATATGCAACTGGAATTGTGCAACTCGCAGGTGGCGCCGCACCAAAAAACCCGACATTTCAATTGCGATCGCATCGATTTCCCCACGTGCCAATTGCTTCAGCTTGGCTTTGATCCGGACTTGGATACGTTCAGCATCTAACAGCCTCGCCAATAATATCTCAATTATTTTATTGACTGTCTGTTCCCCAAAATTGCCTTTGTCTTGCGTCACCCTAATTTCCATTCCGGCGCTGATTTCCGCCTTCATCTTAGGTAATTCACATCATGCCTCAACCTCTCCCAAGTTGGATTTTCCTCATGCTGGTTAATTGTTGCGATCGCTACAATTACAGCGTTTCCCCCGATTAGGAACTACAGTACCAGCAATTAACATACCTATCTCTTCTTTTCTCTTACCTCTGTGTTCTCTGTGCCTCTGTGGTTTGTTTAATCAGATATTCTGCCAACATAAAGAGTTCATGGATTGCAATAATAACACCGTGAAGGATCTGCCGTTTCTATCCCATCTGGAAATAACTTTTCTTCTACAAACCCACATTTTTTGCATTGATAAACAACAGCCAGCGTCATTTCCGTAGGAAAACCACAAACAGCACAAGGCAATCCGATTTTCCGGTCAACTAAATCAAAACCAGGCCAAGAACAATCAGGACAAATTTGTTTAACTTTCCCAATCAAATCGAGAGTAGCTTTTTCAATATTTTTCATCCGAGTTGGATTGTAATGGGCGCGCATATCTGTTTCAATATGAACCTTACCATCTTGCGACTGACTCAAACCCAAGGTTACAGCCTCGATTAACTGTTCTTCGCTGACAATTCCTTTAATAATTTGAGGTTGAGCTTCAGAAGATTTATTAACCATCACAACCAGTCCATGTTCCGGAAAGCCTACTTGCTTGGCAAACTCATAAGCTTGATCGATATTCTTGACAGTTTTACTATTAAAATTAGTTTCTAAACAAGCTGAATGACCGATAATTTCTATATCGTGCTTTTGATCGATAAAAATGACAATTTCGCGATTTAAAGCCAGTCCGGGAACGAAAGGATGGGGGCCAAAAGTACCCTCGCTGGCGAATGCGATCGCTTCCCCCGTCACTTCCATTGCTGCCAGAGCTTTAAATCTCGCGGCTTCTACTTGACTTCCGGTGCGTTTTATGTCTCTAGTAAACGTCCCAAATCTATCAGTATCAAAATTTTCTGGTACTAAAACAGTAATTCCTAATTCCCGCGACAAAATCGGAGCCATCACCCGTTCTTTTTGGTGCATCGTCGCCAGGATACCCACGCGGTTGCTGAATAATTCGGCAATGATTTTATGTGCCATAACAACTAATTTCAGATTTGAGATTTGAGATTTGAGATTTGTTTGAGATTTGAGATTTTAGATTTGATATGATGTCCGCTGGCATCGTTAATGTAAGGATGGCTAATTGCCTTCAGAGTAGCCATTAGCCATTAGCAATTAGCAATTAACCGTTGTTACCCGACATCATATGAGATTTAAAACTCTTCCTCAATTTAAAACGGAAAATTGCAGATTTAAAAATCATAAATCCGCAATCTCAAATTATTAAATCTACAATCTGCAATCTAAAATCTCAAATTCCCTTAGTCGTCGCTGTGGGCGAAACGGTGGTAGAGGAAGTCTAAGGCGTGGTTGCGGAGTTTGTAGTAAGTAGGATCTTCCATGATCCGGGCGCGATCGCGCGGACGCCCAAAGGGAATATCCATAATTTCACCAATTTTAGCCGCAGGGCCGTTGGTCATCATCACCAACTTATCTGCTAAAAATAATGCCTCGTCGATGTCGTGGGTAATCATCAACACGGTGCATTTTTGATCTGCCCAGATTTTGAGCAATTCTTCCTGCAATTCTTCTTTAGTAATCGCATCCAACGCCCCAAAAGGTTCGTCGAGAATTAACACTTGAGGGCGAATCGACAAAGCACGAGCAATACTTACCCGCTGTCTCATACCCCCAGACATTTGCGGTGGCTTTTTATCAGCCGCATCTTCCAATCCCACCATTTTGAGATTTCGCCGCACAATGTCTCGTTTTTCGGCTTCCGGTTTAGTTGGATGAACCGCATTAACGGCTAAATAAATATTTTCAAAAGCAGTTCGCCAAGGCAACAGGGCATAGTTTTGGAATACCACCATCCGATCTGGACCTGGTTGGGTGATCTGCTTACCTTGCAGCCGCACTTCACCTTCAGTTGGGAAAGCGAAACCCGAAACCATGTTTAAAAGCGTCGATTTACCGCAACCAGAGTGACCGATGACGCAGATAAACTCCCCTTCTTCTACCCTTAAGTTAACCCCATCGAGAACCGTGAAAGGGCCATTCTTAGTCGGATAAATTTTGCTGACATTTTCAATCGAGAGGAAAGCCTCGCGCCTGTTGGAAGCTGGTGTTGAACGACGGGTGGAGTAACTGGTTTGGCTATCGGTGTAGCTTAGAGGGCGGTTAACCATTGGTCTAGTTAATTTAATGAGATGGACAAATTCAACAGTTGACAGTTGACAGTTAAAACGCGGAGGCTAGGGGTTAGGAATTAGGGCTAAGGAAAGAAAGTATTGCTAGTATTTTACCTATTTTCCTAGTCCCTAGTCTCTAGTCCCTAGTCTCTAATTAAGCAGCATTCGGTCGGAAATCGATCGCAATTTCTGCGATGCTGAAATCGCGTTTGATATCCAGACTATTGAGATAGGCAATGGGGTCTTCGACGTTAAAATTAGAACCGTCGAATAATTTTATTTTGCCTTGAGTATAACTGATATCAACTAGACCCAATTCTCGTGCTGCGATACTGAAGGCGCGGACGCGAGAAACCCGTTCTAGAATTTCCACCCAGTTCCTGGGGAATGGCGTGTGATCCCAACGTGCTAGTTGGGTCATGTGCCAAAGTTGCTCAGTACGGCTAGGACGGTTAACGCCCTCGCCATAGAACAGGTGATGCCCGTATTCGCGCATCGGGATATCCAAGCTACAGCTAGCGCTTTCAGGAGTACCTAAGTGGATGTAAGAAAGATCGGTGCTTAAATATTCCCGATCGGCGAGAATTTTGCACACCTCTTGTTCGTGTGCCGGATCGGCACAATAGCGACAAGCTTCCAACAAGGCTTTGATTAAAGCAACGTGGGTGTTGGGATAAGCATCTGCCCACTCTTCCCGCACGCCGAGGACTTTTCCAGGGTGTCCGGGCCAAATTTCCAAGTCGGTGGCGACGGTGAAGCCAACTCCATCCATTGCGGCGCGGGTATTCCAAGGTTCGCCGACGCAGAAACCGTCAATCGTTCCCCCTTGCAAGTCCACCACCATCTGGGCGGGGGGGATATTTTTCAATTGCACGTCGCGGTCGGGGTCGATGCCGCCTGTAGCCAGCCAGTAGCGCAGCAGCAGGTTATGCATCGAGGAGGGATGCACGACTCCCATTCTGTGCTGGCTAGCGGGAAATTCTAGCAACATCCGCTTGAATTCTTTAAGCGAGTAAATACCTTGATCGTAGAAGCGCTTGCACAAGGTAATCCCGTTGCCGTTGCGCGACATAGTTAGGGAGGTTACCGTAGGTGTGATTCGGTTGTCGTTACCGCCCAAGGTTAGCCATAGAGGCATTCCGGATGGCATTTGAGCTGCGTCTAAATATCCGCCCGCGATGCCGTCTACGATACCGCGCCAGCTAGTTTCCCGCACCAAGTTGACTTCATCTAAACCGTGTTTGGCAAAGAAGCCTTTTTCTTTGGCAATAGCCACCGGCGCGCAAGCCGTTAGAGGAATAAAACCAATTGACAGGTTGACTTTTTCTAAACCGTGACGGGAAACAACCGCTGTTTTTTGCGCCCGAATTTTCTTGATCCGTTTCTGTTGGTTGAGGAAGTAAATCATTTCGCTTCGCAAGCTGTAGTAGCTGGGGTGTTCTACTACTTCCATCCGCTTGCGAGGACGGGGAATATCTACTTCCAGAATTTGACCAATTTTAGATCCTGGGCCGTTGGTCAGCATCACAATTCTGTCAGATAGCAGCACTGCTTCGTCCACGTCGTGAGTCACCATCACGCCGGTAACTTGGTTTTCTTCGCAGATTTGCATTAACTGCTCTTGCAGATTACCCCGCGTTAGGGCGTCCAAAGCACCGAAGGGTTCGTCGAGTAGCAGGAGTTTGGGACGAATCGCTAGGGCGCGCGCGATCGCTACCCGTTGTTTTTGTCCCCCCGATAGCATCCCCGGCGGCTTGTCTGCGTGAGGTCGCAACCCCACCATATCAATATGCCGTTCTACAATATCTCGACGTTCGGTAGCGGATAGCCCATTCATCACCGAGTCCACGGCGAGGGCGATGTTTTCCCGTACTGTACGCCAAGGCAATAACGAATAATTTTGGAATACTACCATCCGGTCTGGTCCCGGTTGTGTAATCCTTTGCCCTTCCAAAGTTACGACGCCTTCGCTGGGCAAATCCAGACCGGCAATCATGTTTAATAAGGTGGATTTCCCGCAACCGGAGTGACCGATTAAGGAGACAAATTCTCCTTTCTTAATCTGGAGGTCAATTCCTTTGAGCGCGATGTACTGACCGCCACCGGATAGGTCAAATACTTTATCAATTTGGTCTACAGCTACAAAAACAGACATGGCCTTTGGTAATTGGTAATTGGTAATTGGTAATTGGTAATCGGATTTCAGATTTCAGATTTCAGATTTTAGATTTTAGATTTAGCCAATCTGCAATCTAAAATCTAAAATCTGCAATTGTTTTATTGTTGGATAATCTTCGATTCCAGCCAAATCATGAACTTGTCTAGAATCAAGCCAACTGCACCGATGTAGACTAGCGCTAAAATTACTTCGCTGACTGCGTTGTTTTGATAGGCTTCCCAGATGAAGAATCCAATTCCAACAATCCCGGACATGACGATTTCTGCCGCGATAATTGCCAACCAAGCTAACCCAATCGCAATTCTCAATCCGGTGAAAATGTAAGGCAGTGCCGCGGGAATCAGAATGTTGAAGAAATATTCTTTTTTAGTCAGTTGGAGAACTTTGGCGACGTTGTTGTAATCTTGCGGAATGTTTTTCACCCCTACCGCAGTATTGATTAAGATGGGCCAAATTGCGGTAATAAAAATTACGAACAATGCGGCTGGTTCGTTTTGCCTTAAAGCTGCCAAGGAGATTGGCACCCAAGCTAGAGGCGGTACGGTTCTCAGTAGCTGGAAGATTGGGTCTAAAGCTTTGTTAATTGTTTTATTAGTCCCAATCAAAATGCCCAAGCCAATTCCCACAATCGCTGCTAAGGTGTAACTTATCGCCACCCGTTGCAAGCTAGCCAAAATCTGCCAAAACAATCCCTTATCGGTTCCGCCTTTATCATAAAATGGATAAAGAATCAAGATCCAAGTATCTTGAATAATTTGGATGGGGCCAGGTAAGGTAGCTCCCGGAGTCCAAGAAAACAACTGCCACACCAACAGAAAGGCTGCGATCGCAATAATCGGGGGAATCAAATCGGGAATTTGTTTTTGCAACTGGGACAAAAAGTCATTCCGATTACTCGCAGCACGTCTTTGAACTGTAGTCATTGAGATAGTTCTCCTCTAAACAGGCTAATTGGGAATTGGTAATTGCTGATTAGTAATTGGTAATTGCAGATTGTAGATTTCAGATTGCAGATTTACAGAATCTCAAATCTGAAATCTCAAATCTGAAATTACCCATTACCTAAACTTTCGCTTTCTTAATCTTCAAACTCTTCAGGTAAGCCGTTGGATCGGCTGGATCGAAGCTGATGCCATCAAAAAACTTCTCAACACCGCGCGAGTCGCTAGTCGGAATATCCGCAGCCGCAACACCTGCTTCTTTAGCTGCTTCTATCCACAAATCTCCCCGGTTGACTTTATCGATGATTGCCTTAGCATTCGTCAAAGTCTCACCAGGTAGGAAGCCCCAGCGGACGCTTTCAGTGATGAACCACAAGTCGTGACTCTTGTAGGGATACGACACGCTGCCTGCGCCATCTTTCCAGTAGTAAGTCGCCATTTTTGCATCGTTAATCTTGCGACCATCGCCCATATCGTATACGCCTTGGAACGGATTGGTCAACACTTCTACTGGCACGTTGAAGTAATTGCGACCAGATAGAATTTGTGCCATTTCTTGGCGGTTGGTTAATACGTCGCACCACTGTTGAGCTTCCATTATCCCTTTGAGCAAAGCTTTGGTTGCTTTAGGATGTTTGTCAACCCAATCTGCACGAATCGCTAAGTATTCTTCGGGGTGGTTAGGCCAAATTTCTGCGGTCAAGGCTGCCATGTAGCCGATGCCATCTTTGACGATACGATAAGGCCAGGGGTCGCCGGTACTGAAGGCATCCATCGTTCCGGTTTTCATGTTTGCCACAGTTTGGGCAGCCGGTACGGTGAGCAATTTCACATCAGCATCGGGGTCAATTCCGCCTGCGGCTAACCAGTAGCGAATCCAGAAATCTTGGTTGACTTGGGGGAATGTATATGCGGCGGTGAATTGCGCGTTGGTGGATTTCAGCTGATCGAAGAGAGATTTTGTGCCCTCGAGTTTCAGCCCAATTTTCCCTTTGTGTTTGCCTGCGATCGCTATCCCATTTCCTTGGGTATTCAACTGCGCCAACACATACATCGGAATCTTTTGGTTGCCTTTGGTAATTAAACCTTCTGTAATTAAATGAGGCATCGGCATCTGCCATTGACCGCCATCAACGCCACCACCAGCCGACCCAATTTCTACGTTGTCTCTAGCCGAACCCCAGTTAGCTTGCTTAGAGATCTCCACTTCAGTCATGCCATACTTGGCAAAGAAGCCTTTTTCTTTAGCAATAATTAGCGGCGCTGCTTCTACAATCGGGATATAACCTAACTTGATTTTGGTCGTTTCTGGTGCATCTGCTGGATTAATATTTGCAGCAGGAACAGCAGCAGGGCTTGTCTGCGCTGCGGGAGACGTCCCACCCGCTCCAGCATTCGGTTCGGGCGGATTTCCCAAACAGCCTTTGAGCAATACAGAACCTACAGCTGATGCTCCAGCAGTGACAATAAATTTACGCCGAGAAACTTGATTGAAAGACTGATTCATAACCTCTCCTTACCTGTGACCTCTTCAATCTTGCGATCGGGGAACTCGATTTATAGAACCTCTATCCTGGAAAGACGCTTAGGGCGTGAATAAGCTTTAGCGCTATCTGTAGGTAGTTACCTGCGGCATTGCAACTACAAGTTGCTATCCGCGCAAACCAAGTTAATACAAATACCTGATGTCAGGTCTGTATTACCGCTTGGTTAGTATGAGCCAGCCGCCAGGTTATAGGTTGGCGGCTATTATTGAGAAATGGTGAGCGTTAATGCAATTGCATTAACCGCTTGTGGTTAGTGAATTCCGTTACAGTCGTATCGACTGCGTTCGTTAAATGTAAATTTAGCACCTAAACGTGGTGAATGGTTCAATGGCTGAACCAAATTATAAAAGAAAAATTAAATGATTACGATAAGTATTTTTTACTATCGTCTACCTGTTTTAGATTTAGCATAGGTTTTAATCTATAGACTGGGTTGATTGAACCATGAGCAAAATCAGCGGCAACGGCTGGAAAAGCCATATTTACAGCAGAGTATAGGAGATTGGAGGCTCCTGCCTGCTTAACTGAGATGGTGCTGTTTTCGATTCAAACGAGAATTTAGTTCTAATGTCAGCGATGTTTCCCAGAAGAATGTGCCTGAGATTGCTACTCGATGTTGTTTGAACATAATCGACGCACACACAATCAATGTGCGATCGCATCTATCACAAGAAATACGCCAATAGATGTGCAATTTCTCAAACCGGGTGGCGACAAACTGGGCTAGTTGCACGGCTGATTGCCAAAGGATTTCACGATTCAGTAGTACTACTGAATCTGGGCGAGATCCTGCCCTTTCACCCGTTCCGCTCAGTATTATTACCGATTTGCCAACTCTTGATAAATGAGCAATCTTACCTAATTTGGCTAAAAACTCATAATATCTACTTGACTTTGGTAAAAGTTTAGCTTATAGGAAAAATTATTTAAAAGTTTTCTCTTCAAGTTGGGTGCCGTCGGCATCGACCACAACGTATCGATATTGACGGGGTGCGACTCGCCAGAATTTGTGCAGAGTATGTTGATAGCGATCGCTACGTTCGCTGTTAACGTTGATTTCAAAATACCCGTGTTCTGGTACCCAAGCAATCCAGTCTACGCCGTTGGAGTTGTTATAGCCTACTGTCTGCCAAAACTTCAGCCGCACTGCTTTTTCTTGGGCTGCTGAGATGGGAAAGTTTACCCGTCGCCAAGATGGTCTTCCGGCATTGCGAAGGCCATTTAAGCTTACACCATCAGCTGGTCGGCGATTGTAGTAAAAGCTGTAGCGGGCTGCTTCTGTAAGTAATGTAAACCGTTCGCAGGCATTGTAGGGCAGAGACACAGCTCGCCCATCACTGGCGTAAACTTGATAGGGTGGCATCCCAACGGGAATCAGGCCGTTGTTCCTCGCCTTGATTGCAGTTGCTTCATCAGGAGTAACCAGTTCTGCGTACCAGTTATGGAACCGCAGCAAATCTAGGACTTGTTGCTTTTGCCTGCCTGTCAGTTGTTCAAATTCTGGGGTGAGTGTGATGCGATCGCCAGATATGTCACCATAAGGTTGCAGATTACCCCAAGGAAATGTTTGCTGCTGCTGCAATTGCTGCATATAACGGACAAAAGTTGGTTGTACATCCTCTAAAGTTGATGGTGTCTCAAGACAGATTGCCTGTGCTGGTTTTATAGTTGCTACTACGCTACCAACCGTTAATAAAGTTGTTAGCAAAAATTGCGTTTTTGTTTTCAACATCAATTTTTTATATCGAGTCCGGTAGTATCGGACTTGTAGGGTTTATGGTGTTGTAGGGGCGGGTTTTACCAGTGCCGTTTAAGCCTAAGCGAATTATGTTGATAAACCCGCCCCCCGCGCGATGCCGATACAAGCGGACATGATATTACTTGTTAACTTATTAAATTGCAGCCAATCACACCAACAAAACTTAACTGGCTCTGCCTTAGTTGTGTTAGTGTTACCTCGTTTCTAGGCTCCGGTTGGGAAATGCAGTCCTAGAGGCTCTGCCTCGAAGCAAGAGGCAGAGCCTCTAAAACGCGCATTCCCAGGTAGAACCTGGGAACGAGCAAGGAACGAGCAAGGAGCAAAGCTCAAAACTCAAAACAATTCGCTCGCATTACCCAACGTTAGCTGGTTCTTTAGTAGGTTCGATGCTTTGATTGGGTTCCACTGGTTCCTTAAATACCAACCGCAATAAAGGTGGTGCTAAGAACGTGGTCATAATCACCATGATAATAATCGCCACTTGCAAGGGTTTATCGAGCGTACCGCTAGCCGAACCAATGCCAACAAATACCAATCCAACTTCACCCCGTGGAATCATGCCAATCCCAATCGCTGGACGGTTGATTCCTGGTTGACCAAAAACTGACCAACCTGTGACAACTTTGCCTACAATCGCCACAACTAACAAGAAGACGGCAATCACTAACCCTTCGCGGTTTTCCGGTACAACCGGATTGAGAACGCCGAGATCTGCTTTGGCGCCGACGGTGACGAAGAAAATCGGCACCAAAATATCAGCAATTGGCTTCACTTGTTCATCTAGTTCGTTGCGCTCATCGGTTTCGTCTAAGACTAAACCGGCTGCAAATGCACCCAAGATTGCTTCTAGATGAATGGCGCTGCCAATGAAAGCCATGAAGAAAGCAAAAATCATCGCTGGAACGATGAGGTTGCCGCGGGTTTGCAATTGCTTGGTAACAGCAACAAAGGATTTATTGAAGAACTTGCCGAGGAGAATCGAACCGATGAGAAAAACAGTAGCGCTGACAATCAGATAGATAACGTTTAAAACATCGATTTCGCCGGTTTTGGCAAGGCTGGCAACGACTGCCAAAACGATAATTCCCAAGATATCGTCAATCACCGCAGCACCGACAATAATCTGACCTTCTCTTGATTTGAGTTGCCCAATTTCTGACAAAACTTTGGAGGTAATACCGATACTGGTAGCCGTCAAAGCTGCACCGGCAAAAATTGCGGGAATCGCTGCTACGTGAAACAGCAGCATCAGTCCGGCAGTACCGGCGGCAAAAGGAACTGCGACGCCAACACAGGCGACAATTGTGGCTTGATAGCCAACTTTTTGCAGTTCGCGCAAATCCGATTCCAACCCAATTTCAAACAAGAGGATAATTACGCCCAGTTCGGCGAGAACTGAGACAACCTCGCTTTGAGATTTAAAGATTGACGTAACTGCTTCGGCATCAAGATCGCCTAGAAATTTCAAAACGCTCATGATAACCGAGTCGGAAGCAGCGGCGCCGCTTTCGGGAAATACCACCAAATGCAGCGCCGATATACCGACAACTACACCTGCCACTAATTCACCTAAAACAGGCGGAAAGTCCAGCATTCTGGATAGTTCGGCACCGACTTTACTGGCAACATAAATTGCCACTAAACTCAGCAGCACTCCGGTAAGAACGACCGGAGCGTATTCAGCTTCGGTTGCTGTTGCTAGTAAGGGAGAAATTGAATTAATCAACTCGCTCATGAGGAATAATTCTCGCTATTGAAATTGGTGGAAACTCTTGCCATCGATATTTGGGGCAGTTGATGAGTTAAATCGTTTTCCCATGAATGGGTAACACTTGGGGGCGGGTTGAGAGAAATTGTTGATTTTTCCCTGACGCGATCGCTAAACTCCGCCCCTATTTATCTTTTGATTTCTAGCACGCATCAAGGGTAATTGGTATTACACAGAAAAACCCGGTTTCTAATTATAATTGTAGGCTGGTTTAGGAAAACCTCTACTAAGAAACCGGGTTTCTGGCATTGAAAAAACCCTGATGTTTACCAGAAAATTTTCTAACTACGAACGCACTGTAGCGTCACTGGATTCAGTTGGGAAGCTTTTGGCGTTAGTACCATTGGCTTGAGCTGCATTGTACTTCACGAAATCAACCGCTTGACGCAGTGCTTCGGTGCGATCGCCTAAAAATTGATCGGCTCTGATAAAATCCATGATGCCAAATTTTTCTAACCGGCGTTTGACTTTGCCCGCTGCACCAACGATCAAGACTTGACGATTTTGGTCAACGGCATCTTTGATCGCATTTTCAATTGCTAAAGAAGCGGTTACGCCCATCATCGGTACGTCGCTCAAGTCTACAATTAGCACATCTGCATCTCGCATGGCGGCGTGTTCGCGAGCGATCGCTTTCGATACCCCGAAGATCATCGGCCCGCTTAAGTAGAACAGCAGCACCCGTCCGTTTGCTTCTTCGATCAGTTGCTTTTCTTCTTCGTTCAATACGATGTCATCATCCGCATCGCTGATCGTTTTAACTTCTTCCGAATGCAAGTCAGAAAGACGTTCAATTGTCAAGATATTGGCAATGAACACCCCAACACCTACAGCAACAATCAGGTCAACAAATACGGTGAGCAACAACACCCCGTACATGATGATGCTGCCTCGGAGCGATACTTTGTGCGATCGCTTGAGGAAGCTCCAGTCTAGAATATCAACCCCGACTTTGAGCGCAATCCCTGCTAAAACTGACATCGGAATGCTTTGAGTCAGACCGGCTGCACCCAAAACTACCACAAACAAGATAATCGCACGAGTCAAACCAGATAATGCTGTCGAAGCACCTGTTTGGATGTTGACAACGGTTCCCATCGTTGCACCGGCACCGGGCAAACCACCGCACAAACCAGAAACTAAGTTACCAATCCCTTGACCGATTAATTCTTTATCCGATTTGTGTTCGGTGCGGGTTAAGCTATCGGCAATTACGGCAGTTAACAAGGTGTCGATGCATCCCAACATCCCCAGCATGATGCCATCGACGATCATGATCGTCAATTGGGCAGCGGTAAATGTGGGCATTTGCAACGTGGGCAATCCGGTAGGGATGGCGCCAATGCGTCTGATATCGGCATCTCCGAAAACCATCAGAGAAAGCACCGTACCGACAATTAATGCCACCAGTTGGGGCGGGGCAAACCGCTTCAGTTTCGTTGGCATGAAGAACAGAATTGCCAAGGTGACTAAACCCAAAGTCAATTCCGCCGGATTCACCTTGGATAGCAATACAGGAATGTTTTGCACCATCCCCAATACGCCGCCTTTGGGATTCGGCTGTCCGACAAACGGCGCAATCTGAAGGATGATCAGAATTACCCCAATCCCAGACATGAAGCCGGAAATCACGCTGTAGGGCATCAGGGTAATGTATTTACCCAGCTTGAATACCCCGAAAATTATTTGAAATATCCCCGCCAGCATGACGACGGTGAAGGCCATTGCTAAACCGTTTTCCGGGTTAGTGGCGGTCAAGGACGCGATGATGGTGGTGATGACCACGGTCATCGGGCCGGTAGGTTCAGAAATTAAGGTCGGCGTCCCACCAAACAGTGCGGCAAAAAACCCGACGCAGGCAGCACCGTAAAGTCCAGCTACTGGACCTGCACCAGAGGCGACCCCGAATGCTAGCGCTAGAGGTAAGGAGACAATCGCGGCGGTAACGCCACCAAATAAGTCACCCCGTAAGTTTCGGAAATGGATTTTGTTTGTTATCTGCATAATTAAGCCAAAATTTTTGACAAAAAAGAGGTGCGAACGGCTGTTAACTGCCGAACTCAACAAAAATCAGGTTTTACCCTAGAAACTTACGGCGGTAAATAATTTGGCTTGAAAAACTGATTCATCATGTCTCTCTCCAGGCAATGAATTTGGACTCGTTTCCTCAAACACTTAGCGCCCAGTCAGCGCCTGACGCACAAACCTGTAGGCAAGTTACAGGTTTATGGCGTTGATGCTGACCATAAGCTTGTCCCCAACCTCTAAATCGGTTGGTGAAGCTGATCTCCCCACTTTGTACGAACCGCAGTTCCGTTTTTAGCCAGTTAAATTTTTTACAGATCCGAGGTGATGTAAATTTATCACCCATAACAGAACAATGGTTGATCTAAAAGATAAAACTATTAAAGAAAAATTAAATAACATTCATAACTTTTTTTATATATATCATATTTCTTATCATTACTATAGGTTTTTCTCTATGCACAATCAAGATAAAGACTGTAATTGTTTACCATAAAAATTAACATTAGTCAATTATATGTTTTGGGTTGGCATCGCTGGAGATGATTCACGGCAGGGCTAAAAACTGCAACTCGATCGTTGGACAAAGCTACCCATTATTCTCAATTGTGGGGGAGCTTTTGAGTTTTGTTCGGTTTATATACGGTTTTTAACACTTATTCTGTGGCCTAATATTGGT
>CAYXCW010000125.1:0-21847 GCA_964463555.1 uncultured bacterium
TGCAACTTTTAACTAGAGATCGCAGCAAGAAACCCGGTTTCTTGGAAAAATCTGCGACTTTTAACTAGAGATCGCACCAAGAAACCCGGTTTCTGAGATCTACGCAGAAACCCGGTTTCTAGGCAACCCTTGCGTAAGTCCTGTTTCAGTTTTGCAGTCAGAAATACTATGCTCTAATTTTTCCTGCGATTTTTGGTTCATTTCTTTTACTTTAAGAACGATGAGATATTCGTAAAATGCTTGCAAGGTACACCAAGTGAAACCAGCCGAACCATCCAAACAACCTTTGAGGAAAAAATACATATAAAAAAAGCGAACTAGCGGTCTAAAAGGAAGGCGCAGCGACAGATTTTTGAGGGCGCGGCGTCTTTGTAATTCAGAACGACCGAAAAACAAATCTCGCCAATTAATTGTTCCCGATTCTAACTGACTTAGGGTTTCAATTGCTTCATCTGTTGAATAGCGGTTGTGCTTTTCAATCCAGCGACTAAAGCCTTTGCTACAGGTGTAATGGGGATAAGTTTCTTTGAGAAATCCGGTTAGCCCTAAACAAACTTCTCGTTCGGCATGACCGTAATCGGTAAACCAAACTTTGTCTTTACAAAATAGGCGCATTTGGTAACGGGGATATTGCGTGCTGTGACGAATCCAAGTACCCATAAATAAGACTCGTTCGGCAACGTAATAACCAACGTATTTGGATGCTTTGATAGCTGCAAGGCATTCAGAAAATAACTCTTTGGTCATCCGTTCGTCGGCTTCTAAAATGTAAACCCATTCGTATTTAGTGGGGACATTTTGTAACATCCAAGTGCGTTGCTGCCCGTGACTTTCAAACTTGTGCTGGACAATTCGCACGGGGTAGCGGCGGGCGATTTCGATAGTGCGATCGCTACTGTATGAATCCACTACAATAACATCATCTGATAGCATTGCCGATTCAATTGTATAGGCAATATCTACTTCCTCGTTGTGGGTCAAAATGTAAATTGAGATCATGATAATTTAACAAGCACCAACTTCTCGAATCACCACGTATAAAGTTTGGCAAATAATTGCCAAGTCGTACCAAAAACTCCACAGGCGCTGATAGCGCAAGTCTAACTGGACTACTTTTTCAAAATCTTTCACCGTAGAACGACCTCTAACTTGCCATTCTCCAGTTATTCCCGGTTTAACATCTAAACGTTGCCAATGATGCTTGCTATATTTTCCTACCTCATCTAAAGTAGGTGGGCGAGTTCCTACTAAACTCATTTCTCCCATCAGTACATTCCAAAATTGCGGCAGTTCATCCAAACTGGTGCGGCGTAAAAAACGCCCCAGCCGCGTGACGCGCGGGTCATTACGATTCTTGAAAATCGGCCCATTTGCTTCATTTTGTACCAGAGATTGTAACTGTTCGGCGTTGACTATCATGGTGCGAAATTTGCGGATTGTAAACGGTTTTCCGTAAAGACCGCAACGTTTCTGTGCGTATAAGATAGAGCCGGGATTATCTAAATAAATAGCAATTGCTATCGGTACAAAAACAACTCCGAGAATCGTTAATCCGACTAAACTGCCTGCAATATCAAGTATACGTTTAGAAAGTGAATTAACTGAAGGATGAGTAGAACCAACCCTGATAGATAAAGTGGTCATAGGTTCAACAGTGGACAGTGGACAGTGGACAGTGGACAGTTGATGGTTACATCTCGCTAAAGCTAAGAAGAAAGAGAAAGAAAACAAGATCTAAATGTAGGGTGCGTTAGCGCTAGCGTAACGCACCGCAACCACTAGATATGATGTTGCTAATAACTCATGACAAAATTAGACAAGCACAGGTTCTGGTTGAGGCCAACGATTTCTGAGTTTAGCGATCGCAGCCATTTCATTCATGAGACGATCAAATCTGTCTGGTGTTAAAGATTGAGGGCCATCGGATAAAGCTTTTGCCGGATTGGGATGAACCTCGATCATGAGAGAATCGGCATCAGCTGCGATCGCTGCAAATGCCATTGAAGGCACATACTCGGCTTTACCCGTGCCGTGACTGGGGTCAATTGCTATTGGTAAGTGAGTCAAACTTCGCAAAACTGGCAAAACTGATAAATCTAAAGTATTGCGAGTATAGCGCTGATCAAAAGTACGAATTCCCCGTTCGCAAAGAATCACATTTGGGTTACCAGCATCCAAAATATACTCAGCCGCCATCAACCATTCTTCAATCGTTGCAGATATTCCCCGCTTCAAAAAAATTGGCTTATCTTGCGCGCCAACTTTTTTCAGTAAAGGGAAGTTTTGCATATTGCGCGCGCCGACTTGTATGATATCAGCAACCTCGGCTACTTTACTCAGATCCGCCGTGTCCATTACTTCTGTAATAATGCCCAATCCGGTTGCTTTTCTTGCTGCTGCTAATAAACCTAAAGCACTTTCGCCATGTCCTTGAAACGCATAAGGAGATGTGCGAGGTTTATAAGCACCACCGCGGATAAATTTTGCGCCTGCTGCCTTAACTCGCCGCGCGGTTTCTACAATCATTTCTTCATTTTCCACCGAACAAGGGCCAGCAATTACTACTAATGGATGTTCTTCGCCAAAGTGGACAGTTCCAGATGGTGTAGAGACAGCAACTTCGCTCGGTTGTCCGTGACGAAATTCGCGACTAACTCGTTTGAAAGGTTGTTCTACTCTTAATACTTGCTCGATCCAAGGACTAACATTTTGAATTTGCATCGGATCGAGAGTCGCAGTATCGCCAATCAAACCAATAACAGTTTTATGCCGTCCAACGCTTTTTTCTGTTGTAACTTGCCAAGTCTCTTGTAACTCTTGCCGAATGCGATTAATTTCCTGTTCCGGCGTGCTGGTCTTAATTACTACAATCATGGTTACGTTCCTTGCGTGTTGTGAATGGGTAATGGGTAATGGGTAATGGGTAATCGGTAATTGGCAGTATTCACGAAACCCAACATCAGTGGAAGGGCAATAAGTCATTGACAGTTCTATGACCAATTACCAATTACCAATTACCAATTAACTAATGAAGAAATTGGGCTAATTGTGCCAATTTGTTCCAAGCTGCTCCGCTTTGGATGATGTCTTTAGCGATTGAAATTCCTTGAGTCAATTCTGTAACTGATTCGCCGACGTACAATGCTAAAGCGGCGTTTAAAGCCACTACATCCTGCTGCGATCGCGTGCCTTTTCCTTGTAAAACTGCTTTGAGAATTGCGGCATTTTCTGCCACATCTCCACCCCGCAATTCCTCCGTGGGTGCAGCCTGCAAACCGAGCGATTCGGGATTAATTGCCATCAAGCGCACCTGTCGCTCTTCCACGATAGCTAAATCGGTTAAATCGGCTAATCCCGCCTCGTCTAACTTCTCGCGTCCGTACAATACAATTCCTTTTCTTGTACCCAATTGACATAAAGATTGGGCAATTGGTTGGATTAAATTGGGGTCGCATACGCCGATTATTTGCCCCGTCGGTTGCATCGGATTGAGCAGTGGCCCTAACAGGTTAAAAATGGTGCGAACTTTGAGAGTTTTTCGCAAAGATGCTACCACTTTAAACGCTGGATGCCAACCGGGTGCAAATAGAAATGTAATGCCAACTTCATTAACTGCTGCTTGAATTTTTTCTGGGTTGGCATTAAGATTAATTCCCACCGCTTCTAACACATCTGCCGAGCCAGCTTTACCAGATGCCGAACGATTTCCATGTTTGGCAACTTTTACACCTGCTGCTGCGGCTACAAACGCAACTGCTGTAGAAATATTGAAAGTTGAAGCGCAATCGCCGCCAGTTCCGCAAGTGTCAATTAGGGGAATTGGTAATGGGGAATTGGTAATTGGTGATGGAGTTAGGGATTGCGATCGCAATACTTGCACCATGCCAATTAATTCGTCTGCGGACACTCCTTTAGCTTGAATTGCTGCTAAGATTGCGCCCGATAAAACGGGAGGAATTGCTTCGTTTAGCCAACCTTGCATCAACTCGGCAGATTGAGCGACAGAAAGCGATCGCTTATCGAGCAGTTGTTGCAATAGTTCGGGCCAATTTGCGGAATCTTCTGTTAACTTTATGCCGCTAACAGGTTGAGTTACAGCTATCATTTTGGGTAATGGGTAATGGGTAATGGGTAATGGGTAATAGGTAATTGGCTTTCACGAAACCAAACATTATTGGAAGGGTAATAAGTAATTGAAACTTCTATGACCAATTACCAATTACCAATTACCCATTACCAATGACTAATAACTCAAAAAATTGGCAACAGTTTGCACATCTTTGTCGCCGCGTCCGGAACAATTGATGACAATTCGGGGATTGTTTGTCAGCTGGGGGCAAAGGGTTTCTAGGTATGCGATCGCATGAGCAGTTTCGAGCGCTGGAATTATCCCTTCTAACCTCGAAAGCAGTTGAAATGCTGCTAAAGCTTGCCGATCGGTGACGCTGTAATATTCTGCCCGTTCGGTTTCTTTTAAATAACTATGTTCGGGGCCAACACCAGGATAATCCAATCCCGCACTAATTGAATGTGCTTCGATTACCTGACCATCCTCATCTTGCAATAAGTAACTCATCGCACCGTGCAACACGCCAATTCTTCCCCTTGTTAGGGTTGCTGCGTGCTTTTCTGAATCAATTCCTTCTCCTGCTGCTTCAATTCCAATTAAACGCACAGAGGGTTCATCAACAAACTCGTGAAACAGTCCGATTGCATTAGAACCACCACCCACGCAAGCGAGCAAAATATCTGGTAAACCGCCCCATTTTTCCTGACATTGCGCGCGAGTTTCTTGCCCAATTACAGCGTGAAAATCCCGTACCATCATCGGATAAGGATGCGGCCCCGCAACCGAACCTAAAATATAGTGAGTGGTTTCTACATTCGTTACCCAGTCCCGAATTGCTTCGGAAGTGGCATCTTTTAACGTTCCAGTCCCTGCTTCTACGGGACGAACTTCTGCCCCCATTAATTTCATCCGAAATACATTGAGCGCTTGTCTTTCCATGTCGTGGACGCCCATGTAAATTACGCATTCTAAACCAAATCGAGCGCATACTGTAGCTGTCGCTACGCCGTGTTGTCCGGCTCCGGTTTCGGCAATAATTCGCTGTTTGCCCATGCGTTTTGCTAGTAAGACTTGGGCTAAAGCGTTGTTGATTTTATGCGCGCCTGTATGGTTTAAGTCTTCGCGTTTGAGGTAAATTTGTGGCCCGGTACAGTCGGGTTTGGCATAGCGTTCTGTTAAGCGTTCGGCGAAGTATAAAGGGCTGGGTCGTCCGACGTAATCTCGCATTAAGTTTTGCAATTCATGTTGGAATATTGGGTTGTTGCGATATTGGTAAAAGGCGGTTTCTAGTTCGGTTAATGCGGGCATTAATGTTTCGGGAACGTATTTACCGCCGAATTTTCCAAATCGTCCTAAGTTATCTGGTCGGACTGGGATGCTGGATGAGGATAGGGTGAATAATTCTTGTTGGTTGACCACGGGTGGAAGTCTCCTTTTTTTAATGAACCACAGAGACGCAGAGGACGCAGAGGAAGAGAAGAAAGAGGTGACAGGAATTAGGCAAAGTTTTTATATGTAGGGTGCGTTAGCGATCGCGTAACACACCATCAACCATATTTAGTTTCGTTGCGTAAATCCTGGTGTAGTTAAGTTTTAAGATGTGACTAGGGGTGAGAGTAGTTGTTGGGGTGCGATCGCTTCTTTCAATTCGCGACAAAGTTGCCCTATTTCTTGCAGTCCTTGTTCGGGTGTATTTTGTGATAATTGTTTGACGAAGGCGCTACCGACGATGACTGCATCTGCACCCCAGTCTTTTACTTGACTTGCCTGTTCGGGTTGAGAGATGCCAAAGCCTACGCCGATGGGTTTGTTGGTGGTTTGTCGCATTTCTTGCAGGATGTCTTTTACGCGGGTTTGCAGTTGCGATCGCATTCCCGTTACTCCTGTTACGCTGACTAGGTAGATAAAGCCGGAGGATAAGCGCGCGATCGATTTAATGCGTTGTTTTGAACTTGTAGGTGCTACGAGTAATATGACTTCAATTCCCAGATCGGCAGCGTTTTTTAACAGTTCTCCGGCTTCTTCTACGGGTAAGTCAGGTACTACTAAGCCTTTAACTCCGGCAATGGCAATTCTGGCTAAAAATTGCTTGATGCCTTGGTTCAAAATTGGGTTGTAATAAGTAAATAAAATTAGCGGTGCTTTCAAGCTTGGGCTAACAGTTTGAACGATGTCTAAAACCTGCTCTAATTTAGTTTCTCGTTGCAAAGCTCTTGTTGCTGCTGCTTGAATTACTGGGCCATCTGCAAGCGGATCTGAATAAGGAACTCCCAATTCAATTAGATCGGCACCATTCGCATCTAAAATGCGTAACGCTTCTGCGGTTGTTTCCAAGTCAGGATCGCCTGCGGTGATGAAGGGAATTAAGGCACACTGACGTTTAGCGCGTAAAGATTCAAAGCACTTAGAGATTGTATTCATCTGGTTGGTAATGGGTAATTGGTTAACTGTATACAACAATCTTGCCCCGCACGCCTTCGCCGCCCTGCTCTAATTTTTTATGAGCTTCAGCAATTTGATTCAGTGGAAAACTCATGCCAATAACTGGCTTGATTTGACCGCGTTCTAGCAGCATTCTCAAAGCATCAAGTTTCGGGCGGGTGCGGTCTAAATGAACAAAATGAACTGTGATATTGTTCCGAATGGCTAAGTTCAAATCCCCGGCTACCCCGGTGACGGTGACGGCTTGACCGTTTGGTTTAATTACCATCAAGCTTCTGGCTAAAATTTCACCGCCAACGGTAGTCAAACAAACGTCAACGCCTTCACCATTTGTTTCATTCAAAATGATGTCAGCAAAGTTCTCGTTGCGGTAGTCAATTGCTTTGTCTGCACCGATGGATTTTACTAGGTCGATGTCATAGCTGCCGCAGGTTGTATAAACATAAGTTCCTGCTGCTTTGGCAATTTGAATTGCGAAGGAACCAACCCCACCTGCACCGCCGTGAATTAGCACGGTTTGACCAACTTTAATATTTGCTCGGTCGATGAGTGCAGCCCAAGCCGTACCGCCTGCTACGGGTACGCTTGCTGCTTCTTGATGGGATAAGTTTGTCGGTTTTTTAGCAACAATTGATTCGTGGGCTGCATGATATTCAGCGTTGGCACCCTTGCCTTCTAAAAGGGGTATGGCATAGTAAACTTCATCCCCTATTTTAAAGTCTTTGACGCTTTCACCGATGGCCTCAACAACTCCGGAAACGTCATAGCCGAGAATAGCAGGTAGCTTGACTCTTGGCCCAAATATTCCTTGACGCACCCCACAATCGGCGGGGTTAATTGAGGTGGCATAAACCTTGACTAAAATTTCGTTTTTAGCGGGTATTGGTTTATCGACCTCGCGTTCTGCAAAAACTTCTGGGCTTCCGAAGGCTGTGATCACCATTGCTTTCATGCAAATACCTGGGTGTTTAATAAACTGGTTACGGCTTGTTCTAGATTAGTTTGTTTGACTAATGACTCGCCAACTAAAACAGCCCTGGCACCCCATTCTGCTACCAAAGCTAGGTCAGCAGGTGTATACAAACCAGATTCGCTGACCACTGTAATCCCCAAATCTTGGCATTGCGATCGCCTAGCTTCCATCAGTCTCTGGGTAGTTTTTAAATCCATCGTGAAATTGACCAAATTCCGGTTATTAATTCCCACTAATTGCAAGTTGGGCAGGGTCAAAACTCGGTCGAATTCATCCAAGGTATGCACTTCTACTAATGCAGTCATGCCTAATTCGCGGATAATTTGGGAAAATTCTAACAGTTCTCCATAGGAGAGGATACCGGCAATTAGTAACACTGCATCTGCGCCCGCTGCTCGTGCTAAATAAATTTGGTAGGGGTCGATAATAAATTCTTTGCACAGCAGGGGAACGGATACTTTTTGCCGAATTACCCGCAGGTTTTCAAAACTGCCTTGGAAGAACTTTCGATCTGTCAAAACCGAGATACAAGCAGCACCGCCTCGCTCGTAGGATTGCGCGATCGCAACGGGGTCAAAGTCGGCTCGAATCACTCCTTTACTAGGCGACGCTTTTTTGACTTCTGCGATTAAGCTAGGTTTGCTAGGACTTTGCTGCAAAGCTGTTAAGAAATTGCGCGGTAAAGGCGGATCGGCTACTTGAAATTGCAGTTCTGACGCAGGCAATAAGGTTTGCATTTGCAGAATTTCTTCTTGCTTGTACAGCACAATTTCTTCAAGAATGTGATGCGGTTTCGGGCGAGAATATAGCATAGTCACCGTTTGGGTTTATATATTCAAAAGTGCTTCGATCTTCTGCCAGTAAATCCGCCGATTTGGCGTAGGTGCGGATGACGTTGTTAATCATCGTTAACCCCGCTTCTCCTGCTAAGGTCATGATTGATTCCGGGTGAAATTGCACGGCAACAATTGGCAGGGTTTTATGCTCGATGCCCATAATCACATTATCGTGGGAAATTGCCGTTACTGTTAATTCTTCCGGTAGATGTTCGGGCAGGGCATACAATGAATGGTATCTGCCAACTTCAAAAGATGGCGGTAAACCTGCAAACATCGGCGACTCTGGATCTTTGATGAAAATGCGCGATGATTTACCGTGTTGCGGGTAACTTAGAACGCCTAATTTACCCCCAAATGCTTCTACCGTTCCTTGCAAACCCAAGCAAACTCCAAAAATAGGAATTTGACGATTTATGCAGGCGCGAACTGTTTCTGGCACGCCAAAATCCCTGGGTTTGCCGGGACCTGGAGATAAGACAACTAAATCGGGTTTTTCCACATCAAAAACCGATTCGGGAAAGCCGTGTCTGAGCGTTGTAACAATCGCACCTGTTTGGCGAATATAGTTAGCTAAGGTATGAACAAATGAGTCTTCATAGTCAATTAATAAGACGCGCTTGTTGCGTCCTGGGGCAGCTTTGATCTTTTCATGTACCACGATGGGAGAAGTGGTGACGCTTGCTTGTTGGGCGCGGTGAATTGTTTCAAACAAGGCGGCGGCTTTGGTTAAAGTTTCCCGTTCTTCTGCTTCTGGAATTGAGTCGTAAAGCACGGTAGCGCCGACTCGAACTTCTGCGATCGCATCTTTTAATCGCATCGTTCGCAAAATTAATCCGGTATTCAAATCGCCGTTAAATGTTAGCCTTCCCACTGCACCCCCATACCAGCGCCGCGGACTATTTTCGTGCTGTTCGATAAACTGCATCGCCGCTCGTTTTGGTGCGCCGGTAACTGTCACTGCCCAAGTATGGCTGAGAAACGCATCTAAGGCATCAAATTCGGGTCTTAATACGCCTTCAACGTGGTCTACTGTATGAATTAAATGACTGTACAATTCTATTTGTCGTCGCCCAATTACTTGTACCGATCCGGGTTCGCAGATCCGCGATTTATCGTTGCGATCCACATCGGTACACATGGTTAATTCGCATTCATCTTTGCGCGAATTGAGCAATTCCCGAATTCGATCCGCATCGTCAATCGCATCTTGTCCCCGCGCGATCGTGCCGCTAATCGGACAAGTTTCTACCCGCCTGCCTTCAACGCGCACGAACATTTCTGGCGATGCGCCGATGATAAATTCCCCGCCTAAATTAAAGATGAATCCGTAAGGACTGTGGTTAATTTGCTGTAGCGTTTGAAATAGTTTCGCTGGGGATTCTTCGCAGCGTTCAAAAAAGTTTTGACTGGGAACAACTTCAAATAAATCGCCGCGCTTGAAGTATTCCACTGCTTTTAAAACTTTGCTGGCATACTCGCCGGGAATATGGTCGGATTTCTGCTTGGGCGATAAGTTCTCGCCTTTGTAATTAATGAAATCACCCGCACGCTCTAAACCGCTGGTGCTGCCGTAATGAGTTTCAAATTCATATTGATAGCGAAAAGCTCTTTGTTGATAGTAGTCTACTATCACCAATTCATCCGGGAGATATAAGACTAAATCTCGCTGATCGGCGGCGCGATCGCATTCTTTACGTATCGACTCAAACTGATACACCAAGTCGTATCCAAAAGCACCGTATAAGCCTAAGTGTTCGTCATCGATGCTGTAAAACGAATGTAGCAGATCCCGAATCACTGTAAAAACAGAAGGTTGCTTGCTGCGCTCTTCTTCTGTAAACGATCGCTCTGTGGGTTTAATATAGCCTGCGATCGCATTTGGCGTCACAGTAACACCTCGCAGTTGAGCTTGCTCCTCTAAACGTTCGGCTAAATAAGGCAAAAGTATTTTACCGCGATCGTTATGTGCTGTTAGAGTGAAAGCATTCTCCCGCGTCGAAAGTTCCAGCGGTGGATTCACAAATCCCATCGCCCATCTTTTATATCTTCCTGGGTATTCATAGCTGCTTTTTAGCAACCCGCCGCGCTGCCAATTCAGACATGACAAAATATCTTCAATTGCAGTGTCCATCAAAATCTCTACTATCGAGCGCGTGACGCGAACACCACCAGAAGTTATGTAAGAGTGGGACTCAAAAATCATGGGAATATTCTCTCTAACTGCTTACCTTTAAAAATCTGACCTCAGCCAGATGTCAGCGGCACTAAGTGTTTATTACCCAGCCGATGAACAAGATCGAGCTGATCGTTAAGGTGACGTTAGCTTGAGAAACGCTGCACCTTTCATAGGAGTTTACAAAACCCAAAAGTCCAATAGCAATGCATTATCTTTTGATCTGGTTGCCAATTCTTTTGAAGCTATTTTTATTTTTTCTACACATTTATGGACTTTTAGATTTAACATAAAATTTTATATTGCGCCAGAAATTTATGTTATTATAATCGCCGTAACCAGGATTACAAAAAGGAAATCCGCCTTTAGATAGAAGTGCGGTCAAAACCTTCATATTAATCTTACTGGGTGGTTATTTGGTAACAATACTAGGCTAGAGTACAAAATATTATTAATATCAATCCCGTTTAAGTAGTTTAGTAAAATTTCTAATTGTCCTGCGGGTCAATCGAAACTATGGCTACAATTGCGGCAGCGATATTAATTAAACCCTGAACACCGTTGATCCCTGCGATGACAGTAAATAAAGCAGCTTCCCAAGCTTTCTGTTACCAAAGCGTACCTAGCTTATAACTATGAATAGGTTATTTGGGTGATGGCTTGTGAATTGTGAGGAAATCAAACAACCCGAAACTATCGGTTGCGGGTGCGCGAGGACTGGTGAAGCAGCCAAATTTTTGCTAGTACCAGTCATCTTCCCTGTTATCTACCATACTCAGCGAGAGGAAAGACGGTGAAAAAAATTTTGGTGATCGAGGATAGCAAGCCATTCAGAAACCAGATTCTCAAACAGCTTGAATCTAAAGGTTTCTGTATAATTGCCGCTGAAAACGGCTTTGATGGCATTAAGCTAGCAAAAGAACAGTTACCAGATTTAGTAATTTGCGATATTTTAATGCCCGATCTTGATGGTTACAGCGTTCTGATTGCGCTGCGTCAAAATCCGGACACGGCGATTATTCCCTTTATTTTTGTCACTGCCAAAGTAACGCGAAGTGACCTTCGTAAAGGGATGGTTTTGGGAGCAGATGACTATCTTACCAAGCCATTTACGCCGGAAGAATTAATCGCTTCGGTTACCACCCAGTTGGAAAAACAGGTAGCTTTGCAAGCTGCGATCGCAACTCGTTTAAACAACATCCACAACCAACCAGAGACGGATATTGCCCCCGTAACTGCAATTGAATCAAATAATAATGTCGAGTCAATTTTGCCAAATTGTCCCCAACTGGCTGAAGTTTTCCAATTTATCGAAGCTAATTATCATCGCTCGATTAACCTGTGTGACGTAGCGGAAGCCGTGGGTTATTCTCCCTCTTACTTGACGAACCTAGTGCGACAGCAAACCGGACACAGTTTATATCGCTGGATTGTCGAACGGCGGATGGCGGAGGCGATTTCTTTGCTGCGAAAAACTGATATGGCAATCAATCAAATTGCGACAGCGATTGGTTATAAGGATGCCTGCCATTTTAGTCGCCATTTTCGTCAAGTTCACGGCACCAGCCCCCAAGCTTGGAGAAACTCCAATCGCCCTGGAGAAAGTCCACCAAGAGCTAAAGAATTGACAAGGCGATCGCAAGATTATTCATTGTCAACACCTTTGCCCTGTTAGTAAACTTTAAAAAGTGGAAAGTCGATACTTGCAAAGCTTAAAAATCCAAGCTTTACAAGCTTTCGATTTTTCCATAGCTGGCTGAAGGTTTTACTACTTTCCCACCCGAAGAATACCTATTTAATGAACTGCAAAGGCTCAAATAAGAACATAGGTAATCTTATAGGGGGAAGCGAGTAATTCTTCTAAAATCCCAGATTTTGCTTCAATATTGCACTTTCGCACTACCAGCCGGAAAGCAACTTTATGGCGGGTGAAAAAGCTGCGCCAAGATGTGAGTTGACCCAAACTAAGGAGTTGAAGCAATGGTTACTTTCGAGCAACAGGGTGCTACCGATCTATACAATTTATTGGCGCACGTCGCGCGTCGGTTGGCGAAGCACGCTTGATTCATTTCAGATTTTAGAATTAGCTGTGCCCTCTTCAATCTGCAATTTGAAATCTGAAATTTGAACTAAAAACCCAAGTTGCTAATTGCTAATTGCTAATTGGTAATTGGATTCATTAGCAGTCTTATCTTGGCAATTACCCATTACCTATTACCAGTCAGCTTGGATGTAACTAGCAACTTGCGTTAAAAACCTACAAGTATTCACAGCAATGACTCAAAACTTTACTCAAAAAACCGCTTCGATTACCGCCGACTCGCGTCAGACATTAGACTTAACTACCTTCGAGTATCAAAGTCCTGACGAACAGAAACAGGAATCGGTTGCTGGTGCGATCGCCAAAATGTTAGAAAATCTGGGCATCGCCTACGCCTTTGGCGTCCCTGGGGGTGCGATGGCGTCCCTCTGGGGTGCGATGTCCAACAGCGACTTAGAAGTGATTCACTTTCGCCACGAAGGAGGAGCCGCCTTTGCCGCCGCCGAGGCGTACTTCGCCAGCGGTAGCCCGGTAGCAGTTTTTACCACCGCTGGCCCAGGCATCACCAATTCCCTCACCGGACTGTTTGCGGCGCGGGGTGAAGGAGCGAAAATTATTCTCCTCTCTGCTTGTACGTCAGCATCCCAGCGCGGTAGGTGGGCGATTCAAGAAACCAGCGCCTTTACGTTACCCAGTTCGGGCATTTTTACATCGGGAACGCTGTTTAATTTTGCCGCGATCGTCGAAAGCGCCGACCAATTACCGCAAATTTCGCGCAAACTCGCGCTTGGTTTGTCGCAACCCGGTGGTTTTATCGCCCATTTGAGCATTCCCACCGGAATTCAAACAACTACGCTCAATACCTCTTTACCAGAGGTAAGCGTTGCCGAATCTGGTTCGATTCCCAACGAAGAAACGATCGCTAAATGCGTGCAGTTGCTGACGGAAGGGCGATTTGCCATTTGGGTAGGTTTCGGCGCGCGGGGTGCTGCGGAGGAGATACGCGAACTGGCAGAGAGAACCGGCGCGGCTGTGATGTGTTCCCCCCGCGGGAAGGGCATTTTTCCCGAAAATCATCCGCAATTTGTCGGCGTCACCGGACTCGGCGGACATGGTTCGGTGATGCAGTACCTGCGCGAACAGCCTCCGGTACGCACATTGGTGCTGGGGACGCGACTGGGCGAACCGACTTCGTTTTGGAGCGAAGCAATGATTCCCCCGCGCGGCTTCGTGCATGTGGATATTGACCCAGAAGTGCCGGGAGTCGCCTTCCCTCACGCCGAAACCTTCCCCGTGCAATCGGATGTGAAAGCGTTCTTGAAAGCGCTGCTCAAGCAATTTCCCAAACGTCCGGGGATAGCAGTATCTTTACCTAATCCAGAAATAGAGGCGGTTGCAAAAGATACAATAAGCCAGTTAGTGCGTCCAGCGGTCGTGATGGATGCGGTGCAACGAATCATCGTTGAAGGCAGCGATGCCATAGTCTTAGCCGAGTCGGGTAATTCCTTTACTTGGTCAACGCACAGGTTACGGTTTACACAGGCCAATCGTTACCGCGTCAGTACCGGCGTCGGGTCGATGGGTCATACCGTCACGGGTGTGGTCGGGGCGGCGATCGCGCGCGAAGGCAAAGCCGTAGCCATTGTCGGCGATGGGTCGATGCTGATGAACAACGAAATCAGCACGGCGGTGAAATACCAAGTGCCTGCGGTTTGGATTGTACTGAACGACGCTCGGTATAATATGTGTCACCAAGGCATGGCAATGTTAGGGATGACAGGTGCAGATGCCTTGCTACCGCCGACAGATTTTGTGGCGATCGCGCGGGGAATGGGTGCAGACGGAATCCGAGTGCAAAGCGAATCCGAGATCGAAGCGGCGTTGGAATGTGCGATCGCATCAACAAATCCCTTCGTCATCGATGTCATGATTGACCCCAACTGTCCCGCCCCCTCCCAAGGACGCAACAAGAGTTTGCTAGTTGCACAAGGCGTCAAATCCAGTCCAGCCAAACAAATTTCATTCCCATTAGTAGATAGCTAATTGGTAATGGGTAATGGGTAATAGGTAATGGGGAATAGGTAATGGGTAATCGGAAAAAGACAATCACCAATTACCAATTACCAATCACCAATTACCAATTACCAATTACCAATTACCAATTACCAAAACGGAGTCTTACGTGAACCTGTTTGAATCGACTCAAAAAATGGGTCATGAGCAAGTACTTTTTTGCCATGACAGCAAGACAAACCTCAAGGCAATAATTGCCATCCACGACGCCGGATTAGGATCGGCAATGGGTGCAACGCGCTTGTGGCCTTATGCCAGCGAACAAGACGCTTTAAAAGACGCCCTGCGCCTCAGTCGCGGCATGACTTACAAAGCAGCTTGTGCGGGCATTCCCGTCGGTGGCGGCAAAGCAGTGATCATCGCCAAACCCGAACATAAAACCGACGCCATGCTAGAAGCTTACGGGCGTTTTGTTGATAGCCTCAACGGACGTTTCATCACCGGACAAGATGTAAATCTTTGCCCCGAAGACGTTCGCACAATTCGCCGGAGAACCCGTCACGTTGTCGGCGTAACCGAACAAGCCGGAGGGCCAGCCGTTACCACCGCTTTAGGAGTTTTTCTCGGCATCAAAGCCGCCGTAGAATTTCGCTTGCCCCACAAAGAATTGAACCAAATTAGAGTAGCAATTCAAGGCGCTGGCAACGTCGGAAAAAACCTTTGTCACCTGTTGCATCAAGCCGGAGCAGAAATTTTTGTTACCGACTTAAGCCGAGAAAGAACAGAAGAAATCAAACAACTTTATGGAGCAACAATTGTCAAACCTGAAGAAATTTACTCCCTAGACGTAGATGTTTTTGCGCCCTGTGCTTTAGGAGGCGTAATCAACTGCACAACTCTGATGTTGCTCAAAGCTCCAATTATTGCAGGTTGTGCCAATAACCAGCTAGAAGACGAGGTGTTACACACCACGATTGTGGAATCAAAGGAAATCCTTTATTGCCCAGATTATGTCATCAATGCTGGCGGTTTAATCAATGTTTACAGCGAAATGATTGGAGCAAGCGACGAAGAAATTATCAATCGCGTTAGTAAAATTTACGATACGCTGTGTGAGATTTTTTTCAAAGCGAAGCGGGAAGAAATCTGCACTCATGATGCTTCTAAACGTTTAGCTGAAGAACGCATTATGAAAGCAAAAAGCCAAAAAGTGTTAGCTAAAATTGCGTGAGGAACTAACAATGGAAGACAATACCTTTGCCACATCGGCTTATATCGCTACTTCGCCTGAGAAAGCATTTAATTACCTGTGCAGTTTGAAAAACTTAGATGATTGGACGCTGTTCAGTCGCATGATAGAACAGGTAGACGAAAATACCTGGATTGGCACCGCATCGGGTTATCAAAGAAACCTTTACTATCACGTCAAAAAGATTGAAAACCCGCTGTTTTATGGTATAGAATGGCATTGCGGTTTCGAGTACAAAAAATACTTCCAAGTTTACCCGGTGCTGTTGTTCCCTCCTAGTTATATAGAACCGGGAAGCGAAGAAGAAGGCGTTTATTTCCACTGGCTAAGTTTTGTCGATCCAAAGCGACGGACGCCGATGATTATGCAGGGAATTCATACCGTGCATACCTCCGAATGTCGTTCGCTAAAAGCGATTTTAGAACGACAAGCAGGGCGAACTAGAGCAGCAGAAGGACGTTATGCGATCGCCACCGACACCATGTACGTAGACGCCCCACTAGAATTAGGTGTCGAATATATCAGCAATGTCCAAAACCTAGATGAATGGGCGCACCTTTTACGCCCAGACGGCGAGATTACACCCGAGTATGGTGAATTTCGCGACGAATACAACCAAAAGGTAAATGTAACGTTCCGGCTGCACAACATGAACAATTACTATCTGCTGGAACAAGATTACTATTACCCAGAATACAAATTTTATCAGCGCTGTCCAGCCATACTCATCCCTTGTTCTTATGCCTTTGGCGATCCATCAGCCAGAGGATTTATCCAACATCGAATTACATTCTGGAAAGTAGGCAAAGCCTACCGCCACGGCAAACTGCAAATGGAAGACTTTGGAGCCGAAAGCATGAACGTCAAGCGATTAGTAGAAGCCAAAGCAGGCAACACAGAAACCTTTGCCCGTGGCATGAGCTATATGCCCCAGCAAACTCAAGAATTAGTAGCAGTTGGTAACGGCAAATAACAATGCCGTGAAATAAATTTCCGGCTTAAAGCTAAAACCCGTTAAAACGGGTTATATCATCTTCGATTCAAAACGTATTGTACTTACAATACTTTACTCTAACCCGTTTAAACGGGTTTAAGCTTTGAGCCAGAAATTTATTTCTGGGCAAATTTCTGGGTAAATTTTTGGGTAAATTTCTGGAGATTTTCGCCATATAATGACCAAGAACAAAATATGAAACTCAAGTCATTTACGCTGTCATTTCTAACTTTTTTGATTGCCACTGGTTTGAACTCAAAAGCAGCCATTGCAGCATCACTCCAAATACTTGCAGATGGGCTGAATAATGCACGAGGTTTAACCTTTGATTCTAACGGTAATCTTTACGTTACAGAAGCAGGATTGGGTGGACAAGGAGCTTGCATTCCATCGCCCACAAATCAAGGCAATTTATGTTACGGCACCACAGGTACAGTAACAAAAATAGAAAATGGTCAAACCGATCGCATTCTTACCGGACTTCCTTCCATAGCATTAGCCGATGGAACCGCAGCCGCTGGCCCTAATGATATAAAATTTGATCCCAATGGTAAACCTTATATTTTGATCGGGTATGGAGCGAATCCAGCCTTACGAGATCCGGCATTCGGAAACGCTGAATTGGGAAAACTTATTGCTGCCGACTTTGAAACAAACTCCTGGAAAACTATTGCCGATTTAGCGAATTACGAACTAGCGAACAATCCCGATCGAGCGGATATCGGTAGCAATCCCTTGGCGTTTTTAATCGATGGAAAGCAAGCGATCGCAGTCGATGCCGGTGCCAACAACTTGCTGGGCGTCGCTACAGATGGGAGCGATTTGCAAGCGATCGTAGTCCTACCCCAACAAATATTAACCAATCCCATTTTCCCACCTTCTGACGCCCAACCTTTCGACCCGACGCAAGTTCCATCACCCGGCGATCTTGGCAACGCACCACCCTCTGGTTTTCCCGTTCAAGCAACGCCTACAGGTGTAGCAAAAGGCCCCGATGGCGCTTATTACGTCAGTATATTTACCGGCTTTCCCTTTCCAGAAGGTGGGGCAAAAATCTATCGAATTGGAGCAGATAAACAACCAACAATTTACGCAGATAACTTTACCCAACTGACAAATTTAACCTTCGATCCGCAAGGCAATTTGTATGCATTACAGTACGCAAATCAATCAGCTTGGAAAGGAAATTTTGATGGTTCGGTCATCAAAATATCACCCCAGGGGACTCGCGCCACCGTTTTTAGTGGCAACGGACTAGAAGCCCCTAGCAGCTTGACAATTGGCCCCGATGGTGCAATCTACGTGACTAACAGAAGCGATCGCCCAGGACAAGGACAAGTCCTGAGAATAGAAAATCCCAAATCCGTCCCCGAACCTACCTCAGTTCTAAGCATATTAACCCTGGGCATTTTAGGCGTTACTCGGTTGAGAAAAGGCCAATTAATTCCAGATTCTAGGTTGGGCTTACCGGAGTGAAACCCAACCTACTTATAAAGCGTTCTCATTCTTATCAACGATCGGGAAAACTATGAAACTCAAATCTTTTGCTTTGACAATGTTCGCATTTTCGCTTGCCTTTGTTTCTGGAAACAAAGCAGCAGAAGCTGTGACGTTAACCAAAATTGCCGAAGGATTGAATAATGCACGAGGTATCACCTTTGGGCCTGATGGTACTATTTATGTGGGAGAAACAGGTTTAGGAGGAAATGGAAATTGTCAGCCATCGCCTTCTACAGCCGGTCAACCAATATGTGCTGGTAATACAGGTTCAGTAACAGTAATTAAACCAGACGGAACGACAAATCGTATATTTGATGGTTTTGAATCCCTCGCATTACAACCTTCTCAGCAACAGGGAGCAGGCCCCCAGGCGCTAACTTTTGATTCCCAAGGAAATCCTTATCTTTTAGTTGGATATGCAGGTTTTCCAGGCAACCGGGATGCAGAATTAAATGCCCTGTCTGTTAATGTTCCACTCCCACCAGCGCAATATATTATTGCGCCTCCAGTTGCACCCGATAAAGTATTAAATACTCCTGACCTGGCAAAACTGTATAAAGCAGATTTGAATACTGGGGCACTTTCAACTATTTTTGACTTTGGTAAATACGAACTCCTCAACAACCCTGACGGCGGAGATGTGATTACCAATCCTTATGCGATCGCCATTAAAAATGATACCGCCTACGTTGCTGATGGCGGTGGAAACGCTATCTACAGTGTCAAACTTGATGGCAGTGGAGGAAAAGCAATTCCAGTACCCCCGCAACTCGTAAAAAATCCAGTATTCCCGCCTCCCGCACCAGGATTGCCCCCTGGAGTAGTACCCGAAACTCCTCCAGAAGAAATACTGCTTCAATCAGTACCAACGGGCATAACTCTTGGCCCTGATGGCAATATTTATTTTGGCGAATATACAGGTTTTCCCTATCCAGAAGGTGCGGCACGTGTCTTCAAATTGGGGCCAAATGATGAGCCAGAAGTTTTCGCCCAAGGATTTACCGGCATCACCGATTTAACCTTCGATCAAAGCGGCAATTTGTTAGTTTTACAATTCACCGATCAATCAGAATGGAAAGGTGAAGATTTACGTTTTCTACCAGGTTCTTTAATCCAACTTGCTCCTGATGGAACTCGCACAACTTTAGTTGCTGCCGGTCAAGGACTCGAATCCTCTACAGGCATTGCTGTCAGTCCTGACAATCAAATATTCATCACAAAACGCGGCGTTGGAACGCTAGGAGAAGTAGTCAAACTTGAAAGAACCAAAGTACCCGAACCTGCTTCTATATTTGGTTTGTTCGCCATCGGTGCTTTAGGTGCAGCCTCCAAATTAAAGAGCAAACGCAAAGATTTAGCTAATTGCTAATTGCTAATTGCTAATAGGTAATGGGTCGTTGGTTAATGCTTCCCCATTACCAATTCCAGGAATTACGCAAAGAAACCGGGTTTCTAGAAAAAATCATCGCTTTCTAACTAAAGATCGCAGCAAGAAACCCGGTTTCTGGGTTCATCGTACTTCCTGTACCGATTACCGGAGGAATTAGGCAAAGAAACCGGGTTTCTAGAAAAAATCATCGCTTTCTAACTAAAGAGCGCAGCAAGAAACCCGGTTTCTGGGTTCATCGTACTTCCTGTACCGATTACCTATTACCCATTACCCATTACCTATAGGAGTGAAAATCGTGAATGTAGTAAAGAATTGGTCAGCTATTGCTGCCATTGCCGGATCTGTGGCTGTAACCACAAGTGCCGTTCCAGCCTTTGCTTTAACTTTGGAATATGAACGCTCAATTGGTAGACCAGCTACTTTTCAAAACGGCGATTTTCCCGGCGTTCCGGGAACTCTTGCCGTTCCTCAAGGCATCGGCGTCCAAGATTCAACCGGGCATATTTTTATCAGTAATGGTCGCAGAATTGACCGAGTTGATGTTTTCGATAGCGAAGGTAATTATCTCAGAGCAATTGGCACCACTGGACAAGGGCCGGGACAATTTGACGAGCCAGCCGACCTCAGATTTAATCCCCTTAATGGCAATTTGTATGTAGGGGATGTGTTCAATAGCCGCATTAATGTGTTTGAGCCAAACGGTAACTATATTAAATCCTTTGGTCGTTTTAATGGGCAGCTTGAAGGCCGTCCATTTTTCGGGCCAGGGGGAATGGATTTTGATGCGGCTGGCAATTTGTATGTGACTGATTTTAGCGGTGATTTTGTCAGGGTATTCAACCCCAACGGCGAACAAATCAGAACAATTGGCAGTCCTGGCAGCGCGCTGGGACAATTTTCTGGCCCAGGAGGTTTGATTATCTCGGAAAATACGGGCAGAATTTATATCAATGACCAGTACAATGGTCGCATTCAAGTATTAGATGCACAAGCAAATCCACTGTTTGCTTTTGGCACAACTGGCAACGCTCCCGGACAGTTTAAAGAACCCATCGGTATCGATGTGGACGAGTTTGAGAATATCTATGTAGCAGACTCTCAAAACAGCCGCGTCCAAGTATTCGATAAAGACGGCAAACTCCTGACTATTTTTGGCGAACCTACCCGTAATTCGGCTGGCGAAGTTGTTCCACCTCCTGTGCCTGTTTCTTTGGGTGGAACCACTCCCTATGGCAGTCCCATTGACCTGACTCCGGGCAAGTTTAATTGGACGGCTGGCTTGCATTACGACAAGGATAAGATTTACGTGGGCGATTTCTTTCAAGGTCGGGTTCAGGTATTAAAAGTAGACAGAGCTTCAGTACCAGAACCTGCTTCAGTATTCGGGTTAATGCTGTTAGGAATTGGGTTCACTGCTGGCAAGTTGAAAAATAAAGATCGGCAGCTTGTCAAATAACACATTTGTGCAGCGAGGCAGAGCCTCGACAATCTAGTTCCCAGGCTGAGCCTGGGAACTAGGGATGGGAGGCTCTGCCTCCGATTTCCACAACAAAGTATTCAGGACTTAGGCGCGATGAGGCCAGAAACCGGGTTTCTTTGTAGATCTCTAATTGCCAAACCAAACATTTTTCATAGAAACCCGGTTTCTTTGCGTAGGTATTAAAAAACCAAAGAAAAACACGACAGTTGCAAGGTTAAGTTTGTCTTGAATTTTTGTACTCAAAATAGGAGGCTATTTACTGATGGCAACTAATGAAACTACTGGTAACAACATCGTTACCCAAACTAACAACACCGGCGGCAATTCTGCTGCTGGTATGGGCGGAGGTAGTGGTAATAACAGTAACGATTTAACTAGCCAGCTGCGTCAATCACCTTTTGGTCGTTTGTTCGATTTACCTGGAGTTGACGGCCCAGAAGATATTTTCGGTAACCTGGGTTCTCCATCAGGTGGTAGCAATCCCTTCGGTGGCGGTGGTGGTTCCCCCATGATGGGCGGCGGTGGCGATTCGCCTTTTGGTGGCAATCCTTTCGCCGGTGACAATTTCTGGAATATCTTTGCAGGTGGCGTTAATCCAACTAACCCTTCTGGTGGCGGAAATACTTCCGGAAATAGCGGCGGAAATCCCTTTGCAGGCGGCGGAAATACTTCCGGAAATAGCGG
>CAYXCW010000126.1:0-21722 GCA_964463555.1 uncultured bacterium
GATAGTTGATAGTTGATAGTTGATAGTTGATAGTTGATAGTTGACAGTTGATAGTAGGCAAAGAAACTGGGTTTCTGTGAAAACTAGCTGTTTTAGGTCAGGACAAACACCACGTTATGGTAGATAAACGAGCCTCATTTCCAGTCTAATTAAAGATCGATGGTGCCATCAGCCAGTAGATTGATATAAACATTGCGATCAAACGTAAGGGTCATTTTTCCATTTTCCTTTATCGTATTCAGAATGTGTTAGAAAAATAGATAAGCGTATTAGAGCTGCTTCTATGACTTCCAGATTGTCTGTTGTTCATAGCGACCCCGATGTATTGGGGGGAACCCCGGTTTTTGTTGGCACGAGGGTGCCGATGAAAACCTTGCTTGATTATCTCGAAGCCGGGGATTCGCTTGATGAGTTTCTAGACCATTTTCCCAGTGTTAGCCACGAGCAAGCGATCGCAGTCCTCGAATTAGCTAAAGAAATGCTTACGACGCGAACTCACCAATCATTAGGAATCAAATGTTAACGCTTGACCTCGAACTTCTGTATTCAATTTCCCGCGTTCGTAAGCAATCTGACCGCCGACAATAGTATAAACAGGCCATCCGGTTAAATTCCAGCCTTCAAAGGGACTCCAACGGCATTTTGTCTGTAATTCTTCGCGTAAAACGGGGCGGTAATTGTTCAAGTCTACCAGCACTAAATCGGCATCGTAACCAAGTGCGATCGCTCCCTTTTTGGGTATCCCATAACCCTTTGCCACGGCGGTAGACATCCAATTTGCTACTTGTGCCACCGTACAGCGCCCTTGCATTGCCTGAGTTAGCATTAGCGGTAAAGATGTTTCTACCCCTGGCATTCCAGAAGGAGAATTGGGGTAAGTTTGGGCTTTTTCTTCTAAAGTATGGGGTGCGTGATCCGTGGCGATAAAATCGATTACACCGTCGAGTAACGCTTGCCAAAGTACTTCGTTATCGTGGTGCGATCGCAATGGCGGATTCATTTGCGCCAATGTACCGATTTTCTCATAAGCATCGGTATTTAATACCAAGTGTTGCGGCGTAACTTCGCAAGTCACCCACAGCGGTTTATCTTGACGCATTAACTCGGCTTCTTCTCCGGTTGACATGTGTAAAATATGCAACCGTCGCTGATATTTTTTCGACAATTCCAACGCTAATTTGGTTGCATTTAATGCCGCTTGATTATCCTGAATTTGAGAATGAATCGCTGGATCGGTAATGCCTGCAAATTCTTGCCGCCGCTGGTTAATTCTGGCTTGATCTTCCGCGTGAACCGCGATTAAACGCTTGCCGTTAGCAAAAATAGCTTCCAGGGCTGTTTCTTGGTCTACTAATAACGCGCCGTGCATCGAACCCATAAAAATTTTAATGCCGCAGGTCGGGTTCGCTGCTACCAAATCGGGCAAATTTTCAGCCGTGGCGCCGATAAAAAAGCCATAATTAACCAAGCTCTTCTGGGATGCCCGTTGCAGCTTGTCATCTAATGCTGCTTGGGTGGTGGTTAAAGGGCGCGTATTGGGCATTTCCAGGAACGAGGTAACGCCGCCTTTGGCACAGGCGCAAGAGGCGGTAAATAAATCTTCCTTATGTTCCAGTCCAGGTTCGCGAAAATGTACCTGCGGATCGATGACTCCTGGCAACAAAGTCAAGCCAGTTGCGTCTATTTCCTTATCTGCCGTTGCGCTTACTTGTGGGGCGACTTCGACGATCGTGCGATCGCGCACCAGCACATCTCCCAGCAGATACTCACCGTTGGGTAACAGAATTTGAGCTTGGCGAATTAATAGAGATTGATTTTGGGACATACGATATGGGGTAGAGGAGCAATTTTGGTGGAGCCAAAGCGCGAGTTTGATTATCTCCTGTTATTCTAAAGACATGTTAGATTAGTTTGACACTGTCAAAAGTTTTAGCTGTTAACTCAAGCTGGCGGGGTTGCTTGGCGATCGCTCTCTAACTCACCTACTATTATTGTTTAGGAAAGCACCAATCGCCGCCTTGCTTTCCATTAGGTTAAAATCTACTCGAGGTAGCCACCGGGATATTAAATGACTCGCGTGCAAAAACAAGTTCCAGATAAACCAACCGAAAACTCCGATAACGCCTGGTTAGAAGCTATCAAGACGATCGGTTTAAGTGCTGTATTGGCTTTTGGCATTCGCACCTTTGTGGCGGAAGCGCGTTACATCCCCTCCGGGTCGATGTTACCAACTTTACAGATAAACGATCGCTTAATCGTTGATAAGATCAGCTATCGCTTTAACGATCCTCAGCGGGGAGATATTGTGGTATTCATGCCACCCCAAAAGGCTGCCAGTTGTTTTAGTAACTTTTCCGACCCCAGTCCAAATAATAATAATTGGGCTGACTCATCTTCCGATCAAACTACCCAGAACAATCCCAGACTCAAGGATGCCTTCATCAAACGTGTAGTTGGGCTACCTGGCGATAAGGTCGAGGTTAAAGGCGAACAGGTATTTATTAACGGTCAAAAGTTGTCCGAACAGTATATCGATGCCCCTCCCAGCTATCAGTTTGGCCCGGTTAAAGTACCTGCGAATTCTTACTTAGTCTTGGGTGATAATCGTAACAATAGTTGCGATAGTCATTTCTGGGGGCCGGTTCCCCGCGACAATATTATTGGTAAAGCCGTGGTGCGTTTTTGGCCTCTCAATCGCGTAGGGGGACTAACTCCCGATCCGCTGTATCCTACTAAATAGTCAATCAAAAAGGGGAAAGGGGGAAAGGGGAAAAGGGGGAAAAGGGGAAAAAGGGGAAAAAGGGGAAAAAGGGAAAAAGGGGAAAGGGAAAAGCTAAAGCATGAGATATATTGTCAAAGTCGATTCCCACAAACGCACTTTTACCAAATATCTATTCCTCGCTGCCCATGTTGCCCTTTTTCCCCCTTTCCCTCCTTTCCCCTTTCCCCTTTTTTGCCCCTAAACAACTCGATCGATCCAGGTTTGGAGGACGCAACCTTTGAGTTGTTGACCCAGCCAAGGTGTATTATTAGAAAGAGATTTCAAGGTTTGTTTTTCGACTGTCCAAGTTTGTTGAGGGGCAAATAAAATCATTTCAGCCGGTTGACTGGGTGCGATGCTAGGGGGTATTTGCTTTAAACACTCGGCAGCTCGAGTACTCAACGCCCGCCACAATTCTATTGCCGACCATTCGCCAGTTTCTACTAAATTTTCCCACAGTAAGGGCAAGGCTAATTCTAAACCAATTGCGCCTGGGGGAGCTTCAGAGAAGGCGACGGTTTTTTCTTCGTAGGTGTAGGGGGTGTGGTCGATAGCGATCGCATCCAATATCCCTTCTTTTACCCCTTGCCGCAATGCCACTCGGTCGGATGGATTGCCCAAAGGCGGTTGAATATTTAAGGATGGATTATAGCTGATAACTGCTTCTGTGTCAAGCAACAAATGCATCCAAGTCGTACTGGCGGTGACGGGCAAGCCGCGTTGTTTGGCTTGCTGAATTAATTCGACGCCGCGAGAGGTGGAAACGCGCATGATGTGGACGCTGGTGCCGATAGCTTCCACCATTTCTAGTAAAGCAGCGATCGCAGCGGTTTCGGACATGGCTGGATTTCCCGGCAAACCGCAGACAATAGAATCGGAGCCTTCCCGCATGACACCATTACCTGTAAGCTGGCGATCGCAGCACCATAAAGCCACAGGTTTTCCCCAAGGCTGCAAATATTCCAACAAGCGACGCAACAGCGCCAAATTGGACAGAGGTTTACCATCAGCAAAACCCACAACTCCAGCAGAAGACAATTCTGCCAATTCAGTCATTTCCTCTCCCTTAGCACCCAAGGTTAAAGCACCCCAGAAGTGGAGAATAGGTGCAGGGGAAAGGGGGAGAGATAATTTCTGTAACCTTGCTAGTGCTGCTGGATTATCTATAGCTGGTGCAGTATCGGGCAAGATGGCAAGGCGGGTAAAACCTCCAGATGCAGCGGCTTGACTTAGAGAAATTAAAGTTTCCCTTTCCTCAAAACCAGGCTCTCCAGAATGACTGTAAAGATCTACCAAACCTGGCGCTAAAATTAATCCCGAACAATCGCGTACCGAGGTATCGTGAGGCCATTGATAAATTTTATCTTCAATCGCCTGAATAACACCATCTACAATTAAAACATCAGCAACTCTATCCGTTCCAAAGAGCGGATCTAACACCCTTACTTGTTGAAGTAATTCCCTATTGGTCATGAATCATAGATCCGCACTCAGTAGTCAGTCGCCCACAACAAGCATGAAAAACTCCCTACAGCCAAAATTCCGTACATCCGTGTCAAAATCCGTGTAGGGAGCGGTTGCAAATTTACAAAGCCCCAGCAGCTGTTTTATCAAGGATACTACCACTCAAGTGAATAGTAATATTCATTGCTTGTAGGACTGGATATCCATTGGCACCTTTAGGATAATCGATTACAGTCACCGAGCCATTGCCTTGCTTAAAGTTCCAAAAATGTTCTGGTCCCAAGCCGAAAAGATGACAGAGAATCGCTTTGTTAATTGCGTCGTGAGCTACAACTATACCAGTTTTGGGTTGTTCGCTGAATTCGGTAACAATAGCATTCCAGGATGCGATCGCTCTTTCCCACACCTGTTGCAAATTTTCCCCTTCGGGCATTTGAACCGTTTCCGGTGCGACTTGCCAATCTTTTAGCAAACCGGGATACTCTTGCTCGATTTCTGCTTCTAATTTGCCTTCCCAAAGTCCGTGACTAATTTCCTGTAATTCCGGCTGCAACTGCAATTCCACATCCGGGTGATATTTCAAAATAATCTCAGCCGTTTCTTTGGGACGCAACATCGGGCTAGTTACAGCAAAATCAATCGGAATTTCCTTGAGAAACTCAGCCGCGCGACTCGATTGTTCTCGTCCATTATCGTTTAAGGGTACATCAATTTGCCCCTGAAATTTCTTTTGACGGTTCCATTCGGTTTCCCCGTGACGCACTAACAACAAACGCGGCCCTTTGTGACCGGGGCGCGGCTTAGGTAAAATATCTCCTAAGTGAGCCGTTTGATTCATCGACTCCAACTGTACGATATCGCCCAAACCACCGGCGAAATTTAAAACATTAATGCCGCAGTTAGATTGTTGAATTGAATGATAGCGCGCCGGAGGAATGCCAATTGCCGTACAAAGCAAAGCGCGATTAATTCCGTTATGGGCTACGACTAAAATAGTCTGTCCTTGATGGCGGGATAAAACTTCACTCCAGAATTGCTTTGCTTGCTCGTAAAGCGCTAAGACAGGAAAATGCGTTTTAGTTCCCTCTGGCGTTGCTACCTGCATTTGCAGTTCGTCGGGGCGTTCTTGCCAGCAGCGATACTCTTCGGGAAAATTGTCTTTAACTTCTTGCTTATGCAACCCCTCCCACAGCGGCAGATCGATTTCCATCAGGTTATCTGCAACCTGTAGCGATGGCACATCCGATGATTCTAAACTCGAAAGAATCGTCACCGCCGTTTCTTTCGCCCGTTGCAGGGGACTAGAGTAAGCGGCATTAAAAGTGATACCGCTGAGTGCCTTTGCGACTAAAAGCGCGGTAGCGCGGCCTGCATCGGTTAAAATCGACGCATCGAGACGACCTTGGATGCGCTGCTGCTGGTTGTAACTGCTTTGCCCGTGACGGACAAGAATAACGCGGGTAGCCAGGGGAGTATCCTCCGCAAACAATAGGAGAGGGTTCTGGAAAGATTTTACCTTGTTTGGGCGACCCGACCCAATGGCAGACTTCGCATCCCCCATAAGTTACAAATTAACTGTCTTCGGCTCCATTTTCCAGATATAACCAAACGAATTCTTTAGCAGCATTCGGGTTTAATGCTTGCAATGCCTTCTTAATCGCAAATACTGCCTCAGCCGAAGGATCTCGTTCTTCACTTACCCAACGGCTGATGTTTGAGCGATCGATCTCCATTGTTGCCGCCAATTGATACTGACTGATGTCGTATGCCGCCAACACCTGTTTGAGGGCTTTACCTGCTCTTCCCATGCTCCCGATTGTGTCAGAGAGTCTTGATCTCGTAAACGATGCTGATTGTCACCCAATGCGGTACACTTGTCATAGTTGACGATTAGCAACTATTTCTACCAATCAGGTCAACCGCTATGATTAAAACCAGGCTTTTTACTGCCAAAGATGTCCAAGAGATTCCCCCATCGTCCACCTTACAGCTAACTCCTGCGCCTACTGAACCAGACCGCGAACCTGTGCTGATCCTAGTCATTGGCTCAGCGAAGGGAATTGACAAAATTGTTCACGCGCTGTATAAATGTCGCTTTGCCGAAGTCAAAGAATGGTCGAAGCTGTTACCTGCCTTTACTCCCGGCAAGCTAATGAGAAGTTTGATCCGCTATGTTCTTGTGGATTAAACCCAGAATCAGCGCTTGCATCGCAACTACAAACTTTAAATTCAATGTGCCAGTTGCGTAAATCCTGTGTTTGTATGGTGCGTTAACGAAGTGTAACGCACCATTACCTCCACATTAGGAGAAGAGAAAATGCCCACCGATGATAGCTACCGAGAGTCCCTGATTGCACGTCTCAAAAACCCTGAATATGCTGCTGGCTACATCGAAGCGATTTTGGAAGAAGAAGATCCAGAACCAGAATTGCTTAAAGATGCTCTATAAGATGTAGCCCTTGCACTTGGAGAAATGAATCTGCCAAAACAGCAAGAATCGCTTCATTTAGAAAAATTAGAGCGTATTCTGTCGGTAGAAGGAAGTGCTGAAATTTATAACTTGGCACTTTGGCTGGATAAACTGGGATTAAAGTTAACGGTTACAGTTAAGTCAGATAATTCAGAAAATTGATAGTAACTGATGTCGTATACCTGCAACACCTGTTTGAGGGCAAAACCTCCTCTTCCCATGCTCTCTTGCGTGCTACAACCCCAAATACTGCCCCAAAATAGCCTGAATTTGAGAAAGAAGTTGAGCTTCCAATTGACCCAACCTTTGCACTAATCTCGACTTATCAAACGTCATCGGGTCAACGCACACAAGTAAGCTATCTACCGCCAAGCCATTTTCTGCTGATGACGGCACAAATACCACAGCCGGAGAAATGCGAGGATCGTTGGGACGAGCCGAAGTAAAAGGTAAAACTGTTACCTTGCTACGTTGGGCATTAAATGCAGAACCAGAAACCACCAAAGCGGGTCGAGTTTTTCTGATTTCCGTACCCACAGATGGCTCGAATCTGACTACCCAGATGCTTCCCAATCCGTAATCGCTAGCGTTTGCCATTCCTCATCCCAGCCTAAACCTAATTCATCAACCAACTTACAAGCTTGCGCCAAAGCTTCATCTTCCTTTTGCCGCCGCCATTGTTGCAAGAGCAATTCAATCAAAGCGCTGCGGTTCTCTACCTTCTGGTCGATGTAGATTAGCAATTCATCTGGTATTGAGATAGAGATTTTAGCCATTTGCTACTATTAGTCATACTATTGGTAGTATAGCTCGAACAACTGACGATTATACTGGGAAACTTGGGAGCGATCGCACCTATCCAAAAAGCCAGCTGGTGGAGATGCGATCGCGCCGCCCAACGATCAAATAGCTGACTGTCACATTGATTTCAGAGGGTGAAACTGGGGCGACGAATTCGGATACCCTGGAGCTGTCAGTGCTGAACGGCACTCCAACAAGGTTAAGCTCTAAACTGATAGGGGTATCCTGGGGAAAATACAGATGACACTGAAGCGGTTTATTTTAGGCGGACTGACGATTGCGATACTGTTTATCCTGAGCTTGTCTTTAATCGCCAGCTGGAATCAGCCTCAGATTCAAACCCGCCTGGAACTGTACCAAACCAATTTGCTACTTCACGCTACCGAGTGGCAGGGTGAAACCGCCCAAGGTGTCGATTTCAAGTCAGCACGGGAAACTCTGATCGGCGTTGAACCGCTAAAAGCGGCTCAAAAACAATACCAACAGGCGCGCCAATCTGCCCAAAATACGCTGCAACAACTGCAAAAGCAAGATACCCAGCTTTCACCCACCCCAGAAAAACCTCTCAAAGTCACTCCTGGTGTTGAAACATCTATTTCTGCCAAGCAAGCACCGTTGCAGGCGTCGATTCAACAAACGCAACAATTGATTAACGAGTTAGACTTGCGCCTGGGAATTTTACAGGTTGAGCAAGGACAAACCGAAGCGGCGTTAACCAGCTGGACAGAGGTGAAGGAGCGAGTTGAAACTCAACCCAATGCAGAACCCGCCGCCAAAACTGCTACAGTTTTGATTGGCTTGTGGAGCAATCCCCCTCGTTTGCTTCCAGATGCACAGCAGTCGATTAACAAGCAGTTAGATGGATGGTTCCGTTACCAGGCGTTAACCCGACTTTATCAATTACAACAACGGGATGATGCTCTCTCCCAGCTCATCGCCGCCGAACGGGAAATAGCCGAGCAAGCGGTTTTGAAATTAGCCGTTGTCAGCGCTGTCCCAACTTTAGGGTTTTTAATTGGCGTCGGACTGCTAATTTTTCTCGTGGGTCAGCGATTGGTCAAAGGCAAAGATTCCCTATTGGCTCAAAATGAAAATCTTCCCTGGTCAACGCCCTGGGACGCCGAGACGATTTGGCAGGTGTTCGTAGTCGGCTTTTTCTTCATGGGACAAATACTGGTTCCGATAGCATTATTATTACTAAAAGTCAAGCCATCTAGTTTCGACGTGCGCGGTCAGTCTTTGTACGTGCTGGCGAGTTATGTTTTGGTGGCACTGGGTGGGTTGTCGGTGCTGTATTTCTCGATCAAGCCTTTTTTACCTTTACCACAGCCAGAAAAATGGTTTCGGATCGATTTGGGCGGTAAGTGGTTTTGGTGGGGTATGGGAGGTTATTTAACCGCACTGCCGCTGGTGATTTTAGTATCTTTGATTAACCAGCTGATTTGGCGCGGACAGGGAGGAAGCAATCCTTTGTTGCCCTTGGTGCTAGGAAGTCAAGATGGGTTGGCTTTGTTGGTATTTTTCTTGACAGCTGCCGTTGCTGCACCGCTGTTTGAAGAATTTCTGTTCCGGGGGTTTTTATTGCCATCTTTGACGCGCTACCTGCCAGTTTGGGGAGCAATTGTAGCGAGTAGCTTGCTGTTTGCGCTGGCGCACTTGAGTTTATCGGAAGTGTTGCCCCTGACTACGTTGGGAATGGTGCTGGGGGTGGTTTATACGCGATCGCGCAACTTACTAGCTCCCATGCTACTCCACAGTCTGTGGAATAGCGGCACTTTGTTGAGTCTATTTATCTTAGGAACAGGAGCTAAATAGTTTTTCACTAGAAAAGTTAATATTTCTAGCTTTTGATAGATGCAACAGAGTATCTTCAGATACTTATTCAGGACTTGGGCAAAGAAACCGGGTTTCTATGAAAAAAGCAAGAAACCAGGTTTCTACGTTCGTGGAATATAAACAGTTATAAACGATTGTTTAAAAAACTTAGCGAGATAGAGGCGATCGCGCGATCTAAAGCCTACCTTTGAAAAAGAAACGAGAAACAGAGTAGGTAAGCGAAGTGTTGCCATTAGTCCAGAAATCTTCTCATCCCGTATTGTCGCCGTCTGCGATCGCTCACCCAACATTACCCACCGATACAATTACTCTGGATGTAGCAGGCATGAGATGCGCTGGCTGCGTCAATGTTGTCGAGCAACAGCTAAAATCACATCCGGGCGTGATTTCGGCCTGCGTCAATTTGGTTACCGAAGTCGCGGTGGTTGAGTACGAAATCGAGCGGATTAACCCGTCTAATTTAGCTGAAAAACTGACATCAGCCGGGTTTCCTACCCAACCTCGTTACGGGAGTACCAGTCAAACAGATTACATCACCCCTGCGGAACGTCACCGTCAAGAAATCAAAGCCACCATTTGGCGGCTGATAATGGCTGGTACTTTAATTGTTCTATCCGGATTGGGCCATCTGGGCGAACACTTCTCAATTCTTACCCCTTTCTGGTTTCACTGGGGACTAGCAACCGCCACCTTACTAGGGCCAGGTCGCGCCATCATTGTAGATGGCTTTTGGGGCATCCGACGGCTAGCACCGAACATGAATACGCTGGTAGGATTGGGGGCTGTAACTGCTTATACCACTAGCGTTGTAGCTTTAGTATTTCCCCAATTGGGGTGGGAATGTTTCTTTGACGAACCTGTGATGTTGTTGGGCTTCATCCTGTTGGGTCGCACCTTGGAACAACAGGCAAGGGGACGCGCCGCATCAGCATTTGAAGCGTTACTTTCACTACAGCCAACAACCGCGCGTTTAGTCAAAAATACTAGCGACAAGATTGTAGATGAAACATCGATGCATCAGGCAATTGAAATTCCAGCCGACCAAGTGCGGATAGGGGAATGGTTGCAGGTGTTACCCGGAGAGAAAATCCCCACCGACGGTGAAGTCGTGGCAGGTAAATCAACTGTAGATGAATCGATGCTGACTGGGGAAGCGATGCCGGTATTAAAGCAACCAGGAGATTTAGTCGCCGCGGGAACGCTTAATCAGTCAGGCGTTATCGTCTTGCAGGCGACTCGCACGGGTAAAGATACAACCATCGCTCAAATTGTCGCATTGGTGGAAGCGGCTCAAACCCGCAAAGCCCCCGTACAGAAACTAGCGGATACGGTAGCCGGTTATTTTACCTATGGGGTGATGACAGCAGCAGCTTTAACCTTTGCCTTCTGGTATTTTATCGGGACGCGGTTGTGGCCTGATGTCATGCATCAAGCATGGGGGATGGGGCATGGGGCAATGGGGATGGAAATCGCCGTTCATCCATCACCCCTGCTGTTGAGTTTAAAGCTAGCGATCGCAGTCCTAGTAATTGCCTGTCCCTGCGCCTTGGGACTTGCCACACCTACGGCTATCTTAGTCGGCACTAGCATCGGCGCTGAAAGAGGAATATTAATCAAAGGTGGCGATGTTTTAGAACGAGTACGGCAACTCGATACCATCGTCTTTGACAAAACTGGCACTCTCACTCTAGGTAAACCTACGGTTACCGATTGCATCCCGGTTTTGAGCATGGAACAAGGGGGACAAGGAAAAATTGGAGGAATTAGAAGCAACTATTCTCCCCCAGCTCCCTCAGCTCCCCCAGCTCCCCCAGCTCCCTTCTCTTCCCCATCTGCCTTACTTCAAATAGCGGCGGCGGCAGAAAGCGGCACTTGCCATCCTCTAGCAACGGCAATTGGAGAGGAAACTAAAGCCAAAAGATTATTTATACCACCGGCACAAGACTTTTATACCGAAGCAGGGTTGGGGGTATCTGCTACGGTGGAAGGTCAGCAAGTGCTGGTGGGCGGTGAAGATTGGTTAATTCAACAAGGCGTATCGATGGTCGAAGCGGTAAAAGCCCAAGCGGAGGAGCTAGCTTTGGCTGGTAAAACAGTAGTATACGTGGCAGTAAGAGGCAAGCTAGCAGGGTTAATAGCGGTTACAGATGCTCTCAGAGAAGATGCTAAAACAACTGTGGATAGCCTGCGGCAGATGGGATTAAGGGTGATGATTCTAACAGGAGATAGGCTAGAAGCGGCAAATGCGATCGCTCAAACACTAGGTATCGATCCAAAAGACATTAAAGCGGGCGTCCGTCCCGATGGCAAAGTAGCGGCGATCGAACAGATGCAGACCGGAGGTCATCGAGTCGCTATGATTGGTGATGGGATTAACGATGCACCGGCACTAGCCCAAGCGGATGCGGGGATAGCGCTGTACGCGGGAACCGATGTGGCGATTGAAAGCGCTCAAATTATCTTGATGCGATCGCGCCTCACCGACATTGTCGAATCGATTCGGCTCTCCCGTGCAACTGTCAACAAAATCCGCCAGAATTTATTTTGGGCGCTCGCCTATAATACCCTGGGAATTCCCATCGCTGCCGGTCTTTTAGCTCCCGCTTGCGGCATCGTTCTCAGCCCAGCAGGTGCGGGTGCAATGATGGCCTTTAGCTCGGTCAGCGTTGTGACTAACTCTCTGCTGCTGCGTCGCTTGAATCCTGTGTGTAACCCTGTCTTTGGCGAAGAAGGTCGGGTTTGACCAGATTTGATACCCTAGCTGCGATCGCCAAATTGTCGATAAGTTCACAGGCATTATCAATCGGATTTGCTCTGGTTGTGCCTGTTATGATTCAAACAGCGACCCGCTTATTTCGCCTCCCATTACAGATGCTTCGATGACTTCAGCAAACTATCAAAAACATCTATTGATCGTTGAGGACGATAGGGGAAAAAGGGAGTTTATTCTGGACGCTCCTGCTTATTCCCTGGGTCGGAGTAAGAGGTGCGATATCCGCGTGGAATCCTTGTTTGTCTCCAATCGCCATGCGACTTTGATTCGCTTACCCGATCGAGATGGCAGCTACTCCTATCAAATTATCGATGGTGATGGTAAAGGCAAGCATAGTACTAACGGGTTGTCAATTAACGGTCAAAAAATCCGCGCTCGTATCCTACAACATAACGACAGGATTGTTTTCGGGTCTAACGTGCAGGTTACCTATCTGCACATGCAGCGCCAAGACACCTCGTCAGCGCCGCTGCCAGACCCATCATTGGATGTGACGCTGATCGATCCCGCTATGGTAGAAAAAACTGTAGATGAACAATCTCCACCTTGGAGTCAGCCAACCCCCGGTCAGACCTAACTCAACAATCTTCAACGGAACTGCTAAATTCAACGTTGAGTTAACCGCTGTTTTTAAATTTGTTGCAAGAGAGATTTTTCAATGGCTGAACCACTAGAACACAATCATTTGTTGATTGTTGAAGACGATAAAGGTCGCAAGGAAGTGGCACTAAAAGCTCCGGTCTATTCGATTGGTCGGGATGCACAGTGCGATATTCGCCTCGTCTCCCATTTTGTTTCGCGCCGACATGCCACCTTGGTACGCCTACCCAGGCAAGACGGCACTCACTACTACCGAATTGTTGATGGCGATGCCAAAGGCAAAGGCAGTTCCAACGGTCTGTTAATTAACGGTCGGCGAATGGCTGCTCACGACTTGGAAAACGAAGACGAGATTGTCTTCGGTCCCCAAGTGCGAGCCAAATATTACCAACTCAAACGCGATACCCAGCCGTCGGGACCTTTAGATCCCTTTGATATCACCTTGATTAACCCGAGTATGTTAGATGATGATTCGGAAGACTAAAGGTTTTTGATGCACCCAAGTCAGTAGCAGTCTGCCTTGATTAAATAGTAGGCAGCTCTCCTGCTACGGTTTCAACCAATTGCCATTGGCGATTATCCATAATTGCCTGATTCACCAGATCGAACATCTGGTGGCAATGGTTGTCAACCTGTAGGGGTAATTCTTCATTTTTCATCACCAAACTCATGCGAGTTTCTTTTTCTGTAGCCGTTGTGCGATCGAGCAAGACTTCTAACGTCACTAGCTTGGAGTAGGAAATCTTACCGGGAATCTCGCGAGCCATCAAATAATCACCTGTCTCATAGATGATGTTTAAAGGAAAAGTCTTTAAAACATCCACCACGGTTTGGCGGAGACGGTCGAAGGGAAGGGCAATTGTATAGGAACAAGTATAGCGAGCCATTGGAACACCTCGGGCTTGTAACTCCAAGACCCTCTTATGATACCCAACCTGAGCCTAGAGGTTTGATACGATTTGCAAGCGATCGCCAAAATCGCTCTTGTTAATTCTATCTATAGATCCAGGCATTTTTTACCAAATTGTGGTAATAATGCTGACTAACAGATGCCATCATGCTGCCGAAAAACTTAAAAGAAAATTTGCTTTCTGCTGAAGAAACTCAGCCAAATCCAGCCCGCCAGGGCAAATTGATCGCCTTTGAGGGGGTAGAAGGCTGCGGTAAAACCACTCAAATACAGCGACTGGCAAAATGGTTGCAAGATAGCGGCTGGCTGTTACGCTTAAAAGCCGCAGGTATTGCCCAAGAGGTAGTAGTGACGCGGGAACCAGGGGGAACCGAATTAGGCTTAGGACTGCGACGCCTGCTGTTAGAAGTTCGCCCGCACCTATCGATTCACGAACGGGCAGAGTTATTCTTATACGCAGCAGATCGAGCGCAGCATGTAGAAGAAGTACTATTGCCTGAGTTAGCCAGAGGGGCGATTGTGTTGTGCGATCGCTACACCGACTCTACCATCGCTTACCAAGGCTACGGAAGAGGTTTAAGCCTCTCGCCTATCGAACAACTAAATCAAATTGCTACCGGCGGTTTACAAAGCGATTTAACCTTATGGCTAGATCTTGACGCCGCCATTGGGTTAGCACGGAAGCAGCAACAAAAAGAAATTACCCGGATGGAACAAGCCGATATAACATTCCACCAGCGGGTGCAAGAAGGCTTTACAGCCCTAGCCCAAGCGCATCCAACCCGAATCGCGCGGATAGATGCTAGCCTCAGCCAGGAAGCGGTACAAGAGCAAATACAGATGATTGTCGAGCAGCGGTTATCAGAATGGTATCCAAATTGGTAATTGGTAATTGGTAATTGGTAATTGATAATTGTTGGATGGGGCTTCGATTAATGCTTTTAGAGAAATAATAGTCTCTATATGTAGGGTGCGTTAACGCAGTGTAACGCACCATTTCTAACAGATCTGGAGTTGCTGCGTAAGTCCTGTTAAATCCTAAAATTTTATGATGAATTTGTTTACAGAAATAATCGGACAAGATCGGGCGGTGCAGTTGCTCTTGCAGGCGATTCAAGCTGACCGCATAGCACCAGCATATCTGTTTGCGGGGCCGGATGGAGTGGGACGAAGTTTAGCAGCGCGGTGTTTTATCCAACAAATATTTTGTGCAAAAGCGCCAGCTAATTGGGAACGGGAGAAAAAACGCATTTCTGCCGGTAACCATCCCGATTTGTTGTGGGTAGAACCAACCTATTTGCACAACGGAGAAAGACTATCGGCGGCAGAAGCAGCACAAAAAGGGTTAAAACGCAAGGCTCCGCCCTCAATTCGTTTAGAACAAGTGCGAGAAATCGCCCAATTTCTCAGCCGTCCGCCCTTAGTGGCACCGCGATCGCTAGTAGTATTAGAACAAGCCGAAACAATGGCAGAAGGGGCAGCAAATGCCTTGCTGAAAACCTTGGAAGAGCCGGGACGGGCAACGATAATATTAATTGCGCCCAGCGTTGAATCATTATTACCCACACTGGTATCGCGGTGTCAGAGGATACCGTTTTATCGACTAACTACAGAAGCGATGGCGCAGGTGCTGAGGGATAAGGGTCATGGGGAGATTTTAGAGCATCGCGAGATCGTAGCGATCGCCCAGGGGAGTCCGGGGGAAGCGATCGCATCAATGGAACAATTGCAAGCAATTCCGGCTGAATTAATCCAACAGCTAAAACATCCCCCCAAAAAACTGCGCGAAGCCTTAGAAATAGCGCGTCAAATTGATAAAAACTTAGACACCGAAGCGCAATTGTGGTTAATAGATTATTTGCAGCATTGTTATTGGCAGCAATTTTTAGCTAATAAAATTCGCGAATCACCCCTAGAAAAATTGGAAAAAGCGCGGAAGTGTTTGCAAAAATTTGCTCAGCCGCGCTTAGTTTGGGAAGTGACATTGATGGAGATGAGTCAGGTATAGACGCCCGCAGGCTGAAGCCTGGGGCTATACAAACGAAGCCTGCCTACGCAGGCTTTTGAGTTGGGGGTTAATATGATGTTCGTTGAATTGCCCATAATAAAAAACCTTACGGAGTCGTTGCGTAGGGACACCGCATCAAAGATATCTTGGAGAAACAGATAACGTTTATCGTGCCGTATCCCGGCTGCTAATTATAGTCTTGCTTTATAGGTTAAGTTGCGTTTAGCTACAAGGATTGGGAATCCAAGCGCGATCGCATCCCCCACCCTACAATTCTCCTTGTCGCTGCTGACGGTGTTTTTCCAGCAATTCCGAAAAATTTTTCAAATCGTCAATTGACTTAGGTGCTGGAAACCAGGTTCGATTTGGTTGTTGATTTAACTTATCCATCAAAGCATAAAAAGCCTCATCATCATCGCGATGCTTGAGCAGATAAGCTCTTAACTCTTTTCGACTCATTGCCGCAAAATTTGGTTTCATGTCTCAAAACTCCATTCACCATCAGATTTGATTGTTATCATTGTCTCCTCACCTGCCAAGAAAAACACATTTCCAGTCCGTTCATCTAAACGAACGATAAAAATAGGTAAATACAGTTTTGTTGCCCAATAACTGAGAACAAAACAACTAAACATCTGTTCTACGGTAGGAATATGCTTACCTCCTCACATGCTATCTATATTCTAAACGCGATCGCATCCCCCACCCTACAATTCTCCTTGCCGCTGCTGACGGTATTTTTCCAGCAATTCTGGAAAATTTTTCAAATCGTCAATTGACTTAGGTGCTGGAAATTCTACCCAATTTGCTTCTGCTTGTAACTTATCCATGTAGAGATAAAAAGCCTCATCGTCATCTCTATGCTGAAGAATATACGCGCGTAATTCCTTACGACTCATCGCCTTAAAATCTGGTTTCATAGAGCATATCTCCATCTTCCATTAGGAGGAATAATAATTTCCGTTCCTTCACCAGCCAAGAAAAACACATCTTTTAAATCCGCTCTCTCACCCAAAGCCGGAAAGCACGAACCATTCCTAACTCACCAACCTCTGTGCTTTGTTGCAAAAATTGAGGAATTTCCGTCAAGGGCAAATTGGCAAAAGTGGGGGAAACTTCAGACAAAACATATTCTCCCTCGCGCCATAGATTAATTTGCAATAACCCTCTGCGATACCGCCAAACTTCAGGAACGCCCAAAGCCTTGTAAATTGGAAACTTATCCAAAGATTGACTAGAAAAATCAACCTCTACCACTAAATCCGGCGGCGGATCTTGTGTTAAATCCAGTTCCGTTCTCGCTTTCATCAACGGTTCATTCTGGATGTAATAGCTCGAATCTGGTTCAATTCCCCGCTCTAAATCTTGCCGCTTGCAAGTCATTGACCCCACACTTTTAATTTCTAAATTCAGTTCTTCTGCCAAAACGAAGATCAGGCGGTCTATCAATCTATTGTAATATTCATGCGACATCAATGGCGACATAATTTCCAGCAGTCCCTTGTCATAGGCTAATAGTGCAGCACGATTATCTCCCAAATCTTCCAACAACATCTCAAAAGTCTGCCAGCGGATATTTTCCAGTACAATCCGCTGTTCTCCTGCTATTGATTGAGTATCCATCCTTAAACCTCCAAAAGCATATTGTCGCTTATACCTAATTTTAATTACATTTTTTCTCTCCCTCTTCCTCTGCGTCCTCTGCGTCTGGAGCGGTTCAATTCTGCTTTCCAATTGCCTCAGAAATACTCGACAATCCCTTTTCTTCCAACTTCCTCACCAACCCTTCTAAAACGCGCCGTGCCATCAACGGCCCCTCATAAACCAAACCCGTATAAACTTGAATCAAACTAGCACCAGCAGCAATCTTTTCCCAAGCATCTTCAGCATTAAAAATACCCCCTACCCCAATAATCGGTAACTGCCCTTTTGTTTCCCGCCAAATAAACCTAATTACTTCCGTCGATCGCTGACGTAAAGGCGCACCGCTAATCCCGCCCGCTTCTTCTTTCACCGAGTTTCCCGTGGAAACAAACTCGGTTTTCAACCCCTCGCGACTAATCGTAGTATTGGTAGCGATAATCCCCGCTAGGTGATGGCTTTGCGCCACCTGGAGGACATCCGCGATCGCTTCCCACTCCAAATCCGGAGCAATCTTGACTAAAATTGGCTTAGCCCCTTGGTTTTCCTGTTGCAGGGCATCCAAAATCCCACTCAACAAAGACGCATCTTGCAGACTCCGCAACCCAGGCGTATTGGGAGAAGATACATTAACCACAAAATAATCCCCCAATTCTTTCAGCAACCGAAAACTTGCTAAATAATCATTGGGAGCCTCTGGCAAGGGTGTTACCTTAGACTTACCCAAATTGATCCCAATCGGTATGCTAGATTGACGCTCGTGCCAAATTGCACGCAGCTGGTTCGCCATTGCTCCTGCTCCGCTATTATTAAATCCCATACGGTTTAAAACAGCCCGATCCAAGGGCAAGCGGAATAAGCGGGGGCGGGGGTTACCCGGTTGGGCGTGGCAGGTTACCGTACCTAACTCGGCAAAGCCAAAACCAAAGGCTTCCCAACTTCCTGAAGCAGTACCGTCTTTATCAAACCCGGCGGCTAACCCCATCGGGTTGGGGAAGTTTATTCCCCACAGCGTTTGTTGCAGGCGCGGATCGGCAAAGTAGCAAGATTGCTGCAATCTCTCGCGCAGCGACTTGGCGGGGAAACCCAATCGTTCTCGATCTAACCAGCTTAAAATTCCTATGGTTTGTTGATGCAAAAATTCTGGATCTAGCTTTAATCCAAACAAAATTGGTCGTAAACCGGCTTTATAAATATCCAAAGTTCCAATTTATACGTCTCAGTGTTCTACGACGATTTTAAATTCTCCAATCCCGAATTTTCATACTTTCTAATATAAGTATTCATAAAACGCTTTCATTCCCCCGATTCAACGGGAGTTGTAGCAAATGGGCGATCAGCTAAGACCAAACGAAGATAAACAGATTGTTACCTTGGGGCGCGTTCTACAAACCCTCCGAGAAGAGGATAATATAGATGTTCTAATTGAAACTACTGTCAGTTATCTCCAAACAGAATTAAATTACAGCTTAATTTGGATTGGTTTCTACGATCGCTTGGATCACCGCATCTTAGGTAAAGGAGGCATTACCCCTACCGGAACCAGTGGATTTTTAAAGCAGCGATTTTTCCTCAATCCTGGGGATTTGCTGGAACAGGTGGTGATTCAGCAACGACCTATCGGCGTACCAGACTTGCAAGCAGAAACCCGTGCCGGGGAATGGCGCAAGGTAGCACAAAATTATAACATTCGAGGTACGCTGATTTACCCGATCCGCTACCGCGATCGCTGTTTCGGTGTAGCGCTGCTGGGACAAGAGGCTTGGGGCATCTCTCCCCGCGCTGAGGAAAAGGCAAGGCTGTCGATGCTGCTGGGAGGACTGGCGGCGGCTTTGAATCAAATCGAAATCGATTGGCAGCACCAGCAAGCCAAGCGCCCAGATGAGCCTTTGTTGGCGCTGCTGAACGAACTGCGGACTCTGCCGACGATGTGGCAGAGGTTAGATGTTGTGGTATCACAAACTCACGAATTTGTCAAGCCGACGCGCACGAATATTTACTGGTTTGAACCAGAAAAACGCTATTTCTGGCGCCGAGTAGGGAATCGAACCACGAGCAGCATCGGCGGCAAAGACAGTGCGGCTGGGATTACCGTCCAGGAGGCGGGCGGTTTCTATAAGGCGATGGTAGGGGATCAAGTTGTCTCGATTGGGGAAGCGCACAGTTCGCTAAAGGCTGATGTAACGAGTAGATTATTGCAGCGGTTAGGGGCGCGGAGTTTGCTGGCAGCGCCGATTTTGTTACAAGATGAACTGCTGGGCTTTTTAGCGGTAGAAGGCAACGATCCGCGCATTTGGCAGGAACAAGAAAAAAACTTCGTGCGCGGTGCGGCGCAGTTAGTGGCGTTAATCGCCCCGATCGAACGGATGGAAGCCGCGATCGAACAAACCAAGCAAGACCAAATTCTGACGGCAGAATTAGCGCGAGCGATCGCTAGCGAACAAGACTGGCACGCGACGCTCAAAACCTGTGCCGAAAACCTTTCCCATCGCTTACAGCAAGCGCGGTTTCTCGTGCTGCTGTTCGACTCCGACTCGGGCAGGTTTGAAATTTGTTACCAAAACCATCCAGCCAACCGACAACCGCTAGGTACGGTGCTGCGTCATGGTAAAGAAAGCCATTCCTCACCGCTGGATCGGGACTCCGGCGCGATCGCTCATTACTTACCAGTCCTCAGCGAGGTGGATTGGCAATTTTTAAGTAGCAACCCATCGGTAGAAATAGAAGATTTAACCGCCGATCTAAAACTGGTGAATTGGCGCGAGGGATTGCTAGAAGCAGGAGTGCGAAGTCTGCTGATCTCCCACACCAGTTCCGAAGGTCAGATCGAAGGTTTGCTGGCGTTCGGTTACGAAACTCCCCGCACTTGGACTCATGCCGAACGCGAACTAATCCGAGTCGTGAGTCAACAGATTGGCTTGATCGTCCACCAATGGCAGCTGCAAAGACAAGTCTTCTCGCAGCAAAAGATTTTCCAGTCCTTGCAATGGGGGATCTCTACGCTCGCCTCAGCTCAACCTTTGCTGTCAAGCCAGGTAATATCAGATACCGAATTCGAGCTACGCACTTATGAACGAACGGTGTTACAACCGATCGCTGAGATGCTTTCTTGCCCTTTAGTGGCTTTGGTTGCTTGGTCGCCAGGAGAGCAGGTAGGGCGAATCGTAGCAGGTGTAATTGGAAACCAGCAGTTTACCATCAATTTAAACGCCGTCGTCCCTATAGATAAAGATCAGCTGATTCGAGCCGCACTGGCGGAGGAAAATCTTGTAGTCAAGCGCGTCGATCAGTTATCTCCCGAAACCAGACAGTGGCTGATTGGCCCCGGCATTGGGGAAATTCTCGTCATGGCGTTGCGGACGGCTCCCGAATACGAACCTACTGGCATAGTGATAGCAGCAGACAAACCGGGGCGTCGCTGGTCGGAATTGGCGCTGCCAGCGTTCGGTTTGTTGGTTACCCAGTTAGCTTGGTTTCGTCGTTACTTGATGCTGGCGAATCACCTGCAATCCCAGCGGCAAGAATTGGAAAGCTTAAATTGGTACAAGCATAGATGTATGGAAGACTTCCACCGCTGCGTGGAGGGTGGGGTGAAAGTGCTGTCCCAGTTAGATTCAAAAGAAGCCGAAATCCTGCAAACCAGAGTGCGGCAAATCTGCCAGCAACTAGGTAATTATCTGAATGCGATCGCCACGCTGCTGTCTGACGAACGCTGGAAAATGCGATCGATTAAAGATGTCAGGGAACATCCCAGAGAAACAATTTCCGTCCCCACTTTGCTCAAGCGCGCCCTAGAACGCATCGACCCCATGCTGAAAGAACGGCGACTATGGACGCAACTTCACGAAGTTAGGAGCGAACAAAACCAAAAGCTCCCGATTAGCTTTACCGGGGAGTTATTCAAAATTGAGTTAGTACTGTACGAAGTTTTGACCGCGGCTTGCGATCGCGCCCCCGAAGGCGGCAAGATCGACATCTGGTATCGCATCGTCGGCAAAGGAACATCGGGCAACATGGCGAGTGGCGACTTATCCGAACCGATGCTCAATCCTGTTCTAGAATTATCCATTACCGACAACGGTGCCATCGACCCCCAACTGATCGCCGAACTGCGACAGCGCCCCTGGGACGAACTAGCCCCATCTACTTTAGACCAACCTCCCGGACTGCAATTAAGAATTTGCCAATCCCTGGTGCAACAAATAGGAGGAAAACTCAAGCTTTACCAAGTTGAAGACGGTCGCATTTTAAGTCGCTTGTTGTTGCCTTTGATCGTAGCTAATGGCTAATTGGTAATTGGTAATAACGCAAGTTGCTAGTTATGAGGTCAAGCATTTTAGATCCCCCTAAATCCCCCTTAACAAGGGGGACTAAGAATCCGGTTCCCCCCTTTTTAATTAGATCCCCCTAAATCCCCCTTAACCAGGGGGACTAAGAATCCGGTTCCCCCCTTTTTAA
>CAYXCW010000127.1:0-21555 GCA_964463555.1 uncultured bacterium
GACAGTGGACAGTGGACAGTGGACAGTGGACAGTGGACAGTGGACAGTGGATAGTTACCTTTGCCTCAAGCTTGTCGGATTGGGAAGCAGGGAAATCAATTTTTCCTTTGTTGCTTAAAGGGGGAGGCTACCAAGCGATTTTTTTTGGTAATGGGTAATTAAGCTAACGTGCAGCTAATTTGTATATTTCTAATATCGGGATAAAACTGCCAATCCCTCTTCCCAGCTCCCCCAGCTCCCCCAGCTCCCCATGTACAAATTAAATGCGTAACAGCTTAGGGGGTTTTGAGGTTGGGTTTCTAGTCTCAACCTTGCCTGCCAATTAATTATCGTAATTTGTTGTTATCTGATTAGCTTTATGGACAAACGTGTTACGATTACAATTCCTAGAGCAACGCGGAATATAGCATTTGGCAAAATCCTCGCAGTGCTAATTAGTGGCTGCCTTTTTGGCTACTGGTTTTCATTAAATTCAGCAGCCGATTTCCACAAGGGTCAAAAGCTGACTTTAAAAGAGTATAGCGCTAATTACGAACGGTATAAAGCTAACCTGCTTTCCCCAGGGCCAATTCCTATAGTAGGTGGAATTTTCGCCATGATACTTGTGTTGGCAGTTTTTTTTGGATTGTATGAATTACTGGGATTTCTTTTAGGTCTGATGATTGGTAAGCTAATTAATGTTAATGACCCTAAAAGTGAAAGTGGTTCAGATAATTGAGAATCTTAATTCCTCCCCTTGCTATCAAGCTAATGGCTTCTCTCTAGCAATTAGCAATTAGCTATCCATACCCTACGGATACTACCGGACATGATATGAATATTATTGGCAGCGGTAAAGTTGATATGGAATTCCGAGGCGGTAGTGTTTTGTAATGTCAACATTGCAAAATGTACTGCCTGAAAGTGGTATTTGGGGGGGATAATCTTTAGGTGTTAGACCTGGAATCACCAGCCATAAATTAAGCTGAGAAGCGGTAGGTGGTGACATTTGGGACAAACTTTGTAAAACAGATAGGTAGTCAGGCGATCGCTCGTAAAATGCTAGGTATGTTTCCGCTATTTTCTCATCTCTAATTTTATCCAAAGCCAGCGCAAAACTCAAGCCCAAAGCCACATCTTGATAATCGTTATGTCCCACCACAACCGCTAAGGGTAATGTCGGTTCTACGTTCATATTTTTAGCCACTTCTTGGGGATTGTAAGGTTTTTGAAACGCCAAACCATAAACCACAAAAATACAGCTAATAATGCCTACCAATAAAACCGAGGCTATCTGGCTAAAACTAGGATAAAGAGTCAGGGAGAAAAAAGAGGGACAAGGAGAAGCGGGTAGGGAAATAAATTTATTTATCGTTCCAATTTTCCCATCGTTTGAGGCAACTAGACTAGCTGCTATTACCGCAGAAATAGCTGGGTAATAAACAAAATTATAGCGAGGAGCTACTGTGATATCTTTACCCATTAAATAGACTATGGCAAAGAATTCTAGCAACACGCAAGCGGTGAAACATAAAAGCGTCCAAGTACTCCAATGAGTGTCAGGCTTTTGCAACAGGTGCTTTAATCCTTTAAAAATCTGCGAAAATAGCCATATTCCAAATAAAACCATTAAAATTCCGGCGGGAATTGCTACCCAAAGCGGGTAGTTTTCTACTGGCAAGGCAATGACCATTAACAGCCAACCTAATAAAGTTTGGAAAAAGGGGACAATGTGATTAGGTTGGGGTATCCAATTCGTTTCTGGGCGACCTATATCGCCCAGCATTAATGGTAGCCAAGGAGTAAATAAAATTGGAGGTAATAAACAAAAGGTAACAATTAAAGGCAAGTTTGCCGGTAAAATTTCCGACGAGCGAGCGGTTAAATTTAGCTTGTAAAATACACCCAGTAAAGTTATAATTTGAGCAATATAAGCTAGAATAAAAAAGTAGTGGACGTAAAAACCGATACTGTTTACAGCAAACCAAGTTAGCCAAACTGATAATCGAAATCGCTGTTTTTGAATGTCTTGTTGAATTTGGATTATTCCTAGCAGGGATAGGGTTATCAGCAATACTGGTAAGGTGTAATGACGCGCTTCTTGAGAAAGGTAGACGCCAAACGGAGAAACCGCCATTACCGCAGCGGCGGTGAGTCCAGAGGTTTTGGAAAAGGCGATGCGGTTGAGATAATATATAGCTGCGATCGCTCCCACGCCAAATAAAGCCGGAAGCGATCGCAAATCGTTACTCAAGGTTTCATACTGCAAGAGCGAGTTTACAGAGAATATCCTTAACCAAGCATTTATCAAGCAAAAAAATAGCGGCGGATGGGTTGACTGGGTAACCAAATTGTGAGCAATTTGGGGACAATTAGTCGCCCCATTCAGGGTAAAAATTTGCCTGACTGTTTCTATCGAAAGTAGTTCCTCTAATGGTACATCGTGATAATTACGTCCCAAACTCATTAAAGCGGTAATCACTTCATCCAGCCATAGGGGTTTTAAGTCGAGGTTGCAAAACCGCAACCCTATCCCTACAAGCATTACTAAAGTTAACCCCAAATAATGATAGGAAATTTTCATCTGGTCAAACTAGGATTGTGCAGCGGTTTTCTTAAGAAATTAGCAATTTCTTGTCCTAACCATTCTTTTTCTGGTGTAGTCAACCACGCCCCAATTCGATGAGTGCGAATTCCTTCAATTAAATTGCACGCTGTATAAGGTTGAGGCGTTTCATTACTCAACAAAGCCGCTAATTGGTCTTGCAGTCGGATAGACCGATTTAATTCTACCCGATCGATGTCCTGAGTTCGCCCTTGCACTTGGTAAAAGAAGCCAAGTAAAGAGTAGCGTAACCGGAAAGATTTTCTTTCTACTTCCAGTTTTGTTTTACCCAAGAGTTTGAACCCAGTTTTTACTAACTTTACGACTCCAAACATCGAGGGAATGATACCAACTAGGGGAAAAATCCAGATTAACGGACTAATAAAAGTAAACCGCATGAAAGAGATCAAGTGATATCCAATCAGCAGCAAAATCAAACCCATGACGCATTCTCCCACATCCCAGTATCCCCACCCAGGCGGCGGAATTTCTGCTGTTAGTTGCTGACTATTTTTGCTCAAAACAACGCGGCTGCGCGCCGGACGAGTGCTTTTAGGGATAATAGCAGCATCTCCACGCAAAACGGCGCGAGCTTGCTTGGCAGAGGAAAAACGGTCTTCTACGGCGGGTTCTAAGAGTTTATGCAACCATTCGGCGAATTCTGGCGAAAGATTTAAACGCGATCGCAAATCCATCTTCAGCTGCCGGTGCGACAATTCTGCGGGCAAGCGGTGAGTCAGTAAAAATAACAACGTTGCTCCCAATCCGTATAAATCGGAACTAGGAAATGCTTGTCCGCGAAATTGTTCCGGTGCCATGTAACCGTAGGTTCCTACTACGGTACTGCCCGTAAGAGTATTTTGATACGTCGCCTGTACCGAACCAAAATCGACTAAAAATATCTGTCCGTCATCGCGGCGGATAATATTTTGCGGTTTAATATCGCGGTGGATGACAGGAGGCGTCAGCGAGTGCAGATAGTTGAGGACATCCAAAATTTGGGCGGCGATATGGCGCACTTGGGTTTCCGTGGCGTGCCATCCATCTTGGACGAGAGAATAAAGCGATCGCCCGCTTGCCAATTCTTGCACTAGATAAAAACCTTGGTGGGATGGGGTGTCTACCTGAAAGTAATCTAGATAGCGGGGAATTGCCGGATGGTTGAGATGGGATAAAACCCGCGCTTCGCGTTCAAATAATTCTAAAGCTTTCCAGTCAGTAATCCGTTGCAGCGACAGTTCCTTGAGTGCTACGCGCTTTCCGGCGTGCAAATCAACCGACTCATAAGTAGTTCCCACAGCACCTTGCCCTAAAATACTGATAATTTGATACCTTTGGGCAATAATTTCTCCCGGTTGGTGAAGCAGTTCCATAAAGCTGATTGGGGGTTGTAAATTGGATTCTATATGCCTATATAGAAAAAGTTTGCGTTTGTTGTTGCTCCGGCTAATAGAAAATGTCAATCGATCCTAATGATATCGAGCCGCAATCAATTTCGTCGGCGTCAGATTCTGAGTATAGACAATCTCCCGCGAGTTATGCAGGTTTTACCTCAGAATTGCGCGAGGAAGCTTGTCAGCGACTGCGAAACCGCCTGCGCCCAGGACAACAATCTATGGCAGATTGGAAAGGGGGGCCATTAGCGGTTTCAGCCGTTCCCGGTGCGGGAAAATCTACAGGAATGGCAGTAGCGGCAGCGATCGCGATCGCGCGCCAGCAACTTAACTCCCGCCATCAATTAATCGTCGTTACTTTTACTCGCTCTGCTGCTGCCAATATTAAAGCTAAAATTCGCGAATGCTTGCAGAAAGATTTGTCATTACCACAAGTTGGATTTATTGTCCAGACTTTACACGGTTTAGCCTTAAATATTGCCGCCCGTCATTCAGATTTATCGGGTATTAATCTGGATAATTTAACTGTGGTAACGCCGAATCAAAGTCACCGTTTAATCAGGGCAGCGGTAGATAGATGGATTGCCAACAATCCCAGGCGGTATCAAATTTTACTAGAAGGTCAACAATTTGATGGGGAAGAAACCGAAAGGTTGCGCCGTCAGTCAGTATTGCGGACTGAAGTATTGCCAAATCTGGCTCAAATAGTGATACACGAAGCCAAAAGTTCGGGTTATTTACCGGAAGATTTATGGCGGTTGAGCGAACAAGGCAGGGATGGGTATGGGATACTAGCGATCGCGGCAGGTTTATACGAACAGTATCAGAATTTGTTGAAAAGTCGCGACTTTATCGACTACGACGAAATGATTTTGGCAGCTTTGCGGGTGTTAGAAAATGAAAGTGCAAGGCGTTTGTGGCAAAAGCAAGTTTTCGCCGTCTTTGAAGACGAAGCTCAAGACTCTTCACCTTTGCAAACTCGGTTATTAGAAATTCTCGCTACCGATGCACCCGAGGAGCAATTACCAATTACCAATTACCGATCGCCTAAAATTAACTTAGTCCGCGTTGGCGATCCAAATCAAGCGATTAATTCAACTTTTACGCCCGCAGATCCGATTTATTTTCGTCAATTTTGCTCGCAATGTGAAAGCCAAAAATTGCTGGCGACAATGGATGTCGCCGGTCGCAGCAGTCGGATTATTATTGAGGCAGCTAACTTTGTTTTGGATTGGGTTAATCGCTCGAAATTAGCTGGAACAGAACAACCATTTCGCCATCAAATTATTCACCCAGTTGCGGCAGATGACCCCCAACCAGATGCCAATCCTCATCCTGAAGGGAAAGGTTTAGAAATCTATACACCCCGCGATATTCATCAGACAGTGCAACTGATTGGCGCTAGAGCAATTGAGTTGTTGGGCGATCCCCCCCAACCCCCCCTTGCTAAGGGGGGGCTAGTCGATCCCCCCCAACCCCCCCTTCATAAGGGGGGGCGAAGGCTTCCTGTTCCCCCCCTTGGCAAGGGGGGGCTAGGGGGGGATCGTCGTTCGGCGGCGGTATTGGTGCGGACTAATGACCAAGGGCGATTTGTGGCGCAACAACTGCGACAATTGTATGGAAATCGACTGGCAATCTATGAAGTTGCAGAGAGCGATCGCCACTCACACGTCCCCGCAGAAATACTCAGCATCCTGCAATTTCTCGACCGTCCCCACTCGCCCGACTACTTAAAATCTGCCTTAGAAGTGCTGGTCAAACGCAAATTAATTGAGCAACAAGACCTCAACCCTCTCGCTAGTTTACCAGAGCAATTCCTCTATCCCGGCCCCCTCGATCCGCCTCAAACAGAAGCGGTATTAAAAGCGCGTCGTTTCTGTTGCAGTTTGCTGCGCGCCAGAATGGAATTACCGCAATATCAGCTCATTTCTTTCCTGGCTTTATCGTTAAATTACGACCAAACCGAACTTGCCACCGCTGATAAATTAGCCGAGCGAATTTCGCGGGCAACTAGCGATCATCGTTCCCTGTCTGCAACGATTAATGCTTTGAGCGAAATTGTTAGTTCGGAAAAGTTTGAACCCGTAGATGCAGAAGGAAATGAAAGTCAATATACCAAAGCAGGCAGATTGACAATTATTACCATGCACAAAGCCAAAGGTTTGGACTGGGATTATGTCTTCATTCCGTTTTTACATGCGGCGATGATTCCGGGTAATTTAAGAGTACCCACGCCGACGCAATTTTTAGGAGATTTTACTTTAGCAGAAGTAGCGAGGGCGCAAATTCGCGCCAGTTTGCACGGGCAATATCCCTTGCCAGAAGTTGCCCAAGCTTGGGAACAAGCGGGATATTTGAAAACAGCGGAAGAATTTCGCTTGCTTTATGTTGCTATGACTAGGGCAAAACGTTTGTTATGGATATCTGCGGCGCAAAAAGCACCATTTATTTGGGGTAAACCGGAGAATTTACAAGAACAGCCGCCTTGTCCGGTTTTACCAGCATTAAAAAGCCAGTTTCCCCGTTCGGTGGTCTACCTTTCTATGACGCGGAGTAATGGTTAATTAGGAATTTTAGATTTGAGATTTTAGATTGCAGATTTAATTCAAATCTGCAATTACTCACATCTTGCACCAGAGCCAACAGAAATAAATTTCACAGCTTTAAGCTAAAACCCTTTTCAACGGGTTAAAACCTGATTGTAGTTAGCTTTAGCTCACTTAAGCTTTCAGCCCCAAATTTATTTGGAGGCTGTTTATAGTTTATCGGGTAGGTGCAAGATGTGAAATTATACCAAATCCGCTTTGATCGCCCCTGTGATGCCGAACGACTAAAGTCGCGGCTACACAAACGAAGCCCGCCTACCCTTCGGGTTCCGCGTTAGCGGTACGCGGGCTATAAAATAAAGGGGGTTTAGAATCCGGATTTGGTATTACCAATTACCAATTACCAATTACCTATTCCCAACTAGAGGCTCTTGAACAAATGCTTGCAATCCTGCTGTTGTTAACAGTAATTCCCAGTTCTGTTGCCATTCTGGTTCAGGTTGAGAAGAAAAAAGATTGACTCGACTTGCTAAAGCATCGAACCAAATACCAGCTTCTGCATACAAGGCTGGCAGCGTTTCTGGTGTAGCATTTTTGATCTGTTCTGCTAGAGTTTCGCTCTGTTCGATCCGCTCGATCCACGCTGGGGGACTAATGGCGCTGTCGCTGCGATCTTCGGGGTCGCAAATTAATAGAAAAAACCACTGATATTGCTTGCCAATTTCTAGCGATCGCGCTGTAGCAGGCAAGCTGATACTAATAATACCAGGCTGGGAAGGGATAGCAAATCTGGTTCTATAAACCAGACGGTTATTTCTATCTCTCAGGACAAACTCCCCTAATTTGGCATTAGATTTGGGAATATAGCCAAAAAAGGTTGGATGTTCGGATACGGTTAATCCTATATTTCCCGTCGGAATTAAAGGTTTTAATTTATTTCTTTCGCTCAATGGTAGGCAGGAACCCCCCCTAGTTCCAGCGCCTTCAGTTGTAGCGGGAGTGCCGCGATTGGGAACTCTAAATGCCTGAGCAATTTGCCAGTCTGAGGCAGCTGTCTCAAATTGGTTTTGCCCTGATATTGACCAACCAGGAGCGATAAATAGTTCTAGAGCCACTGCGGTCATGCTGGCAGTTGATAGTAAATACTGTATGGGAGCGCGTGGAAATTCCACTTGCTTTTTGCTAGTCGAGCAAAGCGCGGTAGAGCGTATCTTGTACATGTGAGAGAGCGGCTAAAAGATACCCAGTAAATATAGATACAATGAAGAACTTTTTAGTTCCGTTAACGCTGGCACTATTCTGATTTTTGATAGCTGGTGACGGCTTCCCTTAAATTGCCCTGATGTTGCTCCAGCAAGTGCGCGCCTGCTTCGGCTTCTAATCCCGTCCAGTGCATCAGCAGCGCCAGTTTCACCTGTCTACCGCTGCGTTCTAGCAGCACTGCGGCTTCGTGTCGATCTATACCGGCGAGGTCTTGCAAAATGCGTAAGGCGCGATCGCGTAACTTCGTATTCGTCACCGCCACATCGACCATGCGATTGCCGTATACTTTCCCCAACTGCACCATGACGCTGGTTGAAAGGATATTCAACGCCATTTTGGTCACCGTTCCGGCTTTCAGGCGCGTCGATCCGGCTACGATTTCCGGCCCCACTAACAAGCGAATGTCAATATCGGCACTCGTATTCACTTGTTCGGCGGGGACGCAGGCGATAAAAATCGTCGTAGCGCCCCTGGATTTAGCGGCTTGCAACGCGCCTTGTACGTAGGGCGTGGTGCCTCCGGCGGTAATTCCTACTACTACATCGAGTTGGGTAATTTGTCGTTGCGCGATCGCGGCTTCCCCATCCTCGGCTTTATCTTCCAAATCTTCCGAACTCCGCACCAATGCCCCCGCTCCCCCGGCGATAATCCCCTGTACCATTTCCGGCGGCGTGCAAAACGTCGGCGGACACTCGGCGGCATCCAATACCCCTAAGCGCCCGCTGGTTCCGGCTCCGACATAAAATAACCTTCCCCCTTGACGTAATGACTTTGATGTGATATTGATGGCTTCGGCGAGTTGAGTACGGGCATTAGCGATCGCCGCCAAAGTTTGGGCATCTTCTTGATTAAACAAATCGACCAATTCCAGGGCAGTCATTTGGTCTAAATTGCGACTGTTGGGATTGATCTGTTCGGTCAGAAGATGACCCCGATCTTGCAAATTTGTCATGTTTATCCTTAATTACAACAGTCCTTCGAGTTGGCGACGAATGCGATCTAGTTCCGTCTCGGGCATTTGAGATTCAGTCCCGTCCGCTTGCCAGTCGGTTTCTTCCAAGTTGGCTTCGGGGGGAATAAACAAAGCGCCTTCGGGAATAAATTCCCAATCATAGTCAGCACTTTCGCAAAACGCTTTGATTTCCTCGGGATCGATTGCTTCGACGCTGGGGGTAGGGAAATCTTGCGCTTCCAACATTAAAGCCACGCGGGTGGCATCGTCTTCTGACTCAAACATCAACACCTTATTCCGATCCGCGATGCGGATGGTGTGAATGCCTTCATTATCCGTCCGAGCGTTAAATAGCAGCACAAATACGCGATCGCATGTAGTCATAGTCGCTCCTGGGGTCAAATCATCGCCAACTTTACCCGATAATTTGTCCTATCGGCTCCTACGAGTCAAGTTAGCGTTTCTCAATTTTTGCACTTCCCGATACAAAATAGTTACTGAAAAAATTAACAAAAAGCCCCATCCTGTGGTAGATTCTCTTGCGGAGTTTCCTTGCAGTAAAATCTATCAACTTTGGCAACTATTGGGCAGCACCAGTCGTCGTGTCATCAGGTTATGAACCCGCTCCTCACTCTTAGTTTTTGTCTCCAAAGGGCTTTGCAAGTACCCGGTTGCGGTGCGATCGCTCCTATGACCTCGAATGCAGGTAATCAACTCACAACGATACCAGGTGTGCTGCTTTAATGACTAACTCTACCGATCCAACTCCCGATCGCGAACCAGAAATTAATTCTAACCGGCGTGTATGGCTGCTTTGGTTAAGCCGTTCTGGACTCGCTGTTGGTGTAATTTTACTCGTGGGGATTGCGGCGGGTGCTTGGTGGGCATGGAATTTTGTCCAAACCGAGTTAGCGCCGATAGTGGAAAAAAATCTCACCGAGTCCTTTAATCGCCCGGTGCGTCTGGGAAAAGTGGAAGCATTTTCCCTCACCGGACTGCGTTTGGGGGCGTCTGAAATCCCCGCCACCCCTACAGATAGCGATCGCGCCACCGTCGCCGCCGTTGATGTCAAGTTTGATTTGCTCCGGCTGCTGTTGGATCGAACTCTGGCATTAAATGTAACTTTGATAAATCCGAATGTTTACTTAGAACAAGACCCGGATGGTCGCTGGGTAACGACTCAAATCGCCCCAGAAAAACCGGGTGCTGCGTTTAAGACCGAAGTAGAATCAATTCGGCTGCAAAACGGTAACATCGTCCTCGTCCCCCAACCAGAAACCGGCAATCCCAAAGTTGCCGTAGGCGTTGCTGGCGCTGATGGTCAGGTTGAATTGCAAGATAATAACCAACGCTTCCGCTTTGAGTTGGGAGGACAAATCGCTAGCGGGGGAAACATTAACCTAGAAGGCGAATATTTAGTCCCAACGCAACAACTAAATGTGGAGGAGTTGAAAGCGCAACAAGTCCAAGCTATAGAAGTAGATCGGTTATTAAAGTTACCGCTGAATTTACAAGCGGGGCGCGTAGATGCCAGTTTGCAGGTGAAATATAACCCGACACAGCCATTATCTGTGTTAGGAACGGCGCGGCTGCAAGATGTCACCGCCGCAATCCCACAGCAACCGATTGCTTTCTCTGGGACAAATGGGACGCTGTTGTTTCAAGAGCAAGTTATTAGACTGCAAAACGTCTCATCGCTGTTTGGGCAAATTCCCCTGGTTGCCAATGGTGGTTTAAACCTGCAACAAGGCTACGATATCTCCGCAAAAATACCGAATACGCAAATAGCAAGAGTTACACAAACTTTTAATTTTAAACCCCCAGTTCCGCTCAACGGCGAGGTACAGGCAGAGGTAAAGTTAACGGGAGAACTCGCGCAACCGTTATTAATCGGTCAATTTGCCACCACCAAGCCAACGCTAGTCGATAAAGTCAATTTTAGAAACATCAGCGCTCGCTTTGCTCTCGATGCCAGACAAGGTGAATTAATCGTCGCCAACTTGCAAGCCAAACCAGTTGTCGGGGGAGAAATTACTGGGAAAGGGCAGGTAAAATTAGGCACTACAGGGGGAATAGTCTTCGACCTGCAAGCAGACAAAGTGCCGGGGGATGCGATCGCCAAACTCTACAATGCTAATCTGCCTGGTGCGATCGCTATCGGCCCAGTGCAGGCGCGGGCGCAAGTATTTGGCCCCTTTAACGATTTGCGAACGGTAGCCCGCTGGAATGCACCCCAAGCCACCTATGCTGCTAACGGGGAAGTTGTCGTCGCTAGAGGTCAAACCATCTTGCGCGACACCAATTTACGAGTAGCAGGCGGCACATTGCAAGCAGCCGCTAGAATCGCCAACGGACGTTGGGAAGCGCTAGTTCAAGGTTCCCAGTTACCCGTTAGTAGTCTTTTAGACTTACAAGCGCAGGCGGGACAAGGGGGACAAGGGGGACAAGGGGGAATACCGCCAGCGATTCGACGGGGGATATTTACCGGCAGGGCGAGGTTAGGGGGAACGCTGGGTTCTTTCCAGGCGCAAGATATTCAAGCTGTCGCCGAGGGACGGTTGCAAGTAGCGGGTGGCACGGTACAAATTCAGGAAGCCGAACTCAACCAAGGTAACTGGAACGCATTATTAGCAGCAACGGGCGTGCAATTAACTTCTTTGTTAACGCCGGAACAAGTAAGAAATTTACCCGTGCAACCGGGTGCATTTACGGGGAGGGTGAGGGCAGCAGGAAACATCGCATCTACCCAAGCGCAAGATATTCGCGCCGTAGCTACTGGCAGTTTGAACGTCGCGGGCGGGACAGTACAGATACAACAGGCAGAACTTAATCGGGGAAATTGGCAAGCAGCGATCGCCGCCACCAACGTACAATTAACCCAGCTGCTATCCCCAGAACAAGCCAGAAATTTACCCGTACAACCGGGCGCATTCACCGGCAGAGTCAGGGCAGCAGGAAATTTAGCCTCTTCCCAAGCCAGAGATATTCGCGCCGTGGCTACTGGACGCCTCAACGTCGCGGGCGGGACGGTACAAATACAACAGGCAGGAATTAATCAAGGCAACTGGGAAGCTTTAGTAGACGCAACGGGCGTGCAACTAACGCGGCTGTTAACTCCAGAACAAGCCAGAAATTTACCCGTACAACCGGGAGCATTTACTGGCAGAGTCAGGGTAGCGGGAAACTTAGAATCTACCCAAGCTAGAGATATTCGCGCGGCAGCTTCTGGACGCCTCAACGTCGCAGGCGGGACAGTACAAATACAACAAGCAGCACTGGTAAACGGCAACTGGGAAGCATTGGTAGCCGCTTCTGGCATATCTTTGGCAAGTTTGCCCCAAGTGCCGCCCCAGTTTCAGCAAGGAAGATTTAACGGACAATTCCGCTTAGCAGGAAATCTGGAGTCTACCGACCTGCAAAATATTAGAGCATTAGGAAATGGCAACATTCAAATAGCAGGCGGCAACCTGCAAATTAGACAAGCCGGACTTGCCAATAACCGCTGGGAAGCCGTTGTCGCCGCATCAGGCTTGCAACTCGCGCGCCTTTTACCCCCAGAACAAGCCAGAAATTTACCCATCCAACAGGGAAGAATTAGCGGCGAGGCGAGGTTAGCAGGAAATCTCGATGCGATAAATCTTGCCAATATCGAAGCCGTAGCGCGAGGCAGCCTGCAAACAGGCAACGGTAGTTTGCAAATACGCCAAGCACAATTAAATGACGGACGTTGGCAAGCAGTTGTAGACGCCGCCGGAGTGCAGTTAAATCGCTTACCGCAAGCGCCGCCACAGTTACAAGCAACCTTTAGCGGTAGAGTGCAAGCCGCAGGTAATTTAGCATCTTTCCAACCCAAAGATATTATTGCTGAAGCCAGGGGACGCCTCCAAGTCGCAGGCGGCAATATCGAAATTCAGCAGGCGCAATTAAACGCAGGTCGTTGGCAAGCTAACATTAACACCACTGGAATCGAGTTAAATCGCTTTGCACAACTACCAAATAATTTACCAGCCACCTTCAGCGGTCAAGTTCAAGCTACAGGTAATTTAGAATCTTTCCAACCCAAAGATATTACTGCCGAAGCGAGAGGCAATTTAAATATTGCCGGTGGCAGCGTCCAAATTCAACAAGCACAATTAAACGAAGGACGTTGGCAAACTGCCTTTGAAGCCAATAATCTCCAATTGCATCGTTTGACGACATTACCAAATCGTTTACCAGCCACCTTCAGCGGTCAAGTTCAAGCCGCAGGTAATTTAGAATCTTTCCAAGCCAAAGATATTCAAGCCGAAGCGAGAGGCAGTTTAAATATTGCCGGTGGCAGCGTCCAAATTCAACAAGCACAATTAAACGAAGGGCGCTGGCAAACTACTTTTGCAGCCAATAATCTGCAATTGCATCGTTTAGCAACCTTACCCAATCGGTTACCAGCAACCTTCAGCGGTCAAGTACAAGCAACCGGAAATGTTACTTCTTTTCAACCGAGAGATATTGCCGCAATTGCCAGCGGACAGTTAAACATTGCCGGTGGCAACATTCAAATTCAACAGGCACGTTTAGAACAAGGTCGTTGGCAAGCAGCAGTTGCCAATGTTTCCGGCATCGAATTAAGTCGAATTAACAATCAATTGCGGGGAGAACTCAACGGAGAAAATCTCCAGTTAGCCGGGAATGTTAACTCCTTTAGTCCTGCCGATATTCAAGTTGCCGGTTCTGCCAATTTCTCCCAAGGAATTGGCCCGATAGATGGCCCATTAGCTGCCACTTTTGCCTGGAATGGACAGCAGTTACAAATTCAGCAAGCAACCGCACCCGGATTAAATGCTAGAGGAGTCGTTGCGGTGAGATTTAATCCAGCCGGGACGCCACAAATTGGCAACTTTGATTTAACTGTAGCGGCGCAGGATTTGAACTTGCGTTCATTGCCTTTAAATCTCCCCAATAATATAGCATTAGCAGGTCGTGCTGACTTTTCCGGGCGCGTAGCCGGAACGCTTACCAATCCCAACGTCAACGGAGAATTAGAACTGCGAAATTTAGTCGTAAATAACCTCGCCTTTGAATCGCCTTTGCGCGGAAATGTTCAAACCGGCGAAGGCAGAGGCGTCGGACTAAATCTAGTCGGGACAAGAGACAGAATCGCCCTCCAACTCGACCGCAATAACCGTCCCGAAACCTTCTTAATTCAACGAGATGGTGCAATAGCAGAAGGCAGAAGGCAAGGAGATGAATTAATCGCCAACGTGCGAAACTTACCGATAGAACTGGTCAGAAATACAGTACAGTTACCCCCTGCATTAGCCAACCAACAAGTTTCGGGAACCGTCTCTGGAAACTTTGCCCTCAACTTAAATGACTTTAGCGTCAGAGGCGATAACATCGCCCTTTCAAACGCCCAAATTGGCAAACTCACCGGATATCAAATCGCCGGTGGAAGTTTCAACTATCGCAACGGCAGATTAGAAATTACCGGCGGTGAATTGCAGCGCGGCGACAGTCGCTATGCTTTTACCGGACGCTTAATTCAAACCCCGGCTGGGCCTCAATTTGACGGTCGAGTTCAAGTTACTCAAGGCGATATTCAAGAAGTTTTCAAAGTCGCCCGCTTGTTTAATTTATTAGACTTCCAACAAGGTAGCGGACAAAGTTATGCTAGAGCAGCAGCCGTTCAATTACCATCAGTAGGCGTACCGGGAGAAACCCTGCAAAACCAACTGCGCCGCTTTTCCGAAATTGAAGCATTGCGACAACAACAACGGGAAATAGCACGCGGAGGTTCCCGCCTACCTACCTTGGAGGATTTAGAAAATTTAACCGGAACTTTTAGCGGCACTATCGAAGTTGCAAATGCTTCCCCATCCGGATTAAGAAATTTACGCCTCAGCTACAACCTTCAAGGTCAAAACTGGCGCTTGGATGAATATAGAATTAAACTCGACCGCGTTATCGCCCAAGGCAGTTTTGCCAATGGCATCTTTACCGTTTCCCCGTTGCGAATCGAAACAGATCAATCCTTACTAGCCTTTTCTGGCAACTTGGGATTGCAGCAACAAAATGGACAATTAGAAGTGAGAAACTTTCCCGTCGCGGTGCTGAGAAACTTTGTGGCTTTACCCTTCGATTTGACCGGAAATTTAAATGCCAATGCCACACTATCCGGCAATTTAGCCAACCCGCAAGTCAACGGAGATTTAGAATTAGTCGGAGGAACTCTCAATCAAACTCAGGTGCAATCCGCACGAGCCGATTTTGATTATAATAATGCCCGATTGGACTTTCAATCGCAAGTATTGGTGGCAGGGCCAGAACCGATTAATATTAGAGGTAGCCTGCCTTACGAATTGCCTTTTGCTTCAGTTAAACCCGATAGCGATCGCATCGCCTTAGACATCAACGTTCAAAATGAAGGCTTAGCATTATTAAGTCTATTAACCCGCAGACAAGTCGAATGGGTATCCGGCGTCGGACAAGTGCAACTCGAAGTAGGAGGAACCCTGCGAGAACCAGTACCTACGGGATTTGCCACGGTAGAAAATGCTACCTTGCGCGCCCAACTCTTGCAAGGGCAACCGCTAACAAACGTCAACGGGACAATACGATTTGAACGCGATCGCATCATAATTTCTAGGCAAGAACCCTTACAAGGTCAGTATAGTCAAGGACAAGTAGTCGTAGGGGGAGTTCTACCAATTACCAGTCCGCTTTCCCCTAACGACCCCGATGCCGGAAATCCCCTTACCGTCACTTTAAACCAGTTGGCGCTCAATCTTAGAGGGCTTTACCAAGGTCAGGCGAATGGTAATGTAGCAATTACCGGCACGGCGTTAAACCCCAATAACCCTCCTAGAATTGGGGGAAGCGTCGAACTAACCAATGGTCAGGTGTTTTTGTCCCAAGCTGGGGATAGGGGTACGCCTGCTGCGGGTGGTGGCGGTACGGCAGGCGATCGCAATATTATCCCAGAATTCAACGATTTGCTGTTAACTTTAGGACGGGGTGTAGAAGTTTCTCAACCTCCAATTCTCAGCTTCCAAGCCAGAGGCAATCTGAGAATCAATGGCTCTTTAAATGATATTCAACCTGACGGTATCATCCGACTAGAACGCGGTCAAGTGAATCTATTTGCCGCTCAATTTAACCTAGCAAGAAGTTACAATCATACCGCTGAATTTACCCCCGAACGCAAACTCGATCCCATCCTAAATGTGCGGTTAACAACAACTGTTCCCGAAGTCACCCGCAGTCGCCTTCCCTCCACCAACGTCGCCTCAGAAATTAGCGACGAACTTTCTACCGACGCAGGTTCATTGCGGACGGTTCGCATTCAAGCCACAGTTATCGGCCCTGCAAGTCAATTAACTGATAACTTGGAATTAACCAGCAATCCACCCCGCAGTCGCGAGGAAATTGTATCGTTAATTGGTGGTGGATTTATCCAAACTTTAGGACAGGGAACCGACGGTACTTTAGGACTTGCTAACTTAGCCGGATCGGTCTTATTGCCCGGTCTTCAAAGCACAATTAGTTCAATTGGTCAAGCGATTGGTTTAAGTGAATTGCGAATATTTCCCACAGCAATTACTTCCGAACGCGCCCGCAACCAAAATAACTCAACGCTAGGCTTAGCAGCAGAAGCGGGGATTGATATTACTAATAATTTATCAGCGTCAATCTTGCGGATTTTAACCAGCAATCAGCCAACTCAATTCAACTTGCGCTATCGCATTAATAATGAGATTCTGTTACGCGGTTCGACTGATTTTTCTGGCGATACAAGAGCAGTTATTGAGTTTGAAAGGCGATTTTAGTCGGGTTGTGTTTTATATGGCTAGCTCCCACAAGCAATTTATAGCAGTACACCCACAGCGGTGTGCAGGCACCCTTAAGGGTGCCGCTACACAAACAAAGCGAAAATGCTGTACCAAGACGAGGCAAGCAATCTACTGTATTATTCCTGATAAAAATGATGTACAAGTTCGAGCGCTGTATTCATTTCTGCGGGATCTTTTCCAGCTAAGCGCTCGTAATGCTCTTTATCTCTATATTTAATTACTCGCATCGGTTGGTTGCCAACAATTGCTAGGGGTTCAACATTGCCAGTAACAACCGTACCAGCTGCGATAATTGCTCCATTTCCAATCGTCACTCCCGGTACGATCAAAACGTTAGCCGCAATCCAAACATTCTCTCCGATAACTACAGGTTTATGAATGTAAACATTGTGTTCGTAAGGCAAGGCATTACTTTTAATGTCATGGTTAGCTGAGAGGACGACTGCGTTGAAGCCCAGGGTTGTATTCTTGCCAATTGTAATACCCCCTCTGCCATCTAAGATGGTGTTTGGGCCAATATAAACTTTATCTCCTATTGAGACGTTCTGCGGGTGGTCTATTCTAATTTCTTGCTTAAACCTAACTCCCCTGCCACAAAATTTCAGTTGACGCTTGATTTCTTGATGCTTATAGGTTATCAGCTTGTTTTGCAGATACTCAAGCTGCCGAGCAATTAAAGGAATTAACCTGCGTTCTATTTTATCGATCATGTTTTTTGCTTGACGAACTAGCTGTCATAGGTATTTCAGGCAATGCAGCAGTTCAAGCAAGCCAAGTTAACCAGTTTCAAAGAGCATCGAGGCAACAAGCGTTCCAGAGCGACAATTGAAACGAACTAATGCATTAATCCCTGATTTAAGTTGAGGTTTGGATTGAGTTAATCTAGAGCCAGCCTAAGAAATAGCTGTCTTCGATCGCTTGCTATTCAAAATACTAGCAGCAGAAACTTGTTATCGCTAACAGTAAATTTACTAGAACCAATCAGAAAGCATGTAAAAAATTGCCCTGGAAGCTTCCTTTGGTTAGTAACCTTTAGCAGCGATCGCTCTCTTAGTCAATTAATTTTTACATCCAGCCGAAATCGCATTTGAGTGGGAAGCCAACTCGACTTGGAAAAATTATCCAGCTAGTTTCTAGCAGTAGCAGCTTACGTCTTCACCGCATTCATCTGCCAAATAGCACAATGCGCGGAAACGCAGCGCCACAACTTCTTCGTACAGTGGGTTGAGCTTACACAGCGGCGGAATCCGAAACAGAGTACGACCAAACAATTTAACTTCCCGCTCGAACGGGCACTGAGATGGTATCATCTCGCATAAACGATGAGCTAATTCGCGATCGCGCACATCCATTCCATCCAGCAGCTGGCGCAGCGGTTGCAGCAAATCAAAGCGTTTCTTGGAACTATAACGCGGCTGATTCGTCTTGGCGGTATTTTTTGCTGGCGCAATCCACACCCAGCTTGTCAAGGTCGAATTTTCTATGCTAGAATAGGTTAGCTTCGTCATTATTTTTTCTCTCCTAGTGTTCCCATCAGTGGAGTGCATTCCTCTGGTGGATATCTACAGCATCGCAGATGGCTTTACCGGATTGGTACTTCCATTTGGCCTATTTTTGAACCGCAAAAAGCGTTCGGGCTTCCCACTCAGGATTGATTAGTCACCTCTACCTTGAGGCAACATGGTCATACTGGCTAAAAGTCATGGTGGCTAAAATCCCAAATTTTCGCTTGCGTGGTAGTACGGAATTTTGTTGAGTGCAAGCCTAAGTATAGGGACATGTCGCGATTCTAGCAAGTTCCTCGAAGGGGTTGAGCCATTTTGGCAGATGCAGCAGCGTAGTGAAAACCAGAGGAATTTAGCGAAATAACCGATTATATAGAAAGTTTGACCCAGAAGAGAGGAGAAAGCGCAGACGACAAGAGGACGCAGGGAATACTCGCGTCCTCTTCAGCTCTCCCCCATCTTCAAGAGTTGAGGGGAGAGGAGGTTTGGTTAATTAAGAAGCGACTCTAGCAGTAGCGCGCCTGCGGCGTCCAGTAACTTTAACTGGAGGTACTTCGGGCGTTTGCATCAAGAAGACGAGTAAAGGACGGCTTTGCAGTTCGCGGCGAACTAAACGCTGTAGCGCTTGTTCGATATGCTCTTGCAAGCCTACCCAATCAACGTCTAACTCTTCAGTGTCGAAGCTGCGGGCGAATTCACTCCAGCGATCGCGTAAAATATCTGCAATTGTCGTTTGCACTAGCTTTTGCAACAAACTGCGCTCAACCGAAGTCACCACACCGCGCAAATGCACTTCTGGTTTAGCAACCAGCTGACCTTCCCAGTCAATAGCCGCAGCGACGGTGACCACACCATCTTCTGCCAATTGCTGGCGTTCTTTGAGAACGTTATCGTGGACGACTCCCGCATTATCCACCAATTGAATCCCAGAAGGAACCTTACCCCCAATGGCGATGCTATCTTCCGACAACTCGACGATGTCGCCGTTATCTACAATCACCATATTTTCCGCCGGAATCCCCATACTCTGAGCAGTTTGGGAGTGTTTTACCAACATCCGGTGTTCCCCGTGGACGGGTAAGAAGAATTTGGGACGAGTTAGGGCTATCATCAGCTTTTGGTCTTCCTGACAGCCGTGCCCGGAAACGTGAATCCCTTTCTCCCGACCGTAGACCACGTTAGCGCCTTGGATCATCAGTTTATCAATCGTATTGACCACTGCGATCGTATTTCCCGGAATTGGGTTAGCCGAAAATACTACCGTATCTCCCTGCTTGATTTTAATGTGGGGATGTTCTTGATTGGCAATTCGAGTTAAAGCCGCCAGCGGTTCCCCTTGAGAACCCGTGGTCAAGATTAAAACTTTTTCATCTGCCATGTTGCGCGCCACATTCCAAGGTTGCAGCAGGCTATCTTCGCACTTGATATAACCCAAATTGCGCGAATGAGCAATCACGTTCAGCATCGACCGACCGACGACAGATACAATGCGATTGTGCTTCTTCGCCAAATCCAAAATCATGTTAATTCGGTGGACTGAAGAAGCAAAAGTCGTTACCATTAAACGTCCCTTTGCTTGGGAGAAAATCCGATCCAAATTCGGATAAACAGACCTTTCCGAAGGCGTTTGACCGGGAACTTCCGAGTTAGTTGAATCGCTAATTAAACACAGTACTCCTTTTTCCCCGTGGTCTGCGAGTTTCTGCAAATCGAAGAATTCACCATCCACAGGTGTGTGGTCAATTTTAAAATCGCCCGTGTGAATTACCACGCCAACGGGAGTATGTAACGCCACGGTAAAACTATCGGCAATCGAGTGGGTATTGCGGATAAATTCGACAAAAAATGAATTGCCGATTCGCACGATATCGCGAGGGAGAACCGTTCTCAATTCTGTACGATTGGCGACTCCGGCTTCTTCTAGTTTTCCATGCAGTAAGGCCATTGCCAAACGCGGGCCATAGATAACCGGAATATCAAATTGTTTCAGGTGATAGGGAATGCCGCCAATATGGTCTTCATGACCGTGGGTGACGATCATCCCCTTAATTTTGTGCTGATTTTCTCGCAGATAGGTCGTATCTGGCAAGACGATGTTAACGCCGTGCATTCCATCGGTGGGAAAGGCCAATCCTGCGTCTAAAAGCACGATTTCATCGTTAATTTCAAACACGCAGGTATTCTTGCCGATTTCGTGCAAGCCTCCGAGAGGAATAATTTTGAGAGCGGGTTTCGATTCGTTTGTAGTCATTGACATCCTTTGTTTGGTATGAGGTATCGAGAGAAGTTGGTTTTCTAGTAACAGCTAATTTACGAATTTGAGCAAATATAATCTGTCAATTAGCACCGGAAAATTTTCCCAATGCTAATTGCTATTCAAAGTTGCCTAACTGTAAAAATTTAGAATTATTTAGGCTTATATAAACCTGGCATCAATATGCCATTGATTATAGCAATGAAAGTTTTTCTAACACATTTTTCAAATTTTGTGTAATTTCATTGGTCGGGTCGCACAGGGGAGAACGAGTGCTGCCGACATCCCACCCTTGCAGTTTCAAAGCCGCCTTCACTGGAATCGGATTTGTGGTCGCAAACAGTGCTTTAAACAGCGGGAAAAGTTGTAAGTGAATTTCAGTAGCTTCTTTAATTTTACCTACTTCAAAAGATTGGATCATCCTTTGCAGCTGATTGCCTACCAAATGACTGGCTACGCTAACTACGCCCGCCCCGCCGATGGATAGCAGGGGTAGGGTGAGCGAATCATCCCCAGAGTAAATCTGAAAATCAGGCGGCGTTAGACAGCGAATTTGAGTCGCTTGATCCAGATTACCACTTGCTTCTTTAATCGCAACAATATTGGGAATTTCTGCTAACCGAGCCACCGTTTCTGGGAGCAGATTTTGTCCGGTGCGACCCGGTATATTGTAGAGCATGATCGGCAAATCGGGGCTAGATTGAGCGATCGCCTGAAAATGCTGGTACATGCCTTCTTGAGGTGGCTTGTTGTAGTATGGAACTACTTGCAGCGAGCCATCTAATCCTATTTTAGCGGCTTTTTGCGTTGCTGCGATCGCTTCCCTGGTGGAATTAGAACCAGTCCCCGCGATAACTAGCGCTTTGCCACTGACTGCCTTTTTAACTACCTGAAATAACTCGTACTCTTCATCCCAAGTCAAAGATGGAGATTCACCCGTTGTGCCGCAAACCACAATTCCATCTGACCCATTTTCAGCTAAATAAGCTGCTAACTTTTCCGCTACTGCATAATTCACGCTGCCGTCTTCCTTAAACGGCGTAATCATCGCGGTGATCGTTCTTCCAAAACTTACCACACTTTTTTCCTCACTCCTGAATTGGGTCATTGGTAACAGTTGACAGTTGACAGTTGACAGTTGATAGTGAGTCAACGGTCCTAGAATTACCTTGTTCTAAACCCAGTTTTTCTTGATAATTGTCCACTGTCCACTGTCCACTGTCCACTG
>CAYXCW010000128.1:0-11250 GCA_964463555.1 uncultured bacterium
CTATCAACTATCAACTATCAACTATCAACTATCAACTATCAACTATCAACTATCCAGGAAATTTTTTCTCTCTCACTTCAGCGGCGAAATCTTGTGCCGCTTGGGTAATAATTGCGCTTAAATTGGCATAAACTTTGGCAAACGGAGGTGATTTTTCCACCATTCCCAAAATATCAGCGGTAACCAATACTTGACCATCGCAATCGGGCCCAGCACCAATGCCGATTGTGGGAATTGATAGTTTTTGGGTAATTTGGGCGGCTAAATCGGCGGGGATGTGTTCTAGTAACATGGCAAATGCACCTGCTTGTTCTAGTGCGATCGCTTCCCCTAAAATTCTCTCAGCTTCTGCTGCTGTCTTGCCTTGCTGCTTCAAACCGATCTGATACGCCGACTGGGGCGTCAACCCTACATGCCCCATGACGGGAATTCCAGCTTGCACCAAACGGGATACTGTCTCTACCATCGCCGGATATCCGCCTTCTAATTTTACCGCCTGCGCTCCTGTTTCTTTTAAAATTCGCCCTGCTGAATGAATCGCTTGTTGCGGACTTTCTTGATAAGTTAAAAACGGCAAGTCTACTAAAACTAATGCTTGTTTTACCCCCCGGCATACTGCTTTGGCATGGTGGATCATTTCATCGAGGGTTAAGGGCAATTCGTTTTTATATCCCAATGCTACTCTGGCTAAAGAATCGCCCACTAAAATTAAGTCTACTCCGGCTTGATCGAGTATTTGGGCGATTAGGCAATCCCACGCGGTTAAAACTACGATGGGGCGTTTTTGTTGTTTCCTTTCAATTAATTGCCGGATGTTGATTACCATATATGGCAATGCCTTTTTTTTTAACGAACCACAGAGACGCAGAGGACGCAGAGGTAAGAAAAGGAGAGAATTTTATTCAAGTTCAGGTGTCCTGCGACTGAAGCTTTGATGCGGGGTGGCGATACCTGTCATTGTGTCTACCCACGCTAGTCCCTCGCTTGTCCCGACCCATAATTTATCATCGGTGTTGGCTGATATTGCTAGTATTCTGGCGGCTGGTAATCCTGTTACTTCGCCTAGCAATGTGCCTCGGTATGGGTTGTATCTGAATAAACCTCGATCTGTGCCAACCCAAAGGCTACCGAGTTGGTCTACGTGGAGTGCGGTAATATTTCGCTGGGCTAGTTCGGTGACGCTTCGCAAGATTCTGCCGTTGATTGGGTCAACTTCTATTAAACTGTTGGGCGTTCCTACCCAAAGGCTACCTCGCAAATCGGTGGCGAGTGCTTGTACTGTCGTACCTGGGAGATCTTTGATCCGGTTAATCGGAAAGGCGCTGGCGGTATCAACTCTGACCAATCCATCTAGGGTTCCTACCCAAAGTTGACCTTCCGGATCTAAACTCAGGGCGTTGGCGCTGACTCCGGGTATGTCTCGCAGGGTAGTCATCAATAATCCTTGGTCGGGACTAATTAAGGCTAAGCCGCGATCGCCTCCAACCCATAAGTAACCCCGTTTGTCAATTAATAGCGACAAAACTTTACGCGATGGGAAAAAGTAACTTTGGGCTGTGGTTTCGTTGGTGCGCGGGTCTACTCGCTGCAATCCTTCGTAGGTTCCTACCCAGATTCGTCCGACTTTATCTTGGGCGATCGCTCCAATTGTAAAGTTCGCTAAACTAATCCGCGCCAAAACATTGCCGGTATTAGGGTCAAGTCGCGCCAATCCCCGCCACGAACCTACCCACAAGTTACCATTGACATCCCGTTGTAAGGCGCTAACTCGATAATCGGTTTCTAAAGGACGGCGCTGTATGCGGCGCGGATCTACATTGGGCGGCGGCGCGGTGGGCGGATAAAGGGGCGTTGGATCGTTTCGGAGGGTAGATTGGGCTAAAACGCTGCTATTTATCCCAATTTCCCCAAAAATTGCTCCTAAAGCTACCACAGACGCACTTAGGTAAATGCTGCTTTGTCTGCTTGACCTTAACATCAATACACCTCCTGCAAAGATTTGCTCGCGATCGCTCTATACCTGCTGTACGTGCCAGTTGTTGCTAATTTATCCAGTCCTCAAGTGCAATTGCTGAAGTTTCACTTTTCCATAACATATACTGCTGGGGATATCTGGCTTATTTCGCCTTTGCTGGCATAAAAGTTGAGTATACCTGCTTACCACGATCGCCTGTAGCTTTTTGTAACAATTACTGCAAAATTTTGTAATAAATCTTAAAGCATTATAAATAATTATGAAAATATAAAGAAAATTTGAAGTTTAACTTATTGCTTTATTGGTATAGTGTAAAGCGACGTGCCAATCAGGCAATCAGAATTCGAGAGACTCCTGGGAAGGAAGACATGTCCTATTCAAGAACTGCAACTCAGTCCAAATCTGGGTATAAGGCTGGCGTAAAAGATTATCGGCTGACTTATTACACTCCCGATTACACTCCCAAAGATACTGATATTTTGGCGTGTTTCCGCGTCACGCCCCAGCCCGGAGTTCCTCCCGAAGAAGCGGGTGCAGCAGTAGCAGCAGAATCCTCCACTGGTACTTGGACAACAGTGTGGACTGACCTGCTGACCGACTTAGATCGTTACAAAGGCCGTTGCTACGACATCGAGCCAGTTGCAGGCGAAGACAACCAGTTTTTCTGCTTCGTCGCCTATCCGCTGGACTTGTTTGAAGAAGGCTCCGTAACTAACATGTTAACCTCCATCGTAGGTAACGTGTTTGGTTTCAAAGCCCTGAAAGCCCTGCGTTTGGAAGACATGCGGATTCCCGTTGCCTACCTGAAGACGTTCCAAGGGCCTCCTCACGGGATCACCGTTGAGCGCGACAAGTTGAACAAGTACGGTCGTCCCCTGCTGGGTTGTACGATTAAGCCGAAACTTGGTTTGTCTGCGAAGAACTACGGACGCGCCGTTTACGAATGTCTGCGCGGTGGTTTGGACTTAACCAAAGACGACGAAAACATCAACTCCCAGCCTTTCATGCGCTGGCGCGATCGCTTCCTGTTCGTTCAAGAAGCCATCGAGAAAGCTCAAGCTGAAACCGGGGAAATCAAAGGTCACTACCTGAACGTGACCGCCCCCACCGTAGAAGAAATGATGAAGCGGGCTGAATTCGCCAAAGAAATCAAAACCCCCATCATCATGCACGACTACCTGACGGGTGGTTTCACCGCTAACACCACTCTGGCTCGCTTCTGCCGCGACAACGGTTTGTTGCTCCACATCCACCGCGCGATGCACGCCGTAATCGACCGTCAGAAGAACCACGGTATTCACTTCCGCGTCCTCGCCAAGTGCTTGCGGATGTCTGGTGGTGACCACCTGCACTCCGGAACCGTTGTCGGTAAGTTGGAAGGCGACCAAGCGATCACGATGGGCTTCGTCGATCTGATGCGCGAAAACTACATCGAAGAAGACCGTTCTCGCGGTATTTTCTTCACCCAAGACTGGGCTTCCATGCCTGGTGTATTCCCAGTAGCTTCCGGCGGTATCCACGTATGGCACATGCCCGCGCTGGTAGAAATCTTCCAAGATGACGCTTGCTTGCAATTCGGCGGCGGCACCCTGGGTCACCCCTGGGGTAACGCTCCTGGCGCTACCGCAAACCGCGTCGCTTTGGAAGCTTGCGTCCAAGCACGTAACGAAGGTCGCGACTTGATGCGCGAAGGTGGAGACGTCATCCGCGAAGCTTGCAAGTGGAGTCCCGAACTCGCCGCTGCTTGCGAACTGTGGAAGGAAATCAAGTTCGAGTTCCAAGCCGTTGACACCCTCTAAGCGATTTTGGATTTTGGATTTTAGATTTTAGATGTTGAGGGAAATCTTAAGTTGGTAGCGATTTTGATTGCTGCTCTGATATCCCTCATCTAAGATCGAAAAATTTAAAATCTGAAATTAAAGCTGGGGTCAGTTCATGGATTTAAGACAAGTTGCCAAAGACACGTCTAAGGTGCTGAGCAGCTACTTGACGTATCAATCGCTGAAAACCGTAATGGCTCAGCTGAGCGAAACTAATCCGCCCCAGGCGTTGTGGTTGAGTGGCTTTGCCGCGCGGCACAGTGTCCAAGATGGAGAAGCCTTCCTGCAAGCGTTGCTGCACGAAAACCAAGACCTAGCCTTTCGGCTAATGACCTTGCGAAAGCACCTGGCAGAAGAAGTCGCCGACTACTTACCAGAAATGGTTCGCTCTGGAATTGAGCAAGCCAATATGGAACATCAGCGCCATCATCTAGAGCGACTCGTACAACAAGGCGTCACTGACTCCAGTAGCTACCCCAAAGAGGAAAAAGATTCTTAGCCGATTTAGGTAATGGGTAATGGGTAATTTGAGATTTGAGATTTTAGATTTCAGATTTGAGTATAAATCTGCAATCTGAAATCTGAAATCTGCAATCACCAATTACCAATTACCAATCACCAATTACCGTAGCAACATCAGATAGACACGAAGGAAGCCATGCAAACTCTACCTAAAGAGCGCCGTTTCGAGACTCTCTCTTACCTGCCCCCCCTTTCGGATGCCCAAATTACCCGTCAACTCCAGTACATTCTGGATAAGGGCTACATTCCCGGTGTGGAATTCAGCGAAAGTTCCGAACCGACTCAGCACTACTGGACGCTGTGGAAGCTTCCTTTGTTCAACGCTACCACCACCAACGAAGTGTTGAGTGAAATCAAAGCTTGCCGCGCTGAGTACGGCAACTGTTTTATCCGCGTCATGGGTTTCGATAACGTGAAGCAGTGCCAAGTTCTCAGCTTCATCGTTCACAAACCCAACCGTTTCTAAATCTGAAACCGGAAATCTTTAATAGTTAAACCTTGAGGAGGTAGGGACAGTTTTTGTCCCTACCTTTTCTTTTAGTTCCGGATAAATAGGCACAAGAGAGGAAGATGGCTAATATAGATTTGCGTTATTTATTAGGTGGCGCGATGAAATCCTTTGCTCAAATTTCTAGATTGTTAGGATTAATAAGTCTCGGTATATTATTAACCTTTTCTATACCCTTGTTGGCTAGAGATATTCAGTTACCGGCTAGTCGAGCGGTGGAAGTTAGGCAAATTCGCGGTACGGTCACGTATCAAGGAAGACCAGCACGAGTAGGCGATCGCTTAACTGCCCCCGGTCAACAAATCGTTACAGGTAGACAATCTAGCGCCGTTTTGGCTGTAGATACTGGAATTGCCACTATAAACGTTGCTGAATTAACAACAGTTCAAGTCCAAAATCTTTCTATGGCTGCCAATGGCGGCAGAATAACGCGCCTTTCCGTACCCAGAGGGCAAGCAAGGATACAAGCGCGCCCCTTGACCAACCCAAATTCACGGTTGGAAGTTAGCAGTCCAGCAGGGGTAGCAGGAGTTCGCGGCACTGTATTTGGCGTCGGCGTTGGTCCAAATGGTAAAACAGGAGTTTCTACCCTGGAAGGCGCAGTTGCTACTACTGCCAAAGGAAGAACGGTGACGATAAATAGTGGTTATTCTTCCTTAGTTTTTCCCGGAGATGCCCCAACTCAACCAAAATTAACGCAAGAAAATTTGAAGTACGAGTTGATTAGTTTATCACCTATCAATCGCAACAGAGCGCGATTAATTTGTACGGTAGATCCGCTAAATTTGATCTTTTTAAACGACCAACCTTTAGCAATGGATAGAACGGGCAGAGTTGATACATTAGTGCCCAGACCAGCTAATGCTGAATACAGGGTAGTGGTTCGCAGTCCGCTGGGCAAAGAGGAATTGCACATGATTGGAGCGGATTTGCTTAAATAGGGGGAATGGGAAATTTTAGATTTTAGATTGCAGATTGCAGATTTAGGGGAATGCGAGGTTGAAGTATGGCAAATCTAAAATCTAAAATATGAAATCTAAAATATGAAATCATTCTATGAAAAATTCATTGTATCGTTATATTGCCCGGATTCAGGGACTACTGCCTGGATTTATTGCTGCGATTATTTCCTTGGGCGTTTGGCAGTTGGGCGGGTGGAAAGCTTTGGAACAAGTGGGTTATAACTCGCTGTTTCAAATTCGGGATACGGGAATTTTACCGAAGCCAAATTGGGATAACCGGGTAGCAGTTATTGCCATAGATGAAGCTAGTTTGAGGAAGTTGGGGAGATTTCCGTTTTCGCGCGATCGCTACACTAAACTATTACAAACCCTCTCTCCTTCTCGCCCCGCAGCAGTTGGTTTAGACATTATATTTGCCGAAGCAAGTCCCGACGATAGCCAACTTGCCGACGCCATCCGCGCTAGCGGTAATGTAATTGTGGCTCAAGCTTGGGACGATCAAGAACAACTCATCCCCATCGAGAGGATTATAGAGGAAGCTGTCGCCAGCCGAGGTCACATATCCCACAATCCAGATACAGATGGAATTAGCCGTCAAGCGGCGCTGAAATTCCGAGGGCTTCCTTCCCTGGGATTGGCGATGCTGGAACTCTACTCTGGCGATAATCCAGGCAAGTTAGAACAGTTAGAAAGGTTTTTAACATCCCTGAATCAGGATAATCGACAATTTAATCGTGTTTGGCTAAATTGGCCTGGAAAGACGCAATCTTTGCAGACTTATTCGTTTGCCGATGTTCTAGAAGGGAAAGTAGATAAAAATGCTTTTACAGGCAAATTAGTATTAGTAGGAATAACCGCAACTGGTTTTGATCCGTTGGTAACGCCGTTAAATCAAATGCCACCAACTAGCGGAGTTTACCTTCATGCGGCTGCGATCGATAATTTGCTAAATAATCGCTTGCTGCAAACTTTACCTGATGGGAAAACTGCGATTTTATTGCTTTTAATTGGCCCAATTGCTAGCGGAATATTGTCAAAATTAGGTGTGGGGGGAAGAGTTGCGATCGCTCTCATACTCCCTTTAGCTTGGTATGGTTTTTCCCTAACGTTATTTTCGTTCAATTCCTGGTTACTGCCTATTGCTGCACCTGTGGGTACAATTCTACTAGCTGCAATTGGATTGGAACTGCGAGAACAGCAGGAAAAGCAACAATTAATGAGTTTATTTGAAAAATACATGGCAAAAGAAACTGCTAATTTAATTTGGCAGCGTAAAGACGAAATTATTAAAAATGGTGAATTGCAACCGCAAGAAATGATAGCCACGGTATTATTTATGGATATTCGTGGTTTTACCACAATCTCAGAGCAATTATCGCCCCGCGAATTAATGCCTTGGTTGAATCAATACTTGAATGCGATGAGCGAATGTATTATGAATCGTGGCGGCGTCATCGATAAATATATCGGCGATGCAATTATGGCAATTTTCGGCATCCCGTTTCCGCGTAACAAACCAGAAGAAATTAAACAAGATGCTTTAAATTGCATGGCGGCTTGTTTGGAAATGTACAAGCGGCTGCAAAAATTAAATCAGCAATTTGAAGCCGAAAGAAAGCCTTTAATTAAATTTGGTATTGGGGTTCATACTGGCTCTATTATTGCTGGTAGCGTCGGCGGTGGTCAGCGGTTAAATTTTTCGGTTTTGGGCGATACAGTTAACGTGGCGGCGCGCCTGGAGGCGATGAATAAAGAAGTCAAAGAAGATAATCCTTATGGGATTTTAATCACTAATGAAACTTGGGAATATGTAAGCGATCGCTACGATGCCAAACCAGTCAAAAGCATTCAATTGCGAGGCAGAAAGCAAGAAACAATCATTTGTTCTATCTTGGGTAAAAAGTAATTGCTAATTGCTAATTGCTAATATGATTAATCTCAGATGATTACTTCGCATTCAATTATTTCATCATGAATCAAAACGAAGTAAGGAATTTGTCTATTCTTTTGCAACTTCCCCGATTAGTGGGAACTCCTCAAGAGATTCAACAGGCAGAACTAATCAGATATGAGAAACTCAAACAAGTTCCGTTTTTTGAAGCCAACTGGGATATGTTTTTGAACGAACTAGAAGCTAGAAATTTACCTGACGACACTCTCATATACCTCAGACAGAACGATCTTGCCAAGTTTTGGATAGAAAACAGCGACCTAAGCTTTTGGCAATTATTAGAATATTGTTATTGAGAATGTCACCGCTTCTCTAATCGATCCTCTCGATTACTTCACCGCCAACTATTTGATAACCCCAGCGAGAATTTCGATTTGCGAGATGCCTTGCTGCGTCGTACTCACCTAGCAGACAAAGTTCAACTAACTTTTGATATCCATCTTCTTTCTGTTGCTGCAATTTAGTCCTACTGAGATGTTCTCTTTCTGCTTGTGAAAGATTAGGGCGTCCGGGAGCAAGCGGATCTATGTTGCCAATATGTTTCATAACAAATTATACCTTATTTTATCGCTAAAAAGGCATTAAATCAACCACTTCACCATCTACAATTCCGTATCCCCATTCTGGATGTTCGGCAATTTGCCGTTCAACAAAAGTTCGACCCATTGGAGTTTTATAAGCTGACTGTAAAGCAGCAAGACTGGGAATATCGCCGGTAGAGACGGGTGATTTATCTTCAACTTCAGACAATTCTAACCCACTTTCAGGTAAAGATGCTGTATTAGATGATTCTAGAGAAAAGTCAGGAACAACAGCAGCTAGTTTATTCATGACACTTGCTTTGGTAATTTCAGGTTTATTGGTAAAAGATGGGGGTAGATAAGGCGTCGTTATTCCTAATTGTTTCGCTTTAATCGCTTCGTCCGCGATGCGATCGCATTTTCTCAAAAACCCTTCCCACAAATTTTTTCCTAGTACCGGATCTCTTAAATCTGAACGCGCTTTTGCAACTGCAACCTCCAATGGTTCTCCTTTATGCACGTAGTATTGAATGCGTTCCTCTTCAAAAACTGGATAAGGGATTCCTGGTTCAATTTCCCAATCTCGCTTAACTTTTTGACTATCTCCCAGGGGAATTCCTGCAATAAATTCATCCCAAAACGGCGATACCAAACCTTTGGTCATACTATCGATAATTTTAAAAACGCATCCGCCTGGGTTATCGTATCCCTTTTCCTTAAAGTATTCTAATAAAACTCTTTGAAACTGCTCAAATTGCTCTTGAGAATTCCAAGGCCCGCTAAATTGATAATTAGGATTTACTTTGACTGAAATTGGCTGACGCTGAACCGGGAAAAACTTATCTGTTTTAACTGTTTCGACTTCCACAGCAGCGCGATCGCTTTTACCATTCGTCGCTTGATAGGTATTTTTATAATCTTGATCGCAAAAAGCTTCTAACATCGTTTCAAATAAATCAATATTTGGCAATAATTCTACAATTTTGCTATTAGCTAAAGCGCGTTCTTGGATGAGCGATCGCTTAACCAATTGACTTCGAGCATATTGCAATTCCACCCGACTCAATCCAGTTTCTTCCTCAATTTCATCAAAACTCATTCTCACCCATTCATCGGGATTGTTTAATTCAGCCTGCCATTGAACAAGCTGACAAAAGAACACCGCCGCCGTCACCCCTCCCGTAACTTTAGCTAGCTTGGGATAGTAAACAACTGAATTACCTAAATTTCGCCATAATAATGCCAATTTCATATTTCAATAACCCCTAATAATTTAAAAATATGCCATTGTATAAACAACAGATAAGCTAGTGAAGAGACTTAAGGCTTACCAAAAACCCAAAAGTTAATTATAGCGCGTTCTTTCTCTCTAACCTCTTCCTCTGCGTCCTCTGCGCCTCTGCGGTTAAATAAAAAATCTCCTAAAAACCAACTAAGTTAAACAATTGTCACCCATATTTTTATAAAATTTTAATCATGGGCAGTTCGCGCGATCGCACAAAACCAAACCATGACCTACTATATCTCTCCTCGGTTTCTTGACAAACTTGCCGTTCATATCACCAAAAACTTCCTCGACATCCCCAAAATCCGAGTTCCCCTGATCTTGGGAATTCACGGACGCAAAGGCGAAGGAAAATCGTTCCAATGCGAATTAGTATTCGAGAAAATGGGCATCGAAGTCCTTCACATCTCTGGGGGAGAACTCGAAAGTCCCGACGCCGGAGATCCGGCGCGTTTAATTCGCCTGCGCTACCGAGAAGCCGCCGAATTTATCAAAGTTCGCGGTAGAATGACCGCACTCATGATTAACGACTTAGATGCGGGTGCAGGACGCTTCGATGAAGGGACACAATACACCGTCAATACTCAATTAGTCAACGCCACGTTGATGAATATTGCGGATAATCCTACCAACGTTCAACTACCTGGAAGCTACGATGAAAATCCCCTCCATCGCGTCCCAATTATCGTTACTGGAAACGACTTTTCCACCCTTTATGCGCCGTTAATTCGCGAAGGTCGGATGGAAAAATTCTACTGGGAACCCAACCGAGACGATAAAATTGGCATCGTGGGCGGGATTTTTTCAGAAGATGGATTATCTCAGCGCGACATCGAACAGCTAGTCGATAATTTCCCCAAGCAAGCGATTGATTTCTTTAGCGCTTTAAGGTCGCGGATTTATGACGAACAAATTCGTCAATTTATCCACAAAGTAGGGGTTGAAAAAGTATCCTCGCGGGTGGTTAATAGTGTAGACGGGCCACCTCAATTCCAAAAACCAGACTTTAATTTGTCGCGCTTGCTGGAATTTGCTAACGTAATGGTCGCCGAACAAAATCGGGTAGAACAAATGCGGCTGGTGCGAGAATACAATCAATCTTTAAACTTCCACGAGCAACAACATCAGATAGCAAAACAACCGATCCAAACTGAAATACCCGCCAATGGTAACGGTTATGGGAGCAACGGTCAAGCCAAGAACGGGCAATTGAGTCCAGAAATAATGCAGCAATTGCAACAACTGGTGAGCAGCGGTTATCGAATTGGCATAGAGTATGTAGATGAACGACGTTTTCGGACGAATTCTTGGATTAGTTGCGCTTCGATTGGAGCGAATCAAGAAGGAGATGCGATCGCAGCATTAGAAAACTGTCTCGCCGAACACGGTGACGAGTATATCCGCTTAGTTGGAATCGACCCCAACGCCAAGCGCCGCGTCATGGAAACCATTATCCATAGACCGAGATAACGCTCCTCAGAAAAATCCGACACCCTTAAGGGTGTCGCTATACAAACAAAGGCTGCCTCCGCAGCCTGTAATAATTTCAGCCCGCGGAGGCGGGCTTCGTTTGTCTAGCCCCAGGCTTTAGCCTGCGGGCATTTTGATCCCAACAAAGGCTACCTCCGCAGCCCGCAATCATTTCAGCCCGCATAGGCGGGCTTTGTTTGTGTAGCCCCAGGCTTTAGCCTGCGGGCATTTTGATC
>CAYXCW010000128.1:11350-21545 GCA_964463555.1 uncultured bacterium
CATAGGCGGGCTTTGTTTGTGTAGCCCCAGGCTTTAGCCTGCGGGCATTTTGATCGCTTCTAAACACGCTCGTGACTGACAATATAATTCACAATTTCAGACAAACAGCGGCGAATTTTTCTCTCGCGCCTGCGACCACTTTCAGTAACCGTAATGATGTAAATTTTTCCTTGGATTTCTACAGCAACCGTTGTTCCTCTTACTTGGGAAGTTTCTCCTGTTTTCTCTCCCAACCAACGACCAGGCGATGCTCTTAAAGCCCGAAATCCCAGCACTTTTTCTACCTGATAGCCGAGAACTTCCGCCAAAACCTCATATTCTGGGTGTTTGCGATTGTAAATTTCTACCATCATCGTAGTTAGTTCGTTACTCGTGATCCGATTTGGTTGCGAACCAACATTTTTAGAGGGACTGATGCGGTTTCCTTTCAATTTGTGGCTGACTCGCGTTTGGGTATAGCCGAGTTCGCCCAAAGTTTTATTGATATAATCCCATCCCAAATAATCAATAATTTGGTTCGTCGCAATATTACTGCTGTAGGCGATCGCTTGCGTCAACAAATACTTAAAAGAATAAGACCTCCCAACCCGAATACGCGAGAAATTCTCTTCCGTATAATTACTGGGGTCTACGTAAATCTGTGTATCCAAACTGATGTTATCTGCGGCGAGCTTGTGGACCAGAGCGATCGCAATCGGCACTTTAATCAAACTGGCGGCGCTTTGCGGCGGGCGCGAACCGCGATAATTGAGGCATTTACGCTCTAGATCGCAAACTGCGATCGTTGGGGAAGATAAACCGCTCTTAGCCACAATAGCGTCAAGCACTTGAGAGGGAGACTCTTCGACAGCGACGGGTATGTCAGAAGCGATTGCTCCCGGAGCGGGTAAAATCCCCATTACACAGGCTAGAGCGATCGCTACAGATTGCCTTTGAACCATTAATTTTCTACTCCATCACCCATTCGCAGGTAAAAAAGGAAACTCCGCACTCACATGCCACCGCCCGCCATCGTGAATCAGCAGCGTCAAATAATTGGCACTGAACTCGAATTGTACGGCTTTACGCTCAAATTCAGGCCACGCGGCTTTAAAATTCTGCTTGGTTAAGTCTTTAAACGCCACCGTCATATGAGGCGAGTAGGGGCGTTGCTTCGCCATCGGATCTACAATCCCCAATTCGCGCATCATGCAATCGATCAAATCGGCTTGTAAAGCTAGAAGTTCGGGCGTTTTCACTACATTGATATAAATTACCCTGGGAGGAAACGCCGCAAAGCCTGATAAAGAAATGGGGATACAGGGTCTTTGATTGGCAAAATTCTGCAAGGATTGTTCTAACACCGAAACGGAATCTCGATCCCACTGAAAAGGCGCTTGCAGCGTAATGTGGGGCGGCGACTTCAGGGCGTGGCGACTATTGTAGCGCTCGGCAAAATACTGCTTGACTCCATTGGCGTAGTCTTGAATCGCTTGGGGAGGGAGCAGGGCGATAAAATAAAGCCTGGTAGATTCCATAACTATAATCTCCAATCTAAAATCTAAAATCTAAAATCCCAAATGCCTTGGTTTGTAAAGATCGAAGCCGGAATAGTCGATAAACCCACCTTTGACCAACATGTCGAAGCCCACAAAGCTTACGTCGAGGACTTAATCGCCAAAGGACACCAGGCGCGTACCGGGTACTGGGCGCAACGGGGCGGCGGCATGATGATATTCCAAGCAACTGACATCGATGAAGCCAAAGCCATTATCGCCCAAGACCCCCTGGTGCAAAATAACTGCGTCACCTACCAGCTGTATGAGTGGAAAATCTTAGTCGAATAAAAGTCATTACCCATGACCAATTACCCATTACCTATTACCCATTACCAAAATTGATGCTATTCTAGATTTAGACCTGGACCTATGCGACTCCAACGCCCAAACCTTGTCAGGACCGGAAGGTAGCAGCAACACGGGATGCTTGTAGTAGGCGTAGACTCCGGGTCGCCCTTTTTTTAAGCACTTTTTTTTAATCAACGGCAGGGTCTATGCCTGGTTTCGGAGATCTGGTTAAAAAGGCGTTTTACCTGGGAGTAGGGCTAGCAGCCTCGGCGGGTGAAAAAGCGGGTGGAACCCTAGCCGAACTGAAAGAGCAAGCCCAAAAGCTAGCCGATGAGATGGTGGCAAAGGGCGAAATGACCACCGAAGAAGCCAAGCGAATGGTAGACGAAATGATCCAGCGGGCACAGCAACAGTCGCCAGAAGAGCCTACCGCTGACGCGCCCAGTAAAGAACCGCGCCGGATTGAAATTGTCTCTGATGAAGAAGAAGCATCCCCAGCAAAGTCGGAAAATAATAATGTAGATGCGTTAAGAGATCAAGTCAGTGCATTGCAAGAAGAATTGCGCCGCCTCCAGCGGGATTAAAATTTACCAATCGTCGCGATCGCGAACATCGCATTGATAATTGTATGAAGGGGATCTAAACTAAAAGTCCTCCCGAACCTGAGTAAATTTTTCCCTTGAGAGCAATCAAGGGTGCGTGGCGCTTATGGAAGACTGGCAAAAAAATTTAAACGACATGCTGGAAACAGTAACTGAGGAGGTAGAGAAGTTCTTCAGCGATGTTACCGAAGCAGTAGATGCGATCGCGTTACTATCGGAAGAAGTTGCCCATCAAGTACAGAACACCATCACCACCGAGATCGATCAATTTTTGAACGATCTGATACAACCTGTTTTGGAAGTTTATTTCGAGTTTGAGCAACTAAGCTTTGAGCCAGAATGGTCAATACCGGATACACTAGAACCCCCGCCTCCACAACATCCCGCTTGTGTTGGTTGCCGTCACTATCACGGTCAAGTATACGGTGGTAACTTACTGGTTTGTGGAATGCATCCCTACGGTTGGGAAGCAGAAAATTGTCCCGATTGGGAAGGTTACAGGAACGATTAAATGATGAAAGATTTACCGATTGCTGACGATTTATCTCGCGAGTCTGAAACTGAGCCACCCACTCCAGAAATCAAGTACGGCGAACGCCAAATTGCTGAGGGAAAACTGATTACATTTCCCAACCCGCGCGTAGGACGGCGTTACCAAATTAACATTACCTTGCCCGAATTTACTTGCAAATGTCCGTTTTCTGGGTATCCGGACTTTGCCAAAATTGAGATTGCTTACTGTCCAGATCAAACTGTAGTCGAGTTAAAAGCGCTGAAGCTGTATATCAATAGTTACCGCGATCGCTACATTTCCCACGAAGAATCCGTCAATCAAATCCTCGATGACTTTGTTGCCGCTTGCGATCCCTTGGAAGTCCACGTTAAAGGCGATTTTTCCCCTCGTGGCAATGTTCATACAGTAATTGAGGTGCAGCACAAAAAGTAACAAATGTTACTAACATGTTTAGGTAAAATTTACTAGGTGAGAGCAGTACGTACCGCAATTATTAAATTCACGCAAAGTTTAAACCGCCACTACAAAAAAAATAGGTAACTCTACCATTCTACCGATTCGACCTCGCTGATTATGCTGGGTAAGTAGTTGCCAAAAAAAATTGGCTGGCGGTGGCGTGGATATGCAAACATTATCGGCAGCTTACTGGCTGAGCAAACTAGACCGAAACCTGTTAATTATCAACCAAAAGCAAGCTACGGGAGAGTTGATTGTCAGCAACGGCACTGCCCAATGGCGGCTTTGCTTTTTCTTGGGACAATTGTTTTATGCGATTGGGGAAAACCACCGAGTGCGCCGTTGGCAACGGGCGCTAAAACGATATTGTCCGAATTGGGTGGTGGAAACTGACCATCTGGTAAGCAGCGAACTTTGGGAATGTCAGCTGCTACATCAAGGCATGGCACAAGGTCATTTGAGTGCTGCCCAAGTCAAGGCAGTGGTCGTGGAAACTACGCAAGAAGTCTTATTTTCCATGACTAGGCAAGCGAGTTTATCAGGATATTGGCAACCTCGTCAATATCGCAAGTTGCAGGTAGCGTTTTACCTGAGTTTGTGCCCCCTAGAAGTCAAGCAACTGATCAAGCAAAGCCAAGGTTTCTACGAAAAATGGCTGGAGATGGGGGTAGGAAATATCGATCCGGACTTGGTACCCGTTCTGAAGCCGTCTCCTTGCGAACTGCATCAATGTTCGGTAGATACTTTTCTGAACTTAACTGCTTTATTTACAGGTCGGTACACGCTTTGGGATATTGCTTTAAAGATGAAGCAGCCTTTGACTAGGGTAGCGCGCTTGTTGCATCACTTTCGTCAACAAGGCGTAGTGGAACTGCAAACTGTTTCAGATATAACGCCTCCTTTTGTGTGTCACTTGCACGATGACAAAATTAACAAAAAGCAGTTTGCGATCGCTTGCATAGATGACTCTCCTTTAATGGGGCGCTATCTCAAAGAAATCCTCCCTCCTGCTGGCTACCGGCTGTTGTATCTTGAAGATCCGATTCAGGGGATCGGCGTTCTAGCTAAATACAAACCGGACTTAATATTGTTAGATTTAGTCATGCCCGATACGGATGGTTATAACGTTTGTAATTTTTTACGCCATAGTTCTACCTTCCGCAAAACTCCTATTATTATGCTCACCAGTTGGGATAATACTATTAACCGAGTCCGTGCCAAACTGGTCGGTGTCAGCGATTTTTTAGCCAAACCTTTTGAAGCGGAGCAACTACTAGAATTGATTAAAAAGTATTTACCTGACGCGGAGAAAGAATAATTTTGGCTAATTGCTAATTGCTAATTGCTAATTGCTAATTGCTTTTTTACCATTAGTCATTAGCTGTTTAATAGAATCGAATAAAAATTACAGCGGATTGCAAGTGAGTGAGGTACACCTTCGTTTGTGTAGCGGCACCCTTAAGGGTGCCGCTACACAAACGAAGCGAAAATGCTGTACCTCACGCGGCTGCAAGCCGCTATAATATGATGTCCGCCCAATTGCCCATAATAAAAAAACATCACTCTGTTGTTGTGTAGGGACAAGGCATCAGAGATATCTCAGATAAACAATGGACGTTGATCTTGCCGTGTCCCAGCTTCTAATTATGGATAATCGACGGGAGATGATCTAATACGAAATCGGCTTTGATCGCCCCTTTTATGGCTAACGACTAAAGTCGCGCCTACACAACCAAAGACCGCCTACGCGGTCTAATTCTGTCGGTTTAAGCTAAAACGATTAAGTTTCGTTGGCTAAAGTAGAAGCGATCGCAAGTTCTTCTTCTTTAATCCCAGGCGCTTTCAGTTGCTCTAAAATTTCGATAATTTCTCGCTCAAAAGCCACCTGCGCCCGATTGGTTCTGCCGCCTACGTATAAGCTGCCACCTTCTTGCAACCCCCAAATCTGCGAGTGGGAAACATAACTCATCATCACTGCTACCATCAGTAAGCCAAACCCCAAATAAACAATTGGAATACCGGGATCGGCTTTAATTTGCAAACCCGTGCTGCCGACGATTTCATCAATGTATAATTTTACGCCGTTTACTTCCGCAAACATACCGGCGCGGACGGTGGTTAACAGCTTACCTGTTGTGTCGTAAATTAACAGCGTTCCCTGTAAATCTTTGGCTAAAAGCGATACGCCTTCGCTCAGATCGGGTTTAGTGGGAATCCAAGTACCCCAAAGGCGTCCTTTGCCGCCAGTTTGTAAGGGAGCCATTGGTAGCTTGAGGACGGGGCTGTTGTTTAAGCGAAAGCGCACGCCTGCGATCCCCCAATCTGTTTGGTAAAAAGTTACACCTCGATAACGCAGGGGTTTATTGACGTAAATCTTTTCTCGGTCGAGTTCTTTTCCGGCGTTATCGACAACGGATAAATCCGAATAAAACTGGTCAATTGATCCTTCTGCGGTGTAATCGATCCAAAAGCGATTAACTTTTACCGACCAATCTTTAGGCACTTGAGGAGCAGCGAGGGGGCCAGCATCGAGTATATTTTTTACCTGGAATGTACTACCGCTCTCGATCATTTCTTGCGCGAGAAAACCCGTTATTGACCCCCAAATTGCCCCAGCCAAAATAATCAACATACTGGCATGGACGATAATGGGGCCGATGCGTCCGATGATTCCCTTACGGGCATAAATTTGATTGCCTTCTTGGAAGACTTTATAGCCGCGCTGCTGCAACGCAGATGCTAAATTAGGCAGCGAACCCGTATCGAGTTCTGCACTCAAAGCTAACTTTTCAAATTGGCGAGGTTGGTCGTAAAATTTCCATCGCCGCGCCGCCTTTAAAGCTGGGAATTGGCGGGTAAAAGTGCAGGTGGTTAAACTGCTGCCAAACAAAATCAAAAGCGCCAAAAACCACCAAGTGCGATATACATGGTCTAAACCCAAGAATAAAAGCACCTTCCAAGACAGGAAGCCAAACAAAGCCGGGTCTTCCGGGTAGTTCGACTGGTAGAATGCCAGAGACTGACCTTGCTCGATTACAGTCCCAGATATACTGAAAACAGCGATCGCTAGCAACAGCAAAATTGCCAGCCGCAAATCTCCTAGCAACGGCAATAATTCGCGCTGAAATAGCCGTTGCAGTTTGGTAATTGGCGATTGGTCGTTAGTAATTGTCATTTTTCTCTTCTTTTTTACATCGATCTAAAATTTGCTCGCGATCGCACCTAAAAGGGACAGGTTTATCGATCGTATTTCTACTCACATCTTGCACCAAGCCGAGAAATAAATTTCACACCTGAAAGCTAAAACCCGTTGAAACGGGTTAAAACCTTGATTGTAGTTAGCTTTAGCTAACTTAAGCTTTCAGCCCCAAATTTATTTGGAGGCTGTTTATCGGGTAGGTGCAAGATGTGAATCTACAAACCCGCCCCAAAAACTTTCTCTCTCTGCCTCGCTTCACCGATTAGCGATTACCAAATATCAACAGGAATCCTCAGTAACAAGGAAAATACGCCAAATCCCACCAGCATGGCACCGCTAACGGGATTAATCCAACTCGACCACTGGCGCAACTCTAGTAGCTTCTTGATTGAAGCTGTAAAAGTTCCGGCTAAGATTAACGGTGCTACGTATCCAGCGGCATAAAGCAACAGAAAAATACCGCCTAATAATAAATCTTCCGTCGAAGCAACCCAAGCGAGCAAAGTTGCTAAAACGGGGGTGCTGCAAGGAGAAGCTACCAAACCAAAGGTTAAACCGAGTAGATAGGAACGAATTCCTGGAGGTAAATCCTTGGAAATCCACTCGCTACCGCCAAACGAGGGAAATTGTAGCGGCATCGCTTCTAGTAAGTTTAGACCCATTGCGATCGCTACAACGCTGGCAATAATCGGCAAACCAATTCCCACTTGTCCGTAAACGCGCCCCAAAAGTGCTGCTAAGATGCCCAAACCAGCTAACGTGCTTGCCAAGCCCAACGCGAACCAAGTAGACTGAGCAGCGGCACTGAGTCGGCTTTTGGCTTCATACCCGCCAATGTAGCCAATCGTGATTGGCAGCATCGAAAGCATACAAGGTGTCATGCTCGTCAGCAAGCCAGCGGCAAAAATCACCCCAATGCTAACCCCGCTGAGGTGATTTAGCTGGGAAGAAACCAGACTATTAGCAAGTTGTTGGAGTTGGTAAAGGTAGGTAGAGATAGTTTCTAACATGCGGCAGGTGGATTGAAATGCCCATACAGCTTGAATTGTAGCTTATTTGGGGATCGCCAGGGACACAAGTGTTATAGCTGAGTTAAACTGAATGCGATCGCAAATTTCCTCTCGCCAGTCAGCTATCTACCCCATCTGTGCAACTGGCGATCGCAACGAGCAAAAATCCCCGAATCCCATATCCCACGCAGCATTGACGGTAATGGGTACTAAGGCTGACCGGAAAACTTGATGTTAGAATACCAAAATTGAACAATTTTACCCATTAACAAAAAGTTTTCCTGTCGCTGATTGACTCAGCTTTTAAAATTTGCAGAATATCCGGGACATTGTGCATGACTGTAGTTTCCAAAACCAATTTCGCTTGTGGGCATCCTTAAAATTGTTAACAGTAGTCTGCCGAGCGACATTCGCAAGTGTATTTCTTAAACCTTGTCAGCCTCGAATGCAATTAGACACAATACCTTTGTCTACGCACAGAATTCTTTGATATTGCCCCATTTTTTCCAATTTGTAACCAAGCAAAGGACAATTGCTAATCGTGAGTAGTAAAAGCAAGGCATTTCGACCCAGAATAGATAGCCTGCGATAAAAATCCATATGGAATCATCATTTGAACTTACCCTACAGATCGTCATCGCCATTGTCGCAGGGATTGGCGCTCAGGTTCTAGCAGCATTTCTCAAAGTTCCTAGCATCGTCTTCTTGCTGCTATTCGGCATTTTGTTAGGTTCGAGTGGTTTAAATATCCTGCACCCCAGCTGGTTAGGAACTGGTTTAGAAGTAATTGTCGCCCTCAGCGTCGCCGTAATTCTCTTCGAGGGCGGTCTAAATTTAGAACTGCGAGACTTGGGAAGAGTTTCTGCCCCCCTCCGCAACCTCGTTACCTTTGGCACTTTAGTTACCCTCCTCTTAGGCGGTATGGCTGCCCATTGGTTAAGCGAGTTTCCCTGGCCCATTGCGTTTCTGTATGCTTCTCTAGTGACGGTAACCGGCCCTACGGTGGTCAGTCCGCTGCTAAAGCATGTAAAAGTAGACCGACAAGTATCAACCCTTCTGGAGGGTGAAGGGGTTTTAATCGACCCAGTGGGGGCAATTCTGGCAGTAGTTGTCCTAGATACCATCTTTAACGCCCACGCTTCCCCGGTAGAAGCGATGACCGGATTATTCCTGCGACTGGGAATAGGCGGGGCAATCGGCGCTACGGGTGGCTGGTTACTAGGATTTTTTGTCAAACGCGCCCATTTTTTATCAGAAGAGCTGAAAAACTTGGTAGTTTTAGCCGGTTTGTGGGGCTTGTTTGGTTTGGCTCAGTTTATTCGCAGCGAGTCGGGTTTGATGGCAACCGTACTAGCTGGAATTGTCTTGAGGGCTTCTTCTTTGCCAGAAGAAAGATTGCTGCGCCGATTTAAGGGACAGCTAACTACTCTGGGCGTCTCGGTTCTGTTTATTTTACTGGCGGCAGATTTATCGATTGCCAGCGTCTTCGCTTTGGGTTGGGGTAGCTTGTTCACCGTCTTGGCTTTGATGCTGATAGTTCGCCCCATCAGCGTTAGTTTGTGTACTCTCAACAGCGACTTCAACTGGCGGCAAAAATTATTTGTCAGTTGGATTGCCCCCAGAGGAATTGTATCGGCGTCGGTTTCTTCCCTGTTTTCCATTTTGTTGACCCAACGGGGAATTAATGGTGGGGACTCAATTAAAGCTTTGGTGTTTCTTACCATTATGATGACGGTAATTTTGCAGGGGTTAACCGCTCGCTGGGTCGCCCAATGGCTTAAAATTACCTCCAAAGAAGCAACGGGTGCGGTGATTGTTGGTTGCAATCCTTTGGGTCTATTGATTGCCCGCTTGTTTCAAGAGCGCGGCGAATCGGTGGTATTAATAGATACCGACCCCGAAGCTTGCCGACAAGCCGAGCAAGAAAATCTCAAAGTTTTCTTGAGTAGCGGTTTGGATACGGGGGTTTTGGAAGAGGCTGGACTAGCATCGATGGGAACATTCCTTGCTATGACCAACAACGGCGAGGTGAATGTAGTCGTGGCACAGCGAGCTGCCGAAGAGTTTAATCCCCCCCGCGTCCTGGCAGTGTTCCCCCGCGATCCCCAAGCCAGTATGGCATCAAATCAGGTAAATCAAGCTTTTGTGCCCCAGTTTTCCATCAAAACTTGGAACCAGTATATAAGTGAAGGTAAAGTAAAATTAGGAACTACGGTACTAAAAGAACAGGCGCTTTCGTTCCAGCAGGTTCACCTTCAGGCGCTGATTGCTACTGGGGAGTTAGTCCCCTTATTAATCGAACGAGAAGAGCGGTTGTTGGTCGCGCCAGCAACAGAAGAGTGGAAAATAGGCGATCGCATTATCTATCTGTTACACGATCCCAGACCGAAATTGCTCAAACGCTTATCCGGCGCGAGTCCATCCTCGCGTTTGGTGTTAGAAAAACTACCCGAAGTTGAAGAAGTACCAATTCCTGCTGCTGCTTTGGAAGTGCCTTTAAAACAAGCTTGATAGTTGATAGTTGATAGTTGATAGTTGATAGTGGACAGTGGACAGTGGACAGTGGACAGTGGACAGTGGACAGTGGA
>CAYXCW010000129.1:0-6631 GCA_964463555.1 uncultured bacterium
GGTTAGGGGGGATCAAACCAACCATATTTGTAACTAGCAACTTGCGTTAATTAAGTGCGATCGCATCAAAACTAATTATTGTAAAACTGATATCATGTCCGCTAGCAACGGTAGTGTAACTGCTAATGGCTAATAGCTAATGGCTACTCTGAAGGCAATTAGCAATGGGAGCATCTCAGGTTTGTAAATTTACGCCGACACCCTTAAAGGGTGCGGCTATACAAATGAGAGCCATCCTACCCTTCGGGTTCCGCTCTACTCTTTAAAGCCTGCCTTCGCAGGCTTTGTTTGTGTAGCGACACCGCGGGTGTCGGCTACTCTCGTTGACATGCTCCCATTAGCAATTAACCATCGATACACGTGCAGCAAAATAAAGATAAGAAAGATAAGAAAGATAAGCAAGAAATTACTTCATCACCTTCCCCCTGTACCTCATCCGATTGCAACGCGCTTTATACTGGCAAAAAATGCCAATCCTCTTGGTCACCAGCAGTTTTTAACTCAGTTAACCGGAAAATTAGATTGAAGTATTGGAGTGTTGAGATATACTTGGCGGCAAAATTCAGGTAGTAGATCGCACTAAGTGCCGCAACCCTGGTGCAAAATAGAACAACTATCTATTATATTTGTCTAATTACCATGAAACGTTTTCCTTTTCCTCTGCGTTTCTCAATACCAATCATTCTGGTATTTTTCAGCAGCTCGTTGGGTATATTTTCTTTCTACCGAGATGTATCGCTGTCTTCCTCCCGTGAAGAAGAAGAGGTAATCGACGAGATCCAATTAGTTGGGGATCAAATCTCAAGTATATTGGAATACTTGTACAGCACAGAAGATGTCAAGAAAGCCGAAATCGTCATCAATAGGATGAAGAACGACCCAAAGTTGCGGTTGGTTTTGCTGTGCGATCAAAACAACCGCATCATCGCGTCAAACGATCGGTCACTGCAAAATCGCCCTGTCAGCGACACGCCAGCAGCGAATAGCTTGCCAGCATTTTCACAAGTGCGCCAGAAGATGTCAGTCCAGGTCATAATTGCCGAAGACAGACAAAGCTTGCGGGCAATCTATCCGATTAGGTTGGGGGCGATGCCCGGTGAACGGGGTTTATCGAAAGTTGGCATTTTCTTGATGGAGTATGACCTTTCGGTGGAAAAAGATGAAGCTAGCGAAGATGCCCTCAAGCCAACGATAGAATCTATGATGGCGATCGCTCTCGGTTGCATCGCGGTTTGGTTCTTTTTTGACAAAACTTTAACCAAGCGAGCGGCTCGATTGGTTGCCACCAGCAACAGTTTAGCGCGAGGAAATTTGAACAATCGGGCTAGATTAAAAGGTTCTGATGAATTAGCTCAAATAGCAGCAGCCTTTGACCAGATGGCTGACCAAATTCAGACAGAAACCGAAGCATTACAAGAGAGCGAGAAGCGATTCCGTCAATTGGCAGAAAATATGCGCGCAGTCGTCTGGATGTGCAATCCCGAAGGCAGCCAGGTAATTTACGTCAGTAATGCCTATGAGCAAATTTGGGGTCGTTCCTGCGAATATTTATATGCCTCAGTTCACAATTGGTTTGAGGCAATTTATTCAGAAGACCGCGATCGCATTATTGCTAGTATAGCTAAAATGGCTGACGGAGACTTCGACGAAGAGTATCGCATTGTGCGACCTGATGGAGAACTTCGTTGGATACGCGATCGCGCTTTCCCGATTAAAAACGAATTTGGTCAAGTTTACCGCATTGCTGGAATCGCCGAAGATATAAGCGATCGCAAGCAAGCAGAAATGGAATTGCAACAAGCTAAAGAAGCCGCCGAGGCAGGCAACCGCGCCAAAAGCCAATTTCTCGCCAACATGAGTCACGAAGTTAGAACGCCACTAAACGCAATTTTGGGTTTTGCTCAAATCATGCAGCGCGATGCTTCACTCAGTCCAGAACATGAGAAATATATCAACATTATTAACCACAGCGGTCAGTATTTATTGACATTAATTAATGACGTGCTGGAAATGTCCAAAATTGAAGCTGGTCGGGTCAAACTGAATGAAAATAGCTTTGACTTATATCGATTGCTAGATAGTTTATTAGAAATATTACGTCCCAAAGCCACAGCCAAGCAACTAATTCTGAATTTTGAGCGAGCAACATCAGTTCCCCAGTACATCACTTGTGACGAAAATAAGTTGCGGCAAGTTTTGAGTAATCTAGTGGACAATGCGATCAAATTTACCGCAGTCGGTAGCGTTACCTTGCGAGTAGAACTAGGTAAAGTAGAAGAAATTTCTAATTCCCTATTACCAATTTCCAATTACCAACTATTATTTACAGTCGAAGACACAGGTTGTGGCATAGCGCCTGAAGAGATCAAAAACTTATTTAAGCCGTTTGTCCAAACTCGAACAGGTCAACAATCTCTTGAAGGATCGGGTTTGGGATTATCAATTAGTCGCAAATTTGTTAACTTGATGGGCGGGGATATTACCGTCAGCAGCACGTTAGGAAAGGGAAGTGTATTAAAGTTTGATATCAGCGCCGTTCAGGCTCCAATTACTAACTTACCAGACCAACCCCAAATTCTTCCACCGATCGGTTTGGCACCCAACCAACCCGTATATCGCTTGCTGATTGTGGAAGATCAATGGGAAAACAGCCTGCTGTTACTTAAGCTACTAACATCCGTCGGTTTTGAAGTCAAGGAAGCCAGAAATGGGCAAGAAGCTGTTGAATTGTGGGAGGAATGGGAACCACATTTGATTTTGATGGATATGCGAATGCCTGTGATGAATGGGTATGAAGCCACGCAGAAAATCAAAGCTACTGCTAAAGGACAATCAACAGTTATTATCGCGGTAACTGGGTTTGCCTTTGAGGAGAATCGTGCCGATATCTTATCAATCGGTTGCGATGATTTTGTCAGCAAACCATTTCAAACTGATGTTGTTTTTGCTAAGATATCCCAGCATTTGGGAGTCCGTTATATTTATCAAGATTCAGAGCAACAAAGTAGCGATTTATCTGAGATTTCTGAATTAACCCGTGCAGATTTAGCCGTAATGCCAGATGAATGGATTGCCCAACTATATCAAGCTGCCATCAAATGCGACGATCAGTGCATGTTGCAACTAATTGAGGAAATTCCCACAAAATATACAAACCTGAAAATTGCTTTGACCGCTCTAGTTTATGAGTTTGAATTTGAAAAAATTTTAGAACTGGCAACAACGAGCGATACCGATTCTGTTTGATAATGCTACACATCAACATTAAACGTACAAGTCCGAGCCAAAGGGAATCGATATGATTAGCGCTCCTGAGAGCTTGCACCTGTAGCATTACCCCGCCAGGGAATTTATTCCCTGGCTCACAGCGAAAGTCGGTTAAAACCGACTGGTTTGATTGCATTTATTCAGTTTTAACTGAGAGCGTTTTAAATACAACTTGGCGCAATTGTATACCGCAGGAGCTACTACAAGTTTATCGGCGAAAAAAGCCGATTATTCTATCACCCAATTCCTCTGTTGTTTTAAGTGCCTATTCCCTCCGCAATCGGTGCTTCCACGTGATTCAGTTGCTTGTGTCCGTTTGTTCCTATTAGCGGCGTTCCCGGATTAGATGATTGTGCAGATACGATCATAGCCATTGCTAGAGGTTCTAAAGCTTTAGCCCATCTGTCCGTTATCCACTGTTTCTCTTCCAAAGTCGGGTTAGTAGCTAACCGCTGAACTTCTGCCAAAACAACTGCTGGTAATTGCTCGTAGAAACTCCTGGCTAATTCAGTCCCTACCTGATTCAGCAACATTTGTAGTAGGGCATCGCTGCTGGTTCCACTATTAGCCGAGTTGAACGTTACATGGTTGGCAACGCCATTATTTACATCATCTTTATTAGCTGTAACTACTGGTTTGCTGGCTTCTACAGCAGGGGTTCGCTCATTCTCCAAGGCGCTGTCTTCTACAGTAGAATTTGCAGCATAAGCGACACCTTTAACTGTGTTTTCTGCACCTTCAATAATTGTGGATTTAACATTTTCGGCTGCTTCTTTTACCGTGTCTACCGCGCCATCAACAATCGCTTTAACGCCATCAGCCACACCCTTACCAGTCAACGCCGCCGTTACCGCACCCGCTACAGCACCCAGGCTGGCTCCAACTAAAGCAGCATTAGCGACACGCTTACAAGTGCCTGTTTTCCGAACATCGGATTCATCCGTAATGGGGTCAATATTTTCGTTAGCTTCAGCTGCGGCATCGAGGCTAGGCTCTTCATGCCAATCAAAAGGCTGGTTGTTCTCACTCATAAAATTATCTCTTTTCTACTAAAAATGTATAACGCGATCGCTGAGAGTTTGTTTGTCTATCAGCAATTTAACAATCTTGGATCGGAACTTACACCGACCTCAAGGTAGAGAACGCTGAAAGCCAAGATTTAGTATAGAGAAATACAAAAATAGTTAAGTGCTGGATTATTAAGCGATCGCCTGATTTATCGGCATTTTTCCGCAATTTTGCGCCTAAAATAAAGCAGAGATTCCTCGCCGCTAGTGACTAAAAGCAGAAAATTTTAATACCTGATAAATAAGAGTACTTCTAAAGCTAGATGCGGATGAATAAAAATCAATTAGCTAAGGTAACTTTATGCCGAGCGATACAGACTATATGTTTGGCTATATCTGCCTTTAGCTCGGTTAAATGCGGCTCTACATTCGTTAAATTTGCAGTAGAAAAGAATGGGTTACAGATGAGCGTTAAAGCCTTGTCGAACAAAGGAGAAAATTATGAGCGATCGCACGCCAAATTTTGATAAAAATTACGAAAATTCTGGCACAATTTCCACCGAGCAACCATATATTAGTGGTTCAGCAAGCACAAGCATAAATACTGGGGTAAATAGAGAAGTAAATCGTCCCAGCACCACGATTAAATCTCAACCCGAAACTCATGCTCGTACAGCCAGCAAAGAGATGAATTCTGTATTACCTCGGTTACTAATGGGAGGACTCATTGGTGCTGGTTTAGGCGCTACGTTGGGTACGTTAGCGAGTGCTTTTGCTGGTAAGAGAACAACCGAAGGTGTCAACCGCGCCACCAAAGGTGTAGGCGAAGCAGCAAAAACTATCGCCGACGGCGTCTCCCAGACAGCAAAAGGCGTAGGCGACGCAGCCAAAAGCGTAGCTGATGGTGTTAACTACGCTGTAGTAGGTTCGTTACAAGATACGGCTGAAGGTGTTAGCCGCGCTGTAGGAGCCGCCTTTGAGGCAGCCAAGGGTACAGCTAAAGATACAGTTGAGGGCGTTAGCAACGTGGTTGAAGGTACATTGGACGCCGTCAAAGATACAGCTGAAAACGCCAAGCAATCTGCTATAAAGGCTAGCGACGCAGTTAAAGATACAGCTGAAAACGCCAAGCATTCTGCTATAAAGACAAGCGACGCAGTTAAAAATACAGCTGACAATGCAGGGCAATCTGTAGTAAACACATTGGACAAAGTTGAGGATAAAGCTGAGTCTATGAAACCATCTGAAAATCAGGAAGTTAAAGTAGCTCCAGAAATGCGGGTTGAAGAAACGCCGTCAATCTATACTGGAGAGCAAGATGAAACCTCTATGGCCTACATTTCAGACTCAGAGGAAATTATCCCTGCGGACGTGCCCCCAGTCAAATTCGTGGAAGGCAACTACGAAGAGCGGAAAGTTGGTGAGAGCGAAATTACTCGACAAAATACTGGCTTTTAGCTTTTGCGTTGGATAAATATACCGCTGGCAAAAGCCTGTCTTGAATAAAACTAAGCGCTGCCGTTCATGCTGGGCGAACATAAAGTAGGGAACGTAGAATAGCTTTTGGTTTCTACCATTAATGTTCTAAAACGTTCCCTACAACAAAAAAATTATTTCACGCCAGTTTGGCGCTCGGTAATCTGGGAGAACACATGTCTAGTTGCCGCTTCGTTGTCGGATAAACAGACGACTATTCATCAGCTTTAATACACAGGAGAAAATAATGATGATTGAAGACGATCGGATTTTGGATGCAGATGAAATAATCGTTGAGCAAATTCCCCATCAATCCAACTATCGCTCGGCATCCATAGGGATGAATAATGACTTAGCTAAAGTAGCCTTGGGAGCCTTAATTGGTGGTACTTTGGGCGCAATAGCTGCGGCTTTGGCTAATAAAAATACAGCTGCAAGGGTTAACTTAGCTGTACAAAGTGTTGGAAATGTGGTCAAGAATGCAGCTGAGGGTGTTAACCAGACAGTCAAAGATGTAGGCGATGGAGTAAAAAGCGTAGCCTCTGGTGTTAACGACACGGCAAAAGATGTAGGAGAAGCTGTCAAAGGTGCCGCTCTGGGAATTAACGATACAGTGCAAAGTACGCTTGACACGGTAAAAGATACAGCTAGTAACGTTAATGACTCGGTAAAAAATACAGTAGGCGCAGTCAAGGGTGCAGCTAGCGATGTTAACAATTCTGTCAGAAATACAGGGGAAGCAATCAAGAGTACATCTGAGGATGTACCGCTATCTGATAAGCAAACAACCTACATTTTAGTCCCTGTTGATAAACAGTAATAGGACTTAGGCAAAGAAACCGGGTTTCTGGCAAAAATCTTTGATTAAACCAGAGAGATTT
>CAYXCW010000129.1:6731-21433 GCA_964463555.1 uncultured bacterium
GCAAAAATCTTTGATTAAACCAGAGAGATTTACTAAGAAACCCGGTTTCTGGCTGGCAAAGAAACCGGGTGTCTGGCAAAAATCTTTGATTAAACCAGAGAGATTTACTAAGAAACCCGGTTTCTGGCTGGCAAAGAAACCGGGTGTCTGGCAAAAATCTTTGATTAAACCAGAGAGATTTACTAAGAAACCCGGTTTCTGGCTTCATTTGACAACTATGGGACAAAAGTTGAAAGAAGACAGCATATTGTTTGGTCAGATCCCACGAACTCGTGTAAAATCTATCCAGCTTTCTTCTTATCTGGCTTTTACCAGTGGTTGTAAATCACTCTGTCGCTGTTGCTGCCCATTGCATTAACCCGGATTGTTCCCATCCCTACCCTCAGAGTATGGCGAACAATTTTTGCAACAGTTGCGGATCGCCGCTACGCTTAAAAAATCGTTATATTCCCCTCCAACGCTTGGGTGTTGGGGGGTTTGCTGCTATTTACTCGGTTTGGGACATCTCAGCACAAACACAACGAGTGCTGAAGGTGTTGGTAGAAACTTCGCCCAAGGCATTGGAATTATTTGAACAAGAAGCAAAGGTTTTAGCAAGTCTGCGCCATCCAGGAGTGCCCTTGGTGGAAGCAGATGATTATTTTCAGATAATTGTTGGGAATTCGCCCCAGCGGTTATTGCCTTGTCTGGTGATGGAAAAAATCGTCGGACAAACTTTAGAGGAAATTTTAGAACAGTATCCCCAAGGATGTCCCCCAGAATGGGTACTTTCTTGGTTAAAGCAAGCGGTGGATATTCTGCGGGAGTTGCATCGCCGTCGCATCGTGCATCGGGATATTAAACCGGCTAATTTAATGTTGCGTCACCACGCCCCATTGCGAGGAACTCAATTGTTGTCTTCTCCAGGGAAAAAAGAAAAGGGGCAGTTGGTTTTAATTGATTTTGGTGGGGCAAAACAAATTGGTTTGGGAATCAAAGCGGCGATGATTTCTAATTATCCAGGTAGCTCGACGCGGTTATTTTCTCCCGGTTATAGTCCACCAGAACAAATGACTGGGGGAGTAGTAGAACCAGGGGCGGATTTTTATGCGCTGGGAATGACTTGCATTCACTTGCTGACGGGGATTTTTCCGCTGGAATTGGAAGATCCGGTAACTGGGAAATTGCGATGGCGAGATGCGCTTCGCGATCGCATCCTCATTCACCCAGACTTAGCCGATTTGTTGGATGAAATGATCGCTCCGGATCTGCGCGATCGCCCCGCCAGCGCTAGTAAAATTCGAGCCAGAATTCTCCGGATTAATCGCCAGAAAGTTACACCCAAAAATTTCATCCTTCTGTGCTTGCAATGGTGCCTCAACTTATTATGGGCGGGGTTGGTATTTGCTTGGCGAGTAATTTATGGAGTTTTCCGGTTAATTTTTGGCGTCCTGATTGCGGGAATCAATACAATTTTGGCGATGGCGATCGGTGGGTTAGGCGGATTTGCCGGTAGCATTGGATTTTGGTTAGCCCACAAGTCGCCGATAATGACTCAATTGAATAATTATCTCACCCAAGAGATACCCCGCCAACTTCCCGATATGGCAATTATCCTCAAGCCGGAAATTATCTTATTTGCTGTAGCGGGATGGACAACGGCGTCTTGTTTGAGTCGTACCAGTAGTTTAGGCACTTGTCGGGGGTTTTGGGCCGGATGGGTGGGAATGTTGGGATATATTCTGGGATGGTTGCTTTGGCAAGCAGTATCTCCCGATGGGGCGGGGTTGGTGGGGGGTTGCGCGATCGCTGCCTATTTCCTTACCGTTGGGCTAGGCTTACCCAGGCGACACGTTTTAGTTTATGCGATCGTCGCCGCCACTGGCACGGCGGGTTTGTTCGCCAGTCTCGTGACTTTAAACTTGTTGCCCCCAGGCACGATTAATTCCCTCGCCGATGCTTTTAGTCAATTAGGTTGGTCTGAACCTGGAATTAGTTTCGCTTTTTTTAGTATTCTGGGGATTATCCTTGGCTTTTGGCTGAGTGTAAGTCATCATATTTTGGTGCCTTTTCTGCGGTTGTTGGGTTGGCGATGAGATTGGGAAGAATCAAATGGATTTATCGATGCAAATTGAAGCCACAAAAGGCTACTACACCCCCGAAGAATATTTGGCACTAGAACAAGTGTCCGACTCTAAAAACGAGTACCGCGATGGCAAAATAGTTCCTATGCCGGGAGTCAGCAAAAATCACAATAAAATCGCTGGCAATTTTTATGCTGAATTAAAGATGGCTTTAAAAGGGCAAGATTGCGATATCTATATCGGCGATGTTCGCTTGTGGATACCCCGCTATCGCCAGTACAGCTATCCCGATGTGATGGTGGTTTCAGGAAATTGCATTTATCCGGGAATCGATAGTACTCCCGTCCTCAATCCCTCCCTGATTGCTGAAGTTTTATCTAATTCCACTAAAAATTACGACCAAGGGGAAAAGTTTTTATATTATCGGTCAATTAATCAATTAAGTGAATATATTTTAATCGACCCCTCGAAATATCACGTAATGCAGTATAATAAACTCGGCAATAACCAATGGTTATTAACCGAGTACGATTCAAAAAATGCCGAATTAATGCTCGAATCAGTAGACGTACAAATTCCGATGATCGAACTGTACGATCGGGTAAATTTTGATGAAATCGAATAAGAATTGGTAATGGGTAATGGGTAATAGGTAATAGGTAATGGGTAAAAGCAATTACCAATTACCTATTAGCAATTAGCAATTAGCAATTACCAAATGCTTCTCGCAATTGAGTGGTGATGTAAGCGATCGCATCCTTCCCTTTATCTAAAACTTGCGCCATGCCGACAAAACTGTGAATCATGCCCTCACCTTCCCAAAGCTGCACCGCTACGCCTGCTGCCTGCAATTTTGCCCCATAGGCTAACCCTTCGTCTCGCAGCACGTCGCATTCGCCAGTAATTATTAAAGCCGGGGGTAAATTGCTCAATTCTTCCGCTAATATCGGCGAAGCATAATGGTTTTGGGCATCGGCTTCATCGGCGAGGTAATGCTGCCAAAACCAGATCATTTCATCCCTGGTTAAACCAAAACCGTTCGCATATTTTAAGTAAGACTCGGTATTAAAGTCATTCTGAATTACCGGATAAATCAGCAGTTGATAAACTAATTTCGGTTCGCCTTTATCCCGCGCCATCAGTGCGACTGCGGCGGCGATATTGCCCCCGGCGCTATCTCCCCCTACCCCAACTCGTGCCGGATCGATATGCAACTCAACTACATGGGCGACAACCCATTTTAGGGCAGCATAAGCATCATCTAAAGCAGCAGGAAATTTATGTTCTGGTGCGAGACGATAGTCTACAGAAACTACGACGCATTCTGCTTTTAAACTAATATTCCAACAGATACTATCTGCCGCATCTAAATCGCCCAATACCCAACCGCCGCCGTGAAAATAAACTAACGCAGGCATGGGTGCGTTACCCTTTGGCGTGTAAATGCGGATGGGGATATCTCCTACAGGGGTTTTGATGGTGCGATTTGTCACTTTCGGTACGGGTTGCGATCGCCGCGGTTTACCCCTGTATTGGGCGGTGATTTCCCTTGCTTTTGCGGGTTCAAGCGTTTGCAGGGGGGGAATGTTGAGTTTGGCGATTAGTTTGAGGATTTTTTCAGCTTGTGGATCTAGAGGCATTAGACGGGCACCTATTTAAGGCAAGTTGCTAATGGCTAATTGCTAATTGGTCATTGGTAACTGCTCATTGCGATAGTTAATATACCATTTTTCCAGAAATTAGCCATTAGCCATTAGCCATTAGTTAGACTCTAAAACTTGCCGAATGCGCCGTTCTAAACGGTCAAGGTCTAAACCGCCTTCGTCGCGACAAATACGGCGTACAGTCCCGTTAAGATTGCCCAAATCAACGATTAAATCTTGCAGGATTTCTTGCTGCTGACGCGACTGGGTAACTTCGCGCGGTTCTTGGACTAAATCCCGAATAATAGTATCTTCAGCGCGCGAGGCAACGATCGGATCTGTTTGCCCTTCGAGGTGAACAAAAGTACGCCTTCCTGGCCCCCGTTCTTCCTCAATTGGTATTACCGCCGATACGCGATCGCTCCGCACGTATTTGCCAAATCCCAGATGAACTAAAACCGATGATTGAATTTTCATAAACCTTGATAATCTATTCCTTGCTTATCCTTATTTTAACTAAAATAAAAATGTTTTTACCAATCGGGTTTCACTCTATTTTAGGTAGGGTTATTTCATCAAAAACCGACCAAAATGCAAGCCGAATATCCACGCTTAAGGGGACACACTTCAAACGCAAAGAGCGACCATTTTGAAAAACATAGCTCTGTGGCATTAAACTCTAAAAAATGCTGAATAAAATTTGCTCTATTTGGGAAAAAATCCTTTGGGATTTGTTATGTGGTTGCGCCTACATCTGACCGCAAATTTGAGGGACTATGGCGGCAGCTTTTTGAGGAAATTAAGGTACAATCAGTAGAATTAACTCAATAAATTGTTTAAGCGGTCGTTGTTGTTGGTGAAAACCCTTATGAGTGGCATAAGTCCCTACAATCGGGCGCTAATCAGCCTCGAACAAGCTTGGCAAAGGGATTCCGGCAAATCAAATCTCTGGTATAACCAGGGTGAAGTGCTGGCTAATAATGGTCGTTACGAAGAAGCACTTGCCTGCTTTGAGAAAGCGATAAAAGTGCAGCCGCATGACTACGCTGCCTGGGTTTTCCACGGCGTAGTCCTGCTGCACTTAAATCGCTATCAAGAAGCTGTAACAAGTTGTAACAAAGCTTTAGAAATTCAACCAACCGATCCGCAAGCCTTAATTTTCCGAGGCGCAGCGCTGCATCGTTTGGGACGCTACGCAGAAGCTTACGACAGCTACAACCAGGCATTGGGAAACTCAGACCCATCGGGATGGCGAAAAATGGTAAGCAAATTGATGGCATGGGTAATGGGTAATAGGTAATAGGTAATAGGTAATAGGTAATAGGTTAATAGTTCATGGTTCATCGTTGATGGGGAAAAGCGTGTGAGCGATTACCAAGCTTGCAATTACCAATTACCCATTACCAATTACCCATTACCGCTGACTTTCAAGCCGATTGTCTAAAATAGACAAATAACGATTTGGGGGCCAGGTTACTGGTCAAGAGTGCATATCGAGACAATCTACGGAAATCTTCAAGGTTTAAAGTCTAGTCAGCTGAAGCAGCTACAAAGGCTGTATCATCAGCGAATTCCGAGCGATCGCATCACCACGCCGGAATTTGCCCAAAGGCTGGCAGCTATTAGCGCGGAACTATCAGAACCTATCTGCGCTTATATCAACCGTCGAGGACAGGTGATTCGCGTCGGTGTGGGTACGCCCCGTCAAACTCAAATCCCACCTTTAGAATTACCGCGCTATGGTGCCGAACGACTCAGCGGTATTCGCTGCATCGCCACCAATCTCAAGTCAGAACCGCCCAGCGTTGCGGCTTTAACCGCAATGGCACTGCAACGGCTGGATGTCCTGGTGGCGCTAAGCGTTACCAGCGAAGGGTTTGAGCGCCGGGGCGGGGGCGCGACGGGTTATGTCAAAGAAACCTATTTGGCGCACCTAGTACCGAGTCAAGTGCTGCGCGAGGACAAAGAAACTGTCCCTACTAATAACAAAGTAAAGATCGCCCAGGCGGAATCAAGCGTTGCCAATTGGAGTGTATCGCCAGCGATGAGTCTGGATATGCTCACCAAGCAGGATTTTCTCGACTTGGTGAATGGGTTAGAGGCAGAATTTCAGCGGGAATTCATCGCCCAACAGGTAGATTCGGATAGCGATCGCGTCCTGTTAGTCGGAGTCATGACCGATGAAATGAACGCCCAACAATTCCAATACGGCATCGAAGAATTAGCGCGTCTGGTGGATACTGCCGGGGGTGAAGTATTGCAGGCGGTGACGCAGAAGCGATCGCGCCTTCATCCCCAAACCGTCGTCGGCGAAGGTAAGGTGCAAGAAATTGCCCTCACCGCCCAAACCATAGGTGCAAACCTGATTGTATTTAACCGCGACCTTTCCCCCGCCCAAGTTCGCAATTTAGAAATCCAAATTGGCATCCGGGTAGTAGATCGCACCGAAGTCATTTTAGATATCTTTGCCCAACGCGCCCAATCCGGTGCCGGGAAATTGCAAGTAGAACTGGCGCAGTTAGAATACATGCTGCCGCGACTGACTGGCAGAGGTCAAGCCATGTCCCGTCTCGGCGGCGGTATCGGTACTAGAGGCCCCGGTGAAACCAAACTGGAAACCGAACGCCGCGCTATCGGACGTCGCATCGCCCGCCTGCAACAAGAAGTCAACCAATTGCAAGCCCACAGATCGCGTCTGAGGCAAAATCGGCAACATCAAGAAGTGCCCTCGGTTGCTTTAGTCGGTTATACCAATGCGGGTAAATCTACCCTGTTAAACGTACTGACTAACGCCGAGGTTTATACCGCTGACCAGTTATTCGCCACCCTCGACCCGACGACGCGCCGCCTGGTAATTGCCGACGCCATAACCGATGAACTGATGCCGATTGTCCTGACGGATACGGTAGGGTTTATTCACGAACTGCCCCCCGCTTTGATGGATGCGTTTCGCGCCACCTTAGAAGAAGTCACCGAAGCAGATGCTTTGTTGCATTTGGTGGATTTGTCCCACCCGGCGTGGCACAGTCACATTCGTTCGGTGATGGCGATTTTATCAGAAATGCCCGTTACTCCCGGCCCAGCTTTGGTTGCTTTTAATAAAATCGATTGCGCGAGTAGCGAAGCCCTCGCATTGGCGCGGGAAGAGTTTCCTCAAGCTGTGTTTATTTCCGCTAGCGAACGTTTGGGTTTAGATACTTTGCGACAGAAACTCGCCCAATTGGTGCATTATGCGATCGCTCAACGTTGACTACGGAAGCATATCAACGACAGTAGCCGACACCCTAAAGGGTGTCGCTACACAAACAAAGCCTGCCTTCGCAGGCTGATTTTTCAGGTGAAACCCGGTTTCTTTATGTCAACTGTCAACTATCTGAGAAACCGGGTTTCTGCTACTATCTTTCATTCCATAAACGATTTTTCAGCTTGTACCCGGTTTCTTTACGTCAACTGTCAACTGTTGAAATAATTTCTTCTTCTTATTCTTCCCTAGCTCCTCATCTTTTGTGGTTCTGATATCAAATCGACATAGAGGAAATCAATGCCTTCTGTTTCTAAGAGTTCTAAAACGGCTAAATTTAGTTTTCTTTCTAGCTGATAGTAGAGATTGTTATCGCTAACAAATGCCCTGATTTCCAGGACTCGGGCATTCCGTTCGATTTCTTTAAAGCGGACAATACATGATGGCGAAAACCCATCTATAGACTGAGGTATTTTTTCAATTGAATCGCAAATCCTCCCTGTTTGCTCTGCGGAAATTCCATCTATTTTGAGCGTCACCACCACTCCCCACTTGACCTCTTCGCCTTTATTGCGCGACCAATTTTCCACCGTTCCAGAAATCATTTTAGAATTGGGCATTTTGATAATAGAACCCCACTTAGCGATATGCAGCGTTGTGGTTCTAAATCCAATATTGAGTATCTGTACAAAGCCATCTAATCCCGGCATCTTCACCCATTCACCTTCTCGGTAAATATTATCTGAGTAAATGACCAGGGTACAGAACCAATCATAAAGAATATCCTTAAATAGCAAACCTAAAGTGATACCAGCACCGCCTAGCAAACCAACGAGTGCGGCTGCTGATGTTCCTAAAAATATTTCGCTCACCTTGATCGCTAGTACGGTGACTGCTACAGCTTGAAAAATCTTCGGCATCAAGGGTTTGAGCAAATCGTCTAGTTCCGTATCGGTATGCAGCACGACGTTAGCAATTATCTGCCCGAAAATTGAAGAACTGCGATAAACAAAGTAACCAAAAATGAAAATTACAATTAAGTTGAGAATTCTAGCGATCGCTTCGTTCAATTGAGGCCCAGTGTTATCTGCCAAAATCGTTTTTACTAGCCACAGTCCACCCACAAGAATTAGCCAGCTTAAGCATGGTTTGACAATATCGAGTAATTGATCGTACAGTCTGCTTTCAGTTTTGCTGGTGATCCGCTCGATGCGTTTAATTATCAGGGCAGTGACAGAGCGTCTCAATGTCTGCGTCAACGTCAGAATGACAACAACCAGCACAAGTTTGCCGATGGGAATACGAGAATAATCGATATTTCTGAGAGCGTTCCAAAGTTGTTCCATGATTAGTTTCTATTTGGTCAGTTTAAGCTTCAGTTAGCGCGATCGCTGCCAACCGAGTCGAGCCATGAGGGCATTGGGCATCGATTGACAGAAATCTATCCATAGTGGGTGCGATCGCAGATATAACATCATTAGGACTTACGCAACTGGCATATTTTTTTTGTAGGGTGCGTGACGCTGCGAGAATATTTCAAGCTAGCAATGAGACTTCTAGCGTCACGCACCAAGTACCAATTTTGACACGCAGCTTTAGTCCCGATCGTTTTTTCCAGATGCACCACTCAGCGCTTAAAGTAAAATAAAGTAAAATAAATTAACATTTGAGGTCGTTATGGCTGCTAACGTAGAAATTTATACCTGGAGTAGTTGTCCTTTTTGCATTCGCGCCAAAGGTTTGCTGAACAAAAAAGGCGTTGAATTTACCGAATACTGTATCGACGGAGACGAGGCAGCAAGAGCAAAGATGGCTCAACGCGCCAATGGCAGGCGTTCTTTGCCTCAGATTTTTATTAACGACAAGCATATCGGCGGCTGCGACGATCTCCACGCCTTGGAAGCCCAAGGCAAGCTAGAGCCATTGTTGGTATAGTCGTCAGTGGCGAGCGGTAATGGGCGAGGTTTAATCGCCCATTACCAATTACCAATTACCAATTACCACCTCTGTTATGAAATTTGCGTTTATCATTGACCCGATTCACTTGCTAGATCCAGGTCACGATACCAGCGTAGCGCTGATGGAAGCTGCTCAAGAATTAGGTCACGAAGTCTGGATAACTCAGGCATCTCACTTGAGTGTGGTCGATGGCAAGGCAATGGCGGTGTTACAACGGGTGGATTTAACGCCGGTACAACTGGTGGACGGACTTTGGGTAGCGGTTAAGCCTTGGTATCAATTGAGCGATCGCGCATTTCACCCTCTAGAATCAATGGATGCGGTATTCATGCGAACCGATCCGCCGGTGACGGTTCCGTATCTTTACGCAACCTATATTTTGGACTATATTAACCCAGCTAAAACCTTAGTTATCAATAGTCCCAACGGCATTAGGGCGGCGAATGAAAAGATGTATGCGCTGCAATTTATTGGAGCAATCCCAGAAACAATTGTTACCTCGGAAAAGACAGTAATTCGGGAATTTGTAGAAGCAAAAGGCGCGGCGGTGTTGAAACCTTTGGGGGGCAAGGCAGGGGAAGGGATATTATTTTTAGAACCAAGCGATCGCAATTTCAACTCGTTAATCGAAGTTAGCACCCAACAAGGGAAAGTCCCCGTCATGGTGCAAACTTACCTCCCCGCTGCCAAAGAAGGCGATAAACGCATTATCCTGCTCAACGGCGAACCAATCGGCGCAGTTAATCGCATCCCCACGGGCAAAGAATTTCGCGGTAACATGGCAGTGGGCGGCAGAGTAGCAGCCACCGAAATTACCGCACGAGAGTACGATATTTGCGCCCAACTCGCACCTACTTTGCAAAAAGATGGCTTGATTTTTGTCGGTATTGATATCATTGGCGGCTACCTCACTGAAGTTAACGTTACCAGTCCTACAGGCGTGCGGGAAATTGACCGACTATCGGGGACAAAGTTGGCGCATCAGACAATCGAATGGATCGAAAAACAACGCAACAGTTGACAGTGGACAGTGGACAGTGGACAGCTAAGAAAATTTTCCCTAAAAGAGGGTTGGCTTTAAATCTATTTTTTCAGGTAAATGCCAATGTTTGACAGTATTAACGAAGAAGCAAAAACTTGGGGTATGTGGTGTCACCTCGCTTCCCTCGTAGGGATACCTCTAGGACTTTTATCATTGATTGGCATTCCCCCCTTGCCATTTGCAAATATTTTAGGCCCGTTAGCGATTTGGTTGTGGAAGAAAAAGGAACATCCGTTTATAGACGACCAGGGAAAAGAGTCGCTGAACTTTCAAATTTCCCTCAGCATATACGGGATTGTAATCGGAATAATTGCCGCAGTTATCGGCATAATCGTCGGTTTTGTTGCTGGCGCTAATCTACCCAGCGGAGGGAATCCCGATCAAGCTGGTGGGGCAGCACTTGTAGGAATTGGCTTAGCTGCTGGGATAATAGCGATCGCATTGATGGTGATTACTTTGGTAGCCTTAGCTTTAGTAATTTTTGCCGCCATAAAAGCTAAACGTGGTCAGTCTTATCGCTATCCTTTGACGATTAGATTAATTAAATAAAAAGCAAAAGCATCAAGGTCTTGTGGGTGAAGAAGAATCAATTTTGAATGAAAAAATCAAAGGATAACAACCGCAAAGGCATAATAACCCTTCTTAATTCCTTAAAACCAGGATTCTAGACCCCTAGCCCCTAGCTATAACTGCCATGAACGACCAAGAAGCCAAGAAATGGGGAATGTTCTGTCATCTTTCGGCGCTAATATGGATACCGCTAATCTTCTTCGGTTTTGCGCCCCCTTTCCTTAACCTGGTAGGGCCAGTTATTATTTGGTGGTTGAAGAAAGACGAAAGTGTTTTTGTAGAAGCCGAGGGAAAAGAGGCGATTAATTTTCAAATATCGATGTCTTTGTACAGCTTTGTCGGCTCTATCATCTTCTTTATTTTAGGTTTAATTTCCCTGTTAGTCGTAGGCAGACTAGGAGGAGTAGATCCTGAGAGTAACCAAAGAGCGCAGTTACTACCAGGGGGAATTGAACTGTGGCAAAATGGAGCATTGATTCTATTTGGGATCTTTCAAATGGCACTTGCGATCGCGGCAGCAGTTAAAGCGAATAACGGTGAGTTTTATCGCTATCCTCTCACGATCCGATTTGTCAAATAAACCACAGTCGTCTTCTTCGCGCAAGGGAATGCATCTGAAATGCAGTCAAAAATAGGTGTAGCAATTGTAGGTACTGGATTTGGAGAGAAAGTCCATATTCCCGGATTTAAAGCGCATCCGCGTACAGAGGTTGTCGCAGTTTACCATCGAGATTTAGAAAAGGCGAATGCGATCGCCCAATCCCACGACGTACCCCACGCCTGTACCACCATAGAAGATATCGTCGCGCTGCCCCAAGTGCAAGCGGTGAGCATCTCGACGCCGCCGTTTCTCCACTACGAAATGGGCAAAACCGTATTGCAAGCAGGGAAGCATTTATTGCTGGAAAAACCCACCGCACTTTCAGCAATCGAAGCGAGGGATTTGTATCAAATAGCACAGCAGAAGCGAGCGATCGCCACGCTAGATTTTGAATTCCGCTTTGTCCCCGCATGGCAATTATTCTCAGAATACTTAGCAGAAGGATATGTAGGACAACCGCGGTTAATTAAAATCGATTGGTTAGTATCGAGTCGCGCCGATGCTTCGCGTCCGTGGAATTGGTACGCCCGCAAAGAAACCGGCGGCGGCGCGTTGGGGGCAATTGGTTCTCACGCCTTCGATTACATTAGTTGGTTATTTGGGCCTATAAAGCGGTTGTGCGCCCATTTAAGCACCGCAATTCCTTCGCGACCCGATCCGAAGTCTGGGGAAATGAAGCCCGTAGATGCGGACGATACCTGCCTAATAATGCTGCAACTTGAAGATAGAACGCCCGTTCAAGTTTGTCTAAGTTCGGTAACGTATCAGGGAAGGGGACATTGGATAGAAGTGTATGGCTCGAGCGGTACTTTAGTATTAGGCAGCGATAATCAAAAAGATTACGTCCACGGCTTTCGTCTTTGGGCTGCACCTGCGGGAAAATCTTTAACAGAAGTGGCAATTCCCAATCGTTTAGAGTTTCCGAAAAATTACGCCGATGGTCGCATTGCACCATTTATTAGAGTAGTTGACCAATGGGTGCAAAGCATTGACCGCGGTGAGGAAATGACCCCTGGATTAAAAGAAGGCGTATACTCCCAATTATTGATGGATTTTACCCATCAATCGCACCAAATGAACGGGTGGCTAGATGTGCCGCAGTTAGAAAAGTTTTTGAGTGGGAATGGGTGATGGGACAGCACTTACGCAACTGGCACATTTTTTCTGTAGGGTGCGTGACGTTGCGACTATATTGGAACGCAGCAATTAGACTTGTAGCGTCACGCACCAACCACCGATTGTGACACTGGCACATTTTTTCTGTAGGGTGCGTGACGTTGCGACTATATTGGAACGCAGCAATTAGACTTGTAGCGTCACGCACCAACCACCGATTGTGACACGCAACTTTAGTCCTGTGGGAGAATAGCGATCGCATAGAAACCGGGTTGGTTTCAGTCTCAGTAAAAAATAAGATTGATGGCAGAACAAACCCGGTTTCTCAACATCAGCAATCAAAAATTATTGCGCTTGTTGTGACGATGGTTGAGTAGCAGGTTTAGGTGCTACCGGGGTATTGCTCGCACGCGCTTGCTGATAAAAGTTTACAACCCTTTGCACGTAGGAAGCCGTTGCACCGCTACCGCACCCCGTCGTATTGCCAGTCATCCACCAACAAGCAACATTGCGTACTGACGTAGTTTCATTGTTATTAGTCAGGCGATACTGCTTGCCTAGTTCTCGTCGCACAATACACGCCACTGTATTGCGCGCCGCCGCCGCATCCGATTCAAATTCGGCAGGTGTAAGTTCCCTGCCGACGCATTGTTTTGTCCAACTAGGAATAATTCCCGGTAAAACTTGCCATTGACTGAACATCCCATCGTTCGGTTTGTTAGGAGGTGCAGCTTGGCGCAATGCGTCCACCATCGCGTTTATCTGGGCATCAGCAACTTGTGCTTGTGCGGGTATAGTCCACAGTCCAAGGGTGACCATGATGCCGCCTAGCAGTAGATGCTTGCTTTGTCTGATTAACTCAATTTTCATTTGGGATTACTCAGTGTTAATCTGACTGTCTTTAAAAAAGATTACTACCAAAAACAGCAGACACCTCTGTCTAAAGTATGATTTCCCTCATAAATTTATTTCATATCATGACCTCTGGCTTCGGTTTTGTATAGTTTTTCATCCTGTAGGGGGTTTTACGAGAGATGTTTGTTAGCAGTGCAAAGGATAAATAAACCCTTCCTTTGCTTACGCTTACGCAAAGCATGTATGTGTAGGGCGCGTTAGCAATAGCGCCACCTATTGTCCCATTTAAAATTTGCTACCGTTGCTGCATTAAAACTTCTCTCAGAGCATTATAAGCCGGTTTGGGACGATAAAACCGATCGAAAATTAGCGCGGCATCGGGCTTTTTAGTAAACCAAGGTATCCAAGAATGCTTATCGGTAAATCCCCACAAGACAAAAGCCTTACAATTGCGTTTAGATAAGCAAACACCAAGCATATCTCGATAAATCTTAGCTTGGGCAGCAAATCTTTCGGCTTGCGTACCCGTTCCATCCTGGAGTTTTACATCCATTTCGGTGATATGTACATCCAATCCAAGTGCGGCAAAACGTTGTATATTTGCGGCAACATCTGCTGTAGGAGGTGCATTGTTTAAACCCACATGCATTTGCAAACCTACACCGTGAATCGGGACGCCGCGTTCCACCATTCCCCGGACTAAATTGTAGATAGCATCTGATTTTTCCCCTAAGCCCTCGCCACCATAATTGTTATAAAATAAACGCGCTTTTGGATCTGCTTCGTGCGCCCACCGAAAGGCTAAATCTATATAATCTGGCCCAATTACTTTGAGCCAAATTGTATCTCGCAACTGATTATTATCCCCAATCCCTTCGTTAACTACATCCCAGGCAAAAACTTTACCGCGATAGTGTCCAACTACTGTATAAATATGATCTCGCAGAATTTGTAACAATTGTTGGCGGGTAAAGTTTCCTTCGGTTAACCATTGGGGTAGTTCTAGATGCCAAACAAGTGTATGACCCCGCACCTTCATGTTGTTATCTTCGGCAAAGGTAACGAGGGTATCTGCATCAGTGAAATCATAGCGATCGCGCTCCGGATGCAAGAACCTAAATTTCATTACATTCTCCGCCGTTAGGCTGCTAAATTCCCTCGCCAGTACCTCCCTATAAACGGGTTCGTTTCGCAACGGATTTATTGCTACTGCCGCACCGATGACAATTTCCCTATTTTGTGCTAATGAACGCAGAGACGTCATCGCAGTATGCGATGATTTGGGAATACCCAGAAGCAGAACTATTAAAACTGTAGTGACACCTAGAAATAGAAAAGTTTTAAATCGGCGGTGTTTGATCAACCTCAACATCTCTGATACGTGATATGGTTTCCGGTTGCATCTAAATGATTAAAATTGACACTGGGGAATAGCCTTCCAAATCTTTTCTATCTTCCCATCTTCGAGATGTTTTACCAAACTCACTGGAAATCTGCTGTATCGGCGTTGACAAGATACGGCAGATATCGCTAATTAGCAAGTCTGGGCACAAACCAACAAACACCAAAAAGCTCTCTTCCTGGAGAAGAAGAGAGCTTTGGAGTGGAATTA
>CAYXCW010000130.1:0-21356 GCA_964463555.1 uncultured bacterium
ACTGTCAACTGTCAACTGTCCACTGTCCACTGTCAACTGTCAACTGTCCACTGTTGAAACTTTAAACTTTTCGGTAATCCGCTTCATAGCTTCTTCCACATTTTCCCGACTATTAAACGCAGAAATGCGGAAATAACCTTCACCAGCAGCACCAAAACCAGATCCGGGAGTGCCGACTACATTGCAAGTGTGCAGTAATTTATCGAAGAAATCCCAACTCGATAGATTATTCGGCGTCTTCACCCAAACATAGGGTGCATTGATGCCGCCATAAACCGCAAGTCCAGCTTCCGAAAGACGTTCGCGAATAATTTTGGCATTTTCCAGATAGAAACCAATCAATGCCTTAACTTGCGCTTGCCCTGCTTCGGAATAAACCGCTTCTGCACCTCTTTGTATGATGTAAGAAACGCCGTTAAATTTAGTAGATTGGCGGCGATTCCATAGTTTCCACAGTTCCACATCGGAACCATCAGCAGCTTTGGCGGTGAGGTTTTTTGGTACTACGGTAAAGGCACAGCGAGTGCCGGTAAAACCTGCCGTTTTGGAGAAAGAACGAAATTCGATCGCGCAATCTTTTGCCCCTTCTATTTCGTAGATAGAATGGGGAATATCTGGATCGGTGATATATGCTTCGTAAGCGGCATCAAAGAATATAATAGATCCGTTCGCTTTGGCATAATCTACCCAAGCTTTCAGGTGTTCTTTACTAGCAGTTGCACCCGTGGGGTTATTGGGAAAGCACAGATAAATTAAATCGACTTTTTGGTTAGGAAGCGAAGCGGTGAAGTTATTTTCTGCGGTAATTGGCAGATAAACTAAGCCTTCAAATTCGCCTTTTTCGTTTGCCGTGCCAGTATTTCCCGCCATAACGTTAGTATCGACGTATACGGGATAAACTGGGTCGGTAACAGCGATCGCATTATCTTTGCCAAAGATATCCAGAATGTTGCCGGTGTCGCATTTAGAACCATCGGAAATAAAGATTTCATCCGCATCGATCTGGCAACCGCGAGAGTGGAAATCGAATTTAGCGATCGCTTCTCGCAACCAAGCATACCCTTGTTCCGGGCCATAGCCTTTAAAAGTTGCGCGATCGCCCATTTCCGCCACCGCGTCGATCATCGCCTTGCGACAAGCTTCGGGTAAAGGTTCGGTAACATCACCAATCCCCAAGCGGATAATTTTCGCCTCCGGATTCGCCTGTGCAAAGGCATTCACCCGCCTTGCAATTTCGGGAAACAGGTAGCCAGCTTTGAGTTTGAGGTAGTTATCGTTAATCGTTGCCATGTTCAATCGGGAAGTACGCCGTTAAATCAGCTTACTGCGAATCGCATCCCTTGGTGAAAGCGATATTTTCAGCCTCGACAGTAAAACATAGAAAGACTTACACTGGAACTACGCGCCACCCAATTGAATAAACTCACATCTTGCAGCTACCCGATAAACAGCCTCCAAATAAATTTGGGGCTGAAAGCTTAAGTTAGCTTTAGCTAACTTAAATCAAGGTTTTAACCCGTTGAAACGGGTTTTAGCTGTAGAGACGTTACATGTAACGTCTCTACAGCCAGAAATTTATTTCTGTTGGCTCAGTGCAAGATGTGAATAAAGCTATAGTTGAATGCAAACTGTGCCAGAATGCACCGTTTAAAAAGGGGTGGCTTGAATCGCCATCAATTAAATGGAAACAACTACCATGAAAAAAGCCATCCTAACCATTATTTCAACTACCTTTTTGCTCTCAATTCCCGCTGGCATCAAAGCTCAAGATTGTGTCAACTGCTGGATTAATCCCCGAACTGGCATTTTAGAAGATTTAGATAATGTTATTTACCGGCAAAACAGGCGAATTGCTCCTGTTAATCAAGCCGAAAGTGCAAATCAACCCACACAACAAAACAGTCCAGCTACTGCGGCAAATCAACCAGCGCGAAGGAATCAAACTGCTTCGGTTATTGTTTATGGCAGACCAACTTGCGGTTTAACCAGCGCAATGAGACAGGAATTAGAAGCAAATAAAATTCCTTACGAATTCAGAAATGTTGATACCGACGAGGCAACGAATCGGGAAATGTGGACTTTAATCCGCAATTCAGGAACAGAAGTAGGTGATTCGGTTCGCTTACCTGTGCTTTCAGTTAAAGGCAGAACTTTGATTAATTCCTCAATTGATGATGTCAAAGGAGCGTTGCGTTAAAGTTTTGATCCCGGTTGGAATTATCAGCGTGAAATAAGCGATCGCATTTAATTTATCATCTAGGATAAAAACATGTTAAAATTATAGATTACACAGTGACAATTTATACAATTAATGGTGCATTACGAAGAAACGTAACGCACCCTACTGGCGTGACTAACAAGGAAGTGAACGGGAAATGATGAATTATCAATCTTTGAATATATCTGTCAAAATGGCGATAATTATGGGGATTTTTTTGCCTCTTGCTGAAACCGTGAGACGAGTTAACCAACTTCTTGATCTGACTAAATTCTTCAACTGGTTTGACGATTATGTGCTTGGACTAACTCTTCTGACTGCTGCCTACTTAGTAAAAAAACGCAAAACTAATTCAATATCGTATTTAATTGCAGCCTGGGGAATTTGCGTCGGCGCTCTTTTTCTCAGTTTTTTAGGACAGTTTAAGTACTACCAGACAGCCACAGGCGATCCGGGCATATTTCCAACAACTCTGGTAGCAATTGTGAAAGGGATCATTTTGTTATATATGCTGATCGGGCTTCACCTGAGTATAAAATCAAACAATAAGACTGATGCCCCATGAATATGCCGAACAATTGACTGACTAAAACTGATTGGTAACAAGCAATCATTTCTATAGACGGGAGACTATAAAAACAACAAATAATTTTAAAACTAGGATTTATACAGCGATAATGTACGCAATTAATGGTGCGTTACACTTCGTTAACGCACCCTACAAACTTATCGTTATCATTAGAGCTTCTTGAAGTATCTGGCAACCGGAAACAGCCCGAAGCCCAGCTTTTCATAGGTGCGACGTGCTGGCGCATGACCGGGATCGCCTCCGGTTTCGACCATCGCCACAGACATGCCAGCATCTTTCATCCAATTTAGAGCGAATTCCATCAAAGCTGTGCCAATGCCTTGAGCTTGAAAGTCTGGATCGACAGCAATCATGTAGATTTCACCCATGCTGCTTTCCGAGTGTAATTTCACGGCTACAAAGCCGACGGTTGAATCATTGTTGATAGCAACCCACACATTTGTGTCGTCCGCAGCGCAAACATCCTCAACCGCCTTTTGCTGACTTACGCGCCAATTATCGGGATAAAATGCTCGGTAAACGTCAGCGTCCATCGCGTTTTGAATCGAATCAAACACCGGATTCCATGCCCGAAGTGAAAGACGAATGACTGCATCAAGTTGATCGGCGTTGTAAGGTTCTATCTGTATTTCCATACTCATATCCTGCACCAGAAGCCTTGAAATAAATTTCAAGCTAAAAGCTAAAACCTGTTAAAACAGGTTAAGAGCTGTAGAGGCTGATTCTAACAGATAGTTAGAAAATCTGGTTAAGCATTCTAGTCAGTTTTAACTGACTTTAGCTTTCAGCCAGAAATTTATTTCTGGGCTTCTGGTGCAAGATGTATCGCTTTAGCGTTGCGGAGCAATATCGCACAAACCTCGCTCATCTTCTTTCACACTCGCACTATTCCTCAAATAATCCCTCACCCAATCGCAACCCCGCGCTAATAACGCCTCGGAACCTAAATCTAAATTCAAGTTCCACAAAATCACTTTACCAATAGAATCTGACGAAGCCAGAATTTTACCATCGGGACTAAAACTCACGCTTTTAACTCCAGAACCTTGACCTCCAAGCGTTTGCAATACTTCTCCTTCAAGGTTCCATAATTTAACGGTCATGTCTTCGCTTGCAGTCGCAATAACTTTCCCATCATGACTAAAAATTACCGCATTCACGTCACCTTCATGACCGCGAAGTGCAATCAATTCTTCTCCTTGAAGGTTCCAAAGTTTGACTGTTTTATCTTTACTAGCAGTGGCAATTATCTGACCATTTGGACTGAAACTCAGCGCTTGTATTCCCGCTTCATGTCCTCGCAAGGTTGCCAATTCTTCACCTTGCCGATTCCAAAGTTTAGCCGTTCCATCTTCGCTGGCAGTGGCAATAATTTGACCATCAGGACTGAAACGAATGCTCCAAAGACCCGCTTGATGTCCGCGCAGTATTAATAGTTCTTTGCCGGAAAGACTCCACAATTTAGCAGTTGTATCCCAACTGGCGCTAGCAATTGTTTGACCGTCGGGACTAAAACTAACGCTTCTCACATCCGCTTCATGCCCTTTAAAAGTTGCGAGTTCTTGACCTAACAAATTCCAAAGTTTGACCGTTTTATCTCGACTCGCAGTTGCAATTAATTGTCCATTTGGACTAAATTGAAGGCTTCTAACGGTATCTTGATGACCTCGCAGCGCCGCCTGTTCCTCTCCTTGGCGATTCCAAAGTTTGGAGGTCATATATCGACCCGTAGTACCGAGAGTTTTACCATCGGGACTGAAAACCACACCCCAAATTGCTTCCTCTCCTTCAGTATCGCTCCAAGTGACGGCTTTATAACCTAAATCTGACCCTTCCAAGTTCCAAAGTCTCACCGTTTCATCTTCACCGCTAGTCGCAAGAGTGTGTCCGTCGCGATTAAAATTTACACCCCAAACTGCATCGGTATGTCCGCGTAAAATTTGCTGTTGTTCGCCTTTTCGGTTCCAAATTCTGACTGTTTTATCTAAACTTGTAGTTGCAAGAGTTTGAGCGTCGCGACTGAATACTACACTGGTAACTGTATCCTCATGACCTGGCAAGGTTAGTAATTCTTCTCCGTCTAAATTCCAAACTTTTGCGGTTTTATCTCGACTAGAAGTTGCAATTGTTTTACCATCGCGACTGAAATTGACGTACATCACCCAATTGCTATGTCCGCGAAACGTTTGCAATCTCCTACCATCCAAACTCCAAAGTTTAGCCGTACCGTCGCGACTCGCAGTTGCAATGCTTTTTCCGTCAGGATTAAAACTAATAGCAAGTACGGGTTGTTTATGGGTATCAAAAGACTGCAATTCCTCACCTGCCAAGTTCCAAAGCTTCATCGTCCCTTTCCATTCCATTGAAGCAATAATCTTGCCGTCGGGACTCCAACCGACACAGGCAACCCAATCTTTATGACCGCGAAAAGTTAGTAATTCTCGACCATCTTCGACGCGCCAAACTTTAACGGTTTTATCTCGACTCGAACTCGCAAGCATTTTGCCATCGGGACTAAAATTAAGGCTCCAAACTGCATCTGTATGTCCCTGCAAAGTATGTAAAAGTTGTCCATCTTGCCGCCAAATTTTGATGGTTTTATCCCAACTAGCACTTGCCAAAGTTTGACCGTCGGGGCTGAATTTTACCCGCGTGACTAAATCTCCGTGACCGACTAAACGGTTGCGTTCTCTTACCCAATAGAGCGACTGTCTGAGGGTTTTTTCTACTCGCACTTTTAGGTCAGTATCGGCGTTTTTCCAACCAATTTGGTTTAATTTAATACCTGCTTTTATGCTTTCAAGCAAAGCATCTAAAGTTTGATGAGATTCAAAAGCCGCTTCTGATGATAGAGTTAGTGCTTTAACTTCGCCAAAGGCCACTTGTTGTTTTTGTTTTGCGGTTTGCCATGCCAGCACCGCCGACAATGCCAAAAAGGTAACTGCACCTAAAGAAAGCATCGAGATTAATATTAGTCCGCGTCGAATGGTTTGTTTGGCTTTTTGTTCGGCTTCTGCTAAGATTTGATTTGCCCGTTCGGAGATTTCTAAGGCACTTTGCACTTCGCGTTTATCTAGGGCTTCGCTAGCTGCTAAAAATCGATAATCTTGGTTGCTTAAGCTCTTGTCTTTTGCCCAATTTTGTGCATCTTTCAGCGCTTGTCCGCGCAAGAGGCAGGTTTCATCTTGATATTCAGAAGCGACCCAGGCATTGAGTAAACCGGCATAGGGTCGCAATTTCTTTAATTGCTTTTCTACCCATTCTTGGGTAAAGACTTCCTGATAGATGCGGTTATAAACGTGCAGTTTACCTTGTTGTTTGACGACTAATCCGGATAAAAGTAATTCGATTTTTTCGGGTGAATCATCAGCGATCGCGCCATTATTTTGTAATATTTGCTGGTATAATCCCAAGAGTCGGCTGGCGCGTTGTTCGTTATTGAGGAGGCGATCGCGTATTGTCCGCAGATGCGGCGGTTCGTCTTGTGCAGCCCAGTTTTCGATTATATGCGATCGCGCAATACCAGCCACCTGTTCCGCCACTTCCCCATGTTGCGTTAGCACTTCCCGCACCAACTTATTCAGGTAGGGAAATTCGGTATTGGGAATTGGTAATTGGGAATTGGTAATTGGCGATGGAAAAATACTTTCTTTTTTACCATCTTTAGTTTCGGCTATCAACTGACATAGTTTTTGAGTTAGAAATGGTTGCCCACCAGTCCAAGCTAAAACCTCTTTCAGTACTGCTTCCGGATTATCTACCTTATCGACCAATCCTCCTGCTAATGGTTCAACTTCTGGCAATTTAAATCCATCCAACTGAATCGCCCGACCAATATTAAAAGGCGTCCTAGTTTTATCTACAATCAAATCCGAAGGCGTCGCCACTCCCAATAAAGCAAAAGTCAGGCGTTTGTGTTCGTGACAAGAGCGAATCAGTGAGAAAAAATCATCGGTATTAAACGGTAAACTAATAGTGCTATCAATTTCATCGAAAAAAATCGCAATCGGTTGCTCAATTAACTCTGGTAATACTGCCTCCAACAATTCACCCAAACGACCAACGGGGGATAAATCTTGTCGTTCCGCTAACCAATTTCGCACATTAATTTGATGGGAAAGTCGGAAATTCCGCACCAACCGCATAATAATATCGGCATACCACTGATCCGGAGTTGTATTGCGGTTACCAATTCCAGACAAATCTACCGTTGTGCAAGCAATTCCATCTGCTTGCAATCGCTTCGCCACTTGCACCCGCAAACTAGATTTCCCCATTTGGCGACAGTTGAGGACATAACAAAACTCACCCGCTTTTAAAGCATGGTAAAGTTCTTCATCCGCTTGTCGAACTACATAGCTAGGTGCATCGACGGGGAGACGACCACCCACTTGATATTCGTAAGATGAAATCAGTTTTTGCATGGGGAAAACCTGCTGCGGGTGATATTCAACAGTTGACAGTTGACAGTTGACAGTTGACAGTTACCGAAAGAAACCGGGTTTCTGTCAAAGATCCTTTATGAAACTAATTAGCGCTTTAATAACCCGGTTTCTAAGATAGGATTGTGAGCTAAGGCTAACAACCCATTTTTTCTGATAAATTATAGCGCTATTTTACAAAGGCATCCGAAAAATCGCCGCAAAATCTGCTAGCGAAAAAGAACGACTCTCAGCGGGATGAGGTGAGAGCGATGCTTGCCAGATAATAATTGAAGATATGTTAACGAGCGTACTTAAAACGGCAGCTGTAACTAAAGTACGATTGAGATTAGACCTTGACTTGTTGTTCATCTCGATTGCCTCGCAGTTGCGAATGTTATTTTTATAGGATTTGGCAATCGATCTGTCGATACAGAAAAGTTAAGGATTTTCAGGCGGAGTGGAACTTAACTTTTCATAAAAGGTAGAATCTACTTGTAGTCTATTACCTATGTCTAATTACCATTAAGGATGTTTAGGACGCGATCGCATCTGTTAATTGGTGTGGTTGGAACATGACTGGCTGCCAGGGGTGTGAGTATTGACGGACTGGTTGGTTGGTTATAATATGTAGCTAAGCTGACAAGATACTTTTGCTGAAACGTTATAGAGAGTTGTTATGAGCGGCAATCGCAATATCAATACGGGGGGCGGCACGTATAACGAACGCAATATCAACATGGGAGGCGGCACGTATAACGAAGCTGTCTACGGCAATTCCATTAATATTCACGGTAATTTTATAAATATTAATCAGAATATTTCTCAAACTGCTGTACAGATTCGTGACAAGTTAGTTAATTTTGAAAAACAGGGCTATACACCTGAAGAAGCTCAAATAAAAGTTGCTGATGAGTTAAAAACTCAATTGGATAGACCTGGATTCAGGCAACACCTAAATCAGTTAGGGCACTATGTCACAAATGAAGCAGCCAACGGTGTAATTGGTGAAATTGCTGTCATTGGGATAAAAGCAGTGCTAGGATTGATTGGAATTCCCTTGCCTTAACGTCCAGACCTTGGGCGGTAGACATAGAGAATGAATAATTTTCCCGATCATTGGCGGTATTATTTCTCTAGTTTAAGCTTCGCTACGGCTGGCGCTATCCTCCTTTGGAATCCATCGACATTTTTGCCCGGAATCATTTTATTCTTGGTAGCCTGTTGTTTCTATTTTTTTGGTGCTAAAGCTGAACGGAAAAGCCCTACAACTCGACAGCTTTATGACGCTCGAAAAAATGTTAACATCCGCACCACTGATATGGGTGGTGGAACTTACAACGAACAGATTCAAGGTGACTACATTACAATTCAAGGCAATGAAATCCATATTGGCTACAATCTTTCTGAAGTAAGTGATGCTGTTGCGAAAGGTTTAGAATCGCTCCAAAATCAGGGATATAGCCAAAAAGTTGCTGAGCAACAAATCGTTGATGAATTAAAACCTCAAGTTGCGAGCAATCCGCAAATTAGGCGCAAGCTGTTGGGTTGGAAAAAATCTTTAAGAGGTTCTACAAGGCGGTCTACTAAAGAAATTAAATCTTTAGAAAGAATCGCTGAGCTTGTAACTCAAACATCTTCAGAAACAGATTATGACCTAACTCAAGGTGCAATAGGAAACTATAGACAGCTAGAGGATTTTCTTAAAGCTGGAGCCTGGAAGGATGCTGATGAAGAAACAGAGAGGGCAGTTCTTCGACTAATGCCTAAAAGTCGCTCTTCATATATTGATGTTGATGAAATTCCGACCAGCGATATTAAGAAGATAGACAAACTCTGGGTTAAATATAGCAAAGGGCGGTTCGGTCTTAGCGTGCAGCAGCGTATCTGGGAAGACATCGTAAAGAAAGATAAAAATAAAAAAGGAAGTATTGATGAAAATACCTATATTGCCTTTGCTGATTACGTTGGTTGGCCTAGAGAAAGTAATCGTATTTATCATGTGAACATTCATTACTCATTGAAGGCGCGCAAAGGGCATTTGCCAGCAAAGTTGCATTATCGTTCACGATACTCTGATTCTGATTCTAATTACAGTCATTTTGAGCGATGCGCTTTTGATGAATTAATGGAACGGGATTACAGGCACTATTTTTCTATTACCGCGTGGCTAAAACGGTGGATATTTAAAGAGTAAATAAGTTGTCATAAACGATATTAGACTGCTGTCTGCGCTGACTGCTCGATAAGTTTCTGCTGCAACCAAAGATTGACCAGCGCTTCTACTGTCACGCCACGTCGCTTAGCTTGCTGCTCTAAAGCGCTAAATAACTCTACTTCAATCGGAACAGCACAAGCCATATCAAATTTGACATCTGGGGCATCGGTATCAAAATCAGTGAAGTCGTGCGTATCCCAGAACTCACCGATTTTCTCGTCTGTATCTGCTTTTGAAATGCTGCTCAGCTTATTTGCGTCCATATGTCCTCCGCTCTTTACTGCTCATGTCTCGCGCGCTAATGATAACTGCTGTTCGGTTTTCAGGCTTGTAGATGAAAAACACGGATAAGTACCGCCCTGCCAACGTCTGCCCGAAAGCAGCATACACATCGTTGCCTTCGGTATGCCCCTACTCAGCAAATCTAATCCGAGGTTGACTTAGGAGAACTTGGCGAGCTTCGTAGGAAGTCACACCATGTTTTACCTGAAGTTTTTCCTCAATGTAGTCTGGGCAGACAATGAACTCGATTCTCATGGGATAAGTTTAGCTTGCGATCGCTAAAACAATCAACATGGGGAAATCAATCTATTGGGCAGAGTTAGGTTAATTTCCTCAACCATTAGGAACGAGCGATCGCTCAGCAACACAAAAGCGATCGCTTTCAATCATTCATTAACTATGCAAACAAAAATTGAGCAGTATTGGCAGCAGCTAAATTTAAACCAATGTTATCTTTAGTAAATCCAGTTACACCGCGTAGTTCGGCAAGAAGTTGACCAGAGCCAAATCCGCTATTACCTTCGATGCGATCGCTCAGATGGAAAGAAGTGCTATTGCCATTAACTACTACATCGATCGCCGCAATGCCTTCAAACTGGAGTAGATCGCCGCCAGAGCGATGAAATTTATCAATGCGATCGCTTCCATCACCGCTGCGATAGATAACGGTATCAACATGGCGATCGCCTCCCAAATGCAGCGTGTCATCCCCAGCATTTCCGATCAGAATATCGGCTCCAACTCCGGCATAAAGACGATCGTCGCCATCACCACCCCGCACAAGATCGTTGCCACTTAATGCCCGAATAATATCATTGCCGCCTTGACCGTTAATGATATCGTCGGAGTTGGCAAAGCCACGCACATCATTGTCCAGGTTATTGAGGAAAGTGACCGCGTTGCGATTCCAAATTTGACTTTGGGTAGAATCGGCATCAAAAACATCGATGCTGTCTTGAAGTTGAGTATCGCCATCAAACACAATATTGCCAACTTGTCCGTGCTGACCGCCGGGAATCGGTAAATTATCCAAATTTTCCAAGGCAAAATCTTTCAGGATAACTTTAGTATCATCAACGCCTTCAAAACTAACTTCCAAATCTGCATCGATTTGAGTCAGCAATAGATTTTTAGCAACTAAATCGGCTCCTTTAAATACCAGTTCATCAAAGGTAGATAGCACTTCTTCAGATGGATTGTTGCCCCGTCCAACTCCGGTAAAGTCTTCAACTGCGATCGTGCCATCGCCTCGATTGACCTTAACTGGGTAGACGTTACCAATGGGATCTCCGGTCGATGCGGTGTTGTTGGAAAATGTGACATTACCAGCATCACCTATAGAGGTACCAATCTGTGCGAAGAAAGCACCCCCTCGCCCCTGTCCATTCTGATTACCCACTCCACCCGTAGCAGAGTTGTTGATAAAGGAAGTGTTCCCTACAATAAAGCGCCCACCATCTGTCACAAACACAGCACCACCTAAACCGGCACCACCGCCGCCCCGTCCGCCAAAGCCTCCAGCTCCGGGGTTATCACCCGAAAAACTTAAACTTCCGTCGCCCCCAGCAGTACCGGCTCCCCCAGATCCAGCAAAGGCTCCTCCAACGCCTCCAGCACCCCCAGCTCCGCCATAACCAGGGTAAATATTGACCCCTGAGATATTGCCGCCGCCACCGCCGCCGCCACCGCCGCCGCCACCACCGCCGCCGAAGTCGCCCGCACCGCCATTTCCACCCCGACCACCATTAGTGCCATCACCAAAGTTTCCCGAACCGCCCGTACCGCCACCACCACCACCACCACTACCTCCTCCGGTACCATAGTTGCCAGAAGTGCCGTTGGTACCAGCACCTCCGTTGACATATCCATCGACGAAACTAATGTAACCACCCCGCCCCCCAAGTCCGCCACTACCGGGGACTGCACCAAACCGAGTCCCGCCACCGGCACCACCCCTGAAGCCCGGTTGACCGAATTGAGAGTCGTTGCCGCCACGTCCACCATCCTGGAGATTAAAGCCGCCATTGCCGCCCACAGCCCGGTTCCCGACAAAAGTTACCCCATTAACAGTCACATCACCGCGATTGATAAACAGGGCACCGCCAGCTCCCAAACCGCCGCCGCCGCTCTTTTGTCCATCCCCGCCGTAGCTATAGCCGTTAAAGAATCCCAGGTTAGAGAAGGTGGCTGCTGCTCGATCGACCGCAATAATTTGGGTGCGGTTTTGCCCGTTAAACCCACTGGTGTTTTCACCATTTCCTTGAAAAGTAATTCTCCCTGCATTGCCGGGAATGACGATGCGCTCGTTAAGCTGGACAATCCTGTTCAAATTAATCGTGTCATCGCCGAAGGATGCGATCGCCTGACTGACAGCTTCCCGCAGGCTCAACTGATTATCATTAGGGTCAACAACATCGTCGTATCGAGTGACTGTAAAGGTTGCCATTTGAGTTTCTCCTAGTTCACTTGTATGGTTGTAGGTTGAAATTGCACATTAAAAATTTCCTGGAATGGCAGTTGCAGATTGCTGCACGGTTCCAGAGGAATATGGGTGAGAAGGTGGGAAAACCTTGATGCGATCGCTAATTCTCAGGACTTACGCCAAAATTTTGAATGTAGGGTGCGAAGCGCGATCGCGTAACGCACCGCAACACCACAGATGAATTTGCTGCGTAAATCCTAATTCTGTTATACGAGTTCAGCTTTGCACAGTCGATACAGAAAAGTTAAGGACTTTGCTCGTCTCGAAACTTAACTTTTCTTCCCTATGCCAAAATAGAGAGTTATTTTATCCAAATAGTTTTTAGGCGGGTGGATTAAAGCACGACATCTAAAAGCTTTGAGTTAGCGTCAAAAATGACTGATGCCGTGCCCCTACGACAAGCGATCGCACCATCTCACTTAATGAAAGCTAAAATCTCAAACTCGGTACGAATATCTAAAAGCTAATGGTCATATCTTACCCCTCTTAAGCCCCCCTTGCCAAGGGGGGTTTGGGGGGATCGGTTTGATCGATAGCGAATTGAGTTAATTATTTTCACTTAATTAAACAGGTAAAAATAGCTCTGACAACGGTATTTCAATCTCTGGAAAAGCGAGTGGTGCAACAACACCATTATCTGGAAGAATAATTTCTGATTGATAGCCATCTGGTGTGGGATTTCGGAAAATATAAGCTTCTCTTTCAGCTACATCCAAAACCCAGTAGTCGCTAATATTTGCTCTAGCATAAATTAGGGCTTTTTCTTCAATATCAATTTGTAAGGTACTGTAGGAAACTTCAATTAATAGAAAGATTTCGCTAGCATTGGGATGATGGTCGCCATAAGCACCGGCATCGATCCGAACTATAGCAATATCTGGTTCTGGTTCCGACGTGGCTAAAGTAATTGGCAATTGCATCCGCACATGAGCTTGTGCGGCAAGCCGTTCTTTGATATAGTCAGATGCTCGCTGGGTTGTACCGGCATGGGGTGGAGTTTGAGCGCTCATTTGGACAATTCGACCGTTCAGCAGTTCAACTTTATCATCTTCGGTTAAAATGCCCGCATCCATCATTCGGTGATATTCTTCTACTGTCCAAAGTTTATCTCTTGTCGCTGTCATATTATTAACTCCTTTTTTTAATAATATAACTAAGGCGGGGCAGGGTTAACGAGATCGTCACCTTTGTTTCTTCGTAGTTCTCTTTCCTTGCTCAAGGATTTTCATAGAAACCCGGTTTCTTTATGCAAGTTGGGCAGGTATTACCCGCCCCGACAATAATCAAATATGTATTCAATCCTTAAGGTTTGGGAACCAAAACCGTTAAACCTCCAGGAATGCATTCAATATCGATCGGTGTTGTGCCGATAATTTCTCCATCTAATACTACTTTCTGAGGCGGATTTGTTGTCACTTTCATGCGTTTAGCGCAAAGGTGAACCAAATTCTGATGTTCGATGCCGGTTTTAATTAAAGCTGCCCCTAACATTCTCAGCATACCTGTAATTGCTTGTAACTTGGTTTCTGCTGCGGCAATTGTGACGTCTAAAAGTCCATCGTCGGAAATAACTTGCCCTCCTCCCTGGGCTAAAATTGAGGTAATTGGTGCGGTATTGGCAATGGTAATTGCACCTGCTTGTAACTGATGGACTTCGCCTTCAATATCAATTTCAGTTTCAAATAATTCTTGCGTATCTAATTGCTGCCATCCTGCCATTAAATAAGCTAGCGCACCCCACTGATCTTTTAACTCGCGGCTGGCTTTTTCTACGGTTTCGGCTTCGTAGCCAATTCCTGCTAGTAAAATCATCGGCATTCCGTTACAACGTGCGGCATCGACAACGCGAGTGTATCCGCCTAAAATGACTTGACAGGCGCTTCTAATCGGTGCGATCGCAGTCGGTATCCCCAACGCTACTGAAAATGCATTCGCCGTGCCTCTGGGAATAATTCCTAACGGTATCCCCGTGCCAATTAATGCACCCGCAACTGCTGAAACTGTCCCATCCCCACCAGATGCGATAATCATGTCGGCTTTGGCGGCGATCGCATCTTTTACCAACTGCACTGGATCTGTATCTTTGCTGGTTAAATGAACGTGCAAGTGGATCTGCGGGTAAAGCAGTTGTTGAATTAAAGAAAGGTCTTGTTCTGCATTTCCCTGACCCGATATGGGATTAAATATTAAATGAGCAACTGGAGTTTTTTGTAAACCCGCAACTATCGCTTCTGCGGTTCCTAAATTAGTAGCAAGCGGCACGTTGTGGACGTTACAAATCCGCAGAAGTGCCTGAATATCCGGTTCGTGAGGTTGGGCATTTAAAGGATCTACCAGAAAAATTACCGCGACAACGTTCCCCGACGCAACTTGTGCTGCAATTTGCGCGTCTCCTCCCATTGGTCCTGATAACATTTGTTCCACGGACAATCTGGTAGCATTTTGAATGCGTTGTCCAGTTGTACTTGTGGCAATTAATTTGTAACGACTGAGAAACAGTGCGTGTTGTTTGGCGAAGTTAACGATATCATCTTTCTTGCGATCGTGGGCAATTAAGGCAATTGTTGCAGGCATAGGCGTAATTTGAGATTTCAGATTTTAGATTTCAGATTTTGGATTGGGTAATTATTTTGCATTTCCCTCCTATTTTTTGTTTTAATTATAACATCCTCCTAGCAGCCTCTGCTATATTACAGCGCTAAATGGCTCTTTTGATTGGGATTTTGTTATTTATTATATCAATTATTAATTTTTATTGCTATTCGCGTATTTTGTATATTTCAAGCTGATTTTATATAAAGATTTAATTTCGAGGAAGTTATGATGAATTTTGACATTTTCAATGAAAATTACTACTTGGCTAAATATCCAGATGTAAAAGCCGCAAAAGATGCTGGGTCAATTCTATCTGGTTTGGCGCACTTTCAACAGTTTGGACGCCGAGAAGGACGCACGCTAATATCGCCTTATTATGACGAAGCGTTTTACCGAGCTAATAATCCAGATGTAGACAATGCAGTCAGAGCCGGAATTTTTACTTCTGGTTTAGATCATCTTATCCAGTTTGGTTACGAAGAAGGTAGAACGCAGATATCGCCTTATTATGTCGAATCGTTTTACTTACAAAGCAATCCAGATGTAGCAGCAGCAGTTCAGGCAGGAAACTTTAAATCTGGTTTGCAACATTATATCAGATTCGGAGCTGGTGAAAATCGCTTAGCAACTTCTTTCATAGAACCAGAATACTTATTCAAAAATCCTGATGTAGCGGCGGCAGTCCGGGCAGGCGTTTTCAGTTCTGGGTTGGAACATTACCTACAATTTGGGCAATTTGAACCGAGTCGTGAGGCAAAATTTGTTGGCACAAGAGGTAATGATATTGTGACTGGTTTTGGCGTAGGAAAAATGGAAATAACTGGGGTTGAGGAAGTATACCGAGGGTTAGGTAGATCAAATTTTTACGAGAGCAAAGGCGAGAATGAATTCGATACCTTAATTGGTAGTTCTGGAGCTGATACTTTCATGTTAGGGGATGTTTTAGTAAACTCTACAGTATCCACATCGGCAGTACAGTTCTATGAAGGAGTTGGTGAAGCTCGCATTGTAGGGTTTAACCAAAGTCAAGGGGATTCAATCTATATCGTCGGAAGCATAAATAATTATCGGGTGTTTCCATCCGGTTCGGATTTGATTATTGCCGTAGGGGAAGACAGGCGAGGGATTATTGAAGGGGGAGCTGGGTTAAATTTGACTCTCTCAACAATTAATTTTATTTCGGCTAAATTGGTTTAGTAACTATAAAGGCAGTTTGTCAAAATTGCCAGTTAAAAGAAACCCGGTAACTTGTACAAAACCGGGTTTCTTTACTTTCACAAATGATTTAAGATCGCTCTAGTACTTTCCCATTCCGCTCTAATATCTTATGTCAGTCGATATTTTAATCCTTTCTAATGGCCCAGGGGAAGTTACAACTTGGGTGCGCCCCGTTGTGCAAGCTTTACGGCAACAGTTGGGGGAAGATCGGGATAAAGTACGCATTTCGGTGGTATTATCTCCTTGTCCGAATGCGACTGGCAAGGAATGTGCGATCGCAAGTTCCTACCCCCAAGTAGATCGCGTACAGTCAGCGGAACATTTTTTCCCATTTCTACTATCGGGCAAAACCGCCCAAAATTGGGACTGGCGCGACCAAGGAATCGTTCTTTTCCTCGGCGGCGACCAATTTTATACTGTCATCATCGGCAAGCGCTTAGGATATCGTACCGTAGTTTATGCCGAATGGGACGCCCGCTGGCACAATTGGATCGATCGCTTCGGCATCATGAAATCAGAAATTGCCGCCAAAGCAGCGCCAAAATATGCGGATAAATTTACCGTCGTCGGCGACTTAATGGCAGAAGCAACTACTCAAGATCTATCCCAATTACCCATTACCGATAACCCATTACCAACAGAATTAATTGGACTGCTACCCGGATCGAAACCAGCAAAATTAGCCCAGGGTGTACCATTGTGTTTAGCGATCGCACAACGCATCCAAGCTGTGCGTCCTCAAACTCGTTTTGTCATTCCCGTTGCGCCTACTTTAGACCTCAAAATTTTAGCTCGTTTTGCCGATCGAAATCAAAACCCTTTAATTCAACAATTTGGATGGGAAAGTGCTGAATTAATCGTCCCTGCTAACTCAGACTCCCCATACTTCAAAACTCCTGCTGGTTTGCGCGTCGAATTGTTTACCCAGTTTCCCGCTTACGATTTATTATCGCAATGTCGCCTCTGCCTAACTACAGTTGGCGCCAATACCGCCGAATTGGGTTCTTTAGCAGTCCCGATGATTGTTCTATTACCAACTCAGCAATTAGATGCAATGCGTTCTTGGGACGGTTTGCCCGGTTTATTGGCAAATTTGCCCGGAGTTGGTTCGCTTTTTGCTAAAGCAATTAACTCCTTAGTATTGCGGCAAGGAAGGTTATTTGCATGGCCTAATAAATGGGCAAATGCCGAAATTGTCCCCGAATTAGTAGGCAATCTCCAACCTGAAGATATAGCAAACTTAGTTATCGATTACTTAGACCATCCCCAAAAGTTAGAACAAATGCGTTCTAACCTCCGCCATGTTCGAGGAAACCCAGGTGCCGCACAAAAACTCGCTCAAATAGTATCGCAACTAATATCATTTCCGGTCGATTACCCGTAATCAGAAGCCGGAACACGGCATTATTAACGTTATCTGTTTGTCCGAGAAATCGTCAGATGCCTTTTCCCTACGCAACGACTCTGTGAGGTCTTTTATTATGGACTCCCTTCGCCCCTCAAAATTAACAATCTCTTTCTTTCTCTTACCTCTGCGTTCTCTGTACCTCTGCGGTTAATTTAATTAAATATTCTTCTACTGCGAAGGGGTCTTTTATAATCCTGCTTGAAAAATCTGCTTAGCAGTCAGTTTCAACTCAGGAAACATGGGAGACTCAATCCGGTCATCTTCCTTAAACTGCTTGACTTCATATTCGCCATCCACCAATTTATAAACCGATAAGGTGGCGCGCTTAGGGTTACCAATAAATTTATGACCGCCCAAACCAAGATAATCTACAATCCAATATTCAGGAATGCCCATTTCTTCATATTCTGCCAGCTTGATGTAGTAATCATCTCGCCAATTGGTGCTGACAACCTCTACAGCAAGGCGCACAGAACTACCCATCGTGATGATTGATTCTCTTTTCCAACGAGGTTCGTTTAAAAGTGCAGGTCGATCTAAAACCAGCACATCTGGTTTAAAACCTGATTCGTTACGGATGGGTTTCAGTAGGTAGTCACCGGGGATAGAGTAGGGTAATTCGCAACGGTCAATTTCAACTGCTAGTTTTAAACTGATGAAACCCGTAACGTCAGAGTGGTCACCTGTAGGATTAGGCATTTCAACGATTGTCCCGTTATATAGTTCATAGCGATGTTCTGAGTTCTCTGGATACCAGGCGACGAACTCATCAAACGTGACCGATTTAGGTATGGCTTGAATCATAATTTGTTCCTTTTGTTTGGTCAGTTGAAATGCTTGAGGGTGCAGTTACCTAACTCTGGGAAAATGGTCAAAAATTTTTGCTGAAACTCTAGACTTGACTAATTTTTTTTGCTATAATGAAGTCGATGAGGAAGAACTATCTTAAAATATTTATTTTGCATATATTTCCATTATGATAATAATACTATAAAAAAGGCGATCGCACAATCCCATCCCGCCCATTCCTCAATCTAAAATCTAAAATCTAAAATCTAAAATTTTCTACAATTGTCCATCGCGACGCCCCAACTCATAAATACCGCAAGCGACGCAAGCTAAAAGCCCCATACTAATGCCCCAACTAGCGCCTAAACCTAATTCGACGCCCCAATTGCACAAAGCGCCAGCGATTAAAAACGGGACGATGCTGAATACAGAGGCAAAAAAGGCATTTTGAGATTCTCTGCCTTTCTTGGTGCGGTCAAATTCGGCTTGGGAAGTGTAAAGCGATCGCTCGGCAAAATTAAACCAACGATTTAGTTGCTCGGCAACCCACTCACCCACAGGGGAAAAGCCGAGATACAAAGCCAGCGACCACAAAAGCGCGCCTGCGATCGCAGCAGTATCGAGGGTAATTCTAAACGGAAACGGGAACAGATCGCTAATATCCATGAATATCAACCAATAAACTAAAACCTGGACTTGAACTCTAAACCTCATTCTAAACGAGAACTTAGAGCCAATATCCAGGAGGCGCAAATCTGGCGGCAAGCTGCCCAATTAATTACAGTTGATCCATTTGGCGGCGCAATTCTTCTAAATCCTTATCAACTTGTGTTGGTGTCTTATTTGATTGATTGGATGGAGGGGCAGAAGATTCAGTACCAGAAGGTAAAGCAGCTTGATTGGGAGCAGCACCAGTCAGCTGAGCTTTCATCGCCATCAATTCATCATCAACATCGCTACCAGATTCCAGCAGGGCAAATTGGCTTTCCAGATCGTTCCCAGCTAACTCGCCTGCGGCTTGAGCGCGGGCTTCCATCTGTAACACCTTTTCTTCCATGCGCTCAAACGCAGCCATCGCCGTGCTGGTTCCCATACGACCAACGGTATTTTGCAGTTGCTCTTGCGCCTTGGCAGCTGCAACGCGGGCTTTGAGCATATCTTTCTTCGTCTTCGCCTCAGAAATTTTACTTTCCAAAGCGATCAGATTGCGCTTGAGCTGATCTACCTGGGTATTTTGAGTACTCAGGGTTTGTTGCAGCGCACCCGCCGTATCACCGTGGGACTTTTTCCTAACCAGCGCTTCCCTAGCCAGATTTTCATCTCCCTTTTGCAGCGCTAGTTGAGCGCGGCTTTGCCAGTTATTTACTTCGGCTTGGGCTTGGTTGTACTGTTGTTGGGTGCGTTTTTGAGTAGCGATCGCCTGTGCCACAGCTTGACGCAGCTGCACCAGGTCTTCCTGCATATCAATAATAGACTGCTCAAGAATTTTTTCCGGGTCTTCAGCCTTGCTAACCACGTCGTTCAGGTTGGCTCGGACTACTCGGCCAATGCGGTCAAACAATCCCATAATGTTTTCCTTTTCGGGCGTATTATCAAAACGGCACTTGCTTCAAGTTTAGCCAAATACGGCTGTTCCAAAGGATGAATATCATGTCCGGTGGTATCGCTAGCAGACAGATGGCTAATGGCTAATGGCTAATTGCGAGCTGGTCAATTGTCTCCTCCAGTAGCCATGAGCGATTAGCTATTAGCAGTTACAAGACTTACGCAAAGAAACCGGGTTTCTATGAAAAATCGTTGGTTGAGAAACCAGAGATCTACGAAGAAACCCGGTTTCTGACTTCGCCGTGCGTAAGTCCTGAGTTGCACAACCGTTGCGAAGGGACATGAGTTGACCTACTTCTACAGCTTTCTTCAGGACGCGATGCAAGGTTGGGGAACCTTAAAACAAGATTCCTCTTTCTCCAGTTTAAAAACTTCAAACTCAGATTGCTAAATTACGGATATAGTGCCTAATTGCTTTAATTTGACTCAATATTACGGTTTTTGGGGGTCGTTCTTGCGGGCGCTGGGTAACTGGGCTGGATTGTTTCCGGCAATCAGTTTAGCCTTCATAGCATCGAGTTCGGTATCGATGTCGCCGCCTGCTTCGAGGGCAGCAAATTTCTGTTCCAGTTCGTTGCTGTTTAGTTCGGCTATGGCACCGGCGCGAGCTTCCATTTGCAGGATTTTTTCTTCCATCCGATCGAACGTACTCAAGGCGCCGGTGGGATTGTAGCGACTTGTCATCTGATGCAGTTTCTCAGTTGCTGCCGCACTGCGAGCGCGGGCGATGTACATATCTTTTTTAGTCTTCGCCTCAGCTAATTTACTTTCTAGCGATCGCATGTTCTGTTTCAGGTTGCTAACGATAGTCGTTTGCTGCTCGAGCTGCGTCGCGAAGGCTTTGGCAGTTTCTACATAAGTTTTGCGCTTTTCCAGAGCTTGGCGCGCCAAATTTTCATCACCTTTAGAGAGTGCCAATTGGGCGCGGCGATACCATTCATCGGCGGCAGACTGAGCTTGTTGCGCCTGTCGTTCGCTACGTTTGAGAGTAGCGATCGCACTTGCAGCCGCCTGACGCAGTTGGATCAGATCGTCCTGCATTTCCAGCACAGTTTGCTCCAGAATCTTTTCCGGATCTTCCGCCTGACCGACTAAATGGTTAATATTAGCGCGAATCGCGCGCCCAATCCGATCTAGAAGTCCCATAATAGCGTTGTCCTTACTGAGTCCCCAGCCCCATTGCCATAGGAGTTAGTTTCATGTTATCGCGCGATCGCATCAGAAAGCTGGGGGAGCTTTCTTGAGCTGAGGGAGCTGAGGGAGCTGAGGGAGCTGAGGGAGCTTTCTTGAGCTGAGGGAGCTGAGGGAGAATGTAGATTCGCATCTTACGCCTACCCGATAAACAGCCTCCAAATAAATTTGGGGCTGAAAGCTTAAGTTAGCTAAAGCTAACTACAATCAAGGTTTTAACCCGTTTCAACGGGTTTTAGCTTTCAGGTGTGAAATTTATTTCTCGGCTTGGTGCAAGATGTGAGACTTCCTTGTCTTCCTTGTCTTCCTTGTCTTCCTTGTCTTCCTTGTCTCCCTTGTC
>CAYXCW010000131.1:0-17014 GCA_964463555.1 uncultured bacterium
GATTGAGGAATAATGGGTAGCTTTGTCCAACGATCAAGTTGCAGTTTTTAGCCCCCCATCTCAAGAAAGCTCCCCCAGCTCCCCCATCTCAAGAAAGCTTCCCCATTTTCCCCATCTCAAGAAAGCTCCCCCATTACCCATTACCCATTACCCATTACCCATTAGCAAGTAAACACGGTATAATCGAAATTCTGGCTAATATTTTTAAGAGGATCAGAGAGGAAGCGACATGTCGCGATATAGAGGCGCCCGCCTCCGAGTAGTTCGTCGCCTGGGAGATCTACCCGGTTTAACTCGCAAGTCACCCAGACGGAGTTACCCACCAGGTCAGCACGGTCAGAACCGCAAGAAACGGTCTGAGTATGCGATTCGTTTAGAAGAAAAGCAAAAGCTGCGCTTTAATTACGGTCTGACAGAAAAGCAGCTACTGCGCTACGTGCGTAAAGCTCGCCGCGTTACCGGCTCTACCGGACAAGTGCTGCTGCAATTGTTGGAAATGCGCTTGGATAACACGGTTTTCCGTATGGGGATGGCTCCCACTATCCCGGCGGCGCGTCAGTTAGTCAATCACGGTCACGTGACGGTGAACGGTCGCGTGGTTAACATTCCCAGCTATCAGTGCAGAGCGGGAGAAGTGATCGCGGTTAGAAACAAGGAAAATTCCCGCAAGTTGGTAGAACAAAATCTGCAATATCCCGGATTGGCAAATCTACCCAGCCATTTAGAGTTTGACAAAAACAAACTCGTTGGCAAGGTCAACGGTACAATCGAACGCGAATGGGTCGCGTTGCAAATTAACGAACTGCTGGTGGTTGAGTACTACTCGCGTCAAGCATAAGGATTTTAGATTTCAGATTTTAGATTGCAGATTTAAGACAATCTAAAATCTAAAATCTCAAATCTAAAATTCCTTAGCCGCCAATTTGCGACATCGTGCGGGTATAAACACCCTTGGTTGTGCCGGAGTATCGCTGTTTGAAGTTAATTTCTGGTTTGATGGCTAAAAGCTGACTGACTCTTTCTCGTAATACGGCTGCGTCAATGCCCTGGCGGAGAGCAGTTTTGAGGTCAATTTGACCCGTTTCGTTTAACAGGCAAGGGCGCAGCCAGCCATCGGCAGAAAGCCTCATGCGGTTACAGCGATCGCAAAAACACTCGGACATCTGACTGATAAATCCTAATGTCCCTTTGGCTCCCGGAATTTGAAATACATCCGCTGGGCCATTACCACGAACTTGTGATTCTGTCAAGCCAAAAACATCGCGGATTTGTTGGCGTAAATCTGCCGAAGCTACCCAACCTTTATCGCCGAATAGGTGGTTATTGCCAATCGGCATAAATTCAATAAATCTGACGTGCCAATTGCGGTCAATCGTCAAGGCGGCGAGATCGAGAACTTCGCGATCGTTGACCTCTGGAATTACCACCACATTCAGTTTGAGCGGGTCAAAACCAACGCGGTGAGCGGCTAAAATGCCCTCCCAGACTTGATTCCAGCGCGAGCGCCCCCGGTTGCCGATAATTTTGTCAAAAGTTTCTGCGTCGAGAGAATCGAGGCTGATATTAATCCGGCGCAAACCCGCATCGTACAAACCTTGCGCCATTGGGGCGAGGAGAAAGGCATTGGTCGTCATCGAGAGGTCTTGAGTTTGGGGGAGATTGGCGATCGCTCCCACCAACTCCACGACGCCGGGACGTAACAGCGGTTCCCCTCCCGTCAGGCGAAACCGAGTAAACCCTACCGGAATGAAAACCTCTCGAATTAAAGTCAGCAGTTCCTCATCGGTCAACAAATTCTGTCGCAAAATATACTCCAGATCCGACCCTTCTGGCATACAGTATTGACATTGGAAATTGCAGCGATCGATCAAGCTAATTCGGAGATAGTCAACCTGATTCATAGGAATTGGCTAATGGGTAATGGGTAATGGGTAGCTGTTCTTACCCATTACCAACTGCTTTTATTGTGACTTATTTATCAAAATTGGTTGATGGGGACAAGCACAGACGGGACTTTTGTGGCTGGTGCGATCGCGCTCAACACCCCGCTCAGGTAGACTGGCATAGACGCTAAAAACGTCATTCTTTATGGTTCTGGCAGGTTTTAACCGTTCAGCTGTGGCTTTTAATTCCGGTTCTAGCATTCTGTTCAGATTTTCTCCCAGCAGCTTACTGAGTTTCTCTAAGCATGGCGAGGTTGAGCAAACCGAGCATAACGTTCGAGATAAAACTGCTGAGATTTGGCGATAGAATGCACTGATTCGCGGTTTGCTACTGCCGAGTACCATTTCTTCAGACGCTCAATTCCAGAGGGCAATTGAAAGCCTCGAAAATGCTCCAGCACGGCTAATTGCTCGAACCAAGGATAAAAAGTCACATCGACTAGACTAAACTCTGTCCCCAGCCAATAAGGCTCAATATCTGAAATTTTTGACAACCCCTCGCGTTCAATAAATAGCAAATGCTCGGTAAGCTCTTTTAATACCGTTGTTTGCGCTTGAGGATCTTGACTGTATAACAATTTGCCGGTAGTAGCGAACAATCGGGTATCAGCAAAATTAATCCAAATTCGTGCTTGAGCGCGCCCAATTGGCTCTTTAGGTAACAGAGGAGGTTCTGGAAAGGCTTCATCCAGATACTCATTAATAATGGCAGATTCCCACACTATATTATCTCCATGCTTGAGAACGGGTACTTTGCCATAGGGAGAAATTTCCAAAAAGTTGGCAGGCTTATTTTGCAAGTCAATTTCTATCAACTTAAAGGGAACGCCTTTTTCTAATAAGGTTAAGTGCGCTCGATGTGCAAACGGACAGAGGGCGGAACTATAAATTTCGATTGCAGACATGTGGAAACTCCTTTCTTGGCTGATTAAAAATTACGTTCAAGCGATCGCTTAAACCTTCTCTAAACTGGCACAAGCTCAATTGGCTGATCCAAAATTTTCTCGATCATCTCTGGTTGCATAGTCTGCAAATATTGGGTTTCAAATCCTGGCGGCAAAAACTCAAACAGTATGCGATTTTCTACCCAAAATTCAACCAACCTGAACGCACCATCTCCCTGAGCGCGAGTCAAAACGTGCCACTCTTCCCTTTTTCCGATCTGCTCAATTTGCTGCTGGGTAGCGGGTACTGAAATTGCAGCATGGACAGACACTAAATCAGCAGGTGCAGTTTGAAGTATCTGAGCTGATTTACCATCAGCACCCGGAGACCATACATCCCCTGCTTTAAACACCACAATATGAGTACCATAATTGTCAAAAGGCATCACAATGTAGCTACCAGGAATTAAGAATTTATATACCTTGCCATTTAAGATTTCTGCGAGAACGCTAGCAACTCGTAATGGATTATTAGCATCGATCGAAATATGGTGAATCATCAGAATAACTCCATTCAAACAAAATTACATTAAGAAGGGTGTGGGGTGTAGAAGGTAGGGTTTACTGGAAAAGAGTAAATGTGCAATAACTTACGCCCGTAACTGTTTTTCCTTCATAAATATTGAGGCAACCTTGATAAGATTGCCTCAATTGTCAACATCTTTCTGACGCAGAAGGCATTACTGGTTAAACAGTCAACTTTAAACGTAAGTGAAGTAACCAGCAGTGAGATTCAAATTCGTTACCCCTGCTACAACCGAGATCAACTCATCAGTGTTGCCTAAAGTTCCGTTGCCATTGGTATCGAGGTAGATTCCTGTGCCATTGATACCGTTGATAGGAGATGAGCCTAACACGTACTTATTAGCGGTTCCTTCTAACTGAATCTTATCCTGGCTCGTGTTGAAGCCCTGAATTAAGGCATAATCATTGAGTCCAGCCGTGGCATTATTACCATCGTTATAGAAGACTGAGTTAGCGTTAGCAAGAACGTATTGATCGCTGCCATTACCGCCTGTCAAAGTGTCAATGAATCCTGTAGTTGCAACATTAAGAGAACCACCAATCAGGACATCATTTCCACCACCACCTTCTAGGAGGTCACCACCTTCGCCACCAATCAAGGTATCGTTGTTACGTCCTCCAAACAGAGTATCGTTGCCTGCACCACCATCAGCGTTGATTTTGACGTTAGTAAGACTGGCATCTAAGAAGTCGTTTCCATCATTACCCCGGAAGTTGACTTGTTGTACATCAGTCCCAGACAAATCTTTGACATTTAAAGTGTCATCTCCACCGAGTCCATTAATATCGAACTGTTCGGTATCATCGACATCTAAGGTAATTGGGACTAGATTCAGGCGTTGGAAGATCGCTTTGCCACCATCAGCTTTTAAGCTGAGATCGTCACCTTTGGCAACAGAACCATTGAACTCGGTAACATCATTGCCTGCGCCGCCGCGCATCACATCGCTACCATCGCCATCATTCCAAATCATCCGGTCATTGCCTAAACCGCCTTCAAACCAGTCGCTGCCTTTGTCACCAATTAGGACATCGTTATCTTTCCCACCATAAAGGGTATCGTTGTTGTTGCCACCGCGTAACAGGTCGTTGCCTTGTCCACCATAGAGGGTATCGCTGTTATTTCCGCCCTGTATGGTATCGTTGCCGACACCACCATCAGCGTTGATTTTGACGTTAGTAAGACTGGCATCTAAGAAGTCGTTTCCATCATTACCCCGGAAGTTGACTTGTTGTACATCAGTCCCAGACAAATCTTTGACATTTAAAGTGTCATCTCCACCGAGTCCATTAATATCGAACTGTTCGGTATCATCGACATCTAAGGTAATTGGGACTAGATTCAGGCGTTGGAAGATCGCTTTGCCACCATCAGCTTTTAAGCTGAGATCGTCACCTTTGGCAACAGAACCATTGAACTCGGTAACATCATTGCCTGCGCCGCCGCGCATCACATCGCTACCATCGCCATCATTCCAAATCATCCGGTCATTGCCAAGACCGCCTTCAAATAAGTCGCTGCCTTTTTCTCCGATTAAGCGATCGCTATCATTTCCTCCGCGTAAAGTGTCGTTACCTCCAAGACCATTTAATGTATCGTTGCCATTGTTACCGATCATTACGTCATTCTCGGCACTGCCAGTCAAGGAGTCATTACCATTTCCGCCTACTATGGTATCCATCGCAATTGTTCCTAAATTCGTTCTCTATAAATTCATCAAAGCTTGCCGTTGACGGACTACAAGACTGAGAAGTTACTGACTTATTACTGAATTGAGAAAGTTTCTGGATAGTCACTTGTGTTAAAATTTGTCACAGCAATCTCTATGCTTCCGGAAAAAGAAGGCTTCAGATTGATCTATGCCAGTGCAGCAAAATTATAGTTTTTTCGGCAGCATTCCACTAACTGATTCCGCAACAAAACTATGTCGCGATCGCTCAGAGTTCGTAGTGACTGGATCGAGAAAGCTAAATTAGCTCTCAAGCATAACGGTTTTCGCAGCCAGAGAGACTTGGCGGAAAATTCCGGACTCGCTTTATCTACGGTTAGCAACTTTCTGACTGGCAAAGCTGTAGACTATGCAACTTTTGTAGAAATTTGTGAAAAATTGAGGCTGGATAGTAAAAAGATTGCTGACTTAGGCGAGCAAATTATACCACAATCTGTAACAGAAATCCTGGAAAAAGTCAGATTCAATTCCCATCAAGATTGGGGAGAAGCTATTGATATATCAGTTTTTTATAACCGTACAATTGAGTTAGCTACTCTCAAGCAGTGGATTGTAGATGACTATTGCCGATTGGTAGCTTTATTAGGCATGGGTGGAATTGGGAAAACTGCCTTATCTGTAAAGTTAGGAGAACAGATTCAGGATGAATTTGACTATCTAATTTGGCGGAGTCTGCGTAATGCTCCTTCTATCCAAGATCTGCTAGCGAATCTGCTGCAATTCCTTTCTCGTCAGCAGGAAACACATTTACAAGAAACCGTAGATGAGCAACTTTCACGACTGATAGCTTATTTGCGTACTTCCCGCTGTCTTCTAATTTTAGATAATGCCGAATTTATCCTACAAAGTGGCAACACAGGTTGTTATCGATCCGGATATGAAGGATATAGTCACTTACTCAAGCTGATAGGCGAAACTTCCCACAATAGTTGCCTGTTGATAACGTCACGGGAGTTTCCTAAAGAATTGATTCCATTAGAGGGGAAAAATCTGCCTGTTCGCTGTTTAAAGTTGACGGGATTGTCAGCAGAAGAAGGATTAAAAATTCTTCAATCTAAGGGTGCTTTTAACGGTTCAGAGGAGCAATTGTCAGTCGCGATCGCGCGCTATGGTGGCAACCCTTTAGCCTTAAAGATTATCGCTTCTGCTATCAGAGACTTTTTTGAGTCCGATATTGCTAGTTTCCTGCAATTTTTAGAACAAGATTCGTTTATTTTTGACGAGCTGCGCGACTTGCTACAAGAGCAGTTCGGACGCCTATCTCTTTTAGAAAAAGAGATTATGTACTGGCTTGCTATCAATCGCGAACCCGTTTCAATTCAAGAGCTACAAGCAGATTTTGCCCGTCCTCTTTCACCGGGAGAACTGTTACAAGCAGTCGTTTCCTTACAACGGCGATCGTTAATTGAAAAGACGGCGGCTCGTTATACTCAACAACCTGTGGTTATGGAGTACGCTACCAGCGAATTAATCGAGCAGGTTGTCCAAGAGATTGTCGAACAGAAATTTACCCATTTCAGAAATCAGGCGCTAGTCAAAGCAACCGCCAAAGAATATATCCGAGAAACTCAAATCCGTCTCATCCTGCAACCAATCATAGATAAATTGCAGGCGATTTTGGGTTCTCCCTCAAGTTTGGAAGATTGTTTGATGGCAAGTCTCTCCATGCTGCGGGAAAAATCTTCCCTAGAAGCTGGTTATGTCGGTGGCAATATTCTCAATTTCCTGCGTCAGTTACAAGTTGCTGTTAGCGGCTATGACTTTTCTCATCTGACTATATGGCAAGCTAACCTCCAGGGAATGAATTTGCAAGAAGTCAATTTTTCCAATTCTGATTTGTCTCAATCGGTATTTTCTGAGACTCTAGATGAGGTGTGGTCTGTTGCCATCAGTCAGGATGGTAAACTGTTAGCTACGGGAGATAACAATTGTCAAATTTGTTTGTGGCACTTGCCAACGGGACAGCAAATTTTGACTTGTCAAGGACACGTCAATTGGGTGCGTTCAGTTGCGTTTAATTGGGATGGTGAAACTTTAGTCAGCGGCAGCGTCGATCGCACGGTAAAATTATGGTCGGTGAAAACGGGAGAATGCCTCAAAACTTTCACCGGACATGAGGGTGAAGTTTACTCAGTTGCTTTTAGTGCGGATGGTAAAACAGTAGTTAGCGGCAGTGGCGATCGCGCGATCAAACTGTGGGATATTGATACAGGTCAATGCCTCAAAACCTTCACCGGACATAGTAAAGAAGTATTTGCGATCGCGCTTACTCCCAATCATCAAATACTAGCAAGTGGCAGCGGCGACCAAACGATCAAACTATGGGATATCAACACTGGTGAATGTCTCAAAACTTGCACCGGACACGCAAATTGGATACTTGCAGTTGCTTTTAGTCCCGACGGTCAAACTCTCTTCAGTAGCAGTCCCGATCGTTTGGTGAAGCAGTGGGAAGTCAGTACAGGTGAATGTATCAAAACCTTCACCGGACATCAAAATTGGGTAATGTCAGTCGCAGTTAGTCCTGATGGTCAAACATTAGTTAGCAGCAGCGGCGACCAAACAATTAAACTGTGGGATATCAACAGCGGTAACTGTTTCAAAACCTTTACCGGACACAATCAAGCAATCTGGTCAGTTGCTTTTAGTCCCGACGGTAAAACTATTGCCAGCGGCAGTCCCGATCAAACTGTTAGACTTTGGGATATTAGCACTGGACAATGCCTCAAAACCTTCTCTGGATATACCAATCGAGTTTATTCAGTTGCTTGGAATCCCAGCGATACGATCGCTAGCGGCAGTTTTGACTCGGCGGTGAGGTTGTGGGATGCTGAAACCGGACAATGTCGCAACATCCTTGCCGGACATACTCAACAAGTTTATTCAGTTGCTTGGAATTGGGATCGTCAGATTCTGGCTAGCGGTAGCGGCGATCGCACTGTAAAGTTGTGGGATACGAGGACGGGTCAATGTCTCAGAACTCTAATCGGACATGAAAATTGGGTTTATGCGGTTGCTTTTAGTCCCTATGGTCAAATTCTAGCCAGCGGTAGCGGCGATCATACAGTCAAGCTGTGGTCAGTTAGTACCGGACAATGCCTCAAAACCTTTGTCGGACATTCGACTTGGATTTGGTCAGTAGCTTGGAGTCTTGACGGACAAATTTTAGCCAGCAGCAGCGGCGATCGCACAGTCAGGTTGTGGAATATCATTACCGGACAATGCCTCAAAACCCTGGTTGGACATACCAATCGAGTTTACTCAGTTGCTTTTAGTCCCGATGGTCAAACAATTGCTACCGCTAGCTTCGACCATACGATCAAACTATGGAATCTTACTAGCGGTGAGTGCCTTCAAACCCTCACCGGACACAGTAATGGAGTCTATGCAGTCGTCTTTAGTCCCCAAGGTAAAACTATCGCCAGCGGCAGTTTAGATCGCACCGTAAAACTATGGGATTGTAACAGCGGTGAGTGCATCGAAACTTACACCGGACATACCAATGAAGTGCGTTCGATTGCCTTTAGTCCCGATGGTGAAACCTTAGTTAGCGGTTCTCAAGACCAAACAGTACGCTGCTGGGATGTCAATACAGGTGAGTGTATCAAAATTTTAAGAGCTACCAGGCTTTACGAAGGGATGAAGATCGCCGGAGTCACAGGATTAACCGCAGCACAGAAAGCCACACTGAAAACCCTGGGTGCATCAGAAAGTCAGGCAGTTAATGCGGGAGGCTGGATAGTAACCACCGATCAACGATTATTTCACCATCATGTGGCGGAAAATAGTTCCGACTTTGAGGCAACTATTTTGCCTAAGAAACGTACCGAGAATCTTTCTAGGGGAAATGATGACACAGCAGCCTCAAGTATTTCCCCTAAGAAAAAGGGGAGAGGCAAGAATAAAGTCTCGCCTTCTGGTTCCCTGATTCCGGTAATCCAGAAAAAACGAGACAAGCAAGGACGGATTGTAGAATATCCCAAAGTTGAAGGTACAAGAGTTCCCCGCGAGTTAGCTGATTCCCACCCGCATCAGTTTCACTGGCAATACTGCTATGGAGTTCAGAATGAGAACGGAGATTGGCAGACGAAGAAAGTCAGCGTATTACCGGAGAAGATATGGGTAGTTAAGAAAGCGATCGCTTCTAAAAAACCTGTAGAGGAAATTCTACAGTTAATCAACTCGCCATAGCTGACGGGGAACTATTCCACTCGATGAAGCCAAACTGCCATTAACCATACAAGTTCGATGCAACTGGACACAATATAACTAGCTAAACTTTTGTAGGACGAATAAGATTCCCCGAACGGAGTTTTAAATTTAACAAAACCTGCGGAATTCCCCATCCGACGGGAGCGGTGGGGATGGATAGCAGGGGAAGAAATAGGGGTAAGGGTACCCCTATTTTTTCCAATCTCTTATCTAAAAAACAGGAAAAACATGATATAGTAATTTTATTGTAAAGCGTCAATCTAAGCGACCAAAACAGTAAATAACGCATGGCAACAAGAAGGCAAACATTTCGACTGTACCCCAACAAACAGCAAGAAAATAAGCTGTTTGAGGCACGGAGAAATCATGCCTATTTGTACAATGCCTGCATAGCTCATCGTCGCTATGAGTGGAGAGCCGCTCAAAAAACCGTTACTTACTTTGAGCAACAAAATTGTTTACCTGCATTCAAAAAAGAATGGGTTGAGTTTGCTTATCTACACTCGCAAGCACTGCAAGCCACGGTTAAGCGCGTCGATTTGGCCTATGGTGCATTCTTTCAAGGAGTGAGAAAAAGACCCAAGTTCAAGTCAATTCGCGATTACTCCGGATGGTCTTATCCAGCGAAATCTGGCTGGAAGGTCAACAGTAACGGCAAGCACGGAAGCGTCACTTTGAACGATCTAGGCATTACGATTAGGATGCGCGGTCAATCAAAACAATGGGGCATTCCTAGCACCTTGACTATTGTTTACAAACTGGGTACGAATCAATGGTTTGCATCATTTACCGTTGAAGTTTCAACACCAGAAACTAAATTTGGTTCGGATTCGGATTTGAATTACGAATCAATTGTATGTTTTGATTTGGGGACAGAAACAGCGCTAACTCTTTATGATGGGAAAGATTTCACCGAACTAGAAAATCCGCGCTTTACTCAGCGCTGTGAGCAATTAATCAAGCGAAAATCTTCAGATTTGAGGCGTAAGCGCGCGCCTAGTCGGAAAAAGAAAGTTAAAGCTTCAAGGCGTTGGAGGAAGACGAGAAAGCTCTTATCTAGACTGCAAAGGAAGGTAGCTAATCGGCGTCGGGATTGGCAGCATAAGGTGACATCAGAGATTGCTAGTCGTTATGACATCGGTGTCACCGAACAGTTGAATACCAAATCCATGACGCGCAAAGCAAAAAAAGGCAGCAAACGCAAAAAGCAGAAAGCCGGACTCAACAAATCAATTCTTTCTGTTGGGTTTAGTACGCTTAATCAGATGATGGCGTACAAAATTGAACAAAAAGGTGGCTTGATGTTGATACTGCCGACAAAACAAATAAAACCATCACAGCGCTGCCCTAACTGTGGAGTAGTCCATAAAGATTGGGCAGATTTATCAAATCGCTATCATGTTTGTGGTGATTGCGGATTTGAAATTCCTCGCGCTCGAGGTTCTGTGATGGTTTTATATAATGTTGTGACTAATGCACAACCGGGGCTAGGAACTCGCCTCGTAGACTACGGATGTTTTAGCTCTACCAATTCGACGAGTAAGCGCAAGTATACTGGCTCGATGCGGCAACTCAAGCAAGTGAAGAGTCAAAAGCCTAACCGTTCTTCGGATGGGGGAACAGAAACCCCGTCCGTCACCTGCGGCGGGGTAGTTCATCAGTGTTTTATCGCTAATTTTATGGTGATATGAGCGCGAGGGGATTTACAATTTTGCTTTTTTGCCTTATACTTCAAATAATAGAAATATTTATCTAAATTTTATTTGAAAATATTTCTTCCTCATCAAAGTTATGATATCAGAAAAAAAAGAAGCTTGTCAAGCTATTCCTCTATATATTTTGGTGAGAAAGAGGATCGAGATCGACCAGCCAAAAATTTCCCGTAGTCGCTAGGTATATGGTAAAATTTGGCAAAACAAGAAGCGAGCGATCGCTTAGATGACGCGATTGATTGATGACCAGTTTGCCAAGGATGATTTGTCGGCACTATTGATGGAACTATTAATACCTACAGCAACAGCGATCGGGAGTCGTGACGTAAATTAAAATGAGCTATGGGGAATTAGAAGAAACCTTAATGGTTCTGGTATCAAATTTACCAGCGTCTGGGAAAGAATCAGCGTAATTGCTGGAAAAGTTGCTGCAATTATCGGATGATGAGCTGTTAGCTAGACGATCGAATCGGACTCGATAAAAAAGTATTATAGATAAGAAAGCAGATTGTTGGTTTAGCTTGAAGCAACTGTAATTCTAAGGGTTGTAAGGACTAATGCTGAAGCAAGTGAAAAACCCAATTTATTTGGCTGCGGGTGCAGGAATATCGGCTCTGGTGCTGGGAGCTGGTATAGCGCTAGTAAGATGGAATGATGTGCAGCGGCTAGTCCCCCAATTAGCGGTGTTGCAGCAGCTAGACTTAAAGTCACAAGCGCAGGAACAAGAAGAAGATCCTCGCTCGGCTGTTTTGCCATTAGCGACGGTTTCACCGTCACAGAGGGCATCTCAACTAGAAGCGATCGCTGCTTCTAACACCCGTTCGTTAGATCGAAATCGGGCGCGCTATTTGTTGGCAAGTGACTTAATTGCCCAAAAGCAAGGGCAAAAGGCGCTGAAGTTATTAGAAGGATTGGAAAAAGATTACCCGGTTTTGGCGGCTCACGTGGCGATGAAGCGCGCCCAAGCTTATGAAAGTATTTCCGATCGAGCAAAAGCTACGGCAGCTTGGAAAGAATTATTAGAAAAATATCCGGAAAACCTGGCGGCGGCGGAAGCGCTGTTTGTTTTGGGAAGGCAAGATAGTCAACTTTGGGATCGAGCGATCGCATCTTTTCCCAGTCATCCTCGGACAATCCAAATTGCCCGCGAAAGATTAAAGAAAGATCCCAATCAATTATCCCTGTTATTGCTGTTGCTGAAACACGACCAAGATAGCCGCGATATTGGTACGGTTTTAAATCAGCTCACGATTGAACATGGGGCGCAATTAAAACCGGAAGATTGGGAAGCGATCGCAACTCTGCACTGGCAGAGGCGAGAATATGGGCAAGCTGGAAAAGCATATGCTAAAGCACCGGCGACGCCCCGCAACGTTTATCGCGCCGCCAGGGGACAGCAGTTGGGTAACTTTAAAAATGAAGCGATCGCGCTTTATCAGCAGTTAATTCGCGACTTTCCCACGGCTACAGATACTGGTTTGGGATTGTTGCGTTTATCTCGCATATCGCCACAGGAAGATGCGGTAATTTATCTCGATCGGATTATTAAAGAATTTCCCGATCAAGCTGGTGCCGCACTGTTAGATAAAGCCAAAATTCTAGACCAACTCAAAAGTACCAAATCTGCCTCCCAGGCGCGTCAATTAGCCCTAAAAAAATACGGCAATTCCGACGAAGTTGCCCAATTTCGTTGGGAAGCAGCGCGCCAGCGCGCCAAAGCCGGAGATTTTTTAGGCGCTTGGCAATGGGCGCAGCCAATTACTAAAGAACATCCTGAAAGCGAATTAGCACCAGAAGCAGCTTTTTGGGTAGGCAAATGGGCGGCTAAATTGGGGCGTGCCGCAGAAGCCAAAACTTCTTATGAATACGTCATCAGCCGCTATCCGGAATCATACTATGCATGGCGGTCGGCTGGCGAATTGGGTTGGAATGTCGGGACGTTTACCACAGTACGCGAGTTAATTCCCCAAGTCGTGCGCCCAGAGGAGAAACCCTTGTTGCCAGCAGGTTCTGATGCAGTGAAAGAACTGTATAAATTAGCGCAGAAAAAAGATGCGCGATCGCTCTGGCAAGCCGAATTTAGCAATTACATTCAACCCACCATCGCCGAACAATTTACCGACGGCGTATTGCTGTTAGGAGTCGGGCAAAATATTCAAGGACTTACACAGCTTGAAAGTTTGGGATGGTGGCGCGATACGGAGGAAGAAGAAGCTCAATTAGCAGAACTGAAAAAACAAGCCGCCTACTGGCAAGCCCTTTACCCATTCCCCTATCTAGAATTGGTTGAAAGTTGGTCGATAAAACGGCAACTTAACCCCTTGTTAGTCATATCCCTTATCCGACAAGAATCGCGATTTGAAACCACCATCCGTTCGGTTGCCAATGCGATTGGGTTAATGCAAGTGCTGCCTTCTACCGCTGAATGGATAGCCCCACAAATTAACCTAAAAAATTATTCCCTCGAAAATCCCAATGACAATATTAATCTCGGCACTTGGTATCTCGCTCACACCCACGAAACCTACAACAATAATTCGCTTTTAGCCGTCGCCAGTTACAATGCTGGCCCCGGAAACGTATCGAATTGGATACAAAAATACGGCTTAAACGATCCCGATGAATTTGTCGAAGACATTCCTTTCCCAGAAACCCAAGGTTATGTCAAGCACGTGTTTGGCAACTACTGGAACTACATGCGATTTTACAATCCAGAAATCGCTCAAAAATTAGAACAGTTGCCGCCAACAAAGCAATAAATCATACCCATTCGGTTAGCCAAACTAATTGCTAACGGCTAAGCAATTAGCAATTAGCAATTAGCAACTCAATTCATCTCCTTCTGGTCGATTAAATTCTCACAATCATTCCAATCAGTTTTTAAGGCAGCCACAGAGGCTTGAAACTCCGAGTTATAGGGGCTATGACAAACCAAAAAAACCCGATAAAGATTCAACCCCAAGTCGATAAATTCTCCCATAGCAGGGACTCTATTAACTTCAAGCACTTGTTGTTTAGAGGGGTTGCTAGAGTCTTCTTTGAGATATAAGCAGATCCTAATCATTGTTTTTTGCCTTGATCGATTATCTGTATTGGTTTTGGATAGTAGATGACCTCTTAATTTCATCAGCATTGGCTGATTGACAATCGGAAAAATGACCGACTACCTAACGCAAGTTGCTAGTTATAAACTGCGGTATTGCTAATTGCTGATTGCGAATGGCTAATAAAGGATTTTTACTCACATTAGCCATTAGACATTAACGATTAGCTGCTATGTATGAGATAACTAGCAACTTGAGTTACCTAGCTAAATGCCAGCATCTCTGCGAAGTTATCTCAAAGGAGTAGCTTCAATTCGGAGAGAGTAGATTTCGGTTAATTGTTACAAAACTTTAAATAACTCTGTAAGAAACCCGGTTTTTCTAAAAAACCGGGTTTCTGGGGTTTGATAACAGTCCCTTCTAGCCCCTAGCTATAAAGGCAAAAGCTACGTTGCGACTGGGCAGCGATACAATAATTCAAAGAATCTCGGATAAACGCAAACCCATGACGCCTCTGGATCTAGTAGAATCCTCAACTGAGCAAGGCTTAGCAAACCCAGCAATAGATGAACTCGACGATCTGCCCGATGATGTCGAGATGTCCCTATTCGACCACTTGGAGGAATTGCGGCAGCGGATATTCTATTCTTTAATTGCGTTAGTAATTGGCGCAGTTGGGTGTTTTCTGTTTGTCAAACCCTTGGTTAAACTCCTAGAAGCACCCGCACGGGGCATCAAGTTTTTGCAATTAGCGCCTGGAGAGTTCTTTTTTGTCTCGCTGAAAGTAGCGGGATACAGCGGCTTATTAGTGGCAATTCCGGTTATTTTATACCAAATTATCCAGTTTATTCTCCCCGGATTAACCAGGCGGGAACGAAGGTTAATTTTACCCGTGGTTGCGGGATCTACGGTTTTGTTTTTAGCTGGATTGGTATTTGCTTATTTACTGCTAATTCCAGCGGCGGTTAATTTTTTCATGAATTACGGGGAAGATGTTGTAGAGCAGTTATGGTCAATTGACCGATATTTTGAATTTGTTTTGTTGCTTTTGTTGAGTACGGGGTTAGCGTTTCAAGTTCCAGTTATTCAAATTTTATTGGGTTTGTTGGGGATTGTATCTGCTGGACAAATGCTGTCTGTTTGGCGCTACGTTTTATTAGGATCGGCGGTTTTAGGAGCAGTTTTAACGCCTTCTACCGATCCGATAACGCAAACGCTTTTAGCAGGCGCGGTGGTGGGTTTATACTTCGGCGGTATCGCTATGGTGGCGCTGTTGGGAAACTCGCAGGGATGGGGGAGGTTAATTAGAGCGATCGCCAGTCCATTTGCCAAAGCCCCCCAAACCCAGGAAAATAGCCAAATTCCGGTGAGTGCGATCGCACAAGAATCTTCCGAAACGGTTACAGAAGCTGCCGACATAGAAATTGCAGAAACCCCAACCATAGAAGAAGAAATGAGCCAAAACGGCGCTTCTGCTGTAGAAGATTTGAGCGAAATAGAAGTAGAAAATCAAATGATTCCAGTTGAGCATACGGATAGCGAAAATCAGATCCAAGCGGATGAACCAGAAACAGAACCCATTCAATTAGAAGCAACCGAACCACCCGGAGAAAATCAACTGACAACAGAAGAAGAATCTCTACTCCCGCCACCAGTAGAGGAACAAATAGCCCCAGAAATGTTGCCCCAGCGCTTTCTTTCTAAAGTGACTGGCGCTTTATTTACGCTCCTAGATTTGTGGTGCGAAGAGCGGGGCGAAGTCGCTATTAAACGGGCAATAAATATCAAAAGACCGAGTGGAGATTGGACACAAGTGCCAGATTTGTGTTACGTATCTTACGAACGTTTACCAGCAGGTTGGATGGAGGATCAAGCTTGCCCAACTGCTCCCGAATTGGTCATTGATATGATTTCAGCCAAACAAAGCTTTGGCGAATTGGTAGAGAAAACCACTGAGTATTTAGAAGCTGGAGTGTTAAGGGTTTGGTTGGTTGATTGTCAAGCGAGAAGTATAACTGTGTTTTATTCAGATGCTCGCCCTCGGACTTACAGGGGAGAAATGGAACTGATCGATCCGTTATTTGATGGATTGGAGTTAATTCCTGAGTTACTTTTTAGACAAGCTCGTTTGCCTAACGCGAATTAAATAAGGAGTTGAAATAAATTTCAGACTGTAGGGACACGGCATTTCACCATTTTTGTAGAAATCAAAAGTTATCGATGCCTTGCCCCTACAACATTTTTACCGACGACCTTGGCGCGCGCAAGCGTAATTTGCTGCGTGTCTTGCGGATGAACGAGTACGATTAAGGTTTTCTAACCTGCCGTAATTATCTTGGTTAATTTCGACAATGATTCTGTTGTTTCTATCTAGGGCGATGACGCGACGAAAACGGGTAATTTTGGTGCGACAATCAACGGAACTGTAGATCATAAATCCGTAGACTGGAACTCTAGAAGTAGCACCAAAACTATAAACTTGAAGTGGTTGCGATCGCGTGAAAACAGCCTGCTGCCAATAAAAACGCGATCGCCCTCTACCTTGTATCGAAGCAGCATCGATATAAATGGCTGTATCGCTGTCGCTGATCAGTCTAACCCATCGCTGCACCGCATCCGCCGAACTAAAAATGGCTCCGGTTACTAGCGGGATAACAATAGCAGTTGTAGGTAACAACTTCAAGACGGTTTTACTTAACGACATTTTGCTTGCATCTCCTCATACCAAGTCAATTTTAGGGGTCAATAAACGGAATTAGAACTGGCGCAAAGAAACCGCGTTTCTCGGAAAAATCGTCGATTTTAAACTAGAGATCTACCAAGAAACCCGGTTTCTGGTCAATGCGATCGCGCAAAGAAACCGCGTTTCTCGGAAAAATCGTCGATTTTAAACTAGAGATCTAC
>CAYXCW010000131.1:17114-21063 GCA_964463555.1 uncultured bacterium
CAAGAAACCCGGTTTCTGGTCAATGCGATCGCATTGTTTCACCAGCTCAGATTAGCCGATGCTAGACGAAAATTTTTTTAAGTTATCTTGCCGCCATCTAGCATCGGCCTTCCGGTTAGTCCGCAATTCTAACACCCTTATACCCCCAATAGGTAGAGGATTTAACAGATATTTGAATTTTTCCCAATCAGTCACTAATTGATGCTCCACGCCATAAGTAGCGCACAATTGAGCGAAATCAATATCTTGGGGCGTGGCAAAAAACTCTTCAAACGGCGGCTCAAACTTGGCAATTGGTAGCATTTCAAAAATCCCACCGCCGTTATTGTTAATTAAAATAATCGTCAGATGCCCGCGAAATTTGTTCCTCAATAAAAACCCATTCGTATCGTGCAATAAGGCTAAATCTCCCGTTAGCATGACGCTACTTTGATTGCGATGGGCAATTCCTAATGCAGTGGATAAAGTGCCGTCAATCCCATTTGCACCTCGGTTGCAAAAGGGTTGGATGGCTAAGTTATTAGGTTTCCAGAAAAATTCTACATCCCGCACCGGCATACTATTGGCAATAAAAATCGGCGTACCCTGTGGCAATATCTCTGAGAGCAACCAAGCCGTTTTAGATTCAAATATATCGTTTTGATTTGCCATTTTTTGGTCAATTGCTGACCTAACCTTTGCTTCCAGATTGCACCACAAATCAAGATATGGAATTTCTTGCTTTGACGGCGGCGAGGGGAGGACAGAGATTAATTGCTCAATTGATAGTCGCAGGTGAGTGGTTTGACCGTGGAGGGGGTCGAGGTTGTGGTCGCTCTTGTCAATTATCCATTGCCTTGGTTGAGCAATTTGTAACCATTCTCGCAGTTCTTTGCTGGTGGGTAAGTCTCCGATTTGAATGACTATTTCTGGCGTTAATTGTTGTGCTAATTGTGGGGAACGTAAAATCAAATCGTAGCTGGAAATTAAGTAAGGATTGAGGTCGGCATAGTTTCTTAAAGGCGAGAGTCCTTCTGCTAGTACGGGATATTTTAGCGTGTGGGAAAGGTGAGCGATCGCTTTGACATATTCCTCTGGTTTTGCCGGTTGTGCAACCCCTGCAATAATAATACCTTTGTCCCATTGCAACCATTCTTGGATTGAGTAATTGGTAATTGGTAATTGGTAATTGGTAATTGGGGCAATGCTGGTAAAGAAGTCTTCTGTTAACTGAGATTGGAAGGTTTGGGCGTCGAATTGGGGAATGGGTGCTAGAGGATCTCGGAAGGGGATGTTAAGGTGAACAGAACCGGGGGTGGGAGTTTGCGATCGCTCCCAAGCGTATACTATTATTTGCCGCAAATATCGCAGCATTCCCATGTCTAAGACAGGTACGGCTAATTCTGCTTGCCAGTTAGGATAATTGCCATATAATTTAACTTGGTCAATCGTTTGTCCGGAATGACAATCCCGTAATTCTGGGGGACGATCTGCGGTTAAAATTAACAGCGGAACTCGGCTTTCTCTAGCTTCAATTATGGCTGGATAAAAATTTGCTCCCGCCGTTCCAGATGTGCAAACAACTGCTACAGGTAATCCCGATTTTTTCGCAATTCCTAGAGCAAAAAATGCTGCCGAACGCTCATCTAAAACTGGAATTGCTTCGATTTTTTCATTTTGAGCAAACGCGACAGCAAGCGGTGTGGAACGAGAACCCGGACAAATAACGGCGGTGGTTAATCCCAGTCTTTGGAGAGTTTCGACTAAAATGGAAGCCCAGACTGAGTTAGTATTGCGAAAATCAACAGGCATTGGCGATTGCTATAATTATCAGCGAAAATAAGTGCTGGTAATTATTATGACGCAAGAACTGATAGATTTAAGACAAAGCATCCTTGAAGGGCGCTACGCCGATGCTTTAGCAATCGTCGATGAGCTAGAGGGAATGAGCAAAAAGTCTATTTTACGTCAAATTAAATCTTTTTTAACAATTTTGCTGATTGATTTAATTAAAAATCAAGTAGAACAGCGGCTCACCAATTCTTGGGCAAGTTCGATTCGCAATTCTATTAGAGAAATTAGAGAGTTGAATATCAAAGAAAACAAAACCACATATTACATCAATCCCGATGAATGGGAAATTTTGATAGAAGAGGAAGTAATGGAGAATGCGATCGCAGATGCAAGTGATGAAGTGTTAAACGGAATATACAATCAATTTCAGCTAGCCGAAATGTTAGATAAAAGCCAAGTAATTCAGAAGGCAAAATCTTTTTTGTTGCTAACTTACTCCCATTCGGCGAAGGAATTACCCGCAGTAGTGGCGGAGAACCTAATTCAGCTACCGGGTGGTCAAGATTGGAGCGAGCGGAGACAAAAATAATTTAAACTGGGGATGAATTCGCTCTTTAGTTTAATCCACCACTTTGAGGAAACCCCTTTCTAATCCATCAAATACCCGATCTAGCAGCTTTTTTTCCGCATCGCTGATTAAATTATTAGATAGTTGTACTGACATCAGCAGCTTTTGGTGAAGGCGGTTAATTTGACGGCTGGAAAAGATTTTTTCGACGATGGCTTCCAGGGAAAGGTTGGGTAATGCACCTTGTTCTGACATAATCATTTGAGGGGCTAAACGTTACATAACCGAACACAGTTACAAATATGGGGTATGCGATCGCATCTGGTTGTGATTCCCGCCCTCGATTAGCGTGAGTATTTTGAAGCAACTTTGTGATTTTACTCCTTGACAAAAATTTCTATTTACCCTTATAATTACACTCCTGCTGCCCTACACTTCCCACTTCCTTTTGCCACAGATCCACTATCCCGGTACAATAGCTTGGCATTGCAGCGTGGAAAAAAGCTTATAAGATGGCTCAAGCACAAATTGGCATTATCGGCGGTAGCGGGCTTTACAAAATGGACGCCCTCAAGGACGTGGAAGAAGTGCAAGTGGACACGCCCTTTGGTTCGCCTTCCGATGCTTTAATCCTGGGAACTTTAGAAGGGACGCGGGTTGCCTTCCTCGCGCGCCACGGACGCAACCACACCCTTTTACCCTCCGAGTTGCCATTTCGGGCGAATATTTACGCCATGAAAAGTTTGGGCGTCGAATATGTAATCTCGGCGTCGGCGGTGGGTTCCCTCAAAGAAGAAGCAAAACCTTTAGATATGGTAGTTCCGGATCAATTTATCGACCGGACAAAAAATCGAATTTCCACCTTTTTCGGTGAAGGAATTGTTGCCCATATTGCCTTTGGCGATCCGGTATGCAAAAATCTGGCTGGCGTGGTCGCGGATGCAGTTGCCAGTTTAGAATTACCAGATGTAACTTTGCATCGCGGCGGCACTTACGTATGCATGGAAGGCCCCGCATTTTCTACAAAAGCCGAATCGAATTTATATCGCAGTTGGGGCGCAACCATTATCGGCATGACCAATTTACCCGAAGCAAAGTTAGCCAGAGAAGCAGAAATTGCCTATGCAACTTTAGCCCTAGTAACAGATTACGATTGCTGGCATCCAGACCACGATAGCGTCACCGTAGAAATGGTCATTGCTAATTTACAACGCAATGCAGTTAATGCTCAAAAGGTAATTCAAGAAACCGTGCGACGCATCAGCCAAAATCCACCCGCTTCCGATGCTCATTCGGCGTTGAAGTATGCAATTTTAACGCCCTTGGATAAAGTTTCAGCAGCAAGCAAGGAAAAAATGGGACTGTTGTTGAAAAAGTATTTGTAATTTGGTAATTGGTAATTGGTAATTGGTAATCGCTAATTACTGTAGGGTCTGGTTTTACCAATCAATCTCTGGAAACAAGAGATTATCTCGTTAAACTCGCCCTTACAACAACCAAAGGATAAATAAACCCGCCCCGATGTGTGCATTACCGATACAACCGGATATGATATTACCAATTACCAATTACCAATTACCAATTACCAATTACCAATTACCAATTACC
>CAYXCW010000132.1:0-20989 GCA_964463555.1 uncultured bacterium
TTTGCTTCGCGTTGAAATCTCGCGAATCTCTTTCCTCTTTGTCCAAAGTCCAATACCTGAACCGGCGACGATCTTAGGATTAGTAGCGGTTGCTGGTTTGGGTGCGACGCTGAAGCGCAAACAGCAACAAAAAGCGCAGTAGTAGATTCTTGTAAGATATTATGCCTCCGGTACGCTGCGCGATCGCTCACACCGCCAACAACTCGCGCTCTCAAAAAATAACCTTAGCTGTTGGCTTAACCGAATTTTGGACTGCCCTGTCTCCCACGAGACAAGGCAGTTATTGTTTTAGGGGTGTGGCGTGCCAGATCGGATCGTATGTGCCAGAGGGTGTTGGTGATGCGATCGCCCGACGCCAAACATCGTACCCCTTCAGTGGTACGCTAAAAATTAGCATTGCTAAATGTTAAGACCAACTCCCGTATCTGAAACACAGGCACAGCATGGTAGCCACCACAGACAAAAACATCGGGCGTATTACCCAAATCATCGGCCCCGTGGTAGACGTAGAGTTTGCCACCGGCAAAATGCCCCAAATCTACAACGCATTGAAGATCGAAGGCAAAAACGAAGCCGGACAAGACGTGTCCGTCACCTGCGAAGTGCAACAGCTGCTGGGCGATAACCAAGTCCGCGGCGTTGCTATGAGTTCCACCGATGGCTTAGTTCGCGGTATGGAAGTGGTAGACATGGGCGCTCCCATCAGCGTGCCAGTTGGTACTGTTACCCTCGGTCGCATTTTCAACGTACTGGGCGAACCTGTAGATAACAAGGGTCCAGTAAACGTTACAGAAACCTTCCCCATCCACCGTCCAGCGCCCAAACTGACGGATTTGGAAACCAAGCCTTCCGTTTTTGAAACAGGGATTAAAGTGATCGATTTGCTGACTCCCTATCGGCGCGGCGGCAAAATCGGTCTGTTTGGCGGTGCAGGCGTTGGCAAGACCGTCATTATGATGGAACTGATCAACAACATCGCTACCCAACACGGTGGTGTGTCTGTATTCGGCGGCGTGGGCGAACGCACTCGCGAAGGAAACGACCTTTACAACGAAATGATCGAGTCTGGGGTTATTAACAAAGATGACCTCAACGCCTCGAAAATCGCTCTGGTTTACGGTCAAATGAACGAACCACCAGGAGCGAGAATGCGCGTCGGTCTGGCGGCGCTGACAATGGCAGAATACTTCCGCGATGTCAGTAAGCAAGACGTACTGCTGTTCATCGATAACATCTTCCGTTTCGTACAAGCAGGTTCGGAAGTATCCGCACTACTCGGTCGGATGCCTTCTGCGGTAGGATATCAGCCCACTTTGGCAACCGACGTGGGTGCGTTGCAAGAGCGCATCACCTCGACCACCGAAGGTTCGATTACTTCGATTCAAGCCGTATACGTACCTGCGGACGACTTGACCGACCCCGCACCGGCAACAACTTTTGCTCACTTGGATGGAACGACCGTACTATCTCGCGGTTTGGCAGCTAAAGGAATTTATCCCGCAGTTGACCCGTTAGATTCTACCTCCACGATGTTGCAACCCGATATCGTTGGCGACGACCACTACGGCACTGCTCGCGCTGTCCAATCAACGCTGCAACGCTATAAAGAACTGCAAGATATTATCGCGATTCTCGGTTTGGACGAATTGTCGGAAGACGACCGTCTAATCGTGGCTCGCGCGCGCAAGATTGAGCGCTTCTTGTCTCAGCCGTTCTTTGTAGCAGAAGTATTTACGGGTTCTCCCGGCAAGTACGTCAAGCTGGACGATACGATTAAAGGCTTTAAGCAGATTCTGTCCGGTGAATTGGATGAACTGCCAGAGCAAGCTTTCTACATGGTCGGCAGCATCGACGAAGCGCTGGCTAAAGCTGAAAAGCTGAAAGCTAAGTAATAGGGAATTGGTAATTGGTAATTGGTAATTGGCAGAACTATTGCGATTACCGATTACCGATTACCCATTACCTATTACCTATTACCAAAGGACAGAAATTGAGATGACTTTAACCGTTCGCGTAATTGCTCCAGACAAAACTGTCTGGGATTCGAGTGCTGAAGAAATTATTTTGCCCAGCACGACGGGGCAACTCGGTATCCTCAGCGGTCACGCACCTTTGTTGACTGCTTTGGATATCGGCGTGATGCGCGTCCGCACTGGCAAGGATTGGTTTCCTATTGCCTTAATGGGCGGATTTGCGGAAGTGGAAAGCAACGAAGTGACCATTTTGGTCAATGGTGCCGAACGCAGCGATAAGATTAATCTGGACGCGGCGAGGGCTGAATATACTCAAGCTCAAGAACGTTACAACCAAGTTCAAGCTGGCGGTAACCGTCAAGAGCAAATTCAAGCAACGCAAGCTTTGAAGCGCGCCCGCGCCCGATTTCAAGCCGCTGGCGGCATGGTTCAAGTTTAAAACTTATCAAATTTGGATTTGTACGAGTGGAGATGCGATTAGTCGCATCTCTATTTTTTTTATGAAGGGGTTTGCGATCGCTTATCGGTAACGTCAGCCGGGGCGGGTTTATTTAATCTTTGGGTAGCCTTCAAACATTTCTGGTAAAACCCGCCCCTACGATGCACAACCTTTCGGCTCGAAATTGATATTAGATTAAAAACGCGATCGCATCTTTACAATCATAGGACTTACGCAGAGAAACCGGGTTTCTATGAAAAATCGTCGGTTTGGCAACGAAAGATCCACGCAGAAACCCGGTTTCTAGGATCTTCGCGCGTAAGTCCTAAATCAATCTAATTTCTCGCTTAAAACCGACAATTTTGACCACAAACTCGGTTGCTGGTGGAAGCGATCGCATACCAAATATTAAGAAATTCTGTAAATCAAAGAAAGTTTTAAGAACTCGGTCAACTCCAAACTGAATTGCTAGTGTAGATACACATTGCTCCCTTTGGGGGATGAATTTTTTTATGAAAAGTTTCAAAAAAAGCCATAAACTACTGGGGCTGGCAGCCTCGGTATTCGCTTCGATGGCAGTCACTTCTTTTACCCCTGCCAATGCTGCATCCCGCAACGAGTATCAGATACCGGAAAAACACGTCGCACAACAAGTGCAACCTGCTTCCCCCGTGTCCTTGCCAACTAACAACGCTCAAATTCAAACGATGCAAGTGGTAGAACCTTGGGCGCTGATTCCCATTGTTATAGTGGGCGGTATTGTTATATTTGTGCCGCTATTTTTTGGCGGACTTGTAGTAATTGGCGAACGGGAAGTCGGTATAGTTGTAAAGAAATTTGCGCTTTCCGGTCGCGGACTGCCTCCAGGGCGTTTAATTGCTTTAAATGGGGAAGCTGGCTATCAAGCGGATACCCTAGCACCGGGATGGCATTGGGGTTATTGGCCTTGGCAATATGCTGTCCGCAAAGAAAACGTTACCGTCATCCCGCAAGGGGAAATTGCCTTAGTTGTCGCCGCCGATGGTGCTTCGATTCCCCTAGAAAGAATTTTGGGCAAAGTAGTAGATTGCGATAATTTTCAAGATGCGCGGAAATTCCTCACGAATGGCGGGGAAAAAGGGCGACAATTGGGTATTCTAACTGCTGGAACTTACCGCATCAATACGGCTTTGTTCAAGGTGATTACAGCAGCTAATGCCAATCAGCATGGCATGAGGCCGGAACATTTGCACATTCATAGCATTTCACCCGATAGAGTCGGAATTATTACCACTTTAGACGGCATTCCGATTGATGAAGGCGAAATTGCAGGCGCAATTATTCCCGGTCACGATAACTTCCAAAACGGTCAAAAATTCATCAATGGCGGCGGACGCCGAGGTTTGCAAGAGCAGGTATTATTATCTGGTTCGTGGAACTTAAATCCTTGGTTTGTCCAAGTTGAACAAGTCCCGATGACGGAAATTCCCATCGGCTATGTAGGCGTGGTAATTTCTTTCGTGGGGACGGCATCGGAAGATATCAGCGGTGCGGCTTTTACTCACGGTCATTTAGTCGAAACTGGACACAAAGGTGTGTGGGTGGAACCGCTTTATCCAGGCAAACATCCGCTGAATACGCGCGTGATGAAAGTGGAATTGGTGCCGACGACTAATATTGTGTTGAACTTTACGGCGCGAATTACTGGCGGACACGGGTACGATACCAATTTAACGGCGTTGAAATTACTGTCATTTGATGGATTTAGCTTTGATTTGGAAGTATTTCAAGTCATCCACATCGGTTCGATGGATGCGCCAAAGGTGATTTCCCGCTTGGGTTCGATGCAAAATGTTGTAGATCAAGTTTTGCGTCCAATTGTGGGAAATTATTTCCGCAATTCTGCTCAAGAATACACGATTCTGGATTTCTTAACTGCTCGCAGCGAACGACAAGCAGAAGCGGCAGAATATGTAAAAGCGGCGTTGCGTTCTTATGATGTACAAGCGGTGGATACTTTGATTGGTTTGATTACACCGCCGCCGGAATTAATGCACACGCTAACTGAACGCAAGTTAGCGGAAGAACAGCGCAAAACTTACGAAGTGCAGCAGATGGCGCAACAGCAACGCCAGTTACTGGTGCGGGAAACGGCGCTGGCAGATATTCAGCAAGAAATGGTCAAAGCTGAGCAAAATGTTAGTATCGCCGAACAGAAAGCGAATGCCAACATTAAGCAAGCGACGGGTGAGGCGGAGTCTACTAAGTTAAAAGCAATGGCGGAAGCGGATGCTATTCGCGCTACGGGGAATGCGAAGGCGGAAGCTTATCGCGCTGGTGTGGAGGCGTTGGGGGCGCAGGGTTACACTTCGATGCAGTTGATGCAAATTGTAGGCGATCGCAAGGTGCGCTTAATCCCCGATGTGTTGGTTAACGGTAACAATGGCGGTAATGGTTTGGTTGATGGTTTGCTCACCATGCTGTTGTGGAATCAATCTGAAAAATCCCATAACGGCACCCCGCCGGAAGTGCCAAAAGTATCGGGTACGGATGCAATAGTTCCTTCCCTGGATAAACCTCCGGTAATTCCGGTTGAGATTCGACCTAAACCAAACGGTCAACCTCCATCAAGTCGTCAATAATCAAGGCAGAAACCAGCGTTTTTTGAACAATATCTTCGCCAATTATCTGCAACGCCTACACCCTAAAGGGTGTGGCTACATAAACGAAGCCTGCCTACGCAGGCTTAAATCAAAACCAGCCCGCCTTCGCGGGCTTTGTTTGTCAAGCGCGCACCCTTCAGGGTGCCGGATTGTGGCGAAGGTATGATTAAGCCCGTATCAATCGCTAATCACTAATGGCTTTAAACAATCGTTACCGCATAATTGAATTAATTGCTCAAGGCGGATTTAGCAAAACTTTCCTGGCTGTGGATGAGCTTAAATCGCCAGCTTTAAGTTGTGTCGTTAAACAATTTTTAGTTCAAAGTCAAGAAAAAAATATAACAATCTTTGAAGAGGAAGCAAGGAAACTGAAGGAATTGGGGCAGCATCCGCAAATTCCGGCGCTGTTAGATTTTTTTGAGTCAGATGGATTTTTTTATTGGGTGCAAGAGTTTGTTGATGGGATGAATTTGGCTAAGGTGGTTGAGTTAGAAGGCGTTCTTAATGAGTCGCAGGTTTGGGATTTGTTGAATAATCTGTTACCTGTTTTGAAGTTTATTCACGATCGTGATGTTATTCATGGGGATATTAAACCAGCAAATATTCTTCGAGTTGGAAGCAAGGCGGAGCCTTGGGGAAGGCGTTCTCCGGGCTTACCGCCTGGGAACGAGAAGGTGGGGCAGTTTGTATTGGTCGGTTTTGGAAATGGTATGGGGAGTGCGGAATATGTCGCGCCGGAACAATTGCAGGGGAAGGCGGTTTTTGCTAGCGATCTTTATAGTTTGGGGGTAACTTGTTTTTATCTGTTGACTGGGGTTTCTCCGTTTAATTTATCGCCTGGGATATGGACAGAATACTTGCAGGAGAAAATAAGCGATCGCTTCTCCCACATCCTCGATAAACTCCTACAAAATGACCCCAAGCAACGCTTTCAATCCGCAGATGAAGTTATGAGAATAATGGGGACAAAACCCCAAATCTCAAATCTCAAATCTCAACTCTCAAATTCCCTATGTTTGCAAACTCTCACCGGGCATGGGGGTTTATTTTCGGGGGTGAATTCTGTTGCTATTAGTCCCGATAATCAAGTTTTAGCTAGCGGTAGCGATGATAAATCAATTCGCTTGTGGAATGTTGCGACGGGGGAAGTAATAGCCACTCTCGTCGGGCATACAGGCTTTGTTCAATCTGTTGCTTTTAGCCCGGATGGAGCTATTCTCGCTTCGGGTAGCGATGATAAAATGATTAAACTCTGGGACTTACAAACTTATCAAGAAATTTGTACCTTATCCGAACATTCGCGCGCTGTTAAATCGGTGACATTCAGTCCGATCCCCCCCCAACCCCCCCTTGCCAAGGGGGGGCAGTTCGATCCCCCACTGGCTCAGGGGGGGCAGTTCGATCCCCCCCAACCCCCCCTTGCTAAGGGGGGGCAGTTCGATCCCCCACTGGCTCAGGGGGGGCAGTTCGATCCCCCCCAACCCCCCCTTGCTAAGGGGGGGCAGTTCGATCTCCCCAACCCTGCGGATCAAAAAAGCACCGTATCCGTTGGCTTCCCCCTTTTTAAGGGGGATGGGAGGGGGATCTTCGCTAGTGGGAGTTGGGATAAAACGATTAAATTATGGGATTTGAAGGCAAAAAAGGCCATCTGCACGCTAACTGGACATCAATTGCAGGTGACTTGCGTAAGTTTTAGCCCTGATGGACGCTATCTTGCTAGTGCCAGTTTTGACAGAACTGTACGGTTGTGGGATTTGCAAAACTGGGAATTATTGACGCATCAAATTTTTAAAGGGCATTCTTGGCCTGTTTTTTCGGTGGCTTTTAGTCCCAAGGGGGATATTCTCGCCACGGGTAGCGGTGATAACACAATTAAATTGTGGGACTTAAAAACCGGGCAAGAAATTCGCACGATTTTGGGTCACTCTTGGTCTGTGGTGGCGATCGCTTTTTCTCCGGATGGGGAGACTTTGATTAGCGGCAGTTGGGATAAAACTGTCAAACTTTGGCAGGTTAGTACTGGCAAAGAAATTGATACCCTTGCTGGGCATTTAGACGCGGTTTCCACTGTTGCCGTTAGCCCTAACGGACAAATTATTGCCAGTGGCAGCAAGGATAAAACTATCAAATTGTGGCGGCGCGATGCTTAGTTGCTGCCAGTAAATGCCACTTCTGGGAATTTAGATTGCGCTTCTGACATGGGGCGGCGCTTGCCTTCCTCTTGCCAGTAGTCAATCACTTCGGTGGCTTTATTGAGCATTTCGACGCGGTCGATATCGGAAATCCAGTGCTTGGACTCCAACTCACTTTTTAACTCTTCCCATGCATCATTTCGAGGCCAGAAAAAGTATTTGGTTAAAGGACTGGTTCCTTTACCTACTACTTGGTCAACCGCGATCGCAACATCCTTCTCTAGCCAGAGAACCTTTAAAATAAACTTCGACAAGCACACCTCCGGGTTCATCCCAGATTCTTTACAACTCTACAACCTTATTATTATATCGTATCTATTGCCGGTTGATTAAAACGGGGAAGGCAGTAATGACTCCGATTGTGGTTTTTGATATTGATGGTGTCGTGCGCGATGTGGGAGGGTCTTATCGGAGAGCGATCGCAGATACGGTAGAATATTTTACCAATAATGCTTATCGTCCTACGGTGGAAGACCTCGACCGCCTTAAATCGGAAGGCATCTGGAATAATGATTGGGAAGCGTCGCAAGAGCTAGTTTATCGTTATTTTGAGGCGCAGGGACGGCAAAGAACGCACATTCCGCTCAATTATGACGACCTGGTTGCTTTTTTCCAATCGCGGTATCGCGGTGCAAATTGGGATGGTTATATCTGTTCCGAAGCGTTACTGTTGCAACCAAGTTATTTTGAACAACTCACGAATGCGGGAATTCGCTGGGGATTTTTTAGCGGCGCACCCCGCGAGGAAGCGATGTATGTTTTATCCCGACTCGGTTTAAACTCTCCCGTGTTAGTTGCAATGGAAGATGCACCGGGAAAACCCGATCCCACAGGTTTATTTGCCACTGTGCGTCAACTTGAGGAAGCGTCATCGGTAATTTACGTAGGTGACACGGTGGCGGATATGTACGTGGTGGAAAAGGCGCGTAACTTGCAAGACAACCGCACCTGGATTGCTGTAGGAATTTTACCGCCCCACGTTCTGGAAACACCACTACGCCTGGATGCCTATACTGCTACTCTGCAACAAGCGGGTGCTGCTATAGTTTTGAACAATGTGCAGGAATTGACGCCAGCGAAAATTTACGGATTGCTTGATATAGATTTATAGGTAGCGATCGCTCAAAAACCTGTGGAAAATACGGATATTTTTCTAGTTACCCCGTGTTTTTCCCTGGTAATATACAGTTCATTTGTTCGCGCATCCGTATTTTCCGCAATCAAAAAGCGCGCTCGATAAAACTTTGTTGATTTATCGAGATAATTATACATATAATAAAACAGCAATATCAAAATCTCTATTTTGAGATAGCCGTATAATTTTAACTGATTTTAGTAAGTTTTTTATTGGCTAAGGGTGCAGGCTAAGCGAGAAAAATATCGATCCTAGAAAACTATTGCCCTGAAAGTGGTGTAGGTAAGGAAATATGGCAGATAATATTGCAATTGTGGCTGGATATGCCATCCTGAAAAAAATTCATCAAGGAAGCAGAACATTAGTTTATCGAGGAGTGCGCGATCGCGACCAAAAACCCGTCATTATAAAGCTACTTAAAAACGAATATCCTACCTTCAGCGAACTGGTACAATTTCGCAATCAGTATACAATTACCAAAAACCTGGACATACCAGGAATTGTGAAACCTTTAGCTTTAGAAAAATATGGCAATGGTTACGTGCTAGTGATGGAAGACTCTGGGGATGTTTCCCTATCAGATTATATGGCTAATTTGGGGGAAAACCAGTCAGATAATAGCTTAGCGGTTGATAAATTTTTGCCTATAGGGATCGAGATTGCAAAAATCTTGTCAGGACTCTATACAGAGCGAATTATTCACAAAGATATTAAACCTAGTAATATTCTGATTAATCCAGAAACAAAGCAGGTAAAACTGATTGACTTCGGCATCGCCTCATTATTGCCTAAAGAAAACAGCGAAATTGCTAATCCCAAGGTTTTAGAAGGAACGTTAGCGTATATTTCTCCGGAACAAACCGGCAGGATGAATCGCTGTGTTGATTATCGCACGGACTTCTACTCGCTGGGGGTGACGTTCTACGAATTACTAACCGGACAACTGCCATTTAATGCTGCCGATGCGATGGAGTTAGTTCACTGTCATATAGCTAAAATTCCTCAATCGCCAATAGAGATAAATTCAGCAATTCCTCAAGTGGTTTCTGATATTGTAATGAAATTAATGTCGAAAACCGCTGAATTGAGATATCAGAGTGCTTTTGGGCTGGGATATGACCTGGAAATTTGCTGGAAAAATTGGCAAGAGAAGGGCAGAATTGACCGATTTATTTTAGGGGAGAGAGATGTATGCGATCGCTTCCTCATCCCTGAAAAACTCTACGGCAGAGAAACCGAAGTCGCTACACTATTAAATGCCTTCGATCGAGTCAGCAATCCCCCCCTTGCCAAGGGGGGGATAGAAATCATGTTAGTGGCGGGATTTTCTGGCATTGGTAAAACTGCTGTAGTCAATGAAGTTCACAAACCGATTGTCCGCCAAAGTGGTTACTTCATCAAAGGGAAATTTGACCAATTCAAACGCGATATTCCCTTCTCGGCTTGGGTGCAAGCATTTCAGAATTTGATGCGGCAATTACTGACTGAAAGCGCTGCCGATGTGCAGAAATGGCGAGCCAAAATCTTAGAGGCTTTGGGTGAAAATGGTCAAGTCATTATTGATGTCATTCCCGAACTAGAACACCTGATTGGCAAGCAGCCAGAGGTTCCAGAATTAGAAGGAAATGCCGCCCAAAATCGCTTCAACTTACTGTTTGGTAAATTTATCCGATTGTTTGCCACAAAAGAGCATCCTTTAGCGATATTCTTGGATGACTTGCAGTGGGCAGATTCGGCTTCATTGAAGCTGATACAATTGTTGATGAGCGAGACGGATAGCAGCTATATATTATTAATCGGAGCATACCGGAATAACGAAGTTTTCGCTGCCCATCCCCTCATGCTAACCTTGGATGAGATTCGCAAACAGTCAGTAACAGTCAATCAAATTACTTTAGCACCCCTAGACCAACTTGCCCTAAATCGCCTGATTGCCGATACCCTGAGTTGTCCATTAGAAACAGCATTTCCTTTGACAGAACTGGTATTCGCTAAAACCAAAGGCAATCCTTTTTTTGCAACGCAATTCCTCAAGTCTCTGCATGAGGATGGGTTAATTTCATTTGATTTTAGTTGCGGGTATTGGCAGTGCGATATTGCTCAAGTCAGGGCGCTGGCATTGACTGATGATGTAGTTGAATTTATGGCGATTCAGCTACAAAAATTGCCTCTAAATACGCAGGATGTTTTAAAGCTTGCAGCTTGTATAGGCAACTCTTTTGACTTGGCAACCCTAGCAATAGTTTATGAAAAATCTCAAGCAGAAACGGCGGCTGACTTATGGAAAGCATTGCAAGAAGGATTGGTAATTCCCCGCACTGAAGTATACAAGTTCTTTCACGATTCTGAATCAGTTGAAGTTGTACCAGCATCTGATTTATCAGTTACATATAAATTTTTACATGACCGAGTACAACAAGCGGCATATTTTTTAATTCCCGAATCCCAGAAACAGTTAACTCATTTAAAAATTGGGCAACTGCTGTTAAACAACACCTCTCAAGCAGAAATAGAAGAGAAAATTTTTGATATTGCCAACCAATTGAATATCGGGGCGGAGTTAATTACCCATCAGAATGAGAAAGATGAACTAGCTCAATTAAATCTTATTGCTGGACGCAAAGCTAAAGCGTCTACAGCTTATGCAGCTGCTCTCAAATATTTGACTATAGGCGTACAAATTCTAGCTAATTCTAGTTGGCAAACCCACTATGAACTGACATTATCACTGTATAATGAAGCCGCAGAAGTGGCATTTTTAAACGGCAACTTTCAGCAGATGGAGGAATGGACTGATATTGTCATCAAACAAGCCACAATTATTCTAGACAAGGTGAAAGTTTATCAAGTCAAAATTCAAGCTTGTATGGCACTCAACCAGCAACTTGAAGCCGTTAATATCGCCTTACCAATTCTGAAATTATTGGGGGTGGAGTTTCCTCAAAAACCCAGCGATTCAGATGTTCAGCTAGCACTGGAGGAAACCAAGTCAAATTTGAGTGGCAAGCGAATTGAAGGCTTAATTGACTTGCCTCAAATGACAAACCCTGAGAAGCTAGCAGCGATGAAAATTCTAGCGAGTGTATTTTCTGCTGCGTTTCAAGCTATTCCAGAAATGTTTCCCCTGATTGTGTGCAAACAGGTTAATTTATCCCTTGAATATGGGAATGATTCGGGATCGGCTTTTGCTTATGCTACCTACGCATTAATTCTCTGTGGAATTGTGGGAGATATTGAATCTGGCTATCAAGTTGGTAAACTGGCTCTAGGTCTGCTAAACCGGGCAAATGCTAAAGAAGTTAAAACTAGAACGATGCAAATAGTTTATAGCTTCGTCATCCATTGGCAAGAGCATCTTAATCAAACAATACAACCTTTACAAGCAGCTTATCAACATGGATTGGAAATTGGAGATGTAGAATATGCTGCCTATTGTGGAGCAGTTTACTGTCTCCATGCCTTTTTTATTGGTAAAGAACTTAGTATTTTAGAGCAAGAGATGGTAACTTACAGTGAAGCGATCGCTCACCTCAAGCAAGAAACAGCATTAAATTATCATCAAGTTTATCAACAGTTTGTAGAAAATTTATTAGGTAATTGCGTTAATCCCTGCCAGTTGATTGGTGAGAGTTACAACGAAGATAAGATGCTGCCACTGCATCTAAAACTCAAGGATAAAACAGCAATTTCTTATTTATATTTTAACAAAAGTCTTCTTTGTTATTTGTTTGGGGAGTTAGAGGAGGCTGCTAAATTTATCGCCCTAGCCGAACAGTATTTAAATGGATTAACTGCAACCATCAATATTCCTTTGTTTTACTTTTACGATTCTATAATCAAGTTTGCTGTATACAAAAATAATTCAAAAACTGAGCAAAATGATATTCTTAATAAGGTAAAAAACAATCAGGATAAAATTAAAAAATGGGCAGATTATAGTCCGAACAATTATTTACATAAATTTTATTTAGTTGCAGCGGAAAAGCATCGGATTCTAGGGGAAACTATTGAGGCTATAGAATGTTACGATCGTGCAATTCAACTCGCGCAAGAAAACAAATTTATTAACGAAGAAGCATTAGCTCACGAACTTGCGGCTAAATTCTATCTTTCCTGGGGTAAAGAAAAGATTGCCCAAGTCTATTTAACTGATGCTTACTATGCCTATGCTCGTTGGGGTGCTAAAGCTAAAGTTGAAGATTTAGAAAAGCGGTATCCCCAATTACTCGCTCCGATTCTGAACCAGAAAAATCACCTAAATCCAAACGAAACAATTACCCAAATGTCGAGCGGAACGATCGCATCCACCAGTTCAGATGTATCAAACATTCTGGACTTAGCGACGGTGATTAAAGCTTCGCAATCGCTTTCAGGGGAAATCGATCTCAATCGGTTGCTTTCAACATTGATGCAAGTGACGATCGAGAATGCCGGAGCGAATAAAGGCGCTTTGATTTGGGTAGAGGGAGATGCATTAACGATCGCAGCTCAATGTGCGATCGCTCAAGGCTGCCACCTACAGTCTACTCCGATTGATAGCTCTCAAGATATTCCCATTACCCCGATCAATTATGTGTGGCGCACAGGGGAAACTTTAGTCATTAATGATGCTACTACTGAAACAACCTTTGCTGCCGATCCCTACATTATTCAACAGCAACCTAAATCGATTTTGTGCTTGCCAATTCAACACCAAGGAAAAGCGATCGCTCTGCTTTATCTAGAAAACAATCTAATTACCGGAGCCTTTACCCCCGCCAGATTGGAACTTTTAAAAGTCCTATCTGCCCAAGCAGCAATATCGCTATCTAACGCACAACTGTACGCCCAACTTAAGAAAAGCGAGAATTTACTAGCAGAATACAATCGCACTTTAGAACAACAAGTTGCCGAACGAACTCAAGAACTATCCCAAGCTCTGGAACAACTCAAAAATACCCAAGACGAACTGATTCAATCGGAAAAAATGGCAGCTTTGGGACAACTCGTGGCTGGTGTTGCTCACGAAGTAAATACACCCTTGGGAGCCATTACATCCTCAATTAAAAATATTGACAATTTTTGGAAAGATCGTTTAGATAACTTAACAGTAATTTCCCAAGAACTCTCTTCAGAAATTAAACCTTATTTTTTAGCATTGGTGCAAAAATCTAGCGAACAAAATCAAACTTTATCTACGCGAGAACAACGGCAAATTAAAAAAGCTTTAGCCGAACAGCTTAAAGCGCACCAAGTCGGAAATGAAACAGCGATCGCTAATACGTTATTAAATATTGGCATCTATGATAATGTAGAAAGCTTTCTGCCTCTGTTAAACCACCCAGATAGCCAAAAAATTCTACAAATGGTCAACCAAATAGCCAACGTACAAATTAGCACTAAAACTATTATTACAGCTGCCGAACGAGCTGCTAAAGTAGTGTTTGCTCTGAAAACTTACGCTCGCTACGATAGCATGGGAGAAAAAGTCAGAGCCAATCTTATTACTGGGATTGAAACTATCTTAACTCTCTACCAAAACCAAACTAAGCACGGTGTAGAGATTATCCGCAACTTTGACTATTCTATACCAGATATTTCCTGCTATTTTGACGAACTCAATCAAGTCTGGACAAATTTAATTCACAATGCCTTGCAAGCAATGGATTACAAAGGTAAATTAACGATTGATGCGACTAAGCAAGAAAATCAAATTCACATCGCCATTACCGATAGCGGTACGGGGATTCCTCCAGAAATTATGCCCAAAATATTTCAGCCTTTCTTTACGACTAAACCTGCTGGGGAAGGCAGCGGTTTGGGTTTAGACATTGTCCGGAAGATTGTTGAGAAACATGGGGGCAAAATCTCCGTGGAGTCTGTACCGGGTAAAACTACGTTTACCGTATCTTTACCGATAAACAGCTAAAAACCCAACAATAAAGTGAGGAGTTTAAAATATGTCAGAAGCAGTAATTTTATGCGTCGATGATGAAGCAATAGTTCTCAAAAGTTTGTCGATAGAGCTGCAAAATGCATTTGAGGATAGCTATATTTATGAATTTGCCGAAAGCCCAGATGAAGCATTAGAAATAATTGAGGAATTCCATGAAGATAAAATTCGCATTCTTTTAATCGTCTCAGATTGGCTGATGCCAGGAATGAAAGGAGATGAATTTTTAATCCGCGTACATGAAAGATATCCAAATATTGTCAAAATTATGCTAACGGGACAAGCTGATGAAGCAGCAGTAGAACGTGCCAAAAAAGACGCCAATCTTTATCAATGCTTGCGAAAACCTTGGAAGTCTCAAGAATTAATTGAAACGATTCGTTCTGCTTTAGCAAAATTATGAATCAAGTTGCCATTACAATTATCTGCGTCGATGACGATCTAACTGTTTTAAACAGTCTGAAAATAGAGCTAGAAAACAATTTTGGCGAACAATACGTCATCGAATTGGCTCAAGATGGGGAAGAAGCTTTAGAGATATTCGCCGAATTAATGGATAATGGGTACGAAATCCCCATAGTAATTTCCGACTATATTATGCCAGGGATGAAAGGGGATGAGTTACTTCGATGCATTCATGCTATTTCCCCTAAAACGCTCAAAATTATGCTGACTGGACAAGCAGATATAGAAGCGATGGGTAATGCGATTAATTATGCTAATTTGTATCGCTTTATTACTAAGCCTTGGCACGATAAAGATTTAGTTTTAACGGTGAAAGAAGCTATTAATAGCTATTTTAACGAGAAAGCATTGGCAGATAAAACCACCAAGCTTTTAAAAATCAATCGCGAATTAGAGCGATTAAATCAAGCTTTTTCTCGCTTTGTTCCCAAGCAATTTCTAAAATTATTGAATAAATCTAGTATTGTTGAAATTGAATTAGGCGACGCGGTGCAGCAAAATATGTCAATATTATTTGCTGATATTCGCGATTTTACCAAGCTCTCGGAAAAGATGACTCCCAATGAAAATTTTAAATTTATCAACTCTTATTTAAGTTGCATGGAACCAGCCATTATTGAAAATGGTGGATTTATTGATAAATATATTGGCGATGCAATTATGGCGCTTTTTCCTGAGAGTGCCGACGATGCTCTGAAAGCGGCAATTGGTATGCTGACTGCCTTAAATGAGTACAATCAAGACCGTCAAACTATTGGCTATCCCTCAATTAGAATTGGCATTGGAATCAATACAGGTTTGCTGATGCTGGGAACTGTAGGCGGAAAAAGTCGCATGGATGGTACGGGGATTGGTGATGCGGTAAATTTGGCTTCTCGCGTCGAATCTCTAACTAAAGATTACGGGGTGTCGCTGTTAATTACGCAACAAACTTTTGAACTATTGCAAGATCCAAATCGGTACGCACTGCGCCTAATTGACCGAGTCCAAGTTAAAGGGAAATCTGAATTGGTCACAGTTTATGAAGTATTTGAAACCGATCTACCTACGATCAGAGAAGCAAAGTTAGCAAATAAGACAAAATTTGAAGAAGCCTGGTTACTTTATAATCAGGCTTCTTTTCCAGCAGCAGCAAAATTGTTTAGGCATTGCTTGTGCCAAAATCCGGGCGATCGCGTGGCGCAAATTTATCTCGAACGCTGTCAAAATAATTTTAACTATCATCTAGATGAAGCTGTTTGAAATTTGTTAATTGCTAATTGTTAATTGCTAATTGCTAATTGTCAATTGCCTCCTCCAGCAGCAATTAGCTATGATCGCTTATATCATGTCCGGTAGCATCGGTAGCTGCACGTCCGGGGCGGGTTTAAAAAATTCCTCGATGGCAGAAACCGGGTTTCTTAGTATATTTTAGTTTCCAAGTCGAAAATTAATCGATAGAAACCCGGTTTCTTTAGATAAAACCCGCCCCTACAACATTAAAAATTATACACAACCTATGCTCTTAGACATGATATAACTCCGATTACCAATTACCCATTACCAAACTATTGCAATTTCAAAAATTTCTCCAATGCTGCGACCATATTAGGAGGCCAACGACGGATATTTTTGACCCAATCTATATCTTTATAACGCGCGTCCAGTCCGACAGCCGCTACCCAGTTACTTTCTGCTTCGCCTTGCTTTCCTTCTACCCAAAGTGCAGCACTGAGAGCAGCTCGCACATCGGGGAACATGCTATATTTGCGAGCAATATTTTTCAACGTGCGAATCGCCTCTTGGTTTTGACCTGTTTGATACAATGCTAGGGCATAATTGGCTCTAGCAAAGGCGAAATTAGGGGCGATTTCTGTGGCTTTTTGGTAATCAGCGATCGCATCTTCCCAATTCCCTAACCCGGCGCTGGCATTTCCCCGGTTATTATATGCCATTGCATCGTTGGGATTGATTTCCAAAACGCGATTGTAGTCGGCAATTGCTTCTGTAAATCTTCCCAATCCTTCTAACGCCGCACCGCGATTTAAATAAGGATCGGCAGCATTAGGGGCGAGTTCTATTGATTGATTGAAATCGGCGATCGCATCTTCTAATTTATTCTGACTGGTTCGAGAATTTCCCCGATTGCTCCAAACCGCCGGATTTGTGGGAAATTTTTCGATTAACTGCGTCCAGTATGTTTCTGCTGTGGCAAAATCGCCTTTATCCGTCGCATCGAAGGCTTTCTGCGCCAGAGCATCCCCTGCTTGCAACTCTGCTTCTGTAATTGTGGGGGCTGTTTGAGTTTGCGCGATCGCAGGCATTCCCCATAGCAACAGAATGCTTACTAAAGTCAGAATTAAGCGTATCATTTATTAACCGCTGACTATCAACTGAGTTAATTTTATTTTCCCATACATTGTCTACCCGGTCAATTCGTTTTAAACTTTAAATAATAAATTTTTCATGACTTATATTGTATGTTATTAACTGCAACTGGGATGCCGCCTTGATTGAGAGATGCGGTTAAAGCGGTAAGAATTTCCACGAGTTGAGTGCCGATCCAACCCGAGGAAATCGAGTCAGGTTTATTTTGAATCACGCTGGAGAGGAAGCGATCGCAAACTTTTTTCAATGGTTCTGTTGGTTCTAGCTTTAACACTTTGCAGCGTTGATTAATGGGAATAAATAGCTCGTCTTTAACTGCAAAATTTCCATATTGAATTGTTAAAGGAGCATCAACAGACATTTCGTCAAAAATTAACGTGCCGTTGCTTCCTACTACTGCTAAACGCCGCTGTTTATCGGGATTGAGCCAACAGAGGTGAATTGTAGCTTGAAACCCGCTTTTGTAAGTCAGATTAACCCAAACTAAATCGTGTAAATTTTGGATGGGAGGATGGCTTTGATTTTGTTGCAACCAAACTCTACCTGTAGCTTGCACTTGGATCGGAATTTCACCCAGCCAAGTGTTGAAAATGGCGATATCGTGAATCGCTAAATCCCACAAAGCATCAACATCGTAGCGCACGGGGCCTAAATTAGTTCGGGTAGCGTAGCCATAGCGCAAGTCTCCTAATATACCCGTTGCCAAAACAGTTTTGCCTCGCTCTACAGCCGGATGGAATAAATAAGTGTGGTCAACGAAGAGTTGGCGCTGCTGTTTTTCGGCTAATCGACACAGTTCGACGCATTCTGTAGGATCTAGGGTTAAAGGTTTTTCGGTGAAAACGTGGTAACCTTGCTCCAGAGCGTCGGCGATCAAATTGTAATGGGTAGATGCTGGAGTGACGATCGCTACCGCATCGAGTCCGGGTAATTGTCGCACGGTTGCCCAGTCGGTGGTTAGAACTACAGTATCGTTTAACTCAAAGCGCGATCGCAAATCGGCTAACCGCTCCTCGTTTGAATCTACCACGGCTACCAAAGTTGCTTGGGGATGTGCCAAAAAATTTCGCACCAAGTGTACTCCCCAACGTCCAGCCCCTAATACAGCGATTTTTATCGTCATTGGTAATTGGTAATTGGTAATTGGTAATTGGTAATTGGTAATTGGTAGTTGGTAATTGATAATATCATGTCTGTTAGCAATGGTTATGCAAGTGTTTTTAATGCTGTAGGGGCGGGTTTTACCAATCAATTCTTGGAAAGAAACCGGGTTTCTATGAAAAATCTTTGAGCAAGGAAAGAGATCTACAAAGAAACCCGGTTTCTGGATTCGTTAAACCAGCCCCAGGTTACGCTAACGATGCCGCCAAACATGATATAATTCCTAATTGTAAAGGCGATTCATTACCAATTACCAATTACCGATTACCCATTAGCCATTAGCTTTACTTGCTCAAACGCTTGTTTAGCGGCGGCTTGTTCGGCAGCTTTTTTCGATCCTCCAATTCCTTCTCCCCAGGGTTTTCCTAAGATTTTAACCACAGCTGCGAAGGTGATGGAAGTTCCTCGCATCGGCTTTAATTCTGTCACTTCGTATTCTGGCAAAACTTTGTAAGCGCTTTGGGTGAATTCCTGAAGTGCGGCTTTATAGTTTCGCAAAGCTGGATCGGTGCGAATTTGTGCGGCTAAAGTTTGGAAGTGAGTATCTAACCAGGGACGGACTAATTCTAAAGTGTTGGTGCTGAGGAAAAGCGCGCCCAAGACGCCTTCTAAGGCATCTGCTAAGCGCGATTCTCTTCCGGCAACATCTCCGGCGGCACTTTTATCCATCAGTAGGTATCGTTCTAAGCCGTAACTGTCGGCAATTTGCGATAGGGTGCGATCGCTGACCAAATTCGCTCTGATTTCGGAAAACTCCCCTACCGAAGAGTGAGGATAACTTTCCCATAAAAATTGCGAAGCAGCCAGCCGCACGACTGCATCTCCCACAAATTCCAGCTGTTCGTAGTTTGCTGTGGGGGAGGATGTCGGATGAGTTAGCGCCAAATCCAAAAGCTGCCACTTGACTTTTGCTATTTCAGGAATTCCGAGTTTTTGAACTAAGACTTCGAGTTGATTTTGGCGACGGGGATATCGGAGATTCATTGAAGGAAGGCGGATCTTTAGGTTCCCAAATTGTTTTGGCTACTTCAGTGTACAGCCCCTCGACCTCTGCCATCAGTTCTTGTTGAATTGGTAACAGAGGGGCTTCGTCGTGCAATCTTTGCTGCAAGTACAGCAACCTTGCCATTGGTTTGCGTAACTTGGTCAGCATTTGTTCGAGTTGTCTGGCGCGACGCAGTTGCAGGACGATATCGCCGCTGACTTGAGCCTTTTGCTCTATGATAACCGCCAGCCCCGTTGCGATCGCCATTACTGTTTTACCGTCTTCTTCATTCCAGGCGTTAGGGGTTTTGCTACCTACGGTGACGACGCCATAAACGCGGCGACGTCCTGGAATCGGTGCCGATATCAGGCTTACCGCTTCCGGCATCAAGATGTCTTTTTGACCAGGTTGTACCACATTGGCAACGGAGATTAACTTACTTTGATTAAGAGCAATACCACTAGCTCCAACTCCCAAAGATGATAAGCGCTGGTTGCCGTTACTGAACTTACCATCCAAGGAAAAAATCATGAACTGATCGCCTTGAAAATTGAGCGCGATCGCTGCATTGCTAGCCCCGAAGATCGTCGATAAAATCCGCACCGCGTCTCGCAATATACAAGGCAACGGCTGATGCTGCAACAAGATGGCTGAAAATTCGTGCAACGTAGAAAGCTGCATCGAACGTCGCTGACTGCCTATTTCTGCTGCTTCGAGTAGCTGCAACAGACGGTTGTTCATTTCTGCTATATGTGCGTTTTGCTGCATGTAGTTCCGCGTTTGTACTGCCTGATACTCACAACCCGCGATTTGTGCAACCAACAGCGATACTTGCTCGACCATTTGTCGATTGTAGAACCACCCCCCGTCCAATTCGGTTGTTGCAGACAATCCGCGATCGCTTTCGACTTTGGTTGCTACCATCCCTGCCCAAAAATCGGGGGAATTTACTACTACAAACCTTTCCCGCGATCGCGCCGCTCCCGTTTCTACTGGTATAAATTTTACGCCTTTAATTGAGGGTGGCTCAATATCAGCGACGCCAAATGCTAAAACTTGCTTGCACGTCGCCCCTAAGCGGGTATATTTTTCCACTTGAGCGGCAAACTCAGAGAACCGCTCTAAGCCAACAAAAAGATCGACAGCGAGTTGATGGTTGAGTACTTGCTCAATCAGCAAATTACTCATCGCGTTTGCAGCCGTGATGGTGCTAACGCTGCGCCAATCTTCGTAGTGGCTAGAAATTGAACCAAACAAAGATATATCCACAATTATGTCACCCTGATTAATTTTACCCTTGAGGTTTATGCAAAGTTAGAACCGAGGCTTGCCAGCCTAGCTTTAGGGTAGCAGGACTTAAGTATTTTCTCGCTTCAACCAACAAGCCAGTACGGGTGGTGAAACCCTTCGCTGGGATCGATCGTATGCTTTTTGGTTTGTTTCCTAAATTTTGAGTTTACTTTCATCCCTGGGGTTGGGATTAGCCAACTGGTTTGATTGTATCGCCAGGGCTTTCAGTTTACCTTAAATATTTCTTTACATTTTTGTCGGTAACTTTTTTGGCAACTTGTATATTTATTAACAGAAAAATACGCAGACAAGATTAATAGACTCACATCTTGCACTTACCCGATAAACAGCCTCCAAATAAATTTGGGGCTGAAAGCTTAAGTTAGCTTTAGCTAACTATAATCAAGG
>CAYXCW010000133.1:0-20834 GCA_964463555.1 uncultured bacterium
GTTTCAACGGGTTTTAGCTTTCAGGTGTGAAATTTATTTCTGTTGGCTCTGGTGCGTGTCCCGGCTGCTGATTAAGAGTAATAAGCCTGCCATCATATGATTCCTTCACTTATCCGCATGTATGTAGTCCACAAAGTAAAACTTTGGTTCTAGCCAGAATTTTAGAAACCCATAACCTCCTAATCCAATTAACGCCAGAATAATTAAGGGCAAACCCAGACGAATTCGCACCAGATCTGGTAGCAGGGAAACCGTAGCGACGGTTACGGCAAAATACGCCAGCAGTCCGGTTTGCAGCCACTGGATAGTATTCAAGGCACCGCGACAACTGCTGCAAATTAGCGTGTGTTGTCGGTAGCGATCGAGGATATCTTCTCGATTGGCTGGTTGTTCGTTTTGGGGCTGTATTTCTGACTGAACCCAAGGTAATTTTCCCTGGCAATACTTATCGAACCAATTGCGAAATTCGATGACTAACCGATCGGCACTGGTTGGCAATTTATAGGCAGTTTTCCAACTTTCCTCCAATTGGCGCTGTTGTAAGTAACGCTCTTGGTAGTAAAGCAGAATCATATCTCCATCTAAAACTTGATTGCGGGTTTTGATGTGGTCAATCCATCGCGGCGTTAAATGATGCAAAGTTTTAGCAAAGTTACGGGAAAACTGAGCTACAATTCTCGACTTACCGGGCGCAACGGGAATGCAGTAGGTGATTAACCCAGCTTGTTTTTCGTTGCCAAATTTGATCGCATATTCGAGTCGGCAAGGCGGTTCAAATGTAATCTTGGCTGGAAAATTTCCGCCTAAATTGGCTTCAATTAACTCTTGGGTTGATTGGATAATGTCGATTAAAATGGGTTTGGCTCGGTTGCGATCGCCCTGCACCCCATGATGGGCAAACGGAACGTGACTCGGATCTGCCACATTTTCAATCAGCGTCTGCCAATCGTAGGCCAAATCGCGCACCATTGATGACCAAACAAACCCTTTGCTTTCATCAACTTGAGGCGATAGGGGTAGTGGTTTAGAGGCAGCCAAATCGGCAGAATTTTCATCAGGCCATACCCAAAGCAAACCGTTTGCTTGCTGACAAGGTAAGGACACCGCACAGAAATTCTGGCGATTGTTGACAATCAAGTCCGGATTATCCGACTGGGGAATGTGCGTACACTCACCTTGAGCGTTAAATTGCCAACCGTGATAGCTGCAAGCCAGATTACCAGTTTTTTCATCCACGCGACCTTCACTTAAAGGTGCTAGTCGGTGGGGACATCGATCTAAAAATACGCAATATTGTTCAGAAAAACTCGGCTTCCAGATTGCGAGACGACGACCTAAAACGGTAACCGCAGTCGGACGCTTTGGATCTAAATCTTCTAGTGGTGAAACGGGATACCACTGTTGAAAAAAGTTAAATTCCAATTCAGTCACCATCTTGAATATAAAAATTATTATATTAGTTGCAGCTGTCTTAAAATAATTTTTTCCTAGTGCCTCCTTGTGTCGCTTGTCCCTGAATTGAGCTGTCCCGTCTTAGGTTGGGTTGGTAGGCGGTTCCCGCTTATTTTTTAGCAGTACCTCCGATACTGCCGCGATAAGTGGAATAAGTCCAAGGGGTACAAATTAAAGGTACGTGGTAGCTTTGGGCGGCATCAAAGATGGCAAAACGGACGGGAACTTTGTCGAAGAAAGGCGGATTGGGGAGTTGTACTCCCAGCTTTTTATAGTAGTCGGCAATGTAAAACATCATTTCATAGCGTCCAACTGCGATCGCATTGCCGCTTAACATCGGTTCATCTGTGCGTCCGTTTTCATTGGTGGTAAAGGTTTTGATTAAACGATAGCGATCGCCTTCTAAAATCGAAAGATCGATCCGCATTCCCTGCCCAGATTTCCCCATCATCATATCTAGCACGTGAGTTGTCACGTGGTTCTGGCTTTCTCCTTGTGCGATCGCCTTTGGTTTCAAGATCGCTAAAGTTCGCAATGGCATCGCCGCCAATCCACCCAGGGAAAGCCCTACAAACAGCAAGTTTCTGCGGTTCATTATTCAATGTTCCTCACTTAAATCAATTGGATAAAACGGGCAATCATCTATTGCTAAAAATCCCAGGATATATAAATAATTTAATCAATTCTTTATATATCCTGGGTTACCGACTAATACAATTTCGAGATGTTTGCCAGATGATATTAATCATTCTTAATAAACTTGTCAAGAGTCGAATTTTCAGTGCGATCGCGGATTTATTCATGCCTTCAGTGGGCGTATGTGTTTTTTCTCCGTAATTGTACTTATAAATTAAATATTATAATCTTTTTTAGGTAAAAATATGTAATAATCAATAGGTCGAGTGCTTAACCTAGTGTAGAATTCACAGAAAAGGTTTGAGCGGGGTATACAGTGTCGGCAGGTTTCAGTAGTTGGTGCTTGAAAGTGTTACCAGCGAAGTAACCAATTCTATTGCTGTCCAAATTTTAGCGAGTCTGGTGGCGTTGCTCGCCTGAGCGCGAATTAATATTTAACAAAAGGTTATGCGATCGTGTTTATCAAAAAACTTCACCATCAGGTGGCAAAATCAGCTCGCAAAGTCTCCCTGGGAACAGTTCTGACAGTACCATTTGTACTCCAAATTGTTGCGACTGTGGGAATGGTGGGATATCTTTCCTTTAAAAACGGACAGCAGGCAGTGAATCAACTTGCCGAGGGATTGATGAGCGAGGTGAGTCAGCGAGTTAAAGATCGCCTTGATGTATATTTATCAGTTCCTAAATTAAGCAATCAACTGAATGCCAATGCTTTAGATACTGGGGCGTTAGACATCAAAAATATTGCCAAACGAGAGCAATATTTTCTCAAACAATTCCCAGCTTTTCCCTTTTTAACATTGACGGTGTTTGGCACAGCACAAGGCGAAACTTATGGAATTAGGCGCTTTAAAGGCAATGAAGTGCTATTAAAATATAGTGATGCCACCACTAATTATGCCCAGATTTACTTTACCAGAAATAGCAAAGGCGAGGCTCAGATCAAAAATTCTATTCCCAATTTCGATCCGCGTAAAAGACCCTGGTATAAGGCGGCGATCAAAGCTGGAAAGCACACTTGGACACCAATATTTGCTGATATTGTTGGTGAAAGTTTGATTATTAGTGCGGTGCAACCATATTACAACAAGTCCAGACAGCTTGAAGGAGTTTTGAGCAGTTCATTTCTACTTATCTATGTCAATGAATTTCTGGAAAGTTTGAAAATAGGTAAGACAGGCAAAGTTTTCATCATGGAAAGCTCTGGCGAGCTTGTGAGTACTTCAAGTTCTGCTCCCGTGTACTCAGTGACAGGCAAGAAGTTTGAACGGATTAAAGCCAGGAATAGCAACGATCCTGCGATCAAAGCAGCGGCGGGGTATTTATCAAATGTATTGAACAAACCAAATAAAATTAAAGACAGTCAACAGCTTAAATTTAGTTTCAATGGCGAGCAGCAATTCCTTTACGTTACCTCGCTCAAAAAGACTTTTGAATTAGATTGGTTGATTGTAGTCATTGTGCCCCAATCTGACTTCACAGAACAGATAGATACCAACACCCGCACTACTATTTTACTGACTATTGTGGCTCTAATGCTGGCAATTCTTATCGGTATATTAACTGCCCAATGGGTTGCTAATCCGGTAGTGCGACTCAACAGGGTTGCTCGCGATCTGGCTGAAGGTCAATGGGATAAAACCGTAGAGTTTGATCGGGAAGATGAAGTGGGGCAACTAGCCAAGTCATTTAATAAAATGGCGAAAGAATTACAAGAATCTTTTGAAAACTTAGAACAAAAAGTAGAAGAACGTACCGCAGAATTAGCAATTGCTAAAGAAAAAGCCGAAGTTGCCAACGAAGCCAAAAGCGCTTTTTTAGCAAATATGAGCCACGAATTGCGGACGCCTCTGAACGCCATTATTGGCTTTTCCCAATTAACGATTCGCAGCCAAAGTTTATCTAAAGAAAACCAAGAGAATGTGGGGATTATTGCTCGAAGTGGAGAACATTTGTTGGGTTTAATTAACAACGTACTGGATTTAGCAAAAATTGAATCGGGACGTACCACCCTGAACAAAAAAAACTTTGACCTTTACCGCTTGCTCACAGATATTGAAGATATGTTTCGTCTGAAAGCAGACGATAAAAAATTGCAGTTATTAGTGGATTATGCGCCAGAAGTGCCGCGCTATATCCGCACAGATGAAGTCAAGTTGCGCCAAGTGCTAATCAACCTAATTAACAACGCAATTAAATTTACTGAAGAGGGAGGAGTTTCAGTCAGAGTCGAACTGGTGAAACTGATTCAAGAGTCAGAAGCAATTTCGGCGGCAGAAATGCAAGTAGCTGACAGGAAACTTGCGGCTTACTTGGGCGGAAAAGCTAAACCCGCAACAGTTGCAAGGATTGAATTTAGCGGCAAACAGCCAAATATTAACAGCGAAAAATTAGTTATTGCTTTTGAAGTTGAAGATACGGGCATGGGTATTGCCGCAGCAGAATTAGATAGGTTGTTTGAAGCCTTCGCGCAAACTAAAACAGGTAAAGAAGCGCAAGAAGGGACGGGTTTAGGATTGCCAATTAGCCGCAAATTTGTGCAATTAATGGGCGGTGATATAACTGTGAATTCGACTGTTGGTAAGGGCACAACCTTCAAATTTGAAATTCAAGCTAGCATCGCCGATCCGGTTGGAGTCGATAGCAGAAAACCCACCCGTCACATCATCGCCCTCGCACCAAATCAACCCAAGTATCGGATTTTAATTGTTGATGATAAAGAGATCAACCGCAAACTATTAGTAAAAATGCTCAATCCCTTGGGGTTTGAACTCAAAGAAGCTAGCAACGGCATGGAAGCGATCGCTATCTGGAATCAATGGGAACCTCACTTAATTTGGATGGATTTGAGAATGCCAGTGATGGATGGTTACGAAGCAATCAAACTAATCAAAGCTACTACTAAAGGTCAGGCTACGGCAGTTATTGCCTTAACTGCTAGCGTTTTAGAAGAAGAAAGAGCGGTGGTGCTTTCGGCAGGTTGCGATGATTTTATGCGGAAACCTTTCCGCGAAGCCGATATTTTTGAAATTATGCAAAAACATATCGGTGTGCAATACGTTTATGAAAGCTCAAATTCCCATCAAACATCTGCCGCCAAAGCTGAAGGGCGATTTCTCACTGCTGCTGCTATAGCCGCATTACCCCCTGAATTGGTAGGGGATTTGAAACACGCTATACTAAGCGTGGACTTGGATTTAGTGGCGGCACAAGTCGAGAAAATCCGCTCGCACAATGGAGGACTAGCTGATGCGATCGCACAGTGTATAGACAATTTTGAATACGACAAGATTTTGCAGTTAATTAAGTCTAGCGATCGCCAAGACATTGATAACCTTCTTAATTCCTGAAGCCCTTGATTCGACACTTTTATTTCCCTAGCTATAACGTACAAGTCCATGCCAAGTAACAATTCCAAGGGTAATATTTTAATAGTTGACGACACTCCAGAAAACTTACGTTTGTTGGTCGGAGTCTTAAATGAAAAAGGATATCAAACTCGCCCCGTTCCTCATGGTAAATTAGCTCTATCAGCCGCTAAGTTAAATCCTCCCGATTTAATTTTGCTTGATATTCTAATGCCAGAAATGGATGGCTATGAAGTCTGCATTCAACTCAAAGCCGATGACAAAACTAAACAAATTCCAGTAATTTTTCTCACCGCCGTTAATGAAGTATTGGATAAAGTCAAAGCTTTTGCTGTTGGTGGAGTAGACTACATTACCAAACCCTTTCAGGTCGAAGAAGTTTTGGCAAGGGTAGAAACTCACTTGGCTTTAGTTGCCGCCCACAAGAGTCTGGCGGCTAAAAATGAAGAGTTGGCTGCCAAAAATATCGAACTCGACTCGACGTTGCAACAATTAAAAAACACCCAAGAAGAATTGATTCAATCGGCAAAAATGGCAGCTTTGGGACAACTGATTGCTGGTATTGCTCACGAAATCAATAACCCCTTGAGTGCGATTACATCCTCGGTGGCAAATATTGCAGCATTTTGGAGCGATCGCTTGCTCAAATACCCCCAATTTTTGCAAAAACTCTCCCCATTACATCAGGAATATTTTATTTATTTACTTAAACAAATAAACCAAAAAACCCCCTCTTTAACCAGCAGAGAAGAACGCAAGCTGAGAAGCTCATTAGCAGCGCAAATCGAAACGTGCGAAATTGAAAACGCCTCAGAATTGGCAAGTTTATTAGCGATCGTAGGTATTAAAGATATCGAACCATTGTTGCCCCTATTAAGAGATCCTGAAAGCGAATATATTTTAGAAACTGCTTATCAATTTGCCAACGTTCAAACGAGTATCAGAAGCATCACTACCGCCGCCGAAAGAGCCAGAAAAGTTGTTTTTGCTCTGAAAAAATACGCTCGTTATGACAACACAGGCAACAAAATCAGCCTCCAAATTACCGATGGTATCGATACCATTTTAACGCTTTATAACAATCAACTTAAACAGAATATAACTGTAATTAAAAACTATCAGGATTGGTTACCCTCTATCTGGTGTTACCCCGACGAACTCAATCAAGTTTGGACAAATATCATTCACAATGCTTTGCAAGCAATGGACTACCGCGGCACTTTAACCATTGAAGTTAAGGAGGAAGACGGAAATATCAAAGCTAGCTTCACCGACAGTGGTAAAGGGATTCCCCCAGAGATTATGCCAAAAATATTTCAACCTTTCTTCACTACCAAACCACCCGGAGAAGGCAGCGGTTTGGGATTAGATATTGTGCAAAAAATTATTGATAAACATGGGGGGAAAATTGAGGTAGAATCCGTACCAGGTAAAACCACATTTACTATATTTTTACCCCTGAAGACTTTATGAATCAAAAAAACTCGCCTAAGCCTGTAATTTTATGCGTTGATGATGAGGTAAGCGTTTTACAAAGCTTGCGAATAGCATTGCGAAATGGTCTGGGAGATACTTACTTCTATGAAATTGCTGAAAGTGCTGATGAGGCAATAGAAATACTGATAGATCTAGAGGGGAAAAAAGTGCCAGTAGTGGCGATTATCTCTGATTGGTTAATGCCTGAAATGAAAGGAGATGAATTTTTAATTAACGTTCACAAAAAATATCCTCAAATAGTTAAAATTATGATTACCGGACAAGCAGATAAATCAGCCATTGAGCGAGCAAAAACCTACGCCAATCTCTATGATTGTGTGTCCAAACCTTGGAGCGATCGCATATTGATTGAAACCATTAAATCAGCCTTGGAGCAGTAATGAATCAACCTATTATTATTTGTGTAGATGATGAACCAACTATCCTAGACAGCCTGGGAATTGAGCTAAAAGATGCGTTTGGGAGCGAATACTTGATTGAAGTCGCTGAAAGTGGAGAAGAAGCTTTAGAGATTGTCAGAGAAGCATTAGAAAATAATCAGGAAATTGCTGTCGTCATTTCTGACTACATCATGCCCTATATGAAGGGAGATGAATTGCTCGAACGCATCCATACTCTTACCCCCAACACGCTCAAAATTATGCTGAGTGGGCAAGCAGATTTAGAGGCAGTGGGAAGGGCGATAGAACGGGCAAAACTATATCGTTATATTGCCAAACCTTGGCATAGGCAAGATTTTAAATTAACTGTAAAAGAAGCAGTAAATAGTTATATTCAGGAGACAAAAATAGCCGAGCAAAATGCTAATTTATATCAAATGAATCAAGAACTAGAGCGATTAACTCGCACACAAGAAATTTTGATTGAAGAACTATCTGAAATCAACAAAGCTGTTTATCGCTTTGTGCCGCGTGAATTTTTTAAACTGTTAAACAAAGAGAGAATTGTAGATGTAAAATTAGGCGATGGCGGACAGCAAGAAATGTCAGTGCTGTTTGCAGATATTCGCGAATTTACTGCTCTATCTGAGGGGATGACTTGCCAAGAAAATTTTAATTTTATTAATTCTTTTTTAGCTTACATGGAACCAGCCATTATGGAAAATAATGGATTTATTGATAAATATATTGGCGATGGAATTATGGCGCTGTTTAGCGGTGGGGCAGATGATGCAGTTAAAGCGGCAATTGTCATGTTGCAAAATCTGGCAGAGTTCAATCGCGATCGCGCAAAATCTGGCGCTAAACCGATTAAAATTGGTATTGGCATCCATACCGGATTTTTAATGTTGGGTACCATCGGGGGACACAGCCGCATTGATAGTACGGCGATTGGGGATACAGTCAACTTAGCTTCTCGCCTCGAAACCCTGACAAAAACTTATCAAACATCGCTATTGATTTCTCACGAAACTTGGTATCGCTTGCAAAACCAACAAAATTATACTATGCGCTTTATCGATCGAGTCAATGTTAAGGGTAAATCAAAATCTGTAGCAGTTTTTGAAGTCTTTGATGGAGATTGTGAATCAGTTAAACGGGGAAAATCTACCACAAAATCGATGTTTGAACAGGCAGTTTGTCTCATTAATGCAGGTTTTTACACAAAAGCAGAACTATTGTTTAAAAAATGTTTGCAGATTAATAATAGGGATACAGTTGCTCAATTTTATTTAGACAGGTTGCAAAATAATTTAATTAAAAGTATAAAAAAATGAAACTAAGGGCTAATTTAATTAAATCTGGTCAAACTACCCCTGATTGAGCGATCGCTCTCCCACCTCGGTTGATTGGTATAATTGGTTGCTGGTAACTCAAGCGATCGCACCTATCCTATCTTAAACCCTTTGACGGGTCTGACCCCCTAACCGTATTTCTACCGTAAGGTGTATAAATAAGTTAGCCAACAATATACTGAGGCCAACGGGATTTTTCCGGGAAACCGATAAGTATTGATGCTTAGGTATTTTTACTGAAGACTTTACATATGTTTACTGATAAATATAGTGTAGGGGGTGCAAGTATAACGATTTTCAGTTTTCCCTACCAGCTTTTTGAAATAAAAACTATTTAGATCTAGATTGCCCCTATGTCAATCAGATCCTTGCACCGCTTTGGTAAAATTTCTGGAAACTTACCGCTGCGTCTACTTTTGACAGTACCTTTTGTCCTGCAAATCTTTGCTGCTGTAAGTATAGTTGGGTATCTTTCCTTCAGAAATGGACAAAAAGCCGTTCAAGCTCTTACCAGTCGCTTGCACGGCGAGATCGGCGATATTTCTGAATTGGATTTAATGGCACAAATTAATGCCAACAATCGCACCACGATTTTGCTGTGTATTGTGGCTTTAATTGTCTCAACCGTTATTTGTATTTTGACAGCCCGCTGGATTGTCAAACCGATTGTGAATTTGAACGCATCAGCTAAAGCAATTGCCAAAGGAAAATGGGAACAAACAGTTAATCTCAATCGCACCGACGAAATTGGACAACTTGCTAAATCTTTCAGCGTCATGGCAGGTCAATTGCGAGCATCTTTTTCTACCCTAGAAGCCCAAAATGCCCAATTACAGCGCCTGGACAAAGTCAAAGATGAATTTTTAGCCAACACTTCCCACGAATTGCGAACGCCTCTGAATGGCATCATCGGTATCGCTGAATCGATGTTAGACGGTGCGACGGGTTCTCTATCAGAAATACAGCGGCAAAATTTGCTGATGATTGCTGGTAGCGCCCGCCGACTCAGCCAATTAGTTAACGATATCCTCGACTTTTCCAAACTGAAACAGCAAAAACTAGATTTGCAAGTTCGCAGCGTGGAAGTGCAAGGAATTGTTCAGGTTGTTCTGACTCTCAGTCAAGCTTTAGCGGTTAACAAAAACTTGCAATTTATCAACGCGGTTCCTGCTGACTTACCCCTGGTTTATGCGGATGAAAACCGCTTGCAACAGATTCTTTATAATCTGATCGGCAATGCAATTAAGTTTACCGACGCAGGTAAGATAGAAGTTTCAGCAGCTTTGGTAATGGGTAATGGGAAAGATGGAAATCCTCCCCTCATGGCTAACGCTTCTCCCTATGACCAATTAGCAATTACCAATTACCAATTACCCAAACAAATCGCCATTACAGTTTCTGATACTGGCATTGGGATTGCAAGCGATCGCATCGAACGCATCTTCGATCCGTTTGAACAAGGCGATGGTTCAATTGTCCGTCAATACGGCGGCACGGGATTGGGTTTAGCCCTCACCAAGCAGCTGGTAGAATTGCACGGCGGTAAAATATGGGTTGAATCTGCACTTGGCATCGGTTCCCGCTTCACTTTTACCTTGCCCGTTTCATCTCAAAAACTGAGTACCGATACACCTGGTTGCACCTCCACGGATTGCACCCTCTTACCTCCCTATCTTGGGGCGCACTGTCTAGTTCCCCTACAGACTGGAAAATCTCATACCGATTTAGATTCCCAGATGGTAAACAAGGAGAAAATACCATGTATTAACCCGAATTTATATCGCCAATCAAACCAAATATCCTCCTATTCACCCATTACCCATTACCCATCACCCATTACCCATTACCAGCCCCATTCGGAAAAATTTAGAATTCTAATTGTTGATGATGACCCAATCAATCTGCAAGTTTTAAACAATCACCTTTCCTTAGAAGGATACCAGGTAATTCAAGCTGCAAATGGAGAACAAGCCCTATCTATCCTGCAAAACGGGCAAGCAGTTGACTTAATCGTTCTCGATATTATGATGCCTCGGATGTCGGGTTATCAAGTATGCGCCAAACTGCGGCAAAAATACCCGCCACACGAGTTACCGATCGTGATGTTGACGGCTAAAAATCAAATATCAGACTTGGTAACGGGGTTTGAATTCGGAGCCAATGATTATTTAACTAAACCTTTTTCCAGGGACGAACTCCTCACGCGGATTAAGTTTCACATCCAACTATCAAAAACTAACCATGCCTATGGGCGCTTTTTTCCCCATACTTTTCTAGAATTTCTGCAAAAAGAAAGCATCGTTGATGTTAATTTAGGCAATCACGTCAGCAAAGAAATGGCGGTAATGTTTAGCGATATTCGCTCGTTTACTGCGCTTTCGGAAAGCATGACGCCCCAAGAAAATTTTGATTTTGTCAATGCTTATATGCGCCAGGTAAGTCCCAAAATTAGAGAGCATAACGGCTTGATTGTGAAATACTTGGGCGATGGCATGATGGCTGTGTTTCCTAATGGTGCTGATGATGCAGTCAAAGCGGGTATTGCTAAATTGCAACAAGTGCAACAATACAATCTCCAGCGCCTCGCCAGTGGATATCCACCCATCCAAGTCGGAGTAGGAATAAATTTCGGTCACATGATGGTGGGAATTGTAGGAGAATTAGCCCGGATGCAAGGAGATGCTTTTTCTGATGAAGTTAACTTGGCGTCCAGGTTAGAAAGCTTGACCAAGTTTTACGGCGTTTCTTTGGTAATTTCTCAAAATGTCTTGAATCATTTAAGTCACCCAGAGCAATACCAAATCCGCTTTCTGGACAAGGTAATCGTTAAAGGTAGAGAAGAACCAATTTCTATCTATGAAGTTTTGGATGCCGAAACCGATTTAGTCCGGGATTTAAAGTGGCAAACTCTGCCTAATTTTGAACGGGGTTTAAAACATTATCGCCATCAAGAATTTACGGCTGCACAAGCATGTTTTCAGCGCGTATTGCAGGTTAATCCTGATGATAAAACGGCGGCGTTGTATCTAGAGCGGGTGCATGAGTTGATTGGGGTATCTCTGCCTCAGAATTGGTCTGGGATCTGGGTTTTACATCAGAAATAATCCCGTGATAATAACGGTTGAGAGCAGATTTGCGATTTTCAAATAACTTTAACAGTGCATCTACCACAGGTCGCGTTACAGCCCCATCAAAGCCAGAAATAAAATCAACCGCAGAAAGATTGCCTTTAAAAAAGTCTTTCGCCCTCGCAGATTGATTTTGAATTTCTTCAAATCCAAGAGATTTTACCATAAAAGCCGCCAAAGGTGAATCTTTTAAATCAGCAGTTGCGCTCTTGGCTCGTCCGTTTTCTAATAAATCCAAGACTTCCGATTCCAGATCGTTTTTGGGGTGATAGGCATCGAGCAACTTAGGCAGAAAAGTTTCTAAGCGCACGCCTCTATAATCTTGATAAGGCAATTCTCCCATCAGGGTGGCTAGGGAAACATCAAACCCCAAGCTAAAAGCAAGAGATTCTATCAGCGCGATCGCTACCAGTTTGCTGCCCATATACAGCCGCGCAATTTCGATATTTCTCCTGGCACCATTCTCCAACCGCGAATAGCTGAGGTCGTCTGGTTCTCCCCGAAATTGATTAAAAATCGCTTCCGGTTTGATCCAATTCATGAAGCTTTCCATCTTTTGCAGCGCTACTCGGTACTCGCGCACCGTGTAAGAACGGCTGATAAAGTTATGATTGGTTTCCGGTAATAAGTTCCAAGTATTCGCTAAAAAATACGCCGAACTCGGATGAGCAAAACCGCTAACATCCCGATTGGCAACGCGCTGGGCGCGCTTGACGACTTGCGCGATCGCTGGTTCGCTCAAACCCAACTTAAACCGACGATTGGTTAACAGCAAGCGTTGGTAAAGGCGATCGCTTGCCGTTACTCCCTCTTTTGACTTTTCCCGAAACGGAATCGTCGCTTCAATACACGCCGCAATCTCCATCAGTCGAGGCAGGGAGAAAAATGGCTCTAATACTTTTGTTGCTACCAGCGCACTCAAAAATTCGTTTTCTCCCTCAAACGGATCTAGCACCTGCCCTGGATGAAACCCGAATACACAGGCTAGCATCTCAAAAGTCGGATCGACAGCTAACCGATTTGGTTCGCGAATTATTAGCTGTTCCCTTTCTTGCTTGATGAACGGCGTAATGTAATAACTCAGGTTAAAGTTAATGCTGCAATCTACCTGCACGTACACCAAATCGTGAAACAAAGCCGCCAAAACTTCAATCCCATCTTCATTTCCCCCAACGTCAATCACGTGTTGCGGCGTGTGAAAATATCGCCAGTAACCCGTCATTGGTTGTACTATCAGCTCGGCAATGGTGTAAAGTTGCGTCAAATCAACTTCTACCTCTAGGCGACCCATTGCCCAGATCAGCTTCTCTAAACATTGTTGATGTGCCTGGGCGCTATCCATCAAACCCTCTCGCACTTTACTGGCTCCAAATCTCGTTTTCGTCAGATGCACCACAAAGTTCATAAATATGTAAGCGATTAATCGCTTAATTTGTATTTAACTGACGTTTATAGGCAAAATGGTATTTCCAGCCTGGGGAAAGTTGATTTATCTTTTCTCCCGTAACTCGGATAAAGTGAGGTCAGTCGTTAATATCCTGTTTAGCGACAGTTCGCACCGGCACTGCCCTGACTTTTAGGTTGCTAAGACAAGACTGGCAGAGATATCAAGCTCGCTATTAGCCATTAGCCCTATTTATGACCCGGTCAAGATCGGTATCTTAAATTTATTCTCTCCTTTACAGCATCAATTAATCGTTAAAATTTGTTAAGGCTATTGTTAAGTATAAATTAACTGTTAGTTAAATAAATATTATATATATTTATTTTAGATGTAATATATCGAAAACCTAGAAATTCCTTAGAGAATGAATTATGATAGAAACAATCCTTCCGAACCACGGATGCGGCATCAGTATTAATACTTCAGTATTTGCACTGAGGGCCAGGTCAGGGAAACGCATCAACCAAATAATGTTGAGTACACCCTAGCCAAAAAGTCTGAATTGGAATCGTGGAAAAATTAGATAATCTTACGCTTAACTCAACCCTGGCAGATCTGCCTAGCCATGAGTGTAAAGTAGACTTAAAAACCGTTGGGCAAGTGGTAGCAACATCGCTCCAGCGGCAGCCAGAATTACCAGGGATCATGATTACTTCCAGTGGTAATAAAATAGTAGGCATGATCTCGAGGGCAAGATTTTTTGAATGGCTCAGTCGTCCCTATGGCTCAGAGCTTTTTCTCAAACGCCCGATCGAGGTGATGTTAAACATGATCGGCGCCGAATTTAAGGCAATTTCAGATGTAGAAATCCGCCTCGCCAAGTGCCTGATCTTGAGCGCCAACTGCCCCATCGACAAAGCAGTTGAAATCGCGTTGCAGCGTCCTGCATCCGTAGCCTACGAACCGATAGTGATTGCTGGGGAAAATAGCCAATGGCGGTTACTGGATATGCAAGTTTTACTGCTGGCTAAATCCCAGCTATTTGCCCTAGCAAAAGAATCCGCTGATGCTGCTAACCAAGCTAAAAGTGAATTTTTAGCTAACATGAGTCACGAACTGCGAACGCCTCTCAATGCCATTCTCGGCTTTAGCCAAGTGTTGAAACGCAGCTCATCTTTATCGGCAGAACAGCAGCAATATTTGGGTATTATTAATAGCGCTGGCGAGCATCTGTTGGAATTAATCAACGATGTTCTGGAAATGTCCAAAATAGAAGCTTGCAGAACTACATTTTACGAGACGAGTTTTGACTTGTACCGCTTGCTGGATAATCTGCACGAGATGCTGCGACTGAAAGCCTCATCCAAAAACTTACAGCTAATTTTTGAACGGGCATCAGACGTACCTCAATACTTGCAAACCGACGAGCGGAAGTTACGTCAAGTTTTGATTAATCTGGTAGGAAATGCGATCAAGTTTACCGAAAAAGGTAGCGTGACTTTACGGGTAATGGGTCATCGGTCATTGCATTCCCAGGCGGAGCCAGGGAATGAGGGTGATGCCAAAAACAATTATCAATTATTGTTTGAAATAGAAGACACGGGATTTGGCATGTTACCGGCAGAAATAGAGCAATTATTTGCTGCCTTTGGACAAACAGAAACCGGGCGAAAATCGGGGCAGGGAACGGGGTTAGGTTTAGCAATTAGCCAAAAATACGTGCAAATGATGGGGGGAGAAATTCAAGTTAAAAGTAGTCCTGGTGAGGGTTCAACTTTTAGCTTTGATATCTTGGTTAAAGTAACTCAAATAGCTAATATTTCTCCGCCTCAAGAAACTCGTAAAGCGATCGCTTTAGCACCGCAGCAGCCACAATGTCGCATTTTGGTGGTTGATGATAGCTGGGAAAGCCGTTTGCTGTTGGTGAGGCTGCTGACATCGCTGGGCTTTGTTGTCCGCGAAGCCGAAAATGGTCTACAAGGATTGAAGCTGTGGTCGAGTTTCTCACCGCAGCTAATTTTTATGGATATGCATATGCCGGTGATGAATGGGTATGAAGCCACCAAAAAGATTAAAGCTCATGCCAAAGGTAAGAAAACAACAATTATTGCCTTAACTGCTAGCGCGTTTGAGGAAGAGCGAAAAGCTATCTTATCAGCGGGATGCGATGAAGTTATCAGCAAGCCTTTCCGTCAAGAGGTACTTTTGAAAAAAATTGCCAAGCATTTAGGGGTGAAATATCTCTATGAAGAGTCGGCAATTCAGGATAAAAATGAGGCGAACGAATATGAATTAAATGATGCTCAGCGATCGCTTGATTTTCACTTATCCCAAATGCCGGTTGAATGGGTAGAAAAACTGAATAAAGCAGCGCTCAAATGCCGCGATCGCGAAATTATTCAACTATGCGAAGAAATTCCTAAAATCCACGCCCCTCTCGCCAAAACCTTAACCAATTGGGCTAATGATTTTCTGTTCGACAAAGTCATAGATTTAATCAAAACCCTTGCAGCTAAACAACCTGCCTTAGTTCTAAAAACATAGCAGCCATCTCTATTCGAGGTTGAGGGGCAGCTTTCACCACCAGCGCTGATGCAGCATCACTCGATATGCTGTAAAGGTGCGTTATGCTATCGCTAATGCATTCTACCGTAGCAACCAATCGGCAACTCTAACCCCTTCTTCCCCTAGCCTCTAACGATAAATCATTCACATCTGAAATCTGAAATCCCAAAATGCTAGAAAATATTCTCATCGTTGATGACATACCAGACAATATCCGCCTGTTGGCAAAGATACTCAGCGATCGCGGATATGAAGTGGGTAAAGCCCGCAACGGACAGATGGCATTGATGTCGGTTAAAACCGATCCGCCAGATTTGATTTTACTCGATATCAATATGCCGCAGATGAACGGCTACGAAGTTTGCCAACATCTGAAATCCGACGAGCAAACTAAGAATATTCCAGTAATTTTTATCAGCGCTCTGGATGAAGTTTGGGATAAAGTTAAAGCTTTCAACGTTGGCGGAGTGGATTATATCACAAAACCGTTTCATGATGAAGAGGTTTTAGCCCGCGTTGCCAATCAATTGCAGATTCAAGCGTTGCAAAATGCCTTAAGGAAAGAGCAACAAAAATCGGAGAATTTGTTATTAAATATTTTGCCGAAAGCCATAGTTGAAGAGTTGAAACAAACACAAAAGGCGACGCCGATGCTATTTGAGCAGGCGACGTTTCTGTTTGCCGATATTGTCCGCTTTACTCCTATGTCCAGCCCCATGCCCCCTGGGGATGTGGTCGATTTATTAAACTTGGTGTTTTCTAGCTTTGATGCCCTAGCGCAGCAACATGGAGTGGAAAAAATTAGAACGATTGGGGATTCTTATTTTTTGGCAGGAGGGATTCCCGTGGTGCGAGAAGATCATGCTGAAGCGATCGCTGAAATGGCGCTCGATATGCAGCAAGCGATCGCTCGTTTCACCTGGCCCAATGGCGAACCTCTGGCGCTACGGATCGGTATCAACACCGGCGGCCCAGTAGTCGGCGCTGTCATTGGCACCAAAAAATTTGCTTACGATGTCTGGGGAAATGCTGTCAATCTCGCTTCTCGCATGGAGTCTCAGGGAGAACCCGGAAAAATTCAAGTAACCAATGATACTTACCAACGGTTGCGACATCAGTATTTATTCGTAGAAAGAGGTGCGATCGCGGTTAAAGGTCAGGGAGAAATGATTACTTATTGGCTGATGAGTCGGAAGTAGACGAGTTAACGCAACTCTCCCACAACAGACGATTTTTCAGCCACGACATGCTGCTGATGGCGTTTTTGTGACTCTCAAACAGCTTGACAACTCCATCGATCAGAACTTTGGCGACTGTCGGATCGAACTCGGAAATAAAATCTTCCGCCGTTATTTCTTCTTTGAAAAATGCTTTGGCGCGATTGCACTGACAGCGCATTTCTTCAAATCCCATCGATTTAACCATAAACGTCGCTAAAGGAGAATGTTCCAGATCGTACTTGGCACTCTTAGCGCGTCCTTTTTCTAATAAATTCATCACTTCCCGTTCCAGCTCATTTTTGGGCAGATAGGCATTTGCTACAGCGGGAATAAAATTTTCCAACCGGGGGCTATCGCAATTACCATCGGGCATGTTTCCCATCATAATTACCAGGGGAACATCCGGGCCGATACTGGAAGACAGGGCTTCGATGAAAGCGATCGCTACGAGTTTGCTTCCCAAATATAGCTTGGCAATTTCCAAGTTTTTTCTCGCCGTGCTATCCCACAATTGGAACTCGCGATCGCTTGGTTCGTTTCTATACTGACGGAAAATCACATCAGGGCGGAGGAAATTCATAAAGCCTTCCATCTTTTGCAAGGCTATGCGGTAATCGCGCACCGTATAAGAACAATTAATCAAATTGTGATTGGTTTCGGGTAATAAATTCCAGGTATTAGCTAAAAAATGGGCAGGATTGGGATGGGCGAAACTGGCGACATCGCGGTTGCTGACGCGCACGGCTTTTTTAACAGCTTCAAACAGTTCTTCTTCGCTCAGGTTGAGGTTAAATTTCTCAGCGGTTAATTGCAAGCGTTGAAACAGGCGATCGCTCACCGTTAAACCATCTTCTGAGCTGGAGCGGAAGGGAATCGTGGCTTCGATGCCAGCGACAATTTGAATCAGATGTTCTGGCTGCAAAAATCGCTCCAGCACTTTGACTGCTACCACCGCACTCAAAAATTCGTTTTGTCCGGCAAACGGTTGCAGCACTTGGCCCGGAACAAAGCCAAAGACCGATGCTACGATATCGAACATCGGATCGGCAGGCAAGTCAGAAGGTTCGCGAATTACCAGCTGTCCTTTAACTTCTTTTGTATAAGGAGTTATGTAATAACTCAGCTGAAAATTAATGCTGCAATCGACTTGCACGTATACCAGATCGTGAAACAAGGCAGCTAGGACTTCAATCGCATCTTCTGTCCCGCCGACCTTGAAAATGTGCTGTGGGGTGTGAAAAAATCGCCAAGGCCCGGTCATGGGTTGAACGATTAAATCGGTAATCGGAGCCAATTCGCTTGGCTCTACCTTAGCTTGTAAGCGATCGCACGCCCACATCAGCCGCTCAGTGCATTTTTTATACGCCTGTTCGATGTCCATCAATACCTCTCGCCCTTGATACGCTCCTGTTTTCTAGGATACTGTTGCTCACTCCACAGGGAGTGTAAGGCCACAACACTGCCAGAATCTATGTTGGTGAAGAGTTTAGCGGTTGACGGCCTCAAGCTTGCCATAAAAACTTTTGCAGCGGATGATAGATTGCCAGATGTGTTGATGCGTGCCCTTCAAGCTATTGACCAGTGGCGAGGGATTGCCAGCGATCGCCAGTTTTACAATTTTCGCCTTCCACCAACCGCTTTCCCAAGCGTATTTATACCCTACCTCAAACCCTGCGACAATTTTTACCAATATGGCCTCACAAAAGGCTGGTAAGGAGAAAATCAGCGCGTCCAATCCTGCGATCGTCACCGAGCGGGAAAACTCGACCGTCTTTATTAGCTCCTTGGGCATACTATAACCAATCCCAGATGGCTTTTGCAATTGCCCAGGGTGCGGTTACCCGCATGTTTATTTTAGAAGCGCGCGATCGCACCAACTTGCAGATGAACTACCCCGCCGTATAGACGGACGGGGTTTCTGTTCCCTCATCCGAAGAACGGCTAGGCTTTCGACGTTTCCTCTGCCCAAGTTGCCGCATCGAGCCAGTATGCTTGCGCTTACTGGTCGAATTAGTAGAGCCTAGACATCCACAGTCTACGAGGCGAGTTCCTAGCCCCGGTTGTGCATTAGTCACAACATTATATAAAACCATCACAGAACCTCGAGCGCGAGGAATTTCAAATCCGCAATCACCACAAACATGATAGCGATTTGATAAATCTGCCCAATCTTTATGGACTACTCCACAGTTAGGGCAGCGCTGTGATGGTTTTATTTGTTTTGTCGGCAGTATCAGCATCAAGCCACCCTTCTGTTCGATCTTGTACGCCATCATTTTATTCAGCGTACCGAAACCAACAGAAAGAATTGACTTATTGAGTCCGGCTTTCTGCTTTTTGCGTTTGCTGCCTTTTTTCGCTTTGTGCGTCATGGATTTGGTATTCAACTGTTCGGTGACTCCGATGTCATAACGACTAGCAATCTCTGATGTCACCTTATGCTGCCAATCCTTACGTTGATTAGCTATCTTTCTTTGCAGTCTAGATAAGAGTTTTCTCGTCTTCCTCCAACGTTTTGAAGCCTTAACTTTCTTTTTCCGACTAGGTGCGCGCTTGCGCCTAAAAGATAAAGACTTTCGCTTAATTAACTGCTCTCCGCGCTGAGTAAAGCGCGGATTCTCTAGCTTGGCGAAATCTTTCCCATCATAAAGAGTTAGCGCTGTTTCTGTCCCTAAATCAAAACACACAATTGATTCGTAATTCAAATCCGAATCCGAACCAAACTTAGTTTCTGGTGTTGAAATTTCAACAGTAAAAGATGCAAACCATTGATTAGTACCCGGCTTGTAAACAATAGTCAAGGTGCTAGGAATGCCCCATTGTTTCGATTGACCGCGCATCCTAACCGTGATGCCTAGATCGTTCAAAGTAATGCTTCCGTGCTTGCCGTTACTATTGACCTTCCAGCCAGATTTCGCTGGGTAACTCCAGCCGGAGTAGTCGCGAATTGACTTAAATTTAGGCTTCTTTCTCAATCCTTGAAAGAATGCACCATAAGCCAAATCGACGCGCTTAACCGTAGCTTGCAGTGCTTGTGAATGTAAACAAGCAAACTCAACCCATTCTTTTTTGAATGCAGGTAAACAATTTTGTTGCTCAAAATAAGTAACAGTTTTTTGAGCGGCTCTCCACTCATAGCGACGATGAGCGATGCAGGCATTGTACAAATAGGCGTGATTTCTCCGTGCATCAAACAGCTTATTTTCTTGCTGTTTGCTGGGGTACAGTCGAAATGTCTGCCTTCTTTTTGCCACTGCCCGCTTGCCCTCCTGAGTTGGTTCAGTCAGCGTTTAGATTAAAATTACTATATCACGTTTTTCAAGCATGGCAAGAAGGTTGTATGACTAAACTACGCAGTGGCTCTCACGTCGTTTTTTCGATCCACCTGCATATTGTATTTGTGACCAAATATAGGCGGAAAGTGCTGACGCAACAAATGATTGAGGATATGAAGCAAGTATTTGAGCGAGTGTTAAGTGCGAACAAGTCAAAGCTATCTGACTGCAACGGTGAAGCTGACCACGTTCATCTACTCATCGATCTACATCCAGACAATAATATTTCCGATTTAATTGCTTCCCTTAAGTCTGCTAGTAGCAGGATTCTTAGAGAGAAGTATAAACCGGAAATTGATAAGCACTATTGGGGAAAGGCTAAGCTGTGGCATGACTCCAAGTGTATTGTTTCTTGCGGTGGAGCGACTCTGGAAACGGTCAAAAAGTATATCCAAAATCAATCTGGTGGGAGATTGGATAAATTAGGGGTGTCGTTCGCGAAGCGTGCGCCTTAGCGCATACCCCTAATTTATCCACGGCACACCATCCCCACCGCACAGGCGGATGGGGAATT
>CAYXCW010000134.1:0-20776 GCA_964463555.1 uncultured bacterium
GGGCTTTTTCGGTAGGTGTCGATCCCCCCAACCCCCCTTGCCAAGGGGGGCTTTTTCGGTAGGTGTCGATCCCCCCAACCCCCCTTGCCAAGGGGGGCTTTTGATCTCGTTCCCAGGTTCAACCTGGGAACGAGAAACGGTGGGCTGCTGCCTCCAGATAGTTAAGAAGGTTGGTCAGGCATGAGACACTTATCAGAATCGCAACCTGCTGGGCCTGCTTCTGGCATTTCGCCTAAGTCATAGCGACTCAATGCGGCGAAAAAGTCATCGGTTTTGCGGCGAGTTTTAACTTCTCGCGTTAATCGTTCGTAGGTTTGTTTATCGATAGGTTCAAATGGCAACCGCGGGAAGGTTTGCAGATCGTCAAACCGTGCCAGAAGTGCGGCTGAAATGTAGCCTTCATCGTCCTTGATGGCTTCGTAAATTCGAGTACCTAAAGCCTCTATTTCGTTTTCTCGTAATTCTACAGTCGCCGAAGTGTTGTGACGAGTATAGAATTTTTGGACTTGCATGTAAAAGTCCATTTGTGCCAAAGCTGAAAACTTGCTAATTTCAATTTCATCGGCACCCGGTAAATCTGCCCAAGGTACAGAAACCGGAATTTCTACCAGCCATTCGGTACACCTTGGATCGAACGGATCGTTTAACAGATTGCCATTTTCATCTTTATCAGATTGAGATGGAACGACGTTATATCCGTATTCGATGCAAGCGAGCGCTACGGGGTCATTTTTCCGGAAAGTGACGCGACGAATAAAACGCTGTGCTTTGGGAGGATGCCATCCTGGAGATGCACCTGTGAGTAAAGATTTTGTCCCCGAAGGTTGCACGGTTGTACAGCGATTGGGGCGTTTTATGTGGTGGCGATCGCAATAATCCCACACCACCTGATGCACGATATCTCGCCAACGGTTGAGATATTCTTCTTCGCGCCGTTTAAATTCTAATCCCTGTGCGGTTGCGGGACGACCTTCTTCCCACCACCGCAACCAATCTACCCCAAAAGCCTTGACAAAAAAGTCAAATAACCCTGTAAAAGATACCCCAACAATTGGGTCTAATTCGCGGCTATAGTGGTAGCGCGGCTCAACAAATTGATGATTGAGCAAAACCGCTACAGATAATGCTCCTGCGGCAAACGCTTTCTCTTGTTCTTGATAGTTATTGGGGTCAATTTGATTGAGATGTACCTCTGAGAGGTTACAGTGGAAATTAGAACCAATTATCTCTCCACAGTTGTGGGCAACAATCCCATTAGCATCAAATCTAGAAACTCCTGGTACCGTACAATCATAAACTGCCTCAATTCCATCCGGCAGGATTTCTTGGATTTTGACTGCAAATCGCTCGCGGTTTAAATTTTGTTTGTACCCGCTCAATAATTCTTTTAATCGAGCAGCTTTTTGCGGTTCCTGAAATCCTATTATCTCTTGATAATAATAAATATTATCGTTGGAGATAACCAATTCATGCTGAGCTTGGCAAAAATATAATGCAGGTTGACGATTACTATCAGGAAGTAGACGGTGGCATTCAGGGCGGCGATCTTGATAAATTGTTGAAATAATACCCAATCGCGCTAGCATTCTTTGAACAATCTTCAAAGTTTCAAGATTGCTTTGCGACAGTCTAATGCTAACACCTTTTTGTTGAGAACCTTGAACGCTGCCGTCAGCATCAAATAAGCCCCGCAAAAAACCACGGGTAAACTCATAGCTGGCTTGTTCAATCTTTGCCGTTGGTATTTTGTTTTCTCTAGTAATGCCGTAGTCTGCTGCCAAGCTAGCTAATTTTGATGAGTTGATAACTCGGTGTTTTAGCTGTTGATGGTAACATCCAGATTCAGTATGGCTAGAAAAACCAACAGCATTTTTTAGTAGCTTAACAGCATATCTTCCCATTTGATCTTGAGAGCCTTCCCAATATCGCAGATAGGCTGTTTCTCCTGATTGCGTTGCTGCCAGACTTCCATCTGCAACTAAACTCCCCAGCAACCAACCTTCTTCAAACGTACCAAAACTATCCCAAGGTTGTACTCCACGATGGTTATGAACCAAAATGCGATCGCCCTTTTCCAATTCTTTTAATTCAACCCATTCTGAGTATTGCTTGTCTTGTGTCTGAGCTGTCACTTTGAGTAGCTTGTGATTGCTAGTTAAGCGCAATTCATAACCCTCTTCAGTCACTAATTTAAAGACAGGTTTTACTCCTGTAAACCAGAATCCATCAGTTGTTGTACTAAATAATTCTCCATTGACGTACACACCTAACTGCTTAGCAATCAAATCTTTAACTTGCCGCGCCCCTTCTTCTGTATGAATCCATGTATCAGCAGTAACACAAGGGTTTAAACCGTATCGAGCCAAACGATGTTCTAATTCGCTAGTAGGCATTTGAGGAAAACGCTCTTGCAGCCATTTTTGACCGTTTCCAGTAGCATAGGCTTTGATAAAATCAGCTTTAACTTCAGAACTGCTAAAAATATCGCAATTTGATCTAGCGATCGCTTCACCAGCCCATTGAATTGCACCCTCGCCGCTGTAATACTGCAAACGAACAGCATCTATACATTCTTCCAGCGTTGGCTTGTGATGAAAAACGCGAGAGTGATTTGCCATGCGAAGGGCATCTCTTTCTGGATCGATTCTCCAGTTGCCATTTTCATCTTGTTGCCAAAGGTTTGCCTTCGCACCTGCAAATAAACGATCGTCACTTAATCCTTGTCTAATGCCAGCTGAACGACGCACATTTCCGGCAACGACAACGACTGCTGCTTCATCAATTAACAAACAGCATTCGACTGAATTTAATTGCCGCCCGATGGCTTGATTTAAAATAGCCGCGCCACGGGCATAAAGTTCTGACAACTTCACAGGATTTGCTACACCGCCAAAGCCTTTAAGTGCTTCTCCGGCAGGACGAACATCGCTCAAATCAACGACGACTTCAACTTCCCCTGTAAATTGTTCATCTGTGGATAATTCGAGCAGGGTTTGATAAGATTTGACCCAACCCTGACGGCTGTCCCCTACCCGGATATAAACTTGATTTCCTTCAGTCTTAACTTCGGTTTCTTCCCGGCGTAATTCTGGTGCAGTCGAGCCAATTTCGCTTTGTAAAATTACATTTAAATGATTCCGAATAGCTGGCAATTGATTGATATATTTAGGTTCGAGAACGGCTCCTGTACCGCAGCCCATCATTGCCAAATCCATCATCAAGCCAAAGGCACGCCAATCGACGACATTGGTGCTGGTGCAGTTATAGCCCCCGGAAAAATTTTCTGGTTTTTCAATCCAGTCTGTACCGCCCACCCACAGCCAGCGACCGGAAGGCAAAGATTTAATTTGACGCTGCATCTGGTCTATAATGTCAGCTTCCTGGGGTGTGAGCTTGCCCAAGCGTACCAATCCGCGTAGAGTGCGATCGCACACCTCCTCCCAACTCTCGCGCCCAGAAGCCGTCCGACGGCTGTACGTTCTAAAAAACACCGGATTCGCCACTGGCGCCGTTTCCGGAAATGGATTAGTATTTAGCACCCGCTCTAGCTCTCGAACCATATCACCAAGCCTTATTTTTTTGGCACAGACACAGATTTAGTAGTTTAAGCGATCCCAGATCTAGCGTCAAAGGTTGAAAAACTCTGAAATTTGCTCTATTTGTAGCTAATGGCTAATTGCTCTCCTGCCCACCTGAAAGCCTGCTGACAATGACTTTAGCCCCTTGGCGATCGCCTCTCTCTCGCGCCCTCCATCGCAATCGCAGCCTTGTCTACGCCCGCTACCTGCAACTGGCTACAGTTCGGGCAGATGGACGCCCTGCGAACCGTACAATCGTTTTCCGGGACTTTCTAGAGGATACGAATCGGCTAAAATTTGTCACCGACTCCCGCAGCCAAAAAGCCGACCAAATAGATTATCGATCTTGGGGAGAAGCTTGCTGGTACTTTCCCAAAACGCGGGAGCAATTTCGCCTCGCCGGTCAGTTAATCCTAGTGCGGGAAAATTATGCAGATACAGCCCTCCAGCAAGCCCGCCAATCTGCTTGGCAAGAACTTTCCGACGCCGCGAGGCTTCAATTTGCATGGCCTCATCCAGGGGAAAATAGAGCTAATTCAGAAGCTTTTGAGCCAAAGCCGCCCCATCCAACCGAACCGTTACTAAATTTTTGCCTATTATTATTAGATCCAGTCGAGGTAGACCATTTAGAATTGCGAGGCGAACCGCAAAATCGATGGCTTTACCGACTAGATAGTGCTGGTGTTTGGTTGAAGCAAGAAATTAATCCCTGACAATATTTCAGGTTTTAGATTTTAGATTTTAGATTTAAATAAATCTTGAGTCTAAAACAGATTAATCTTAGGAATTATATCATGTCCGCTAGCAAAGGTTTTATATAGTAGGGGCGGGTTTTACGAGGGATATTTGCCACCAGCGCAAAGGTTAAATAAACCCGCCCCGGCAGAGGCCACCGATACCACTAGACATGATATTATACTAAATCCGCTTCGATTACCCCTTTTGTGGCTGACGACTGAAGTCGCGCCTACACAAACAAAGACCGCCTACGCGGTCTGTAAAATAAAGGGGGTATTAAACCCGGATTTGGTATTACCCAAAGAAACTGGGTTTGGATGAAAAATTTTGGCAATGGAAGCGATCGCACCCAGAAACCCGGTTTCTCATCTCAGGGCTGACGCCCTAAAACCGGGTTTCTTTGAAACATTTTTGGTTTGGAAGCGATCGCAAAAAGAAACCCGGTTTCTATAAGTACTAAATCTTTCAGTCAATTCCAGATTTTATGTTTTTTCTCAAATCTAAAATCTGAAATCTAAAATCTCAAATTCTTAAATCCCTGCGCCATCTAAGAATTGCTGAATGGCTTTATCTTGGATGCGACATCTAGGGGGGATGGATTCGTCGCTTTGGGGTTCTTTAGCAGAATCGCTTTGAGCGATAAATAATTCTTGCTTACCTGCTAAAACAGGTTGCAGCACCGGCACTGGTTGAGGTTGTTGGATTTGTTGCATTTGTTGTTCCAACATCTCAATTCTGTCTACCAAGGCGCGAATTACTTCCGCTTCCGAATCTGGCAAACTGCCGTGTTCTAGGGGATTCACCCGCACGCCAGAACGATAAACAATCCTACCTGGAACGCCTACGACAGTGCAATCTGAAGGCACGTCGCGCAGTACCACCGAACCTGCACCAATGCGAACGTTATTGCCAATTAAAAGATTTCCCAAGACTTTAGCACCGGCTCCAACTACCACATTTTCCCCTACAGTTGGGTGGCGCTTGCCGGATTGCTTGCCCGTCCCGCCGAGGGTGACGCCTTGGTAAATTAGGGTATAGTCGCCTACAATAGCAGTTTCGCCAATCACGACGCCCATGCCGTGGTCGATAAAAACACCCTTACCAATTACCGCACCGGGGTGAATTTCAATCCCGGTTAAAAAACGACCGATGTGAGAAATGAAACGCGGGATAAAAGGAATTCCCAGTACGTAAAGCCAGTGAGCAAAACGATGCAACACCAAAGCTTGCAAACCGGGGTAGCAAAATAAAACTTCTAGCCAATTGCGAGCAGCCGGGTCGCGATCGAAGATTATGCGAAAATCAGCTATGAGGGAAGTTAGCACGAGCGGTCACCAAGTTTTGCGTAACATGCCATTCCCGATTTTAGCGTTTTAAGTGCATTCACTGGTAATTGGTCATTGGTAATAGGTAATTGGTTAGAAATTCTTGCGATCGCTTTCCTAAAAGTTTGGGAGGCTTCGGCAAGCTAGCCATTAGCCATTAGCCATTAACCATTAGCCATTAGCCATTAGCCATTAGCCGCCCCTACTTTTGTTCAACTGAAAGACTGTAGTCGCGGCGGACTCCTTCTTCAAAGGTTCCTACCCAGATGCTGTATCTACCTGCTTTCCAGCTGGTGTCAGAGATGCTGGCATCTTTATTGCTGCCGGTATCGTCGCCGCAGCGGATGGTATTTTCATTACCGGGGCCTCTGATTAATAATGTAGTATCTGAACCGCCGGTATTGACTTGTACGGTTAGTTTGGGAAAATCTCGCTCTAAGACCATGATATGGTCGGGTGTGGGGGAAGCGAAACCGATGCAGCGGTTGTTTTGGCGATCGCTATTAGCAATAGCCGCCAGAGAGTAAGAACCCCCAGTAAAACCCGATACTACTCCATCCGCAGGCGAAAACCCTTGGGAAAGCGTTAAAGAAGCAAAATTAGCAGTTTGGGCGAGAACGGGTGTAGCGCTCAAAGCTGTTAATAAAACTAGCCAAGCACGGCCTTTAAATCGACGTAAAATATGCACCAACATATAACAGCCCTCCTCCAATTCTGGGTACAGGCGTTCTCAATTCCAACCTATCCCAGAATCGAGGAGGGGGTGTTGGGCTTCATGCCAGTTTCAAGGCTGCACACTAGGGGGAAAAATCTGTTGCGATCGCGCTTTTTTTGCAACTTTAATCGAATTTCTGTTCCAATTGTGGCAGCAAATTGGAGCGATTCATTTGATAATCGATGCCAAACGACTAAAGTCGCGGCTACACAAACAAAGCCTGCCTACGCAGGCTTTTAGAAGAAGATGCGATCGCATTCCATGCTCAAAAGCCCCCCTTGGGAAGAAGATGCGATCGCATTCCATGCTCAAAAGCCCCCCTTGGGAAGGGGCACGCAAATATTTGCCTTATTTAATGGCAGTAGAATCGCATTCCATCCTCAAAAGCCCCCCTTGGGAAGGGGGGTTGGGGGGATCGCCAATTACCGCTCCGGCAATTTATATTGCCCAACAATCCGTTTGGCATATTCTGGTACGTGGGCATCTAATTTTTCTGGATGATTCCGCTTCACATATAAATAGTTGCGGGTGAAGTGGGAATCAATCGAAAAACGGGCATATTCCAGACCTTTTGGGCCAATTTTTTCGATGACTACGCCCATTAATTTAGCCGCCCACATCGGCAGCGTAACGCCTTTGTCGTAGGCAGGTATACTTTGCTGCACGGCATTTTTGCGATCGCCCGCAGACATCACCGGCTGAGTTTCGATCTGATCTTGCACCAAATCGAGCATTTCTTGCCCGCGATCGTTTCTGACTACAATCCACTGCCAACCAAAGGGCGCGCCCATGTAGCCGACAACTAAATCTGCCAAAGAATTGACATAATCAAAACAACTCATGCAAGAAGGAGCAAATACATCCTTCAATTCTTTAGTATTGAGGCCAAAAAACGGCACTTTTTCAATCGAACCGTCTTCGTGCTTAAAGTGAACCTGAAAATCTTGCATAAACTCGTAATACACCACCGTTTCTGGAGAACGGCTAGTAGTATCTAAGAATTTTTGCAGACCGGCGCGGGTAACATTATCTACACAAGGCGTACCGAGAACGTAGAGCTTTTCCAAACCCAATTCTTTCTCTACTGCGCGCAATGCCTGAATTTGACAACCCACGCCAATTACTAACAACCGCTTCATCCCAGATTGCTCGATTTGTTCCAAAACCGAAAGATTGGGCGAGAGAGTTGGCTTATTCACCCGCGCCGCTAGGATTTCCTCTGGAGTGCGAGCGATGACGGGTTTAGGTTGAAAGCGGTCTTCCTTGGTATTTTGGACGCAGACAACGCCTTCTACCATGCCGCGATTGAGCATTTCAATGGCAATGGTACTGACAATACCAGTCCACTGCGCGCCTTCGATGGGTTGAATTTTCCGCGCCGCCATCATGTCTTGACTGACGCCGAAATACCATTCATCGGGGTTATCTAGATTGCGATCGCGCCCGTGAATTTGTTCTTCCAGTTCCGCAATTTGTTGGTTAAGAAAAGCACAAGCTTCCTTGACATAATGAATATAGTATGTATCGCACAGTCCGCACTCGCTGCAAAGTTCCTTAGCAGGGCGACGGCTGGAGGGTTTAAGGGCTTTCGCCTTTTTGTGATTGGTAGAATGAACTGAAGTCATTAAATTAGTTCTTTTATCCAGAAACAGCCTCTCTCAAAATAGATTAGCAGCTATGAACTTCACGATAGAGATTGAACAAGAAGAAGATGGACGCTTCTTGGCTGAAGTGCTTGGGATGCCGGGAGTGCTAGCTTATGGGGAGACGCGGGAAGAAGCCGTAGCCAGAGTCCAAGCATTAACGCTGCGAGTTCTTGCAGATAAACTTGAACATGGAGAAGTGACCCCAGATCTAGTTAGCGTTTCCTTTGCCGCAGCATGAGTCAATGGTCTAGCACAAAAGCAAAGCGCGTCCTTGCCGCCTTATTACGCATCGGGTGGGAAGTCAAACGAATTTCTGGTTCTCATCGGAGTCTTGTAGCGCAAGCTACTATAGATTTATCCACAATCCCCAAAAGACTTCAGTGTTGAAAGCTGAAAGCCAATATTTTCCCAATTGCAGTGTATATAGCCAGCAGGTGCAAAGTTTTAAAAGCATAAGAGGCTGTGAGTTCAATGGTTCAAAAAATTGCTCTATTCAATCACAACAGTGGAATTAGCAAGACTACAACTACATTCAATCTGGGTTGGATGCTTGCCGCAAAAGGTAAAAGGGTTATTCTTGTGGATACTGACCCACAATGTAACCTAAGTCGTATGGTTTTAGACGAAGCAAGAATAGAAGCAATATACGATACAGGTTCAAATATTAAAACAGGTTTAGCGCCAGCTTTTGAATTCCAGCCAAAAGCCATTGAAGCTGTTGACTGTATTCCTATTGAAGGGAGAGATGGATTATTTTTATTGCCAGGTCATGTTGGATTTTCAGAATATGAAGTGACTCTAGGTATTGCTCAAGAGCTAAGTGGTTCCATTCAGTCTCTGAAAAATTTACCAGGATCTATTGCGGATTTGCTGGAAAAAACTGCCAACAAGTTCAATGCAGATTACATTTTGATTGATATGAGTCCGAGTTTGGGCGCAATCAATCAGAATTTACTGATGATTAGCGACTTTTTCATAGTGCCTACCACGGCAGATTTTTTTTCGGTGATGGCAATTGGCTCCTTAGCTAAAGTGTTGCCAAAATGGTATGCATGGGCAAAGGCAGCAAGTTCACTTCAAATTTTGAAAGATGCTACATATCCGTTCCCTCAAGTTAAACTGCGCTTTCTAGGGATTATTGTTCAAAACTTTAGGATAATTCGTGGTAAAGAAACTGCTGCTTTTGAGAAGTGGATTCAAAAAATCGAGCAAGACGTTTCCTCTAAGCTTGTTCCAATTATGCGTCAAAATAACATGATGTTACCTGAGCAAGTCTATTCCGAACAAGGAGTTGACAGAAGTTTTTGTCTAACGAAGATTTCAAACTTTAACAGCCTCATTGCACTCTCTCAGGAGCATCGGACTCCTATTTACGATTTGACTCCTCAGCAATTAAGACAAACAGGAGTAGTGCTGAAAAAGAATCAGGCAAAGCAAGCAGAGTTTCAAAAAACGTTTGCCGATCTGGCAGATAAGATTATCGGATTAACCTCTGCCGCCTATGCAGTCAGCGCTTGACCAATTCCGAACAAGCATTGTTCGTGTCCGAGACCTGATTTCTATTCATAACTCAGTAAAAGCTCAATCCACTCCTGCCCTAGATTTGTCCGATCTTTTGAGAGCAGCTCTAGTTCTAGCTGTGAGTGCTTTGGATTACTATGTCCATGAAGTTGTAACGCTAGGGATGCTAGAAATTCATCGAGGTCAACGTTCTGAACCTAATCCTCCACCCAACAGTTCTCAATCAGCATTTTCTCGTTTTCAAGTTTCATTGGGTGCTGCACGGCAGGAACGGTTAATAGCGATAGATATTGCCACTTGGTTAGAAAATGAAATTCAACAAAATCAAGGATCTTCATTTTTGCAACAGTCCTATGTGGTTTCAGCTTTGCTTCCAGTTATATCGAATAGTATTTTGAATAGGCTTAATAATGCTTCTTGGTTAGAAGATGAAGTTCGAGAACGGCTTTCATATCAAAGCTTTCAGCAACCAGATAAAATAGCTGATGCAATTAGGCTGATTTCAGATAAGAAATTATGGGATGAAGTTGCCACTAAAATTGGCAAGCCAGCAAAAGATGTTAAGCAGCAACTCAGCGCAATAGTTGATCGGAGAAACAAAATTGCTCATGAGGCCGATATAGATCCTACTTTTGGGATAGGAAGTCGCTGGTACATTGATGAAATCCTAGTCAATGATGCAGTTAACTTTATTGAACAAGTTGTTGAGAGTATTCACCAAATCCTTTAGATATGTGTTAGCAGAGGAGAAAACGACGAAAAGTACTTGCCTTCAACCGCACATTTTAGCGCTTAAGCGCGACTACAAACCAGAGCGATCGCATCTCCTCTGCGCCTGGAGCGCTTCAAAATCTTAATTATCCCACTTGTCAAAGCAATCGATATCATTGATATGCTGGGTGTGGAGTTTGTCTGTGTCTGCCAAAGATACTTTTCACGATGCGGTCAAAAATGCTCTTGAGAAAGAGCAGTGGATTATTACAGCCGATCCGCTGATTGTGAAGTTTGGTAAAGATAAAGTATTAATCGATCTGGCTGCGGAGAAAATATTGGCAGCAGAAAAAGCAGGTGAAAAGATCGCCGTTGAAATTAAAAGCTTTTTGGGTGAGTCGGAACTATTTGATTACCATGCAGCTTTAGGGCAGTTCCTAAATTATAGATTGGCATTGCGGCGCAGCGAACCAGATCGAACACTGTATCTAGCAGTTCCGATAGAAACCTATCGCTCTCTTTTTAGTCGCGAATTGCCGGAAGCATCAGTGCAAGAGTACCAAATAAAACTGATTATTTATGACCCAACCAATGAGGTAATTGTGCAATGGCAAAAATAGAACAATATCGTCAATATATTCAAAAGCTACTGATTAAATACAGTAGCTATTCATCATCCGAAAACGATATTGAAGTCCAGTTATTATTTGATACTGAGCGTGACCATTACCAGATTTTAGATATTGGCTGGGAGGGCTGGGATCGCATTTATAACTGTGTAATGCACTTGGATATCAAAGATGGAAAGATTTGGATTCAGCGCAATACAACCGATATTCGGATTGCTGAGGAATTAGTTGAAATGGGCGTACCTAGAGAGGATATTGTATTAGGGTTGCAAGCTCCGTATAAACGGCAGTTCACCCAGTATGGTGTGGCGTAGCCAATCTGGCGATCGCCTCAGCCGCAAGCGCGTGCGATCGCAGGTAAACTAGATTCAGAGATTAAAAATCAAGTGTGCCTATGCTATCCATTGAGCAATTGACACAGGCAGCCCTATCTTTACCGAGTGCATTAAGAGCGCTGCTGGCAGAAAAGTTAGTAGAAAGCCTGGAATTTGATACCGATCCAGCTATTAAAACAGCTTGGGTAACTGAGGCAAAAAAACGGCGAGATGAAGTCAGAAACGTTAGTATCCAACCAATTCGAGGGGAAGAAGCTTTAGCACAAGTGAGGCGACTGCTTGAGCAATGATACCAAATCCGAGTTAACAACCCCCCTTATTATTATAGACCGCGCAGGCGGTCTTTGTTTGTGTAGGCGCGACTTCAGTCGTTAGGCATAAAGGTGTTACAAACAGCGGTATCCCAATAGCTAGCTGGAATTAATTGCAAGATTATAAGAAGCGATCGCATCTCTCTTCCTCTTCCTTCGTTTCCTAATTCGCTACCGCGAAGACGCGGTTCAAATTACTTAATAAAATATTGTGTTCTGCGCGATCGCACGTGCGGAAACTGACTGAATTAAACTGAATCTATATATTACTTCCCTCTATCATAACTATGGAAATCTTCAGAAAGCAAACCGCAAACAAGCTTACTATCTGCGATGCACCCCCGCAAGGATGGATACCCATTTTAGCTTGTGGCTTAAGTGGAGCATTTTTCATTCTGTTTAATTCGTCTATAACCACTCTAAATTGCCAGCGCCAGTTGCCAGAACGGGGTAGTTGCGAATTTAGGCAATCTGGGTTACGTGGTTCCGAAGTGCGAAAAATTCGGCTTGATTTTTTGCAAGGAGCCGAAGTTAGAGCTAGTCACAGTGGTAGAAGTAAAAGCTATAGACTTTTCCTCTTAACAGAAGCTGGCGATATTCCCTTTTATTCTACTTTAATTAAGGGTAACAAACACCTAATTGTTTCTCAAATCAACACTTTTATTGCCAACCCTAGCGCCAAATCTTTGCAAGTTAGCGAAGATGGTCGATTATATGGATTGAGCGGGGGTTTATTATTTTGGTTGTTTGGGGCAGGTATTCTTTTATTGTCTACCGAATGCTTGACATGTAGTTTTGATCAAAAACGCAGTTTGATGACTTTAAAACAACGAAATACAATCTTCAGAACCGGAGTTATTGCACAACCAATCCGCGAAATTGAAACGGTCAAAATCGAATCAACCTACCATTCAACCAAGAATAAATGGGGCAAAACTATTAATTTCCAAAAACACTATATTGTTTTGACCTTGAAGTCTGGCGAACATTGGCGTTTAACTCCATACGATACAGTAATTTTAAAGGGTAAGCAAAAGATTGCCGAATACATCTCTAAATACCTCGAAAGTTTTCATAAATTAGATAGCAATCTACCAGAAATAGAAAAACTACCACTGCCACAGGGCATAGAAAAAGAAATTGCCACCTGGGAAGAATTTATCCGCGTTAATCCCGGTCATGCTGAAGCTTACTATCAGTTGGGTATGGCTTTATATCGGGGCGATCGCAGAAAGGAAGCTGCCGCTAACCTGCAACGCGCCAGAGATACTTTTCAAACCCAAGGCAACTCCCAAAAGGCAGATGTAATTCAAGATTTTTTGTGGCAATTGGGGTTGGAGTAAAAGATAGATCTCGATCGGTTTGGCTTCAACAAAAACTGAGATCTTGCGCCGAAATTGTCTTTCTATGGTAAAATAAAGAGCCAATTTATAAGTATTTTAAATTAAAAAATAAAAATGAAAAGATTTAGTTAATAAAGCGCTGGAGAGGTATAAAGCAAGATAATTTTAAAGATTCGCAGTTTTGTAAGGTGGGAGAAGGGTTTTGCGATCGCAGAGACAAATTTTCCCGCGAGAAAGTGCATTTACCCTAACACAGCGACACCAAGGGACTGTAAGATGGTAAATCGGTGACCTCTAAGATATGCAACAAAAACTTGACTTGGGCAGGATATTGTTGGTATATCAAATCGCCGTAAAGCCATCGTTCTCGGTTTCAAGACTACTCGCATGTATAAAAGCTGGACCATTAATTTTGGTGCCTTGCCGTTTGTTGGCGTTCACCTTGCTTGCCTTGCTGCATTTTGGACAGGTGTAGATCCATTGGCTATTTGGATGTGTGTCGCTTTATTCCTGATCCGCAAATTTGCTATTACCGGCGCCTATCATCGTTACTTCTCCCACCGTTCCTACGAAACAAGTCGCTGGTTTCAATTTATACTTGGAGTGCTAGGAACATCCTGCGCGCAACGCGGCCCGCTGTGGTGGGCATCGCACCATCGCCATCACCACAAGTATTCAGATACAGACGAAGATATTCATTCTGCCAAAAAACAAGGTTTTTACTGGTCGCATGTGGGCTGGATTGTCTCGTTTGACTACGATGACTACAACCCAAAATTAGTCAAGGACTTGACAAAATACCCAGAGTTACTCTGGCTGGAAAGATACAACGTGATCCCAACAATTATCCTTGCCGTTGGATGCTATTTGGTTCACGGTTGGATGGGTTTAGTTTGGGGATATTTTATCAGCACGACAATTCTTTATCACACAACGTTTTCCATCAATTCCTTGTGTCACGTATTCGGTACGCAGCGCTACGACACTGGTGAATCGAGCAAAAATTCTTTATGGTTGGCGCTGATTACCCTGGGCGAAGGATGGCACAATAACCATCATTGCTATCAGCTTTCGGCGCGTCAAGGTTTCTTCTGGTGGGAAATTGACATCACCTATTATGTGCTGTTGTTGCTATCTGCATTCGGCCTTGTTTGGGATTTAAAACAACCGCCGAAACGATTGCTGCAACCTGAAGCGATGATAGCAGGTCGGTGATAAATAAACCCCTCCCCTACCAGGAGAGGGGGAGATAAAAAAATGCGATCGCCTAGCGTGCCTCCAGGCATATCGCTCAAATCATGAGCAAATAATGACCAAGCAAAATCCTCGGCAATTGGCATTTATTGCCCTCCGATCGGTTCATCGGGGGGCATTTGCCGATGTTGCCCTCGATAAAGTTCTGCAAAATGCTAATTTAAGCAATCTAGACAGAGGATTGGTAACAGAATTAGTTTATGGCAGCGTCAGAAGACAAAGAACCCTAGATGCACTAATCGACCAATTAGCTAAAAAACCTGCCAGCAAACAACCAAGCGATCTCCGCATAATTTTACATTTGGGTTTATATCAACTGCGCTATCTTAACCAAATTCCTCCTTCTGCGGCGGTTAATTCTACCGTCGAACTTGCTAAAGAAAATCACTTTTCCGGATTGACTGGTTTTGTTAATGGTTTATTGCGGCAATATATTAGGCAGGATGCCGACTCCACAAATCAACACCTGCTTAAGTTGCCAGAAAACCCCGTCGAAAGGTTGGGAATTTTACACAGTTTTCCCGATTGGATTGTACAAGTTTGGCTCGAACAATTAGGTGATGCAGAAACAGAACAACTCTGCGAGTGGATGAATGCTTCCCCGACAATTGACTTGCGGGTTAATATTTTGCGAACTTCGATTGAGGAAGTAGAAGCGGCGATGCATTCCGCGGGAATTTCTGTTAGTCGCATTCCCCATCTGCCCCAGGGATTGAGATTAACTGGAACTATCGGGACAATTGCGAACTTGCCTGGATTTAGTCAAGGTTGGTGGTCAATTCAAGATAGTAGCGCGCAATTGGTAAGTTATTTACTCGATCCGCAACCGGGGGAAGTAATAATTGATGCTTGTGCGGCACCCGGAGGGAAAACAACTCATATCGCGGAATTGATCGGGGATAATGGGACGGTGTGGGGATGCGATCGCACTCCCTCGCGACTGAAAAAACTCCAAGAAAATACCCACCGACTCGGCTTAAAATCAATTCAAATTTGCACCGGCGATAGCCGCAACCAATCTCAGTTTACCAACATCGCCGACCGAGTTTTGCTCGATGCCCCTTGTTCGGGATTGGGAACTTTACACCGCCGCGCCGATGCCCGCTGGCGTCATACCAAAGAAACCGTTACAGAATTGGCAGCGCTTCAGGCTGAACTTTTAGCACAATCGGCAACTTGGGTGAAACCGGGCGGTAGTTTAGCCTACTCTACCTGTACGCTGCACCCCGTAGAAAATGAAAATATTATTCAAGCATTTCTAGAACGCCACCCTCACTGGCAAATTCAATCGCCAATGCCCAATTCAAACTTAGCACCCTTTACGACCCCAGAAGGATGGCTGAAAGTTTGGCCTCATCGGCATCAAATGGATGGTTTCTTTATGGTGCTACTGAAATGCAATTGAAACATAATAGACCAGGAATCGGGTTGCTTTCGGTAAGTAAAAGTTACAAAAAATTAATTCTTATTTTGTTCTCAATTTTTCTGGTTTTTGATCGACTAAGCTGTTAGGGAAGAGTTAGGAAAAAAATCAATGGCATCTAACTCAAATGTTAAAAAACTCGTTAAAATTCTGATTGGTGCAGCTTGGCTTGATGGCAAAATTCAGCCGGAGGAAAGAGAATATCTTGACCGGGTCGCTCAAGAAAAAGGCTTAACCGACGATCCGGAAATTCGACCTTGGTTGTATGAATTACGGTCAGTGTCGCCGGATGAGTGCTATCGGTGGTTGGAAGAATATTTAGGTTCGCGCCCAACTTCTGAAGACTGCCAAAACTTGATTGAAGCGATTAGTGGCTTAATTTACAGCGATGGCAACGTTGCTAACGAAGAAGCCAAACTGTTGATGAAGTTGCAGCAACTAGAAGAAGCCAACTCGTCAACCCAGCCAGATGAACAGACTGTACTAAAAGCAATTCAAAAGCTTTACCACCGCTGGGTTAACCGTCAAGCTTAGTAAGTTTGGCAATTGGTAATTGGTAATTGGTAATCGGTAATTGGGGATGGGTTATAGTCTATAAAAACTCGCAATTACCTATTACCTATTACCCATTACCGATTAGCTTTTAGGCTCGCCCAAACCTGGCGTTTCTTCCTTTTGAATCTCAGGCACGATGCTGGGACGTTCTTTATCTTCCCAACCTGGGGGGCGCTTGGAATTATACCAGGCTACCGAGCCTAAAGATACAGCCGCGATAAAACCAACCACATACACTAGGGTAAAAGACAGGGGAAAATGAGGCGCGTTTGCAGCCGCTTCCATTAGTACAAACATTATTTATCAACTCCAAATTTGATCGCTGTCTCTAGAGTATAAAGACTTATTAAAATTATGCATCTTTCCCTAGTTTGATGCTAGGTACTGCCTTAGTAATAGGTCATCGGCGATCGCTCACCGATGACCTATGACCAATGGCCTAATTAATGGTGACTCTTGAAATCGATCGTTGGGGCTGGGGCTGCGGGTGCAGGTGCGGCAGATCGGGCAGGTGCGGGGCGCGATCGCCTGGTACTGACCCTTGCCGAATTTCTCTGCGATCGCCTGCTGCCAGCAGTTGACTGTCCACCTGACGAACGGCGCGAAGTACTGCCCGACCAAGACCGACGACGGGATGTATCCGACGCGCTGTTGGATGAGGCAAAAGAGCGCCGCCGCTGTCTGGGTGCTTCCGAAACGGTGTTACCAGCAGCTGCAACAGAGCGTCGTCGCCGCTGCCTGGGTGCTTCCGAGACGGGGTTACTGGGAGCCGCCGCCGCAAACGAGCGGCGTCGCCGCTGCCTGGGTGCTTCCGAGACGGGGTTACTGGGAGCCGCCGCCGCAAACGAGCGGCGTCGCCGCCACTGTCTGGAGTTATCCGGCGCGCTGTTACCCGATGACGCAGCCACAACAACCCGCCTGCGACGACGCACTACAGCTGGTTGAGGATTGCTGGCGGTTTGATTTTCAGATCTCACCCGCAAGCGGCGTCTAAATCCTTGAGATGGAGCAGAATCGTTATTATCCGAACCGCGCCAGCGACGGGAGGAGCTTCTAGAAGTGTCGCTATCATTATTCGATGCGTTTTTGATTCGCATCGTGTAGAGCCGTCCAGGTCTGACGGGTTCGGCCTTAATTATCCCTTTACGACCTTCCACTTTATCCGGTCGCGGCGGGAATTTCTCTACCTCCATCCCTTCCACCGCTTTGTTCATAAATTTGCCCCAGGTGAGGGCGGCGGTGCTGCTAGCGCCCCTAGTTGGCGTGTTATCGTCGTTGCCCAACCAAACGCCGGTCACGAGTTGGGGAATATAGCCAATAAACCAGAGGTCGCGAGCTTCGTCCGAGGTGCCGGTTTTCCCCGCCACTTGTCTGCCTGGTAAAGCCGCGGCGCTTCCCGTTCCTGAATTGACCACACCCCGCAACATCCAAGTCATAATCGCTGCGGTTTCTTCGTCTATGGCTTCTTGGGGCTGGTATTTCGCTTCGTAAAGGACTTGTCCTCTTTGATCGAGGACGCGACGAATGCCGTGAACTTCGGTATGCTTTCCTTTGGTTGCTAGGGTGCCGTAGCCGCCGGTTAACTCTAGCAGGTTGACTTCTACACCCCCTAGTGCTAGGGAATAAACCGGCTTCAGTTCGGATTTAATTCCCATTTTCTGGGCGATTTCGATCGTGGGTTCAAATCCGACATCGATTAACGTCCGCACAGCCACCGTATTGACCGATTTGATCAAGGCGTCGCGCATCGACATCCAACCGCTGTGAGTTTCGCTGTAGTTTTTGGGGGTATAGCCATCCACTTTAAACGGGGCATCTAAGTAACCGCGGAAGGGAGAGAACCCGGCTGCGATCGCAGTCGTATAAACAAACCCTTTAAACGTAGATCCCGGTTGGCGCATCGCTTGGGTGACGCGGTTAAATTGGGTATCTTCAAAGTCTGTCCCCCCCACCATCGCCTTGACTTCGCCGCTGCGCGGATCGATGGCGACTAACGCCGCCTGCTTAAACCGCTGACGCCTACCGTAGCGATCGATCGCTGTTTCCACTACTTCTTCGGCTTGCTGTTGCCACTCGCGGTTTAAACTGGTTTCGACAATTAAACCGCCTGCTTCCACCGCTTCTGGGGGAATCAAACGCGGCAATTCCTGCTCTACGTAGGAGGTAAAATAAGGCGCTTCGGTTGCCAGTCGTTTCGGCGGTGCTGGCTCGATTTCCAGAGGTTCGGCAATCGTTGCTTGCGCTACTTGGGGGGTAATAATTTTAGCTTCTTCCATCCGCTGCAACACCAGATTGCGACGCGCGACGGCGGCTTTCTCATCCACCAGGGGCGAAAATTTACCGGGGGCGGGCGCCATTGCTACCAGCGTCGCCATTTCTGACAGCGTCAGTTCTTCCAAGTCTTTACTGAAGTACACCCAAGCGGCATCGGCGACTCCGTAGGCGCCTTCTCCCAGATAAACCAAATTCAGATAGCGTTCTAGAATCTGCTCTTTGGTTAATTTTTGCTCGATTTTTTGCGCCAGCATCATTTCCCGCAGTTTGCGCCAGATGCTGCGTTCTTGCGAGAGGAAGACAATCCTCGCCAGCTGTTGGGTGATCGTGCTGCCGCCTTCTACCACATCACGCGCCATCACGTTGGAGACAACAGCGCGGAGGATGCCTTGATAGTCTACGCCTTGATGTTGGTAAAAGCGGCGGTCTTCCGAGGCGACGAATGCTTGTACCAAATGGGGCGGCATTTCTTCGATCGGGTATTTTTCCCGCGTCGCTTCGCCCCGCTGTTGCAAAATTGTGCCGTCCTCAGCTTTAATCGTCAGCGTGCCATCGCGCACGAAAGTGAGAGCTTCTAACGGATCCGGCAAGCTGCGGTCTAAATTCCACCAGGTGACGCCGACAGCGATCGCTCCCCCAGTGACAGTCACCCCCAGTCCAGTTAAGATCCAAAACTTCCGACTGCGATAAATCGGGTTTTGCCAATCCAGTAGCTTGCTTTTTGGCTTTGTCCTTGACGTCGGTACATCATCAGGCAGTTCATCGCTTTCTCTGATCGCAGTTTCCAGTTGGTTAAAGGTTTTTACCCCATTGCCTGACTGGGACTTAGTTTCCGACGTTGTTGATGATTCAGCCGCTTTGGAGTTGCTGAGCTGGGTTGAAATATCATTGAGTTTGGGGATAAATTTTGTCACCTTAGACCCTCACACGCACCACAGACCAAGCCAAGCGTTGTTTTAAAGTCAAATTCACCTACGTTTTGAATATTTTGAATCTGCTGGAAGTCATACAGGCTGTTTTTGTTGGTTGATTTAGGCTATGACTCCGAGATAGCTTTGAAATTGCTTGGCGTTGTTCGCTCTTGGATTAGAGCTAACTTTGCTTTTTTAGGGTAAGTTCAACGACGAATATTTGCAACCGTGTTGCTATTGCCAGCGGAAGCAATCCGCACCCGCAATCGTCTATAGCCAGGAAGCGATAGGCATTATACCATAAATTTGTGTCTTTAGTATGTAGGCGCTGGGGGATTATCCGGATGGTAGTCTGGGAAGAAGCGAACGGAACTCACTATGGCTCGATTGATTAATATTAATGGCGCGATCGCAATCCCCAGTTTATTGTTCTTGGCAAGCATTACTGGCATTTCCTCCCCCACTCTCCCCCAAGTCGTGGCACAAACCCCGGCAGTCAGGTATCAACCTTTACCCCCCGCCGCCTGCAACCAATTAGCCCAAGCCATGACCAACGCGCTCAAAGTCAGGGTGAGGATGACCAGGGGATCTTTTGTAGACTACATCAACCAAGGGCAAGGCATAGGCTGTCAGTTAATTGCTACGGGTGACGGGCGCAACTTTAACCAGCTTTCTGATATTGTCAGCAATTTAAGCGATTTGCTGGCGCAACAAGGCTGGACAGAAGTATCAGATTACACAGCCGATGGCCCAACCGAAGTTGCCAGAGGATTTCGTCAAGGCAACAGTTTAGCCGTGTTCAACGTAGAATGGGAACCCGCCCCAGGCGCTAGTTGTCCGCCAAACGAACCGATTTCAGCTTGTCAGCTAAAACCAGAACAACAAATTTATCGCATCAGGCTGAATGCGGCGACTAAATAACTCAAATTGCTAGTTACAATTAGAGCAGGCGGGTAATAAATAAATTCTTCCCAATTACCCATTACCAATTACCAATTACCTCATCTATTTGTGACCGCATCTGTCTTTACATCCGAACGCCTTTTATTTACCCCCGCGAAGCCTAACGCCGACGCGATACCGACTATATTTGCTTTTCCAAACGAGTACAGCGTCGGCATCACCAGCTTAGGCTATCAAGTCGTGTGGGCAACGTTAGCAATGCGTTCTGATGTGGAAGTCAGCCGCTTATTTACTGATACCCACGAACCATTACCCAGATATCCAGAATTAGTCGGATTTTCCGTATCGTGGGAATTAGATTACGTCAATATTCTCAACTTACTAGAATTCCTAGAAATTCCTATTCGCAGTAGCGAGAGATCCCCCCAACCCCCCTTAACAAGGGGGGCTAAGAACGAACAACCCCCCCTAGCAGGGGGGGATCGTTCTTCACCCCCCTTGGCAAGGGGGGCAGGGGGGGATCGTTCTTCACCCCCCTTGGCAAGGGGGGCAGGGGGGGATCGTTCTTCACCCCCCTTGGCAAGGGGGGCAGGGGGGGATCGTT
>CAYXCW010000135.1:0-20584 GCA_964463555.1 uncultured bacterium
AGGGGGACTAAGAATCCGGTTCCCCCCTTTTTAATTAGATCCCCCTAAATCCCCCTTAACCAGGGGGACTAAGAATCCGGTTCCCCCCTTTTTAAGGGGGGTTAGGGGGGATCAAACCGAAAATATTTGTAAGTGGAAACTTGTGTTAATATGATGTCCGTTGAATTGCCCATAATAACAAAACCTCACAGATTCGTTGCGTAGGGACTCGGCATCATAGATTTATCGGAGAAACAGATAACGTTTTTCGTGCCGTGTACCGGCTTCTAATTATGGGTAATCAACCCGACATGATATGATACTAAATCGGCTTTGATTACCCCCTTTATGCCAAACGACTAAAGTCGCGGCTACACAAACAAAGACCGCCTGCGCGGTCTTTATAAATAACGGGGGTAGTTAACCCGGATTTGGTATGATTGGTAATTTTAGATTTTGCATGGGTGGATGCAAGGATTTTGGTAATGGGTAATATCAATTCCGGTTGCATCGGAATTACTCCGTGCAGGGACAATTACCCATTACCAATTACCCATTACCCAACTTCCGATGTTGCTTGCACCGGCGCTTGAATTTGAGGTTGGAACTGGAACAGCGAGTAGACGACGTTGCGACGAATCGCAATCATCATTTCTAGGAACATTTCGTATCCTTCGCTCTTGTATTCAATTAAGGGGTCTTGTTGACCGTAACCGCGCAGTCCCACCGACTCCCGCAAAGCATCCATTGCTTGCAAGTGTTCCCGCCACAAGGTATCGATTTGTTGCAAGATAAAGAACCGTTCGGCTTGACGCATCAATCCGGCGCTAACTTGCTCGATTTGGGCTTCTTTGATGTCGTAAGCAATTCGGACTTGTTCTTGTAAGAACATTTTAATTTCAGCCATTGACAAGTCTTCGAGTTGCTCGGGTTCTAAATCGCTAAGTAGATAGACAAATTCTTTCACCTTACCGACCATTTCCGGTAACTTCCATTCTTCCGAAGGTAGTTCGGGGTTAATGTATGCATCCACGATGTCATCCATCGTTTTTTCAGCATACTTAATCACCTGTTCTTTTAAGTCTTGACCTTCTAGCACCCGGCGGCGTTCGGCGTAGATCGCCCGACGTTGATTGTTCATCACTTCGTCGTATTCAAACACCTGTTTGCGGATGTCGTAGTAGTAGGTTTCGACCTTTTTCTGCGCCCCTTCTAAGGAACGGGTGAGCATTCCCGATTCGATTGGCATGTCTTCTTCGACGCGGAAAGCATCCATCATATTTTTGACGCGATCGCCGCCAAAGATCCGCAGTAAGTTATCTTCCAAACTGAGGAAAAACTTGGTCGATCCGGGGTCGCCTTGTCGTCCCGCCCGTCCGCGCAATTGGTTATCAATTCGGCGCGATTCGTGGCGTTCTGTGCCAATTACGTGCAATCCGCCCAATGTTACGACTTCATTATGTTCCGCTTTCGTGAAAGCTTCGTATTCCTCGCGAATGCGGTTATAAACGTCCCGCAGCTTTTGAATTACCTGGTCTTCCGTGGGCGCTTTTTCCGATGCGATCGCTACTTTATCTTCTGCTTCCAGTTCGGGCATACTGCGTTCGCCATACTCCCGCACCGCAAATTCTACCGCTTCTTTCAGCGCCGCTTCGGTGGCCTTAGATAGCTGCGTGGGATAAATTTGGGGAGAAGCTTTCCAAGTCTTGACTTTCTTGCCAGCAGCGAACCCTTGACCGCCACTGCGATCGCGTTCTGCCCCTGGTACCCGCGTCACCGCAAAGCTTTCTTCTTCTTGTTGGACGATGCGGGGTAGCAAGTATTCCCGCAGTTTTAACCGCGCCATATATTCGGCGTTACCGCCTAAGATGATGTCGGTTCCGCGTCCCGCCATATTTGTCGCAATCGTTACTGCTCCCTTGCGTCCCGCTTGTGCTATAATCTCCGATTCCCGTTCTACGTTTTCTGGTTTAGCGTTGAGCAGGTTGTGAGGGATATTGCGATCGCGCAATAACCGAGAAAGCAATTCAGATTTTTCTACGCTGGTAGTTCCTACCAATATCGGGCGACCAATTTCGTGCAATTCAGCGCACTCTTCGGCGACAGCTTTCCACTTCGCCATTTCGGTTTTATAAACCACATCCGATACATCCCGACGCCCGGTAGGACGGTTGGTAGGAATAATCGTTACTTCCAACTTGTAAATCTTTTCAAATTCGGCTTCTTCGGTTTTCGCCGTCCCCGTCATCCCGCCGAGTTTGTTATACAACAAGAACAAGTTTTGATAAGTAATCGTCGCCAAAGTTTGAGTTTCTGGTTGAATTTCCACTCGTTCTTTAGCTTCAATTGCTTGGTGCAAACCATCGCTCCAACGCCGCCCTTGCAGCACCCGTCCGGTAAATTCATCCACGATGGTAATTTCGCCGTTGCGGACGATGTAATTCACATCTTTGACGAACAGTTCTTTAGCTTTTACCGCGTTGAAAATGTAGTGCGCCCAAGGGTCATTCGGGTCGAACAAATCGTTAACTTCTAGCAGCTTTTCAGCTTCGGCATAACCTTCATCAGATAGAATTACGTTGCGGGCTTTTTCATCTACCTCGTAATGCTCTTCACTATTTAGTCCCAGAGCGACTTGTGATGCTCGGATGTATTTTTCGCTGGGACGTTCTACTTGACCTGAAATAATCAGCGGCGTGCGAGCTTCGTCAATTAAAATTGAGTCAACTTCGTCAATTACACAGTAATTCAAGGGGCGCTGCACCACCTCTTCCATTGAGGTTGCCATATTATCCCGCAAGTAATCAAACCCGATCTCGCTATTAGTTGCGTAGGTAATATCGCAAGCGTAGTTTTTTTGCCGTTCTCTGGGTTCCATTCCGCTTTGGATTAGTCCGACACTCAGTCCCAAAAAGCGATGGACTTGTCCCATCCATTCCGCATCCCGACGTGCTAAATAATCGTTGACGGTGATGATATGCACGCCTTTACCTGTGAGGGCGTTTAAATAAGCGGGGAGGGTAGCAACCAAGGTTTTCCCTTCACCCGTTTTCATTTCCGCAATTTGACCGGAATGCAGTACCATACCGCCCAAAAGTTGCACGTCAAAGTGTCTCAATCCCAAGACGCGGCGACCAGCTTCCCGTACTGTAGCAAAGGCTTCTGGGAGCAAGTCATCTAGTGTTTCTCCCTTTGCCAATCTTTGTTTATACTCAGATGTTTTCTCCCTGAGTTCTCGATCGGAAAGTTTCTGAAATTCGTCTTCTAGCAGATTAATTTCAGTCACTAATGGCTGATATTTTTTGAGTTTACGAGCATTTGGATCGCCCAGCAAAGCTTTTAACATGGTAGTGGCTCAAAGTGGTAATTGGTAATTGGTAATTGGTAATTGGTAATTTCAGATTTCAGATTGATTTGAGCTTTAAGATTGAAATAGATTTGATTTAACTTACCAATCTGCTTTGGTTTAATCTCAAATCTGAAATCTGCAATCTTAAATCTGACATTACCCATTACCTGCTAATTTTTAGTTTTGAGCAAATAGTTTTTCTTACCGTAAGGTTATTACCTGCCAATTATCAGGCATTAAAGTTGTTCACTCTAACAATAGCAGGAGATAACAATACCTTCATGGTATCATTTTGATCCCAATAAAGCGGTAAAGCTATTTGCTAGCAATAGGAGCAATTGCCGAACTAAAAAGTAGTAATTTTCCCGTTTTATTAGCTCCTTATTGGCTTTACGGAGCGTTTTGCCACTCAGAACTAAGGGTGCGAAAATCGTATTGTCCCGTACCGGGGTGACAGCTGATACAACTAGCCATTGTCACCGGCTGGGGCAGTTTAATTTGAGGATGTAGTGCTTTAAAATATCTCGATTGCGCGACGCGATAGGGAGTTTGTTCTTGTTCTGTGATGGGGCGGGAGAAGGTTCGTAGGTAGTCCCACACCAGTAAGCGTTCTGGATCTACCAGAGGTTTTAGCTGTCTGCCGTAGTGTTCCGAATCTTCGAGCAAATCTCGCCAAGTTTGGGTGGGCAAAACTGCTGGAGGTAACCCGATATGGCAGGTGGCGCAATTTTCTAGATAAAGTTGTTGCCCTAGTTGGTAGCGTCTGGGGATTACGTCAACAGTGCCGATGGAATTTTCAGTTGCAGCGCTGGTTATTTGTTCAGAATTAGGTAGGGGCGGGTTGGCTGCATCTAACTGAGAGTAATAAGTAATACCAGTATGATCGACCCCAACCGACTTAAAATTTTTTGATGCGGGTTCGGTTTGACCGGGAAGAGCGGTTATCAGAGTTAAACTCCAGCCAATGACAACGCTCCACAGAACCAGTAGCATAAATAAAACGACTGGCGATCGCTTGTATAACCCTTGTTGAATTTTTGACCGCACCAGTTGTCCCATTTCTCACTCTCGTCGCGCCGCACCGCTTTCTTTGGTTATAACAATTTTCCTTTATTTTTTGGCTATAACATCCATTCTCTGGCTATCAATTGTCAATGGTTCGCCATTGTCTCCATATCCTTCTACCTGGCTGAAACCAGCTTGTAAACACCAGTCCCGAATTTCAGTATAAGTAAAATAGCGAACGAAGTACTCCATCCGCCGCATCGTTCCATCTTTAATGATAATTTTTTCGCTATAGGAACGACCTGTCAAGATATCATATCGGTGACGGTCAATCGCGTAGTTTCCATCGCGCTCGGTCACCATTTCAGGCCGAAACTGCTTGAGCATTAAATCGCGGTTAAATGAGTCTAAGATTAGCTTACCACCGAGTTTCAGGGCGCGGTTGCCTTCAGTTAATATCCGACGGTTATCCTCGTCCTCAAAGTAACCGAAAGCAGTTAACCAGATGATGATACAGTCGAAACGTTCTATCCAGGGCAGAGAGCGCATATCCCCCTGAATATATTCTACTTCCACCCCCCATTCTGCGGCCTCGCGACGCGCTAGATCGAGAAAAAAGGCGGAAGCATCCAACCCAGTTACGTGACAACCGCGTTTTGCCAGTCGGTTCGCGATCCGCCCATGTCCGCAGGCGAGATCCAAAACAGTCATTTCCGGTTGCAAACCAAGCAGACGCCAGATTAAGTCTACATCGCGATCGCTTCGTTCTGCTGTTATCAGCGGCTCGTAAAAGTAAAGATAATCTGCATCAAATAAAGCTGCAAAATCAAACTGCGGTGTATTCATTTTAGGGAATTGCAACCGATCCCATCAGCCGTTCTACAATCGTTTTTGCCCGCCGCCCCCCCGTCGGGATCAAGCGATGGGACAATACATGCGGTGTCAAATATTTAACATCGTCGGGAATTGCATAATCCCGTCCTTCCAAAAATGCTAGAGCCTGAGTTGCTCGCTGCAAGGCAACTGCACCGCGAGGACTCACGCCCAAGGTAATTTCTTCATCTTCGCGCGTTGCCCTTACCAGATTCAAAATATACTGCTGTAAAGGTGTTTCTACCTTGACTTGCTGAGATAAATGCTGTAACTGTTGCACTTCCTCTAAAGAAATGCAGGGTTTCAATTCATCAACCTTGACCCCCTCTTGCAGCCGTTGCAACATTTGCAGTTCTTCCGCTTCTGTGGGATAACCCAAACTCAAAGACAGGGTGAACCGATCCATTTGCGCTTCTGGCAGCGGAAAAGTACCTTGATATTCAACCGGATTTTGAGTAGCAATGACAAAAAACGGACTCTCAACTTGGCGCGAAACTCCATCAACAGTTACCTGTCTTTCTTCCATCACTTCCAGCAAAGCCGATTGAGTGCGCGGTGTAGCGCGGTTAATTTCATCCGCTAGCAATATGTTAGTAAAAACCGGGCCGGGGAGAAACACAAATTCACCCGTGCGTTGATTCCAAATATTAGTCCCGGTAATATCTGTAGGCAATAAATCGGGGGTGCATTGCAACCGTTGAAATTTGCCATCAATTGAACGCGCCAGAGATTTTGCCAACAAGGTTTTGCCGACGCCGGGGACATCTTCTAGCAAGGCGTGTCCCCCGGAAAGCAGTGCCACCAACACCAAACGGATGGCATCGGCTTTGCCAACAATTGTACGACCCAGGTTTTGAGTTAGCTGCTCGATCCGATCTTTCATGATTGGGTAATGGGTAATGGGTAATAGGTAATGGGTAATTGGCGATTAGGATTATTCTTCCCGATTTGGTGATTTAAATTTCCCATTACTTTAATACGGATCTGGCCTTGTCGCAGTCGGCTTGTATTTGCGTCTTGAGTTCATCTAAGGAAGCAAATTTTTGTTCGGGTCGCAGGTATTGTTCTAGGCTTACCGTTAAGGTTTGTCCGTACAAATCTCCTGCCCAGTCTATCAGGTAAACTTCCACGGTGGGAGTTTTACCGTTAACTGTAGGACGGCAACCGATGTTCATTACCCCCGGTATCGGGCATGGGATAATGTTTCCGGGTTCGCTGGTGCGATCGCTATTTTCTAGCCAGACTTGTACGGCATAGACGCCGTTGCGGGGCAAAAACTTTTCCTGGGGCAGTTGCAGGTTGGCAGTAGGAAATCCTATAGTTCTGCCTAACTGCTGTCCTTGTACGACTGTTCCCGTCAGGGTGTAGGAGCGCCCCAGCAGTTGGTTTGCCCTCGATATGTCTCCTTCTGTGAGGGCAGTACGAATGAAGGAACTGCTGATCCTTTCCCCAGAACAGATTTGTAGCCCTACAATGGTTGTTTCTATGCCGTAGGTGGCGGCGATCGCTTGCAAGTCGGTTGCTGTACCTGTACGCTTGCACCCAAAGCGAAAATCCTGCCCCACGCTGATGCGCTGGCTTTTGAGTTGCCGCACTAAAATTTCTTCCACAAACTGCTGGGGCGTCAAATTGGCTAATTCTCGATCGAATGGCAGCAATACTAGCTGTTCTATACCAATATTTGCTAGTGCAATTGCTTTTTCTTTGGGTGGTGTTAATAAAGCACGAGGCTGCCCGCTAAAAAACTCCTGCGGATGCGGATAAAAGCTCACAACCGTCGGATAAGGACGCCCGGTTGTTTCTGCTGGAGATGGTATTTGATTGACTTCTATGGCCCGATCGGTGAAAATTTCCCGCTGTCCCTCTGGTATGGAGGCGCGTCGCCCGGTTTCGATGGCAGCGCTTGGCAATACGGGTGTGATAACCTGCTGATGCCCTCGGTGGACGCCGTCAAAATTTCCCAGGGCAACTGCGGTTGGAGTTAGAACTGTTGTTAGCGATGAGGTAACCCACACGCTTTACATTTTTACATAAATCGAGTTAAAAATACGGTTATTTTTTGATTGGGGCTTCCAGAAAAGATGAGGGCAATTTTGGCGCAGACAACCAGCTTGGAGCTTAAGTATATCTGTGCTGAGATTACAGTAGCACAGATATACTTAAGCTCCTGGCTTCTGGCCTTGGGGCTTTACGTCAAAGTAACTGACAATCCCTTTACCTCTTCCGCCGCCCCTTTAGACTCCCCCATGTTTTCCGTCTCCAAAGTCAGGGACAGTCCTTCCCTTGCCATGATTGCGTTAGGAAACTTTTGTTGCACCTGCTCTCCAACACGGTCTAAGAAATCGTCGTCGTGCAGCGGGTCGTGATGGAATATTACCAGTTTCTTCACTTTGGCTGCCTGGGCTACCTTGACTGCTTCCTCCCAAGTCGAATGTCCCCACCCCACTTTGCTTGACTTGGGCGAGTTGTATTCTTCATCGGTGTAGGTGGCATCGTAGATGATCGCGTCTGCATTGCGAGCCAACGACAAAACTTCTTCATCCAAGCGGTCGGGTAGATGTTCTGTGTCGGTGATATAAGCAGCTGCTTTACCGCGCCAGTTGATGCGGTAACCCACAGCTTGTCCCGGATGATTAAGAGGAGCAGTTTCTATGGTGATATCGTCTAATTGAAGAGGTTTTCCTACCTCGATATCGTAAAATTCTAGATCGGCTCCCATGATTTTTAGGGGTACCGGAAAATTGGGGTGCAGCATTTGGTCGTGGAGGCGCTGCTGGATAGTAGAGCCGTTGGGCGCTACAGCTCCGTATATATGAAAGCGATTTCCCTTGATGAAGGCTGGTGTAAAGAAGGGAAATCCCTGTATGTGATCCCAGTGCGAGTGGGTGAAGAACATATGAGCTTCTACCGGCATCTGGGATAGCAGGGACTGCCCAAAAACTCGCAGGCCGGTGCCACCATCAAAAATCAGGCGCTTACCACCCACGCGCATTTCCACACAAGGTGTATTGCCGCCATAGCGCACTGTGTGGGTTCCCGGACAAGGGATGCTTCCTCTAACTCCCCAAAAGTGAATTGTGAACTGGTTTTGCATACTAGACATGGGTGTTGCTTGCTTTTTTTCCTCTGCCAATTTCTGGATTGGGTTGATACTTTTGCGACCGCCTGTACTATCTAACCCCAAGCTTTTTGCCTAGACGTTTTGCTCGACTCCTTTATCTTCTCTCTACGCCTGGGTATGACCCGGTAAGTTTGTCACGGCATCTCACTGTGTGGTTTGACTAACATAGGGCAGGCGACCCCAGTGTGACATGGCGAGGCTTGCTTTTCAACGGTTCCATTCCCTGCGCCCCTTGGGCTCGCAGAAAAGGGAAAAGCTGCTGCATGAAAGTCTCCCATGCCATAGACTCCAATAAACGCTCATCATAATCTTTAAACTGCGACTGAAGCCACTGTTTTTTCACCATTTTTTACTAAGTTTAAACAGCGATTGGTAGCTTGGGTTTCAAACCGTCCACTCGTTGTGCAACCACAGCAACCTCGCCAATGGCTGTGCCAGAGCAGGCGCGGATTTTACTTTCGTGCCACGCTGGTTTCCACCTTAAACCCTTGTGGGGGTTTATCGCCACTGGCAGCGAGCTTTGGTGTGGGGGAGATGCAGGTGTTGCCCTGATTAAGCGACCGTACTTTTTGAGGTATTCTAGGCGCGGAAGATGCTTGGGGTATTAGTTTCCCATCCTATCAGCCAAATTTAAAGTTTGGCGGTGATCTCGGACACTGGGGTCTAGTTATTTGCCACAAGGAGAATGGTGGGCTTTGAGAGGCTAGAGCTGAGAGCAAGACCTAAGCAGGTAGTATTTTTAGCTGCTTTAGGGGCTGATTTGCTGTATAATTGCGATTCAGCAGCCATGCGATCGCTTTCCATCATCGCTGCAATGGCAGTATTTTATTTGCTACCGGACGCGATATCAATTTAAGGTGCCGATTACTTGAATCAGCTGGTTGGGATGATGGATGAGAAAATCTGGGTTGTGTTTGGCTAACACGGTTTTTGAATTAAACCCCCAACTCACGGATATCATTTTAATTTTACTTCTTTTTGCTGCTTCTATATCTCGGGTTTCGTCTCCCACATAAATCACCTCTTCCGGAGCTAAGTGATTTTGCTTTAAAAACCGATCGATCACCCGACTCTTCCCAAAAATAGTCGCTCCTGAATAAACAAACTCAAACAATTCTTTTAACTGATTTTTTTCCAGAAATAACGTGACATTTTCTCGATCGTTAGAAGTTATAATTCCTAACCTATAGCCTTGCATTTTCAGATCTTGTAAAGCTTCCCGAATCCCTGGCAATGGAGCCAAGCGATGGATCTCGTTATTTAATTCATTCTTTAATCTTTTTAAAATAAAAGGTAATTTAAAAATAGATACTCCAGACTGTCTAATAATTTCTCTAGAGCTTAAGTTTTTAATTTGTTCAATTTCATCTGGAGCCGCTTGCTTATAGCCAAATTCTAAAGCTAACCGATTAGAAATTTCCACGATGGTATCGAAGGTATCGGCAACTGTGCCATCAAAATCAAAAATAATTGCTTTGAGCATTGTTAAATGGGTAATGGGTAATGGGTAATGGGTAATTGCTAATTGCTAATTGGGGAAGATTTTTTCTATTAGCCATTAGCCATTACCCATCACCCTTTACCCTTTGGTTTGCCTCAAGATTAGCACGGGCATTTCGTCGCAGCATCTGGGGTTTAATTCTTCGCAATGCCGATGCCCGAAATCTCCGATCCCAATCTCGATCGGAGATTTCAGCTAATTCTGTCAGCTTGGGGTCGATATTGCCAGGATATGGCTGAAACTCGACGACATCGGTGGGTTTGGCAAAGCGTTGATTCCAAGGACAAACGTCTTGACAAATATCGCAACCAGCTACCCAACCTTGCATTTGCGATGCGATCGCTTCTGGCAATTGTGCGGCGCGATTTTCAATTGTATGGTAAGCGATGCAGCGGTTGGCATCGATTATATAAGGTTGGGCGATCGCTCCCGTAGGACATGCCTCGATACAACGAGTGCAGCTACCGCAGTGTTGCGTATGGGGTCGATCGGGTATTAAGTCCAGATTGGTGAGTATTTCCCCCAAAAATACCCAAGAACCATACTCCCGCGTAATAACGTTACCATTTTTGGCAATCCAACCAATTCCAGCTTGTTCTGCCCAGACTTTATCTTTAATTGGCCCGGTATCGGCATAGTAGCGCCCAATTATTCCTTCCCCTTGCGCTTCTAACCATAAAGCTAGTGCCTTGAGCTTTTTGTGCATGACTTTGTGGTAATCCCGTCCCCAAGCATAACGGGAGATTTTGGCGTATTCTCTCCCTTTGGGGCGCTGGTGGGGGGTGTAGTAATTGAGGGCGACGCAAACCAAATTTCGCACTTCTGGCATCACTAAGCGGATGTCCTGCCGCTTGGGATTTGCCATCCATTCCATGTCGGCATGATAACCCAGGGCGAGCCATGCCTGACTACGCTGCACCTCTTGCGCGTCTGCTTGATTGACTGCTGCAATCCCAACTTTGTGAAATCCCAACTCTAAGGCTTTTTGCTTCACCTGACTGCTCTGGAGGTGGATTGACATAGGGGTCAATTTGTTGCGACGAATTATAACTCACGCAGTTGAACTTGTCACCTGATGCAGATCGCATTTTAGCCGAGTTTAATATTATAATTTCACAGATGTAATAGCGAGCAAAATTATTTGCAATTCTTAAAATAACGTATCATACTTTAAATCAAGGAGCAGAGATTCACGAAATCCATTATTTGGATCGGTAGTTATCAAGAATCTCTTTTAAAGATATGGCCTTCACGGCAGACTTTGCTTCAACCCAATTTTCTAACCCCTTTGCTGCTAACACTCAGTTGGCTGATGCGGTTCTAGAGCGTTAATTTTGCAGTCGAGATTTTGCCCCTGTAGGGGCACGGCTTGATGAGTCTAAAAAAACCAAGATCGTTTAACAGCCGTGACCCTATTATGTTGATTTAAATCAAACTAGATCACAAATAATATCATGTCCTTAAGCAACGGTAGTGTAACTGCTAATGGCTACTCTGAAGGCAATTAGGCATTAGCTATTAGCCATGAATATGCTACCGATATCGCCGGACATGATATAACATGGAAGATTTTTCTGTGTTATTTGAAAGCATTGAGAGGGATTCTAGTCAAATTTAAAATAGAATCCGTCTTAAGGGGCAGGTTTTGGCCTGCTTTTTTATTTAATTTAGTCAATAGTTACTTCCAGGGACTAATAATTGATCCCAAATAAATTTGGCGAGGAATTGTGATGCAAACTGCCGATTCGATATCTTTAACAAATCAGGTTGTTGCTGCTAATAATATTTCGATCGAGGGAATTGAAGAGCCAACGATACTGCGTTATTTTGAAACGTTGAATGCAGGAGAATTCGAGCAGACAGCGGCCTTGTTTGCCCCGGCGGGGGCGATGCATCCTCCGTTTGAAGCGCCGGTAGTAGGAGAGGATGCGATCGCTAGCTACCTGCAAGCGGAAGCGCCAGGAATGCAACTTTTTCCCCGCGAAGGCATCGCCGAATTGCTGGAAGATGGGCAGCTAATGGTTCAAGTGAGCGGCAAAGTACAGACGCCTTGGTTTAGCGTCAACGTTGCTTGGCGGTTTTTACTCAACTCGGAACGAGAAATCGCTTCAGCTACGATTAAACTGCTGGCGTCTCCTCAAGAGTTATTAAATCTGCGCCGCTATTGACACTCCTAGACCTAAAGGTGCGAGGATTCTTGCTTCACAGGGATTCCAATGAATTTACCCTCAGCAAGCATCTTGACCGTATGCCCTACGGCTGCAAGTCCCCTAATGGCGACTACTTGAGCGGCTGCGACATCTCTGTCTGTTGTATAACCGCAATTTGAGCAAGCGTGAGTACGTTGTGATAGTTCCTTCTTGCCTGTCTCAACGGAGCAACTTGGGCAAATTTGGCTAGTCTTACGACTGTCTACTTTTTGGAAATAGACACCACGTTTGACACAAGTTTGCTCAAGAATGTTGAAGAACTGACCAAAGCCAGCATCTAGACAGTTATTAAGAGGCTTTCTAAGGTTTCTCGATCGAATAGGTGCCAGACGGGGGCTTGATTGATTTGTTGTGCGATCGCGTAACAGTTTTGGCTGATGCAGTGGATGGTGCAAACGTTGGCAACTCGAGCCAATTCCATCCGCTCTCCCGGCTGTAGCCCTGGAAACTGCTTGAGCGCTTGCTTCCACTCGCTTACAGATGAAACCATCAATGATTGCCGAAAACCAAGGCACAAAAAACCAAGGCACAAAAACCGCGAAACCTTTTTCGCCAAACCTCAATTTTTTGTTGATCTTCCGAGTAGGCTCGGCCCCGTGCGGAATTGATGCCCGTGGACAAGAAGAGGCCGACCTCCTTGGCAGAAGCGGGAAGTAGACCCTCCAAGCTTTAATCTTGGTTGAATAGTTAGACTTAAGTAAGTTTAGCTAAGTTCTATGGAGCAGATTTGCTGTTGTTGTCCGCAGCTGCCTTAGTGAACTTGGGCAAACTGGCTTCTAACTTGAGACAGTTGCGACCATTGACCTGTAAGCGGTATTCTACCCGATCCATCAGGCGATGCATGATCAGCCAGCCATAGCCGTTTTCCTGTTTATCTTCTGGACTGGGTGGCAGATAGGTGGATAAGTCGTACCCGGTGCCGTGATCCCAAATTTCCAAAGCCAGATCTCGCTCTTTGAGTTCCAAGCGAATCAGGACTGGTAGATTGGGTTGATCTCTGTGAGCGTGACGCACCACGTTCGAGTATGCTTCTACCAAAGCCAAGCGCAGGCGACTTGACTGCCGAGGCCAATCGACAGTTTCTTGTAGTTCTGCTTCCAAAAAGCCCAACAGCCAGTTTTCAACCACTGTTAAAAACTTTAAGTCGCTGGGGATATGCAGCTCCGTTCGCATTGATTAAAGAACCTCCAACGAGAGTATAGTTTGGTCGTCTTCCTGTACTTGGTTGTTTCCCCGAATGCGGGCTAAGAGTCGGGTTAAATCAAGGGGGCTATTTTCCTGCTTCAGCAGCGCCCACAGACCCTCTTGTTTGAGCATTAAATTGGCGCCAGACTGGCTATCGCCAATACCTACTGATGTTGCCATTTCACTGGTAATAGTTGCCTCCGTAATTCCATCACTTGCTAACAAAAGTGCTTCACCGGGTTTTAAATCTAAACTACCCGCAGCTCCTTTCCAGTTGGGCAAAATACCCAAGGGGACGCCTCTAGCCTTAAGGAAATTTGGTTCAGTATCACCAGTATGGCTTGCCTGATTCTGGTAAGACCAGACTAAGGGATAGATGTGACCCGCATTGGCATAGACTAATTGCCCAGTTGCAGGGGTGTAGCGTGCCAGAACCATTGTAATAAAGCAGTTGTTACTGATTAGGTCTTCTGAGAGGCCACTGTTGAGGCTCTGCATGACGACGTTTGGTTCTGGGGGGTTTTCTTGTGACAGTTCGCGCCGCATCACCGATATGGCACTTGCCATAAATAACGCTGCTGGGACGCCTTTACCGGAAACATCTCCCACTGCCAGCCAAATATCTCCTTTGGGATGGGCGTAGACTTCAAAAAAATCGCCGCCGACTTCCCGGGCAGGAAAGCAACAAGCTTGGACTCTGACACCTTCTACTTCTGGTAGTTCCTGGCGCAGTAAGTTGTGTTGGATTTGACGCGCTACCTCTAACTCGGCGCGCATTTGCTCGGCTTGCACTTGCGTGCGCTGGTAGAGTTTAGCTTGGGAAACGGCTAGGGCTGCTTGTTCGGCTACGCCTTCAATCAGGGTAATGTCTTCGGGCGACCAAGTTGCTTTGGTGCTTTGTTGGTATAGGCAGAGAACGGCTAGCAATTCTTGCTTGCAGATCAGGGGCACTATGAGTTCCACCGAATAACTGCCGTTTTCATTCCTGGTGTCAATTTGCGTCTGACGGCTCTTGAGTGCGGCTTGCAGTAGGGCGTCGCCATTTTCACCATCGCCGTTGGGCTTGTTATCATCTGCTTGGTAGGAAAATGCTTCTTCCAGCAAGCGATCGCCTTCTACAGGACGCAGGCGACACTCTGTAGCTTTAAAGGTTTGACCGATGGTTTCGACAATTCTTTGTAACATGCCGCGATAATCCAGCGATTCCCGAATAGCGCTGGTTACTGCATTAAACAAAGTTTCGCGCTGCAAGGCGCGGTGTAGCTCATCGGTTCGCCGCTTTAGGACTTTATAGGTTTCTGCGGCTTGTTGAACGACTGCTTTCAGTTCTGCCGGATTCCACGGCTTGGTAATGTATTTGAATACCTGACCTGAGTTAATCGCGTCTACCAAATCTTCTACATCTGTATAGCCTGTCAGCAGAATGCGAATTGTGTCCGGAAACCGATCTACAGTCCGGCCTAAAAATTCTGTCCCGTTCATTTGGGGCATCCGCTGGTCGGAAATAATGATTGCCATCTCGCCTTGTTTGTCCAGCAGTTCTAAAGCGCTGGGGCCACTTTCAGCTTTATAGACTTGAAAATCGCGCCGAAATGTGCGATACAGCAAATCCAGGTTATCAGGCTCATCATCCACTACCATTAATTTCAGTTTGCTGCCTTCTCCCCCAGTCATAATTAGGAAAACTCGCTGAACGCTCCATCCTACTTTAAAGGATTGCGAGGAAAGCCCGAGTAGGGTTTATCGCTTCCCTGTATACAAAATTACACTAAATAGTCCGTTCTGGAAAAGCCTGCTGCGGTTGAGCAAGGGTTTAACAGCAACCAGGTCGGTGGCCTCAACTTTCTTTTTACCCCAAAAATAAATTTACCGCTGGCCTGAGTTTGAGTGGGTGCAACCTGCTGAGTATAGGGTTGCAGGTTTTTTGCTTGGGCATAATTCAGTTGAATATGAATTTTATCTGCTTTTTTTCTGGGCATTTCGACTTTTGAGTGCTGGTTATAGAGTTTAACGCGAAAACCCCGCGTTTTTAAACCGGGGTGACCGCGTGAGACTTTAGTCTCACTAAACATTGTGACCAATATCACTACTTTTCGTGACTTCAATCACCCGGTTATGTCGCTTTTGAGAGCATAAAGAGCATAATGAAAGGGTAGTTGATAGGTCGAATCAATGATCGTTTACGAGTTCAAGGCAAAAGGAAAACCCAAGCAATATCAAAGTATAGATGAAGCCATTCGTACAAGCCAATTCATCCAAAATAAGTGTTTGCGCTACTGGATAGACGCCAAACGAGAGGACAAAATCGACAAGTATGCGCTGAACAAATATTCAGCAGTTATTGCCCAAGAATTTCCCTTTGCTGATGGACTCAACTCGATGGCGAGACAAGCTGCGGCTGAACGTTCTTGGAGCGCGATCGCTAGGTTTTACAACAATTGCAAGCAGAAAGTTAAAGGCAAAAAAAGCTACCCAAAGTTCAAGAAGAATTGTCGCTCAGTCGAGTACAAAACGTCTGGCTGGAAACTTTCTGCAACCCGTAAAGCCATCACTTTCTCTGACAAAAAAGGCATATGAACCCTTAAGCTAAAGGGATCTTATGACTTAAATTACTACGACATCAAGCAAATTAAGCGCGTCAGATTGGTGCGACGAGCCGATGGCTACTACGCCCAATTCTGTATAGAAGTTGATGTCAAAATAGAGTCAAAACCTACCAATCAAGTGATAGGAATTGACTTGGGGCTGAAGTACTTTATTGCTGATGACAAAGGCAATGTTGAGCCATCCCCACAGTTTTATCGTCAATCGGAAAAACAGCTAAGCAGAGCCAACCGCAAAAAGTCTAAGAAGTTCAGCAAGAACAGAAAGAAAGCCAAAAAGAGACAATCTAACAACTACCACAAAGCTAGAAATAGGTATGCGCGTAAGCATTTAAGAGTAAGTAGGCAGCGAAAAGAATACTGCAAGAGATTAGCGTATGCCGTTATCCAATCTAATGATTTGGTCGCTTATGAAGACTTAAATGTCCAAGGCATGGTACGTAACCGAAAACTAGCTAAGTCTATCAGTGATGCCGGTTGGTACACTTTCCGCACATGGTTAGAATATTTTGGGCAAAAATATGGGAAGGTAACCGTTGCAGTACCTCCCCACAACACAAGCCAAAATTGTTCTAATTGCGGCAAGAAGGTCAAGAAATCTCTATCTACAAGAACCCATCTGTGTCCGCATTGTGGGTTTGCAGAAGACAGAGATGTCAACGCGGCAATCAATATCCTAAAAATAGGACTACGTACCGTGGGACACACGGGAACTTACGCTGGGGGAGATTTGCCCTCTTGGGCGATTGGTGCAAACCTGTCGTCTAACGGCGAGTCTACGAACCTAGAATCCCCGTGTCTAAAGACCGGGGAGTGTCAATTAGACGCTACTATAGCCTAGCTTGGTTTGCACAAGAAAAGGGAGAGGTTTTTGCCATCCTCAGCAGGAGTTGGGGGAGTAGATGCGGTGGCGATCAAACACCAGCCCGCTTCGGCTTTATACCTGTTCTGGGACGCCAAAGCGGGCTGGATTTGATTTTATCATTGTATTAAAAGCTACTGCTTTCAAACATGTACTTAGCCGACCAAACCAGAACGTAGGGCGCGGACGGCGGCTTGGGTGCGGTCATCGGCACAGAGTTTGTTTAAAATGTTACGGACGTGGGTTTTAACCGTGCCGACGGTGATGTAAAGCTTGTCTGCGATCGCGGCGTTGCTGTAGCCTTCCACAATCAGTTGCAAGACTTCTAACTCGCGTTCGGTTAAGGGGTATGCCTCCAGCATTTGGGTGTATTCTGGTTCCGTGGCCTCGATCGAGACTTTTTTGGCGCTGGCGGCGGGTTCGGCGATCGCGGCGACGGGTGTGGGGGCAGTTCTGGTTTGTTTGAGGACGATGCGCGCGATCGCTGGATCGATCCAGGCGTTACCTTCTGTGGTGACGCGCAGCGCTTCTAACAACCGATCGAAGCTAATATCCTTCATACAGTATGAGTCTGCCCCAGCGGCGAACGCTGCCAGGACTGATTCTTCATTGTCCTGTAAGGTTAAAATCAACACTTTTGGCGCTGGTTCTTCTTCGGTTATCGATGCCTTTAACCTTCTGGTTAATTCGATGCCATCCATGTCTGGCAGTCCAATATCGACGATGGCAATATCTGGTTTGGCGTCTTGCAGCAGCTTTAGTCCGTCTGAACCGTTAGCTGCTTCCCCTACCACGCGAATTTCTTCTCGCTGTTGCAGCGCCGTCCGGATACCCACCCGGGTGAGGTCGTGATCTTCAATTAGGGCTACGCGAATTTCTTTCATGGCCTTTTTTTGTATTTGGTTATTCAAGTTTAAGCAACTTATCAATTATCCAGAGCGAGTACACCTATCGCTAGAAGGAGGGGTGCATAGGCATTGGATATATTTTAAACACTAACAACCATGTTGAATTCCCTCTGTTGACATATTTCCTATGGCTATCGGGCTGCTCCTGGGGGAACTGGAAAGGGAAGATAGGCAGATCCCCTAGTTCTGTTGTTTCTCACCAGGGATGTAAACCAAACACCGTCACAGGTTAGAGGAAAGTCTATAATTTTCGGTTCACAATAAAGGAAAAATAAAATAAACAAAATAAAATAAACGGGTAAAGTTGTTGATAATGATGGTTTGCTCGTGCCTCCGATAGGCCGACCAACTCCTGGGGCTTCAACCTTTAGCTGAGCCAGCAAGGGTTCCAGTAACTCGGTGTTGGTTTAATCAGTTCAAGGTAATATGGCGGCAAACTCTTCATTAATGTAATGCTAAAAATAGCACGATCGGCAATTAGTTAACAACTGTTTCTCCCGAAATTAACCCCATCAAAGGTAAAAACTCAACTTTACTGTTTTAAGTTTGGCTGTTTGGATAAAAATAAGTAAATCATATTAAAGAAAATCATAAATTTTTTTAGAACTATGGAAGAGAAGCTCAAAATATTGGTGGTTGATGACGATGAGGTCGATAGGCGAGCGGTGCTGCCAGCGCTACTCGCTGCTCAGGAGCGCGTGGAAGTGTCAGAAGCCGCCGATAGCAAGACGGCGATCGCTCTATTGCAGCAGCAATCCTTTGACTGCGTTTTGCTTGATTATTGCTTACCCGATGGGGATGGTTTGACCTTGGTGCGACAAGTGCGAAGTCTGGGGTTAAAAGTGCCTTTGATCGTGCTGACGGGTAAGGGAGACGAGCAAATTGCTGTAGAACTGATGAAAGCTGGGGCATCGGATTGTATTTCTGTGGACAAAGCTTGCCCCCAGACGCTAACCCGCAGTATCAGCAATGGGATTCGCATCTATCGGGCGGAAACAGAGGCAGCTCACGCCCTAAACCGACTCAAAGAAAGCGAGGAACGCTATCGCTTGGTTTTAGAAGGCTCAAACGATGCGATTTGGGATTGGGATATTACCAATAAGCAAGTTTACTGGAATCACCGGATTGAAGAAATTATTGGTCAATCTGCAACCCAATTGGGCTTGTCTGGCAATGATTTTAACCAGATTGTAGAAAAATTTTTTGACCTGCTGCATCCGGAAGACCGAAAAAAACTCAAGGATGCGATTACCGCTCATCTTTGTGACAACGTTGAATTTAATTTAGAATTTCGCCTGCGCCATAGTTCTGGGGAATATCGCTACTGCATGACGCGAGGAAAAGCACAAAGGGATGCTTTTGGCAAGCCAGTACGGATGGCAGGTGCGATCAGCGATATTACACCAGCGAAACAGGTAGAAGAAGAGTTACGCAGCCGACTGGAACAACTGGAAAACATCCACCAAATCAACGGGCGGCTTTACCGAGATTCCCAGGAAGCGAGCGATAATCTTCGCAGGGCGGTGTTGATTTTAGGCGAACAACAACAGCAGCTGCGGACGCTACAACGGCTTTCCAATTTGCTCAACCAGCATTTGGCTAATTTACCAGAACTACTGCAAGTGATGGCGCAGTCGATTGCCGATGCGATTGAAGCGGCGCAGTTTAGCTTTATTGTGCTAAATAATCCTAATTGCGATCGCGAAGCATCTCCGAAACAGAATTGCATGATGTTAACCGTCACCGCAGGAATTGGTACGGACAGATTGCGGCTAGACGAGGATGGATGGCTAAATCAAGTGGTTTCGACGGTAGGGGATTTTAAAAGCGCGCGTACCCAGGAGGAGATACTTAATACCCAATGTCCTATGCTGCGTGCCTATTTACCCGCTTCGGTTTGTACGGTGACGATTAATTCACCCCAGGGTGGGTGTTTGGGGGTGCTGGGGATTGGGAATTGGGAAGATCGGGAGGCGTTTGACGAAGAAGATCGGCACCTGCTGGTAGCGGTGGGAGAACAAGCAGCGATCGCCATTAATAACGCCCGACTAATTAAAACTTTAGAACAACGGGAAGAGAAACTCGCCTCCCAAAACGAAACTTTAGCCAATCAAAACCGCGAACTGGAAAATCAACGCCAGCAAATTCAGATGCAAAATTTACAGCTGATGGAAGCGGCGCGATTGAAATCTCAGTTTTTGGCGACGATGTCTCACGAATTGCGTACTCCAATGAATGCGGTGATTGGCTTTTCTCAATTGTTGCTGCATTCGTCGGCGCGATCGCGCACCCAGCCTAAAGGACAACCGCTGACGCTGGAGCAAGAAAATATGGTGCAGCGAATTCTGGACAATGGCAAACATTTGCTATCCCTAATTGATGATATTTTAGATTTATCTAAAATCGAATCTGGTCGCTTGGAAATCGTACCGGAACCTGTCAACTTGGAGACGCTTTTAACCAACGCGGTTGAAGAATTTCGTTCCCACGCCCAAGAAAAGAATTTAGACTTAAACCTAAACATCGCTTTGCATAATCCCGTCGCCATCAACGACAGCGTTCGCCTGCGCCAGATTATCGTTAACTTAATTTCTAATGCGATTAAGTTTACCTCGTCTGGTTTTGTCCGCGTTGAGGCGTCTGAGCCTGCACCGGATAAAATCGCTATTATGGTTCAAGATAGCGGTATTGGGATTGCTCAAGAAAATTTAGACCGGATTTTTGAAACTTTTCGCCAAGTCGATCAAAGTCTTTCTAAAAAATATTACGGTACTGGTTTGGGGCTAGCGATTATTAAGTCATTGGTACAGATGATGAATGGAAAAATTACCGTTCAAAGCGTTTTGGGTGAAGGTTCCGCTTTCAAAATAGAAATTCCCCGCGAGATTCCACTATCTGCTGGACGTAAGGCAAAAACAACGAAAAGAATTCTGAGGTAACAGTTGATAGTTGATAGTTGATAGTTGATAGTTGATAGTTGATAGTTGA
>CAYXCW010000136.1:0-11745 GCA_964463555.1 uncultured bacterium
TTAGCTCCCTCAGCTCCCTCAGCTCCCTTAGCTCCCTCAGCTCCCTCAGCTCCCTCAGCTCAAGAAAGCTCCCTCAGCTCTCCCGCCTCTTCCGGCTCGCGCAACTAATATAATCAGGTTTGTATTGGAAAATGCAAGCAAGTTAATGCGTATCTCTCTCAACTGGCTAAAGGAACTGGTCGATTTCACTGCAACGCCCCAAGAGTTGGCGACAACGCTGACGATGGCTGGGTTTGAGGTGGAAGATATTGAAGATCGTCGCACTTGGGCGCAAGGGGTGGTTGTGGGCAAGGTGTTGGAGTGTCAGCCCCACCCCAATGCAGATAAGCTGCGGGTTTGTCAAGTAGATATCGGGCAAAAAACGCCTTTGAATATTGTCTGCGGCGCTGCCAATGCTCGCGCCGATATTTACGTGCCAATCGCTACGGTAGGGACTCACTTACCCAATGTTAATCTGACGATTCGACCTGCGAAGTTGCGGGGTGTAGCTTCTGAGGGGATGATTTGCTCCCTCGCTGAGTTGGGATTGGAAAAAGAATCCTCTGGCATTCATATTTTCGAGACGGATTTACAACTGGGCAGCGATGTCCGCCCGCTTCTGGGTCTGGATGATGTAATTTTAGACATTACTGCGACTGCTAACCGCGCTGATGCCTTGAGTATGGTGGGCATCGCGCGGGAAGTAGCAGCTTTGACTGGTGCCGCCCTGAAGCTACCAGAAGCCCCGGAAATTATCGCAGGGGAAAAGGCTGGTTCTGGTTTGGCGCTCAAAATTGAGGAGTCGCAAGCTTGTCCCGCTTACATTGGGACGGTTATCGAACAGGTTAAGATTGCTCCTTCTCCGGCTTGGTTGCAACAGCGGCTGACTGCGGCTGGGGTGCGACCGATTAATAATGTGGTCGATGTGACTAATTATGTGCTGTTGGAGTGGGGACAGCCGCTGCACGCTTTCGATCGCGATCGCTTATTAAATATAGCTGCTACCTCGTCTAAACCCCTGACTATCGGCGTCCGCTTTGCTAGTTCTGGAGAAACCCTCAAAACCCTCGATGGTCAATCTCGCACGCTGCAAGCACAAACTCTCCTAATTACAGCCAACAACCAGCCTGTCGCCCTTGCAGGCGTCATGGGTGGCGAGGAAACTGAAGTCCATGCCGATACCCAAAACTTGGTTCTAGAAGCTGCTTTATTTGACCCCGTGGCTATCCGTCGTTCTGCACGCAGCGTCGGATTGCGAACTGAGGCATCTTCCCGTTACGAACGCGGTGTCAACTTTGCCGAATTGGAAGTCGCTTGTCGTCGCGCCCTGGGGATGCTCGTCGAGTTGGCGGGCGGGGTGCTAGTTGAGCAAAAAATTGCCGATGCCCGTCCTAACCAATCGGCTTGGAGTCGCTCGATCGAATTGCGCCTCGACCGGGTTAACCAGATTTTAGGGCCAATTGTCGTCGGCGATGATGTGGGCGAATTGCAACCGGCAGATATTAACCGCATTCTTACGGCTTTAGGATGTAAAATCGATGACACTAAAGGTGAAAAAGTTTGGCAGGTAACGGTTCCTCCTTATCGCTATCGCGACTTGGAACGAGAAATCGATTTAATTGAAGAAATCGCCCGCCTTTACGGTTACGATAATTTCTGCGATGATTTGCCGCAAGAAACAGAAGCGGGCTATCTTTCGGTTGACCAGGAACTGACGCGGAAATTGCGAGAAGTTTTCCGCGCGGCAGGACTAACCGAATTAGTGCAATACTCGCTGGTTAAACCGGGTGGGGATACACAAATTACCCTGGCAAATCCTTTGTTTGCCGAGTACTCGGCGTTGCGAACCGATTTGCTCTCCGGAGTCATCGATGCGTTTCAGTATAATTTGGAACAGGGCAATGGGGCGCTGAACGGGTTTGAAATTGGGCGGATTTTCTGGCGCGATGAAGATGGTTTGATGGAAGCAGACGCGATCGCAGGTATTATGGGAGGCGATCGCACGGTAGGTCGTTGGACGCGGGGCGGGCGAGAACAACCCATGTCTTGGTTTGAAGCCAAGGGCGTCCTGGAAAGTGTATTTCGGCGAGTAAATTTAACGGTAGAATATCAACCGGATCGCCGCGATCCGCGCTTGCATCCCGGACGTACCGCGTCGCTTTGGGTGCAAGGTAACCGATTGGGAACGTTTGGACAATTGCATCCCCAATTGCGTCAAGAACGAGGTTTACCAGATGCGGTTTATGCGTTTGAACTCGATCTGGATGTATTGTTAGATTCGCTGGATGGAGAGCAAAATCTGACGCCTGCATTTCGTCCTTATTCTACTTTCCCAACATCGGATCGGGATATTGCCTTCTTTGCGCCGACGCAGGTGTCGGTGGCAGAATTTGAACGGGCGATTTCTAAAGCTGCTGGCACTTTATTAGAGTCAGTAGAAGTGTTCGATGAATATCGCGGCGAAAACGTGCCCAGTGGACAGCGGAGTTTGGCATTTAGGATAGTATATCGGGCGAGCGATCGCACTCTCACCGACGCCGATATCGAACCCGTTCATCAAAAAGTTCGGGAAGCATTGGTTGATAAATTCAGTGTCAATCTTAGAAGCTAATTGCTAATAGGTAATAGGTAATTGGTAATTGGTTAAATTCTTACCCATTACCCATTACCCATTACCCATTACCCATTACCCATTACCTATTACCTATTACCTATGACTAAATACGTGATGTGGGGAAGTTATTGCGAGGATGTCCTGGAAAAAAGGGCGCCTTACCGACAAGATCATTTAGATGGACTTGCCGCCCAGAAAGAATCCGGTGTTTTAATTACAATTGGCCCTACTAAAGATTTAACTAAAGTCTTTGGCATCTACGACGCCGATAGTGAAGACACCGTGCGCCAATTGGTTGAAAACGATCCTTATTGGAAAAACGGCATTTGGACAGAATACGAAATCCGCGAGTGGATTCAAGCAATTTAGCAATGGGTAATGGGTAATGGGTAATGGGTAATAAATAATCGGTCATGGGTAACAATTTAACCAATTACCAATTACCAATTACCAATTAGCCATTCTTTCCGCAATTTATCTATTGCTTGTTCTTTAAGTTTGGCTTCGACTTCGATCCAGGGGGCGTTGCGGTAAGCGCTGGGCATTACTGTTATTAAATCGCTGTGACGCTGATCGTTGAAAGATTCCATGCCGTTAGAAATGTGTACTAATTGCCATTGCGGATCGGGCCAAGTTGTGCTTGCTGCTGCTAGCATTTCGGCTACGCTGGGATGTTCGTAACTGTCTAGATGTTCGTGAATTACGTGGTGGTGGGCGTCAAATACCATCGGTACGCCTGCGGCGCGGCAAATTTCGAGAATTTCTGCGGCGCTGTAGGCGTATTCGTCGTTTTCTAGGGCTAGACGGGTGCGGATGTTATCCGGGAGATTGCGGATAACGCCGATTAATCTTTCTGCTCGATCTGACTTGCCTCCGTGTATTTCCATAACTGCCTTTGGCGATCGCTCTAACCCCAACATGTCAAATATACGGGCATGTAAGCCTAAAATCTTGATGCTGTTGTCGATGACATCGGGTTTATCCGAACTTAACACCACAAATTGATCCGGGTGAACCACGATCCGTATACTTAGATCTTGGGCGCGATCGCCCGTTTGTTGCAATTGTTCCGTAAATTCACTTAAAATATCCTCGCCTAAAGGATCGTCGGCAAAGGGGAATAAGGCAGAGGTGATGCGATATAAGCGAATGTTGTGGGTGTGGCAAAATGCGATCGCATTGTTGAATCGTTTGAGGTTTTCTGCATACAATTCTCGCAGTACCCGTTGTTGTTCTGATGGTTGCAAGCTCAACAGTCGCTTGCGGGTGAGTGCTTTGTAGCGTACTTGATCCGATGCGGTAATGCAGACTAAGCCTAATTTTGGTACTGTAATTGCTGGGGAAGAAGCGATCGCGATTGTGTTCATTGCTGGGCGTCTTGGGATAAAAAACTGGTTTTAGATCGTGTTTACTTGCATCGGCATGGCGCGGGGGGCGGGTTGATCAATACCTTTCGTGGAAATCACCTTTGTTTCTCTGAAAAATTCTTGAGCAAGTTAAGAGATCTACAAAGAAACCCGGTTTCTGATCTGGTAAAACCCGTCCCTACAACACCATTAATCATTTTCGACTTTTTTGAGCGATTCTGGTTTATGGGCGGCTTCTTTGCCCGTTTTGTCGCTAACTACGAGGTATTCTGGGTTATCTTCGCTAGCGGCGACATGGTGTCCTTTTATATCTGTTGGGGATGTTAGCTTTTGCTTCACCGTGCCAGTTGTAGTGCCTTGTGCGGTATTCCACTCTACTTTGTCGCCGGTTTTGAATTGTTCTGCCAAGGGTTACCTCGCCTTCTTTAACCATTTTTCCACTTGTTACATTGTGTAAAGCAAAACCGACGGAAACATCAGTCAAAATATAGATTTGAGCGACGGGGTATTGAGCATCCCAATTACCAATTACCGATTACCCATTACCAATCTTTAGTAAAATATCCCTCGTAATTGTTTCTGGTTCTGCCATGCCTTCTGAAACGACTCCAGATCTTCAAACTACTACAGGTGCAGATGCGATTGATGTTGCGATCGCCAAAGGCATCGACTTCGACGGATCTCCAATTCCCGCAGAAAAACTCGATCTGTACAATCAGGTGATGGCGCTAGAAGCAGGGCGTCAGCGCAGCGGGGTGAGTAATACCATGCGATCGCGCATTGTTCGCATCGGTGCCAAGCACATTCCCCAAGATGAACTCAACCAAAAACTAATTGATGCTGGCTTTGCGCCGCTGAAAGACAAAGAAATTGCCTTCTTTTATGGCGGCAAGTAACAGCAACAAATAGACAATTTTTCACTTGAAAACTAGACGGCAGGGTTATTTCTGCCGTCATATATTTTTTTTTAAAATAATCTTTACCATCAACATATAACTTAACAAATCGGCTTCAACGGGAATAACAATACCACCGGACATGATATTAATTCAGAAGTTAAATAAAGTTAAAGAGTTAAGGCTCGTATCACCTCTCCAAGGTAAACTAATTTACCAGAAAAAAGCGGGTTGTTAGCCTCCTCCTTTTAAGGGGAAAGGAAAAATTAATTTGCTTCCTTTACAATCCTATCTGAGAAACCGGAGAAAACGGGTTTCTTCTATGCTAATTAGTTTCATAAAGGATTTTTCATAGAAACCCGGTTTATTTCCGTAACTGTCAACTGTCAACTGTCAACTGTCAACTGTCAACAACCATGAATCAAAACAACAAAAAAGCTTATTGGCGAGCCAATATAGCGTTGATTCGCAATTTATTGCTGATCTGGGTTTTTGTTTCGCTTGGATGCAGCATCTTACTGGTGCAACCTCTGAATAATATCAAGCTGGGCAGCGTTCCTCTCGGTTTTTGGATTGCACAGGAAGGCGCAATTTACTTATTCGTAGCGCTGATTTTTGTCTATGCCTATCAGATGGACAAAATTGACCGTAAATATCTGAAAAATAAGGATAATTAACGCAAGTTGCTAATTGCTAATTGCTAATGGCTAATCGCTAATGGCAAGGGGAGTAATATAGCTGGGAATGAGGCAAAGAAACTGGGTTTATCCGGTTTCTAGAATCTAACTGGTAAGCCTTGATAGCATTCTTATTTCTATTAGCAATTAGCAATTAGCAATTAGCAATTTCAAGTTTTGAGGTTTAATAATGTCAGCAGAAGTTTGGACGACTGTATTAGTCATTCTTTCATTCATTGTTTACATCTATATCGGATGGCGATCGCGCGTACAAGATACGAAAGGTTTCTTTGTCGCCGATCAAGGGGTTCCATCGCTGGCAAATGGCGCTGCTACGGCGGCGGATTGGATGTCTGCGGCTTCGTTTATTTCAATGGCGGGGATTATTTCGTTTTTGGGCTATGACGGGTCGATTTTTCTCCTCGGTTGGACGGGGGGTTATGTGTTGCTGGCACTTTTACTCGCCCCCTATCTTCGCAAGTTTGGTAAGTATACCGTGCCGGATTTTGTCGGCGATCGCTACTACTCAAACGTAGCCAGATCGGTGGCAGTAATTGCGGCGATTTTCGTTTCGATGACTTATGTCGCCGGACAGATGCGAGGCGTGGGAATTGTCTTTAGCCGGTTTCTCCAGGTAGATATCAACACTGGGGTAATTATTGGCATGGTAATTGTGGCCTTTTTCGCGATTTTGGGCGGGATGAAAGGGATTACTTGGACACAGGTGGCGCAATATATTGTGTTAATTGTGGCGTATTTAATTCCAGCGATCGCTATCTCCACCCACCTAACAGGTAACCCAATTCCCCAACTCAGTTTCACCTTCAGCGATATTGTGGAAAAGCTGAATAACATCCACGTCGATCTAGGTTTTCCCGCCTACACTCAACCCTTTGCTAATAAACCGATGATTGACGTGCTGTTTATCACGATTGCACTGATGGTGGGTACTGCTGGGTTACCTCATATTATCGTCCGATTCTATACAGTTCCAGATGTGAAAGCGGCGCGATGGTCGGCTGGTTGGGCGTTGTTATTTATTGCCATTCTTTATACTACCGCTCCCGCCCTTGCTTCTTTTGCTCGTTACAATTTAATCGATAGTTTGCACAACAAAACGATTGAGGAAGTGCGACAACTCGACTGGGCGACTAAGTGGGAAAAAACTGGTTTGTTGGCATTTGAAGACAAAAATGGCGATGGCAAGTTTCAACTCACGCCTAGCAAAGAAACGAGCGAAATTAAGATTGACCGAGATATTGTGGTGCTTTCCACCCCTGAAGTTGCAAAACTCGCTCCTTGGGTAATTGCATTAGTTGCAGCAGGAGGATTGGCGGCTGCTTTATCAACGGCATCGGGGCTGTTGTTGGTGATTTCCAGTTCTATAGCCCACGATGTTTATTATCGGATGATCGATCCTCATGCTTCCGAAGCGAAAAGACTGTTTATCGGGCGAGTAATGGTGGGGATTGCGATCGCTATTGCCGGTTATTTTGGCATCAATCCCCCCGGATTTGTCGCCGAGGTGGTTTCTCTTGCCTTTGGTTTGGCGGCGGCTAGCTTTTTCCCGGCGATTGTGCTGGGGGTGTTCGATAAGCGGACTAATAAAGAAGGTGCGATCGCTGGGATGATTCTGGGTTTAGTTATCACCAGCTTTTACATCTTTTCTGTTAAGTTTGGCGGAATGCAACCTTTGTTTGGGATTTCCGCCGAAGGGTTTGGTACCGTTGGCATGGTGCTTAACTTTATCGTTACCTTAGTTGTTTCCCGCTTCACGCCGCCACCGCCCCCAGAAGTGCAAGCATTAGTAGAAGAATTGCGGACACCAGAACACGAACCGCCTGCATTGTCTGACATCGGTGAAGAACAGTTAGATTAATGCAAGTTGCTAGTGATAAACTTCGGCTTTGCTAATTGCTAATTGCTAATTGCTAATATAGGGTTCTTACTGATTGAGCCATTAGCCCCTCTGAGATAGATAATTAGCAACTTGAGTTAGATTAAGCTGGGAAAGAATAGCGGTAAAAACGGGGGGTTTGAAATATACTCCCCGTTTTTGCGATCGCTAAAATTACGCAAAGCAACCCGATCTTCATAAAAAATTATTGGTTTGCTAATTACAAATACACGCAAAAATCACGTTTCTACTTTCTTTGTATAAAAAATTATCTGGAGAGTGTAGCTAGAAAAACCCAGTTTCTAGATTGCGAATTACGTAAGTAGGGGATCGCTCTCCACCAGAGCGATCCCCAACACTTACCTACTTATAGACTTGTGTTATAAACGTGGGAAATATAGCTGAAAAAGCTATATATCTTTTCCTTCATGCCTTAAAAGCGATGAAACTCCCTGATTTGCCTGTTCATAGGTCGAACTCCAATGCTTCATCGACTGCCTCATCTCTATCCCCGCAATCTGCAAGCAGAAAGTGGCAATGGTTATATCAGCTTAAGATCGGGCAAAAGATTAGCCTGAGTAATGCAGTAGCACTGGGTGTTGTTGCAGTAGGCATGACTTCTGGAATACTCGTCGGTCATAATTTGCGCTATCAGGCTAAATTGCAGCTAGACACTAAATTGGAACATGGACGCCTATTGATTCAGTTTCAAACTAATCTTTTGGAGGTTGAGTCTCATCGGAAAGGATTGCTGGCATTTCTAGGACAGTCCGAAGAGCTAACAGAAGTTTTGTCTGAGTATCAAGAAGATGCCGCTGAAATTTATCCATTGTGGTCTAAGTTAAATGATAGCTACAAAGGGCAGAAAATCAAAGAATCTGACCGAGAAGGAGAAAATTTTTCTACGTTCTTCAAAAAATATGACCTTTGGATGCAGCAATATACTCAGCAACCCAATGAACTTTCACAAAAGATAAATTTGTTAAATTTAGATCCAACAAATTTAGCGACAAATCGTAGAGTATTGGAAGAGTTTATTTATAGTTCTTCTGTATCGAAGAATGTTTTTGATTTTGTGGAAGAGTTAGAAAACATCATTGAGGAAGACGCTGAGGAGTTAAAAAAAGTACAGACTACGCTAGCCAAGGCTGAACAACTACAGATCCAGATTCTTGTCGGCAGTCTGTTGTTATCTACAATTGTTGCGGCTTTGGTAGCGGGTTACATTAGTCGGACGATCTCCAAACCGCTAAAAATTGCCACATCTGTCGCCGAAAAAATTAGTCATGAAAATGATTTTAGTTTGCGCGTTCCTGTTATCAACACTGATGAAGTTGGGTTGTTAGCAACAACTCTAAACCGACTAATAGAGCGAGTGCAAAAACTGCTGCAAGAACGGCAGGCAGCAGAATCGCATCTAGTGCAGAGTGAAAAAATGTCTAGTTTGGGTCAATTAGTAGCAGGTGTTGCCCATGAAATTAATAATCCCATCAACTTTATTCATGGCAATCTCGAATATGTCAGCGAGTATACTCAGAACTTGTTAGACTTATTGCAACTTTATCAGAAGCATTACCCGAAACCCAAGGAGGAAATTGCAGATGCGATCGCGGCGATAGAACTCGAATTTCTTACAGAAGATTTGGCTAAAATTTTAAATTCAATGCAAGTAGGAACTAAACGAATTCGTGAAATTGTTCTGTCGCTACGCAATTTTTCTCGTTTGGATGAGGCAGAATTTAAGGCTGTAGATATTCATGAAGGCATCGACAGTACTTTACTAATTTTGCGGCATCGGTTAAAGGCAAGAGCGGATGCTACAGAGATTGAAGTTATCAAAAATTATGCTCAGTTACCCTTAGTTGAGTGCTATCCTGGTCAACTCAATCAGGTATTCATGAATCTTTTAGCCAATGCAATTGATGCGCTGGAAGAAGCGCGCCAAAGTTCCTCTAATGAAGCCATTGATGCCAATCCCGGTACTATTTGGATCTGGACAGAACAGATTGATAGCAGTTGGGTGGCAATCCACATTGCTGACAACGGATTGGGAATGAGTGAAAAAGTGCGATCGCGGCTTTTTGATCCCTTTTTTACTACCAAGCCGGTGGGCAAGGGAACTGGATTAGGGTTATCCATTAGCTATCAAATTGTCACACAGAAGCACGGCGGTAAATTATACTGCACTTCTGTCTTGAGTCATGGGACAGAATTTGTGATTCAGATTCCAATTAAACAACGCAAATAGGATTTAATAACGCAAGTTGCTAATTGCTAATAGAGTATTTTTACGATGAGGTAAATAGAAACTTGAGTTATATCGTGTCTGTTAGCATCGGTTGTGTATGTTTGTAGATTTTGTAGGGGCGAAGCATACCCTTCGGGAACTGCTTCGCAGAACGGGCGATAAATTCTGCAATCAACCCAAGGTTTTATATCCGAATGCTAATGCCTCCGGCACGCTGCGCGAACGCCCTCCCCTTACGCAACCGATGCAACCGGACATGATATTAATCAGGCAATCATTGGTTGCTGACATTGCTAATGGCTAATTGATTGTGGCAATATATTTTGGTAATATTATTAGCCATTAGCTATTAGCCATTAGCTGTTAGCAGCTCTAAAAAAATAACTAGCAACTTGCGTTATTATGCAACTAGGAAATTTAACCGATTACCCCTATCCTTCCGGACGACGAGTGATGATGGGAAAGCGGGGTGCTGTGGCGACAAGTCAACCCCTGGCGACTTTAGCGGGGATGGAAATGCTGTTAGCTGGGGGAAATGCAGTCGATGCAGCTATTGCGATCGCGATCGCTCTCACTGTAGTTGAACCCACCTCTAATGGTATCGGTGCGGATGCCTTCGCGTTAGTCTGGGATGGCAAACTCCACGGCTTAAATGCTTCCGGAAAAAGTCCCCAATCTCTCCATCTAGAAGCATTTTCAGGGATGGAAAAAGTCCCCGAAACGGGTTGGTTACCCGTTACCGTACCGGGTGCGGTATCTGCGTGGCGCACTTTATGGGAACGTTGGGGAAAGTTACCTTTTGAGCAGTTATTTGCACCCGCGATTCGATATGCTGATTCAGGGTTTCCGGTTTCTCCTGTCACCGCACAAGCTTGGAAGCGGGCGGAAAGAGTTTTCTTACCCTTGACTGGGAAGGAATTTGAACCGTTTAAGCAAGTGTTTTTTCCAGGTAATAAAGCACCCCTCGCCGGGGAAGTTTGGGGAAGCAAGTTGCATGGGGAAACTTTGAGAGCGATCGCATCCTCTGGCGGCGAAAGTTTCTACAAAGGCGAACTTGCCGAAAAAATCGCTAATTTTGCCGCGGAAACTGGCGGTTTCCTCACAGTTTCAGATTTAGAATCTCATCAAGCAGATTGGGTAGAGCCAATTTCTACTAATTATCGCGGACTAACTGTCTGGGAACTTCCCCCCAATACCCAAGGAATTGCAGCTTTAATCGCTTTAAATATTTTAGAAGGGTTTGATATTAGCAAATATCCCCGCGAATCGGTTGAGAGTTATCACCTGCAAATCGAAGCGATGAAACTGGCTTGTGCAGATCTTCATCGCTACGTTGCCGATCCTCGTTTTATGGATGTTTCGGTTGCTGCTTTGTTGGATAAAAACTATGCCAATTCGCGGCGAAGTTTGATTGGCGATCGCGCAATTCCCCTCGCAGATCCCGGAATTCCCAAAGGTGGAACTGTCTATCTAGCCGCCGCCGATGGGGAATTGATGGTTTCTTTTATTCAATCTAATTACGAAGGCTTTGGTAGCGGCATTCTTGTGCCTGAAACTGGGATTGCACTCCACGATCGCGGCGCATGTTTTACTTTAGAATCTGGTCATCCGAATCAAGTTGGTGCTGCTAAGCGTCCTTTCCATACAATTATCCCCGGTTTTCTTACCCAAGACAATCGACCTTTAGGGCCATTTGGTGTCATGGGAGGGCCAATGCAGCCCCAAGGACACTTGCAAGTTGTGGTGAATATAGGAGATTATGCCATGAATCCCCAAGCCGCTTTAGACGCTCCTAGATGGCAATTTATCGCTGGAAATCTGGTCATTTTAGAACCGGAAGTATCTGAAGAAATTGCACAGAAACTTGCAGATAGAGGGCATGAAATTAGCATCAGTACAAATCCCTGGCTATTTGGGAAAGGTCAAATTATTTTTAAACAAGGGGAAGTTTTTGTTGCTGGATCAGAACCCCGTGCCGATGGGATGGCTTTGGCATGGTAGTAACCTAAGTTGCAATCAAGCCGATCCCCCCAAACCCCCCTTCACAAGGGGGGCTTTGAGAAGGAT
>CAYXCW010000136.1:11845-16890 GCA_964463555.1 uncultured bacterium
GCAATCAAGCCGATCCCCCCAAACCCCCCTTCACAAGGGGGGCTTTGAGAAGGATTGCAACTGGCGTTGGCAATCAAGCCGATCCCCCCAAACCCCCCTTGCTAAGGGGGGCTTTGAGAAGGATTGCAACTGGCGTTGGCAAGGGGGGCTTTGAGAAGGATTGGCAACTGGCGCTGGCAATCGAGCCGATCCCCCCAAACCCCCCTTGCTAAGGGGGGCTTTGAGAAGGATTGGCAACTGGCGCTGGCAATCAAGCCGAGCCCCCCAAACCCCCCTTCACAAGGGGGGCTTTGAGAAGGATTGGCAACTGGCGCTGGCAATCAAGCCGATCCCCCCAAACCCCCCTTGCTAAGGGGGGCTTTGAATGTTTTATATGATGTCCGTTGAATTGCCCATAATGAAAAAACTGCACAGATTTGTTGCGTAGGGACACGGCATCAGAGATATCTTCGACACAGATAACGTTCATCTTGCCGTGTCCCGGCTTGTAATTATGGGTAATCTTAAGGACATGATATCAAAGGTGAACCTGTGTGGCTCGATGTTCCAGAAACTGCTTCCCACAATCTTTGCACAGATAGCGTTGCTTGCCGTAACGATGCCCATTCTTTGATAGGTGAGAAGAATGACAGTGAGGACATATCATTACTTTCATTACTTGTGGGTGGGGTTGCTTTGGCTCTAAATGGGGCAGCAAGTACGCCAGCAGTAAGGCTTTGATCTCTTCGTAGCGCGATCGCCGTTTGCTCTCTTCTCCCTTCAAGGCTTTGAGCAGTAGGGCGTTGTAACACTGATGGACTGTCTCGGCTAGGCGATCGCTTTTCTCCACTTCCAATTCTGGGTTCCATTGCCGCAAAAAAGCGCTCAATTGTTGCACTAATAGGTCATTGAAGCTGTCATCAAACAGTTTAAATAGCTCTGGCGCAGCAAAGTACTGTATGTACACTACGCGGGGAATCGGATCTTGAAAATAGACGGCATGAGTTTCTACCATCCGGTCGATAAACTCTGCAAACGGTCGTTGCCGATCGGCTTCTTGCAATAGTTCGGCGTTGATCGCCGTTACCCGTTCCATGTGGCGGGCTTCCAGGGCATGGAAAATCGCCAGTTTATCGGGAAAGAACTGATAGAGCGAACCAATCGCCGTTTTTGCCCTGGCGGCGATCGCGTGCGTAGTTGCGGCCTCGTATCCCACTTCTGCAAATACCTCTGCCGCAGCTCGCAAAATCTGCTCAACCCTTTTTTGGCTGCGCTTCTGCTTCGGTTGCCGCCGCATAGGAACAGGCTGCGATTCTGTCATCAATCGACCATCGGACATGCTTGACAAATATGAATAATCTCTCGTATTTTGGGAGTAAACGCGAACGTTATGTCACAATTTTACGCGACGGCTGGAGATAGATCGTTTTCCCGTCTTGATGCTACAGATCCGATCCCCCCTAACCCCCCTTGCCAAGGGGGGGACTGGAGAAGTTTAATTAAGTCCCCCTTTTTAAGGGGGATTTAGGGGGATCTGTTGCAGATTGAAGGGAAAACGGTAGGCGATCGCTCATCGTTTGTGCGATTCCTGACCAGGAAACCTGGCAAAGAAACCGGGTTTCTATCAAAAATCCTGGCTTTGGAGCTAGAGATTTACGAAGAAACCCGGTTTCTAAGACTGATTCTCAATCGCCCTGAAATATATCCTTTGGAGAATGTATGAAAACCATCCTTCCTGGCGCACCTTGGTTAATTGCCCACCGTTCGATGTTGGGTATCAATCAGCCGCATAAAGTTTCGCTCAATGGGCGGGATTATGCGCTCTGGCAAAATCCGCAAGGAGAAGTTTTTGCCCTCGATAACGTTTGCCCGCACATGCAGGCGCCTTTGTCACAAGGTTGGATATGCCAGGAACGCAACACGATTGCTTGCCCGTTTCACGCTTTGGAGTTTGACGGACAAGGACGCCTGTATCAATCTGGCAAGGTTGGAGCGCAACCCTTAGCAATGCCTCTGGAATTTATTGTCCAAGGCGATTGCATTTGGACGTATGGGGGCATAATGGCTAAAATTCCCGTGCCTGACTTGATTGAGAAGGTGAGTCAGGGCATGAGTTTTTTGGGCGTTGCGGGAGAAAAGAGCATCCAAGGTACGTTTCTGAATAATTTGCTGATTAACTACGATTACAACCATCAAAACGGCACGCATCGAGAGCTATTTGGCATCAAAGCCAATCGCATTCCCTTATTTGAGCAAGAAGGTTACTGGGCAAAAGTGGTACAGGAACTCGAACGGGATGATGCTACCTTTGATGATATTCGTCGCAATCCTGCTGTGCTACTCGCACCCAAGACTTATACCGGAACTCTAGAATATGCCTTTCCGACTTTGACCACATTTAAGACTCGCTTTGCACTGGGAGAAATCTTGCAAGTGCATGTGCTTTACCCAGAAACCGAAACGCGAACCAAAACATTTGTGCTGGTTTATGCTAAATTCAATCAACCTATTTTTAAACCTCTGTTACAGCGCTCGATGTTAAGCGCCGTTACAACAGTCGTGGAACAGGATACGCGAGCGATAGAAACTTCTTACCCGCGTCAGCCAGCCAAGATTCGATTACCGAATGAGGAAATCATGTTTCATGCCGAAAAACTGTACCGAGAATGGTAAAGAACAGTATCAGGTCTTACGCAAAGAAACTAGGTTTCTGCCACAAATCGTTCACTTAGGAAACTAGAAATATACGAAAAAACCTGGTTTCTAGCCTAGTCGTGTGTAATTCCTGTTACATGTCTGACACGCTGGACAAAAGGAGATCGAAACACACCCTTTCAGATGTTCCTGAAGTATCAATAACAATTCTATTTTTAGACCAAGGTTGGAATTCGCGATTTTCTACGTCTTCCCATCTTGGAAGTATTAATCCTGGAATACTCGAATAACGGGTTTCAATCCGATGGCGATGTTCGGATTTATCGGAGCAGACAATCTCGATATTAATGTACTTTGAATCAGATTGCAATGCTACCTTTTCCCATGCGGTTCTAGTTAATTCAATGGGATTGCATGAATCGGCAACAACGCTAATGCCCAATCGCAGGTTATCAGCAGCAATCCTATATGCAAGATCGTACCCTTCACTTTGGACATCGAGCGCGCATAAATCCCTCATTGCCTGCTCAATCGTGTCTACCCGCAAATAAACAGCGGAAATCTGTTTTGCAAGTGCTTGCGAGAGTGTTGTCTTTCCGGTTCCAGGTAATCCAGAAAAGATATAAAGAGTTGGCATATAGCAGTACTCCCAAGAAGCTAACAAAAAAAGATCGGAACAAAGTATCTATATATAGACGTGGCGGTGCGTTACGCTTCGCTAACGCACCCTACATTTGTCTCGTTGTCTCGTTGTCTCGTTCCAAGGCTCCTGCCTTGGAACGCACTATAGAGGCTCAGCCTCTAGTTAAGAAAAGAGACTAACGATAATATTAAACTAACAAACATCACCAGAGGAATCACTTATGCTTTTAGATGTGCGCCTTTTCACCGTTCAAGAATATCACCGCATGGCGGAAGCTGGTATTCTCGATCCAGATGAACGAGTTGAATTACTAGCGGGAAAAATTATTACAATGACAGCAAAAGGGACAGCCCATGAGGCTGCTATTACTCGCACAGAAAGACTGCTACGGAATCGCTTGGGAGAGCAAGTTTTGCTGCGGTTACAATCTCCCATTCAGGTAAATGATTACTCTGAACCAGAACCAGACATTGCAGTTGTTAGAGTAGACCCACTAGACTATGACGACGGTCATCCTACACCATCAGAAGTTTATTTAATTATAGAAGTGGCAGATACAAGTTTAGATCGCGATCGCAATTTCAAAGCTAAAATATACGCCCAGTCTGGGATTGCAGATTATTGGGTGTTGGATGTTAGCGATCGCCAACTCCACGTCTTGCGCGAACCGGCTCAAAATGGCTATCAAAATGAGATAATTCTTTCAGACGATCGGACTGTTTCGCCTTTAGCTTTTCCTAATTGCGTCATTACAGTTCGAGAAATGTTGCGACCAATTCCATAATAATTATTTAACTCAAAAAATCAAATATTTTTGGCAAAATGCGATCGCAGTCTCTAATTCACCCGTTTGTTGCGGATAATCTACCAATGGACGGTCAATTACAATCAAGGTTACGCCTAATTCCGCCGCTACCTTTCGCTTCACATCTTCCCCTCCAGGCGCACCGGAAGCTTTCGTTACTACCATCGAAATTTGCCACTGACGCCATAAAGCTGTTTCTAAATCGGCAGAAATTGGCGGACGCAAGGCAATAATTCGATCCGGTGTAAATTCTGCTGCTAAGGCTGCTTCTAAAGATACTAAAGATGGTAAAATGCGCGCAAATAAAGTTGCTTTTTCTTGCCAATCGCGAAACAGGGGTAAGTATTTATAACCGACAGTTAATAATACTCGCTGGTTTTCTAAATAATTGCCGGTAACAAGCGTTTCGCAGCTATCTAATTGAATGGTAATTGGTAATTGGTAATTGGTAATTGGTAATTGGGGATTAAATATTTCTTCTCGCGGCGTCTCCGGCTGTAAACCAGGGCGTTCGTAGCGCAAATAGGGGATATTAAACTGGGAGCAGGCAGCGATCGCGCACCGCGACACTTCCACCGCGTAGGGGTGGGAGGCATCCAAAACTACGGCGATAAAATGTTCTTGTAAGAACATTTTGACATCCGAAAGTGAAAGACGCCCTACCCAGACTCGCAGCAGGGGCGAGTTAGGATAGAGGGCGCGCGCGGCTTCTGTGGTGACGGTAATCGTGCAGGGAAGATGGGCAGATGCGATCGCATTTGCCAGTTGAACGCTTTCTGTTGTACCACCGATGAGCCAGATGCAACGGTTGAGATTCATGATTTAGGCACAGAAACCGGGTTTCTAGGAAAAATCATTGGTTTGAAAACGATCGCTCGCAGGCAGAAACCGGGTTTCTCGGAAAAATCATCGGTTGGAGAACGAGCGATCGCAGGCAGAAACCGGGTTTCTCGGAAAAATCAT
>CAYXCW010000136.1:16990-20423 GCA_964463555.1 uncultured bacterium
ATCGGTTGGAGAACGAGCGATCGCAGGCAGAAACCGGGTTTCTCGGAAAAATCATCGGTTGGAGAACGAGCGATCGCAGGCAGAAACCGGGTTTCTCGGAAAAATCATTGGTTTGAAAACGAGCGATCGCAGGCAGAAACCGGGTTTCTCGGAAAAATCATCGGTTGGAGAACGAGCGATCGCAGGCAGAAACCCGGTTTCTAGGATCTTCGCTCGTTAATCCTCATAGCCTAACCCTTCAGCGCTTTGGTAAAGTTCTGACGATAGGATTTATTGGCGACGAGTAAAACAGGCCACAATAGGGACAAAACCACCCGATTCGGTAAACTGCGGCTAAAATTAGTCCGTTGGAAGCCCTTCCAAAACTTCCAGACGCCACCCGCGTAAACGATTAATAAAACGAAGATAATTAGCTTACCCATTGAACAACTCCGAGGAATTGACCCAATTTACATTCAAGTATCAACCGATTGCTACACCACTGCCAGAGGGGTTTCCAGTTACGGTCGCCCAATTTATGGCAGCCTGGATCTAGCTTAGCGAACAAAGCGCAGCGCCAACTGGCGCTGCGATCGCCAATCTCCAGATTGTATTATGGTTCAAACAGAGAAATTTTTCTAAACAATGACTGGGTTCCCTCTGGTGCGCGCGGGAAGCATCCCATTCCTCTAGGGGATGAACAATTGCCGCGCCATTTATTAAATTTCAGGAACGTAGGAAACTAAAAATAGACCGAACGCAAAATATTCGCTCCAAGCGTTGAGTACAAACCCCCGAAGGAGGACTTATGCGAGCAGTGCTGATGGCTGGCGGTTCGGGAACGAGGCTAAGACCGCTGACTTGCGATCTTCCCAAACCAATGGTACCGATCCTAAATCGACCGATTGCAGAACATATTATTAATCTGCTCAAACGGCATCGCATCACCGAAGTAATTGCCACCTTACACTACCTGCCAGACGTCATGCGCGACTATTTTTCTGACGGTAGCGATTTTGGCGTGCAAATGACCTATGCGGTGGAAGAAGACCAACCGTTAGGGACGGCAGGTTGCGTCAAAAATATTGCCGACCTGCTTGATTCTACCTTCTTGGTGATCAGCGGCGACAGCATTACCGATTTTGACTTAAACGCAGCGATTGAATTTCATCAGAAAAAGCAATCAAAAGCGACGCTGATTCTCACCCGCGTGCCGAATCCGATTGAATTTGGCGTGGTAATCACCGATAGCGAAGGGCGAATTCGCCGCTTTCTAGAAAAGCCTTCGAGTAGCGAAATTTTTTCGGATACGGTGAACACGGGGACTTACATCCTGGAACCGGAAGTGCTGGACTATCTGCCAGCGATGACCGAAAGCGACTTTTCTAAAGATCTGTTCCCCTTGCTACTTGACAAAGGGGAAGCGATGTACGGGTATATTGCCAGCGGTTACTGGTGCGATGTGGGACACCTGGAAGCATACCGGGAAGCGCAGTACGATGCACTGCACCGCAAAGTCAAACTCGATTTTACCTACGCTGAGCGATCGCCCGGGATTTGGATCGGTCAAAACACCTATATCGACCCCAACGCCCACATCGAAGCACCTGTAATTATCGGCGATAACTGCCGCATCGGACCGAGAGCAATTGTAGAAGCGGGTACGGTGATCGGCGATAACGTCACCATCGGCGCCGATGCCAACCTCAAGCACCCGATTATCTGGAACGGCGCGATTATCGGCGAAGAAGCCCACCTGCGCGCTTGCACCATCGGTCGCGGGGCGCGGGTAGACCGGCGCGCCAACGTTTTAGAAGGGGCAGTCGTCGGGTCGCTGTCCAGCGTCGGAGAAGAAGCCAACGTCGCCCCCAGCGTCCGCGTCTGGCCTAGCAAGCAAATTGAATCCGGGGCAACGTTAAATATCAACCTAATTTGGGGTCAAACGGCTCAACGCAACCTGTTCGGTCAGCGGGGTGTATCGGGGTTAGCCAATATCGATATTACGCCAGAATTCGCCGTTAAACTGGGCGCAGCTTACGGATCGACCCTCAAACCTGGTGCCACGGTGGCGATTTCGCGCGATCAGCGCGGCATTTCCCGCATGGTCAGCCGCTCTTTAATCGCCGGGTTAATGTCCGTCGGCGTCCACATCCAAAACCTAGAAGCGACGGCAATCCCGATTACCCGCGCAGTTATTCCTACGTTAAAAGTAGCCGGTGGCATTCACGTGCGCTTGCACCCAGACCGCGCCGACCATATTTTGATTGAATTTGTGGACTCGAAGGGCATCAATATTTCTAAAAGCCAAGAGAAAAAGATTGAAAGCGCTTATTTCAAAGAAGATTTACGGCGGGCGCAAATTCACGAAATCGGCAACATGGCTTATCCTTCCCAAGTCATGGATACTTACAGCACCAGCTTTGAGCAGCACCTCAACGTGCAGGCAATTCACCACAGCAATTCTAAAGTAGTAATCGACTACGTTTACGCCGTTTCCGGTGCCATTCTGCCCCAACTGCTGGCAAAATTTGGCTGCGATGCCGTGGTGCTGAATGCGAGTTTAAATCAAACCGCCCTCACAGGACCAGATAGAGAAACATTGCTGGTGCAACTCGGTCACGTGGTGGAAGCGCTAAAGGCATCTTTTGGGGTGCAAGTGTCCGCCAACGGGGAACAGATGATTTTAGTCGATGACACGGGAATGCCGATTCGGGGAGAAATGCTCACCGCGTTGATGGTGGAGACAATTTTAACCAGTCACCCGCGCGGCACCGTTGTCGTCCCCATCCACGCTTCCTCGGCGGTGGAACAAATTGCCCGCCGCCACGATGGTAAGGTGATTCGCACCAAAGCTAACCCGACGGCTTTGATGGAAGCATCCCAAACCTATCCCAATGTAGTATTGGGCGGCTCGGGAGACATGGGCTTTATTTTCCCCCAACTACACCCCGGCTTCGATGCCATGTTCTGCATTGCTAAAGTGATTGAAATGCTGACGATTCAAGAGCGGCGCTTCAGTCAAATTCGCACCGAACTGCCCCGCGTTTACCACAAAACTGGCACGGTGCGCTGCCCTTGGACGGTGAAAGGGGCTTTAATGCGTCACCTGGTAGAAACCCACCCCACAGAAAATTTGGAACTGGTAGATGGCGTTAAAATTTGTAACTATCCTCACCATGACAATTGGGTGTTAGTATTACCAGATGCTGGCGAACCGTTGGTGCATATCTTCGCTAACAGTAATGAGCGGCAATGGGTGGATGAAACTTTGCGGGAATATCGCACGCGAGTTCAAGGGTTTATTGATGCCGAACAGGGGTTGGAAGAAATAAAATAGGTAAGGGGTAATCGGTAATGGGTAATGGGTAATGGAAAAACGTTAGCAATCATTTGTAACTGACCAATTACCAATTACCAATTACCAATTACCAATTACCAATTACCAATTACCAAT
>CAYXCW010000137.1:0-19959 GCA_964463555.1 uncultured bacterium
ACTGTCCACTGTCCACTGTCCACTGTCCACTGTCAACTGTCCACTGTCCACTGTCAACTGTCCACTGTCCACTGTCCACTGTCCACTGTCCACTGTCCACTGTCCACTACCCTTGGTCAGCACTTCTAGAACCGCGACGGGTTATCCTGAAGGCGACGCCGGATAAAGATTGCGACTCCGACTCTGCTTCTTGGCGGGAAGGGGCTGGAACTAAATCTTTTCTGGACACTCCTCGCCAGCGCAAGGTGCGGGTTTTCAGCCAGGACATGCGTCCGAGGACGGGTTTTTGTGCCGGTTGCAATCCTTGGAAAACTTCCGACAAAGGCATATCCAAAGATACCGACTTCGACTCCCGCAGCTTGTGCCAAACCGAACGGGACATCAGCAGAGTGTGTTCTACTTCTTCTGCCCCTATTTGTCGCAAATATTCTTCTCGTTCTGGTTGATAATCCGCAGAAGTTAAGAGTAACAATTGGGTGGGAAAATCTTGAGTAATCCGTGCCATTTGGGCGAGCAATTCGGGGTACAGCCAGGTGTAGGCTGGGTGTACGGTTAATTCGGCTACATGGGGTTTAGTGCCATTGCGCGACAGATGCATCTGAAAATAGCCGATAGCTGCTTTGCGCTGGGATTCAAACACGTAGCCGCTGACGACTTCGGTTTGAGAAAGCCACTGCTGGATGCCTTCAATTAAAGCGGCAACAAAACTGGTTTTAAAATCTGTATTGTGGCGGTCGAATACTTGGCGCACCAAGGGGGGCATCGATGCGGTATCTAATTGATACAGCAGTTGGGCATCGGCGTTGCTGACTGGTAGCAGATTGGGTAAATCGGGTTCTCGCTCTTGCAATTCTGCTAGCATGGATGGAGCGATCGCCCAATACGTCATGTGCGCCAAAGGCTGAAAACCATTGCGCCGATACAGTGCCAGCAATGTTTTATCGTGGATATTGACTTCGAGCAACCAAGTGCGCGCCTCTAAAATTGTCTCAAAGCAATAGCGCAACAGTTGCGAGCCTACTTCTAGACTGGATACTTGGGGGTCAACTACGACTCTATCTACCCGCCAAGTGCTGCGCGTGCGATTAAACGGCGATACTTGAATCGCGGCTAAAATGCTTTGAGCTTTAGAGACGACATAGGCTGTAAACTTGTAGCGGAATGGGTTGGGGAACCAGCTCAAAAGCTTGAGTACCCAGTACCAGCGACGTACCCGTTCTAGTTGCTGCTTGGTATGGGCACAACAACTGTGGTGTTCTGCTAAACAAGATTGCACCACGATATTTTTGATCGCTTCCAAGTCCCGATATTGCACGGGACGGATGAGGGCGTTGGTATCCTGGGGGGAAGAGAGATCCATTTTTTGTCGGGCGGCTAGTCAGCTAGAGGGTTAGCGATCGCGTTTTGCTATTGTTAGCATCTACAGCGAAGCCAAATAGCTTGGGTTGTTGCCTTTATCTTAGCTGCTTATGAACTGCTCTGACCTGCAATGCTATCGTTAGGAGTTACTTCCGAAGCAGCCAGCTAATCGGCGCACAAAAAGTACCAACCGAACTCCAGCCGGACGGTTAGTCACCGTACAATAAAAAATCCGGCTATAAACTACACTGACAATATTTTCCCGCTCTTAGCCTGGGAGAACACAAAAATGCTCGAATCCTATCGTCAACACGTTGCCCAAAGGGCGGCACAAGGAATTCCTCCTTTACCTTTAAATGCCCAGCAAACTTCCGAACTCTGCGAATTGCTGAAAAATCCGCCTCCTGGGGAAGAAGAGACGCTGCTAGACTTGCTAACGAATCGCGTCCCCCCCGGCGTGGATGAAGCGGCTTATATCAAAGCCGGGTTTTTAACCGCAGTTGCCAAGGGCGATATTGTTTGCCCCCTGATTGTACCCCAAGCCGCCGTTTATCTTTTGGGGACAATGTTGGGAGGCTACAACGTTCAATCGCTGATCGAACTGCTCAAGTCTCGCGATACTTTATTAGCAGCGAAGGCAGCAACTGCCTTAAGTAAGACATTGCTGGTATTCGATGCCTTCCACGATGTGCTGGCGTTGTCGGATGTCAATCCTTATGCCAAACAGGTAATTGATGCTTGGTGTAATGCCGCTTGGTTTATTGGGCGTCCTCAACTGGAAGAAGAGATTACCGTGACGGTGTTTAAGGTTCCTGGGGAAACGAATACCGATGATTTATCACCCGCTCCCCATGCTACCACCCGCCCGGATATTCCCTTGCACGCTTTGGCGATGTTGGAATCTCGGATGCCTGGGGGGTTGGAAGTGATTGCTCAATTAAAGCAGAAAGGTCATCCCGTCGCTTATGTGGGCGATGTTGTCGGGACAGGTTCTTCGCGGAAATCGGCGATCAACTCGGTGTTGTGGCATATTGGGCAAGATATTCCTCACGTACCGAACAAGCGCGCGGGAGGGTATATATTGGGGAGTGCGATCGCTCCCATTTTCTTCAACACCGCTGAAGACTCCGGCGCTTTACCCATTGAGTGCGATGTCACGAACCTAGAAACGGGAATGGTAATTACCATCCATCCTTATAAAGGGGAAATTACCAACGAAGCAGGAGAAGTTATTTCTACTTTTACCCTCAAGCCCGATACTATTCTCGACGAAGTACGCGCAGGCGGACGCATTCCGTTGCTAATTGGACGCACTTTAACCGATAAAACTCGCGCCGCATTAGGATTAGAACCTTCTCCCGTTTTCGCCCGTCCTAAACAACCCGAAGATACAGGCAAAGGTTACACCCTCGCTCAAAAAATGGTCGGGAAAGCTTGCGGACTTCCCGGAGTTCGTCCCGGTACATCTTGCGAACCATTAATGACAACAGTTGGTTCTCAAGATACCACAGGGCCGATGACCAGAGATGAATTAAAAGAACTCGCTTGTTTGGGTTTTAGTGCCGATTTGGTGATGCAAAGTTTCTGCCATACCGCAGCTTATCCCAAACCCGTCGATATCAAAACTCATCACGAATTGCCCGATTTTATCGCTCAACGGGGCGGCGTTGCCTTGCGTCCAGGAGATGGAATTATCCACTCTTGGCTAAACCGGATGTTAATGCCAGATACAGTAGGAACTGGTGGCGATTCCCACACTCGTTTCCCATTAGGAATTTCCTTCCCCGCCGGTTCGGGTTTAGTCGCATTTGCAGCAGCTTTGGGCGTCATGCCATTAGACATGCCCGAATCAGTTTTAGTCCGATTCAAAGGCGAATTGCAACCCGGTGTTACCCTGCGGGATATTGTGAATGCAATTCCTTACGTCGCGATGCAAAAAGGATTGCTCACCGTCGAGAAGAAGAACAAGAAAAATATCTTCTCCGGGCGCATCATGGAAATCGAAGGATTGCCCGATTTGAAGGTTGAGCAAGCTTTTGAACTCACTGACGCGACTGCGGAACGTTCTTGCGCCGGATGCACAATTAAACTCAGCATCGAAACCGTTTCCGAATATATTCGTTCCAACGTCGCGCTGTTGAAAAACATGGTCGCCCGCGGATATCAAGACGCCCGCACCATCATGCGCCGCGTGGCAAAAATGGAAGAATGGTTAGCCAATCCAGTATTAATGGAAGCTGACCCAGATGCAGAATACGCCGAAATCATCGAAATCGATCTCAACGAAATCAAAGAACCAATTGTCGCCGCTCCCAACGACCCGGATAATGTTAAATTATTGTCCGAAGTAGCAGGCGACAAAGTTGATGAAGTCTTCGTCGGTTCTTGCATGACCAATATCGGTCACTATCGCGCCACTGCGAAAGTATTAGAAAGCGAAGGCGCAGTGAAAACAAGGTTGTGGATTTGTCCCCCCACTCGGATGGACGAACATCAACTAAAAGAAGAAGGATATTACGGCATTTTTGGCGCAGCAGGTGCTAGGACAGAAATGCCCGGTTGCAGTCTATGTATGGGCAACCAAGCGCGTGTAAATGATGGCACAACCGTGTTTTCAACTTCTACCCGCAACTTCAACAATCGCATGGGCAAAGATGCGCGAGTGTATCTTGGTTCGGCGGAATTAGCAGCAGTTTGTGCGCTGCTTGGTCGGATTCCTACTGTGCAGGAATATCTCGACATTGCGGCGAAGAAAATTAATCCTTTTGCAGGCGATTTGTATCGGTATTTGAACTTCGATCAAATTGCCGGATTTGAGGATGAAGGGCGCGTGATTCCGCTGGAAGAAATGCCCAAGATTGAAGATATTTTGGGAATGCCTGCGGCAGCGAGGTAATAGCATCTCGTTCGTAGATGCCCGCATAGCCCCCAGATGCCCGCAGATGCCCCCAGATGCCCCCAGATGCCCCCAGATGCCCCCAGATGCCCCCAGGTTAAAACCTGGGGCTACACAAACAAAGCCCGCCTACGCGGGCTTTTGTGGATACAGATAAGGAGGTAATTACAAAAACATTGTTGATTGACACAGTTATTGAAAGCCTTTTATTATTAATATAGAGTAGTTACATCATTGAACTAGGATGGAAAAAATTTTTTAGTGCGATCGCACTCACCCCCACCGTTAAAAAACCTCAGCTATGAAAATTTCTAAAAAGACAATCGAAATTTTAGCAAAAATTATAACAGGCGATAGTAAAATATCTCCATACAAAACTGGGCCAGAACTTGTTGAGTTTTTTAATGAAATTGGCTCAAACGATTTGTACGGACAAGGTTTTCCATCTAGATGGTTTTATGCTGAGGAGAAGATTCGAGAATTTAATGACACTCCCAAATTAGATAAAGTTTTCACTTGTCTATTAGATCCTAGAAATTTTCTGTTAACTGAATACCAAATTGAAGCAGTTATAAAAACTCTAAATGAATGTCTAAAATATGATGGATATCAAATTATAAAATCTGGTAATTTTTATGTTGTAATTTCAAAGTATGAGGACAACCAAAATATAAGTAACCAGGGAATAGGAGCGGAGTATACATGGAATAATTTAAAGTTTCGTTCAAAAACTGAAATAAAAATTGCAGAGGCTCTTGATAGAACAGGCGTCCTATTCCTACCTAATTGTAAAGCACGCCTCAATACACCTGGAGGGCGGCGCAATATAGAAGCAGATTTCTTAGTTTGCCATGAAGGTAAATGGGGAATTTTGGAAGTGGATGGGCCACACCACACACCAGAAAGACGAGTGGAGGAACAACAGAGAGAACGTCTTTTTCGTCATTACCGAATTCTGATCATCGAGCGCTTTGATGCTGAAAGATGCTACAACCAGCCTGACAAAGTTGTTCAAGAATTTTTAGAACTGTTGAAAAAGGCATAGAGTGGGTCGCACCCTCTCCCCAAGCCAAAAAACCTAACCCCCCAACCCCCTTCCCTGCTAGCGTTGGGGGAGAATTCTTGCTCCCCTCTCCTTGCAGGAGAGGGGTTGGGGGAGAGGTCAAGACTTGGGATCGCTTTTTTGATATCCTGCCGAGTTAGAGAGTGCGATCGCGCTACATTAATAATATGACTATCGCGCCCAAAACTCAAATGAAAGCTGAAGATTATCCATTTGTTAAAGAACTGATAATTGACACTAAGGGTACTATCCAAAAAGTCGTTATCAATTTTAGTGATTATCAGCGCCTCTTAGAAGCGATGGAGGATGAAGGACTCGTACTTGCGATGATGGAAGTAAAAGATGAAACCCCCTTTAATTTAGATGAAGCGCTAGCAGAACTTGAAAAAGAGTGAATACACAGTATCTACCAAGTTTTATTAAAGACCTCAAGGCGCTTAAAAGTACGCCTGTCTTTGCATCTATTCAAGCACTGGTTTTTGAAGAGATACCCAACATAACTAAATTTGAAGATATCGCCAACTTGAAAAAGCTAAAGGGATATGAAAATGCTTATCGAATTCGATTAGGCGACTATCGCATCGGTTTTGTATTTGATGGCGAAACAGTTACGTTTTACAGGGTAATACACCGAAAGGACTTTTATCGCTATTTTCCTTGAGCTATTTTTGTAAACAACTAGAGCTAATCATCATGAAACTAGACCGCATTACCAGTAATACCAATCGCATGAACGGACAACCCTGCATTCGTAACCTTCGTCTTACCGTGCGTCGGGTAATCGAATTACTTGCAACTTATCCCGATCGAGAAGAACTACGCCCAGAGTTCCCAGAATTGGAAGATGAAGATATTCGGCAAGCTCTGATTTTTGCATCCTCCTATCTAGGCGATCGCATCATTATCTAGGCGATCGCTACGAAACTGTTGCTTGCTCGTCAAAGCAGAATAATTGCAAAGTTTGGCTAAATCAAATTTAGTTAAATAGGTTATAATATTAGAATGTTATTTAGTAGTTTTTTACATACTTCTTAGTTAAAAATTTAACTCTCATGCCAGCAAAGGATACTTACCATGATGCGGTTAAAAATGCTTTAATTAAAGACGGTTGGACTATCACAGCCGATCCCTATCCTATTAAATATGAAGAAATTAAACTGTTTGCCGATCTGGCTGGTGAAAAAACTATTTCCGCGAGTAGAGAAGGGCAACAAATTGTTATTGAAATTAAAAGTTTTCTGAGTCTCTCGCCTATGCGTGATTTTGAAACTGCATTAGGTCAATATCTCATTTACCTAGCTCTACTATCTATCGATCATCCCGATTATAAATTATATTTGGCAATAAGTCAAAAGACTTACGAAGACTTTTTTCAAAAAATTGCTATCAAATTTATTCTGGAGAGATATCAAGTTTCACTACTAATTATTGATGTAAATAAAGAGGAGATTGCAGAATGGATAAGTTAATTCAATATCAAAATTTGATTAAGAAAACTTTAACTGAATACGCACGAATTTCAGCACAAGTTCCTGTGCCTGATGTGGATGAAGTGTTAATGTTTGATGATGAAAGAAAACAATATCTTTGGTTTAATATTGGATGGAAACAAGGTAAAAGAGTCAAAGGAATTTCTGTTTATATTCGGATTAAAAATGAGAAAATTTACATTGAGGAAGATTGGACAGAAGAAGGAATGGCAAGTGAGTTATTAAGATTAGGTGTTCCTAAAGAGGATATTGTTTTAGCTTTTCAGCCTCCAGAGGTGAGAAAGTTTACTGAGTTTGCAATAGTTTAAACAAAAAACTATGAAGTAGAATGATTGTAGGGTGGCAAAGTCCACTGCAATCGCGATCGCTCACAGCGAAACACTACCGTCTCAACCATTGAGGCTGCTACGATGACTTCTTCACTGCCTAAATCGGTTACAACCCTTCAAAATTTGCCACCGTTGGAAAATGGCGATCGCTTGATTCGTCCGGAATTCGAGCGCCGTTACCGTGCTATGCCAGAAGTAAGAAAAGCCGAACTAATTGAAGGAGTTGTTTATATGGCATCGCCGTTGCGTTTTAGACCCCATGCCGCACCGCACGGACGCTTAATCACTTGGTTGGGAGTTTATCAAGCTGCAACACCCCAAGTAGAAATGGGAATTGAGCCAACGGTACGATTGGATATCGACAACGAACCGCAACCGGATGGCGTATTATTAATCGGTCAAGAAAGTGGCGGAAACTCAACTTTGAGCGAAGATGGATATCTGGAGGGAGCGCCGGAATTGGTAGTAGAAATTGCGGCGAGTAGTGCAGCAATCGATCTTGGGGATAAAAAACGTGCCTATCGAAGGAATGGCGTTCGGGAATACATTGTTTGGCAGGTATTTGAGCAAAGAATTGATTGGTTTAGTTTGCAAAATGAGGATTATGTTTCGTTGTTAACCGATGAGCAAGGTGTTATTTGCTCTGTGGTGTTTCCGGGATTGTGGTTAGATGTTTCAGCGATGTTGCAAGGAGATATGCAGCAAGTGTTGGCAATTCTGCAAGCTGGAATTAATTCGGCGGAGCATCAAACCTTTGTACAACAGTTAATAGCTCAGCAGCAAGGTTAGAGAAACATAGTTTAAACAACTATAGTTTTCACTAAGATCTATAAAATATCAGCAGGTTAAGACCAATGGATTTTTACACAGTGGTACTCAGACAAAGTGCAGGCTATTGGGTAGCCTTGTGTCTGGAAAATGGATTGGTAGGACAAGGAAATACCCAAGAAGATTCTATTAGCAAGCTCAAAGATGCAATTGATTCTTTTCAAGAAGTTTATGAAAGTGAAACTGGGATTTATAATGCTTCTGTTTCGATCAAAGAACTGCATGAATTTTTGACAGTTGAGGACGAGGATATTAGTTCAGATATCTATGAATTAAGGAAAGTTTATGCCTAAAAATATACCTTCGCTCAAACCTAAAGAGTTAATTAAAATTTTGGAGCGGAGTGGCTGTTTATATTATAGAGAAGGAAAGGGAGATCATCGGTTATATATTCGTGAAGTTGAGGATACGCGCAGAGTTGTTCCTATTGATATGGGTGCAGGCGAGATGTCACCCGCTTATGTGTTACGTATTTTTAGGCAATTTGGTTTTACTGATGAAGAAATTGAAAGCCTTTTAGGAAATCGCTGATATAGCTATTACTTCACCATAGTTTAAACAACTATAAATCTTGACGGCAAGCTCTGACATACTCTCGAAAAACAGGAGATAAATTAAACTCAACTTTCTCTCCTTTTATTGTTTTGATTAAATAGCGTTTCTGCAAGGATTGCAATCCATTAATCAAATCCATTGACGACAAGGATAAAGCTTGTCTTAAATCTTCTCTCGACACGGCTTGATTATACTTACTCAATTCTAAAACAATCTGTTGTTCGCTCGCTGATAAGCGTTCAAATAATTCATTAAACCGAGATTTCATATTATCGGTTAATATTAAACTATCTTCTGTTAAAAATTCAGAAACTTTACCCAGGAAAAGATTTTTAATCAAACTAGCAACATCTTTCAAATAAGCTGGGTTACCTTCATATAAATTCAGTAGTGATAACCAGCTTTCCTCATCTTTCAATCCCAGGCTTTTCAGTATTTCCGTATTATCTAACTCTTCTAACTCCAAGCACTTAACAGGATATAATTCCTCATCTAAGCAAAGCATTTCTTGACATTGTTCTTGACCGATTAAGATTAAAGTACTTTGATGTTCAATTTCAGTTACCATTGTGAAAAAGGTTTTGTATTCTTTATATTCAGTTTTGTACTGTCCCGCGAGTCCGCTGGTGAATAGTTCTTGCACATCATCAAGGATAATCAAACATCTTTGCTGGCGTAAAAGATTGAATAATTGAGTTAATTTATTGTCAGTTTGAATAGGTTCGGAATTAATAAGTGTGAAAATATCAGTAATAATAGTATCCAAAGAAGGGGATAGTTTGATGCTTTTCCAGATGACTACATCAAATTGTTGTAGATTTAGGTCAACGAAGTGTTTAACTAGGGTGGTTTTACCAATTCCACTGAGTCCTAAAACTGAGATTAGACGGGGGTTTTGAGTGGTTAACCAGTGGGATAGGGTTTGGAGAGCGAGAGTGCGATCGCAAAAATGGGCGATCTTAGGTGCTAGAGTTAAATCGTGATACGGTGTGTTGTTTTTGGTTGTTTTATCTTCCTTATTGATAGATTGATTTTGATCTGGTTGCTCGTAAAATGGACAACAGGTAATCTTACTGTTTATTAAACCAACAAACTGAGAATTAACAACTCTCTCAATTGTCCAACAAAAATTAGATTTATTAATATCTTCATTTAGCTGATCAGATAAAATTTTAAATAACTTACGGCTAACATCTCCAACATAGTTTTTATCATACCCACATTCATCTGCAATTTGATTGTAAGTTTTACCTTGCCAAAGTGCTTGAATGACAGTTTTTTGTAGATCGTCCAGGTGTTCACCTGTTTGTTTCTTGACTAACCGATCTACAAATTGTAAAACTTCTGTAATAGTCATAAAAAGCAGATATGGTATGGATTTTAGGAATTATAACTTGGTATAAAGCAATTAAATCATGTTTTTTCTGGTTTTTACTTAATATTTTGTTATAAAAATCGCATAAAATCCGTTTTTTAAAGTTGGTAGCATTTAGCACAGGGGATTTAGTATAAGGAAAATGTCATTTTATCTGGTCAGATAAAGTCATACTTTTTTGGCTAAAAAATCGCAAGTGGTAGAGAGCAGGGGAAAAATGAAGTTTATTCATAAATTTGCCGCAATTGGCACAATATGCCTAGTTTTTGCCGGCTCTGCTTGGCAAGTAGCGCAAGGACAACAGCGCACTACTTCTCTATTTTCAACTGGCTGCGTTCGGCGCGGAGAGGTAAACAGTAGCCAGCAGGATATTTCTATAGGTAGACAGGCATTTACCGAAATTTTTTATATTTATAGTGGATATAACTCATTAATTACCTGTAGGATCAGACCTGCTGGATCTCAATCAAGGTTTAAAACTCTTCGTCTAGCTTTTGGTATTGCTGATGACATAAGGGCTAACAAACCAGTAGATGTAAACGTTTATCTTGATGGAAATCTGGCTGGGTCTAGAACGCTGTCTGTAGGTGAAAAATCCCTTCTATTATTGGATGTCAGCAGGGTAAGTAGCGTTGCCATAGAAGTTCCGAACAATAACGATTATCCATATCCAAAAGTTTCGTTTGTCCAAGCCCTACTTGAGCCTATTTCCTCATCTCCAGGTAGGAGGCAGTAATTATGAGTATCAACAGACGTAAATTTACTCGGTTAGCTGTTTTAGGTGGCGCTTCTGTGGCGACTACCTCTGGTATATTTTTCCCAAAACCAGCAGAAGCGTTTATCATCGGCTTGATGCTTCGGGCATTAACATCCCGTGCTGTTTTTGGTGGCTTATTGCGCTTTGCTGCTGGCAGAATTATTCGAGGTGCATTATCCGAGTCATTTGGCCCTTCTGAAGAAGAACTTTTGGCAATTCAACTGGCTGACCGGGATTTCGTTGAGCGTCAATTCAGAGAAAACAAAACCGAACTTGCACGCGCTCAAACCACGATTTTATGGGGACAACAAAGACAAGATAAGTGGGGGCCAAATGTGGGTTTTGGCTTTGTTCAGAAATATCAAGGTGAAACTAGCACCGCTAAAATTACTGGCCCCACAATGGCAGGCATTCACGTTGCTACTCAAGTGCTAGGTAAACAGGGACTTCCTCCTAATTTGGTTGCGGATTCACTTTTACCCGTACTTTCACAATTTGATGATTGGTGTAGTTGGGAAGGAGATACTTTCCCTGATGGGACTGGGAACCGAAATGTTTGTTTTCAAAACTATCGTACAGTCTTGGGTGAAGTTACTTCTCGCTATGAGTTAATTCAACCAGGTCGGGGCGGACGTGGCAATGTTGAGCTAACTGTTGAAGCTGGTGGTCAGCCTCGTCGGGACATCATCGTTGAAGTCAAATTCATGTGAGAGAAACTGATGAAAAAGTCTGTCTTTGGTTCAACTACAGTAATACTCTTAGCTGCTTCTTTCCTGTTGTTTAACAGCCAAACACAAGCAGCTAAAAAATTTAGCAATACCACAGATACAAGCAATCCAGAACCCCACTTACTTTCAGACTCGGAAACTCTGTTAGCTAGAAGACCTCGCCGAAGCTTGCCAGCATGGGTGGGGAGAGTGCCGAGAGGAAGTAGAGGACAATGGCTGGACGAAGAAAAGGGTATTTATCGCTCCAATAGAGGTAGTATTATTGGCCCTTACGCTTCGCTGGCAAATCATCCACAACGACGAGCTTGGCTACGGCGAGAATTCCAGGGACAAGATGTTCAGGCTCACCATCTGATAGAGAGACGTTTTGCCAGAATATTTGGTATGAATGGAAATGATATGCCTGCCGTACTCCTGACCAGAGAACAACACAGCAGAAGGATGGGTAGTGGTGGAATTCACGAGCGAATAAATCAACTAATTCGCCCTGGAAATAGATCTGGTATTAGAAGATATAACCCCACTCAAGTTTTGCAAGCCTACAGAGAAGCATATAGGCAAAATGATGATTGGATCGATGCAATTGGGGCAATACTGAGGCGATAAGCTGTTATACATTTAAATTGGGTATTCCCCGTGGCCTCTTCCCTTTTGCCCGCTTCTTTGAGGAATTTAGGCGTCCCAATCTGAATGCTGAAGAACAGCTTAGAGCGAGCGCCTATTTCGTATCTATTCTATCCCATAATTCAGAAATAGGCCGCGTTTCTCCGGTTTTTACTTGTTGTAAAGCCCGTTTTAAACTCGCTTTAATTTCTGCAACAGGGGTATCATCAGGATCGGGTTCAGACTCATCATCATTAGTAAGTAAAACAATTACTTTCACACGACTAGGTGCAGGAATATTCAGATGACGATCTAAAATCAATTGACCGTTTTCATCAATTGTTCCCATCACTTCAAAGGCTGGCATTATATCTCCTGAAACTGCGATCGCTATTCATTGGTAATTGCAGTGCGATTGTGGGAGCGATCGCTTCGCTTCACCATTTTAGCGTGCTACGTAGAAGAGAGGTTGGGGGAGAGGTCAAGACGTGCGATCGCTTTTTTGATATCCTGTCGGTTTGGAGACTGCGATCGCATTCGCATTTATTCGTATACTTCGCGTCGGTGAGCAATCGTAATTACAATAACCCGACCTCGATCTCGATCCTTATCAGCATCTATATCGGTGTCAACATTTTCTTCAATGTAGTAAACCACACGATAATCACCCACACGATAGCGGTAATAACCAGCAAAATTGCCTTTGAGCGGTTTAATATTAGGATGGTTGCGGGGATTTTCTTCCAGTCGCTCAAAGCATCTGGCAAGCTTTTTGGCTAATGCACGGTTTGCTGCTGCATAAAACTGCTCTGCTTCAGACGATAACTCAACTCTATACATCGTCTCGTACTTTTCGCCAATTAGTTACCCTTCCAGCAGCAACATCCTGTTTTCCCCGCTCGAAAGCTTCAACAAAACCGGGAATTTCTAACAATTCCTGAGTTGCTTCGTTACTCTCGCGTTCTGCCAAATAAGCTAAAAAATCAGCAGCAACGCGCAATCGTTCGGGGGACAATCGATCTACGTATTCTTTAACTTGAAGGCGCATCTCGTTAGTATTCATAGGGAATTATTAGTGCGATTCTTGGAGCGATCGCTTCGATTCACGCCCGCGTGCCGTAAGCATTCGCTCCACCATTGTAGCGTGCTACGTAGAAGAGAGGTTGGGAGAGAGGTCAAGACGTGCGGTCACGAAGTGTGGCTAGCCTTTCCAGCAGCAACATCCTGTTTTCCCCTCTCGACGCTATTTTCCTTGAATGAACTATGTTCTCAAGTTACAAAGCCAAATATTGAAACACTTTTAGCTTTTGACGAAAAAAGAGATCAATATTTATGGTTTCAAGTCGGGTGGACTCCAGAGGAAAGAATAAAAGGGATTTCAGTTCATATTCGGATTAAAAATGAGAAGATTTACATCTGCAAAATACAACAGAGGTTGACTAAAGCCAACTTTTCCTTTACATCACACATATGTAGGCAGGCTTTGTTTGTGTAGCCACACCCTTTAGGGTGTCGGCTACTCGGTGTTGCGGATATGTTAAATCTGTGACAGGGGTACTCCCAACCACCCGCTAAAGTTTTGTTCCTGAACTTTAGAAGGCTTTTCTACGGTTACCAGTCTATAACTATTAGGCTGGGGAGGTGCGAGGGTAACGGGTACAGTTCGCAACTCGTCTTGATGGAAAACACTCAGCTCGATTGTATTACCAGGTTGATAATCTTTTAAGCGATCGCTCAACCCCTCCGCCGTTACCCGAATTCCATCTATCGCCAGCAACTCATCTCCCGCATCCACACCTGCTAGCTGCGCTGGGGAACCCACTTCAACAAACTTAATCACCTCGCGTCCGTTTTCTGCTTTCACCGTCAAACCGAGGTGAGGCGGGTTATCCTCTTCAAATTCTGCTTTTAAGCGCAAACCAAAGGGTTCAAGGTATTCATCAAACGGCAGTTCATCCGTTCCATCAATATATCGGGCAAAGAAGTCATCTAAATTTATCCCAGCTACAGACTCGATGACTTGCTTGAGCTGTTCTGGAGTATAACCGATTTCCCCTCGCCCGAATTGTTCCCACATTTGGCGCATCACATCGTCAAGCGATCGCTTATTTCCCGACTTTTCTCGAATCAACAAATCGAGCAAAAACGAAACTAATTCCCCTTTCAAATAATAGGAAATCTGGCTATTATCGCTATTAGCATCGCGGCGATACAGCTTAATCCACGCATCAAAACTCGACTCGCTTACCGGCTGAACTTTGCGTCCCGGCTTTGTTTGCAATAGGGTAATTTCTTTGCTTAAATCCTTCAAATACGCCTTCACATCGTAAATTCCAGCCCGATAAGGAATCAACAAATCGTAGTAACTTGTCGTTCCTTCACCAAACCATAAAGATGGCGTATAATTTTCCTGCTCGTAATCAAAACTCTCCAACGCTTTAGGCCGAATGCGCTTGATATTCCACAAATGGAAAAATTCATGCGCCACCAATTGTAGAAAGCCTTTGTACTTATCCTTAGCGCGGAAACCGAAGCGCGAGTAGATTAACGAACAACATTCCTTATGTTCCAAACCACCATAACCAGACCCGGATAAATGCAGCAAAAATACATAGCGATCGTAAGGCAAACCGCCAAACAGATCCGCCTCTACCTGAATAATTTTTTCTGCATCCTGAATTATCCGGTCTACTTGATAATTTCCTTCACCCCAAATAGCCAGTTCGTGGGATTTTCCTAATACTTCAAACTTACATAACTGATGGCAGCCAATTTCAAACGGACTATCAACTAAAGTGTCAAAATCTTTGGCAAAAAACTTATTAACCTGACCCTGTACCGCAGGTAAAGGCGTCGTCACCTGCCAGTCTGGTTTTGCTGGTGCGATCGCCACCTGTATCGGTTCTTGCTCAAACCCAGGCAGATAAAAGAACAAAGCCGCGCCGTTAAAATATCCGTGCGTACCATCCAAGTGATTGGTTCGCACCGTCAATTCATTCGCAAAAATCCGGTATTTTACCACAATATCGGCAACATTTCCCGTCTCAACTTGCCAATGATTTTTGCCTTGCTTGCACCACTTTAACGAATGGCCTTCCCCATCGGTGGCAGAAAAATCTTGCAAATGCTTCGCATATTCTCGCACCAGATAAGAACCTGGAGTCCAAACCGGCAGTTTTAAATCTAGTACCGATCCCTGCCAACCTGTTACTTGCAAAGTCACCTCAAACAAGTGCGACTCTGGCTCTGGCATCGCAACTTGGTATTGAATAGTAGGTGCAGTGCGTTGCACACTGTCGGGATAAAGCTTTGTTGCTTGTGTCATTTTTCCTAAGTCATTAGACTGATGGAATTACCAATTTTTAGATCCCAGATTCAGCCCAAATCTAAAATCTAAAATCTCAAATTCTTATACTCGTCCAGCCAGATGGTTCATCTGTTTCATATTGACCAAATGAATAATTTGACGTGGCGGGTCAATTCTGATCCAGCCTTTACTGTGTAGTTTTTCCATAATTTTGATCGTTTCCTCTACACCGATTCCCGTCACTTGTGCTAAATCCTTAAAAGGAATGTTATAAATTTCAGTGCTGTTCCCATTTACCTCACCGTAGTTTTCTCCCAAGGAAACCAGCGTATTAGCTAACTTAACCGCTGGAGGCTGCTGGCGCAGTTGAATGCGGATGTTAGTTTGGCGCAGTCGCCGTACCATCAATTGCAACATGCGGTGGTGCAGCTGGGGGTCTTTAAACAAGGTTTGAATAAATCGCTGAGCAGATATGCTGAGCAAAGTCACCTCTGATAAAGCCACCACATCGGTAGAACGTGGAGATTCATCCAGAACCGCCATTTCTCCAAAAAAATCACCCCGTCCCAAAATTGCCAGCGTCGCCGCCTCCTCACCGGCAGTGCGTCGGACTTTGACCCAACCGGATACTACGAAGTAAACTGCGTTACCCCAAGAGTCTTCCATTAAAACCGCTCTGCCTGCTGGATATTCGTGATCGACAGCAACAGACAGCAGCCATTCCACGGTCTCTGGATTAGCAGCGTTGAAGAGGGGGAAAAGTTCGCTAAAATCTTCAGTCTGCATGAAAGATCTATAGAAGAATCAACCAAAATGGGCTTAGCTTCTACCATCCTAGTCCAGCTTGTATTCCTGCCATGACAAAATATAGCGGCAAGTTATATTCAGTCCGTTAGCATAGGTTTGGTATCTTTGCCTTTGCCCAAAGGCATTAACCAGAAGCATACAACCCGACATCATACCATCGATCGGCTACATCGGTCGCGCCTCTGTATCTAGACTCACATCTTGCACCTAACCGATAAACAGCCTCCAAATAAATTTGGGGCTGAAAGCTTAAGTTACCTAAAGCTAACTACAATCAAGGGTTTAACCCGTTGAAACGGGTTGCCTGCTTTCAGATGTGAGTAGAGCTGCCCACAGTTAATCCTCAACTGGTGGAATCTTCCATCGGCTGGCTGGTAGTAATTTGTTTCATGGCATCTAATTGTTGCTCGATGTTTTTGACTAGCTGACTGAGTGCTGGTAGCGCCTCGAGCTGTCCCCCTGTGAAGTTGGGATTTCTAGAAGTGCGATCGCGAATTTCATATACCTTACGCTGGAGTTGCTGGGCGATGTTGAGGGCGTCGCGACAGATATGTTCGGTCTGTTGCTGTTGGTAAAACTTTAAAGCAGCGCCGCGCAAAACTTGCAGCGTTGCTTCTTCTCCGTGATTGGCTGGCATAACTCGCAACCGCAACAGCAGACGGTTTTTTTGATACAGCCTTTCGATTTCCACCTGTTTCGGTTTGTCTACCGTAATCAGGGACATATGAGTTAAGCGCTTTAACTCATTGATTACCCCTTGGAAAACACCGGGGTCGAGTCCTTCGAGAACCGACTGCAAAACGCCGTTTTGACTCCAGAGAATGCGTCCTCGATCTGGATGTCGCTCAAAATAAAGTCGCCCAATTCCCCCCATCAGGATTCGTCCTAGCAGTTCTTGGAGCAATTGTTGCGGCGGTAGGGTTGCCAGAACTTCCACTGGGCTTGATAGGTGCTGCGGCTGAATTTCTAAAACCGGGAGAGTAGAGGCAACCGATGATACTGGTATGGGTTGTGGCAGGGATTGTAACTGAGGCTTTTCTTTTACTTGAGGAGGCGGTGGCGGTGGCGCTGGCGGCGATTCGACTCGGGGAGGAGTCGTGGTTTTCGCTGGTTGCGGTTCAGGAGTAGCTTCTGCTTCTTCTAGCTCATCTGGACTGTAGACGATCAGCGTCGTGCGATCGTGCCTGCCAGTTGGTTGTTCCTGCTTGTGGGAACTCCCTGTGCCTCCAGGTGTTGCTGTTTTGGCAGCGAGGTGCTTGTGTTGCCCGGTATGGTTTAAGTAGGCCGATAAGGCTGTTTGGTGCCTTTCTGATGAAATTGGCTGCGGTACGAGAGAGCAATTCATGTAAGCCAAAATGCGCCGAACGTAATCCAACGCAGCGCTATCCTCTTGGTTAACCATGCCCAGGTTTAGTTGGGTTCCCTTGAGGGACAAAGGCAGGACTTGATGATACAGGCAGGCTTCAAAAGGCAGAATACTGTCTATTAATTGAAACATTTGTTCCGAATCTGCCTCAACCATAGATTTGCCTTGAAGATAAGATGCTTGCCGCTCGTTAGCGCGTTCGGGCTTAACTGGGTTACTGGGTGAGAGCGCCATAATAAAATTCTTAACCATATAGCATCCCCTCGCTTGCCAAAGTTGTGTTTGGCCTTCCTCATTTGACAGAGAAACTGAGGGGTTCGGGTCAATTAGCAGAGGGTTAATCAAACCTGATGGCGGTGTTCGAGCGCTCGCGCATCCAGGTTTGATGATTTTACCAGAGGTATTTCCAGATACGCTCCAGGATGCGATCGCTACACTATCCTGTTTTTCATCGCACTGGTATGATGCGCCCGTTTTACCTTTGTACTTGCAAAGTTTTTACCTAACTTTAAGTTTTTGGTAATCACCGTTCGACTCAACCCTTACAAAGAAGGCCTCAGGATTAATCGTTTAGTTGCGGAAACCAAGGCAAGGCTTTCTTTCGGGCATCTGAGAGGTTTTTACCGCTTGAGCTTGATCCCTCTACCACTACCCTGGAGAATTACTTGTGACTGGGTTATCCTTTACCAACGTCGTACCGACTTCAGTACCTCTATTTCAACTACAGCTGTACCAAGTCTATTTTGGCTAACTTTTGGTAAGTTTGTACAGTAGCGCGCCTCCACTCTTTTCCCTTTTGCCATCAAATACGGTGTATATCCCAGCGAGCTGACCCCGCCCTTAAATAGCGATGGTCAATCGTGGTTTTTAGATAAATTTAAGAGTTTCAGCGCTCGACCAGATTTGCACCCTTAACGATCAAAAGAATATCTATTTTTGATTGGTTTGTCTATGATATATTCAAGGGTTTAAACCAATCTTTTTTTATCAGGATATTTCCCTGCGAGAGCTTTTTATTCTCAAAAGTTTTGCACCATATTACTGAGAAGTTTGCTCCGACGGGCGAAAACATTAGCGCTATCGATCGCCAATGGCGCTAAGACGCACTCCGCAGGTCTTGGGCGGCTAGATAAAGCTTACTCCATTCGCTCATGACTTGATTGGTTCTCGTCTTCAAGCTGGAAGCGATCGCATCAAAGCTTTTCCCCTCTTTCACCAACTCGAGTATTTGCTGCTGCATGGGGGAGAGCGTATCCCAGAATTGCTGCCACTGGGCGGGTGTCATCCCAAAGTGGTGTTCCTTTAAGGAAGTTTCCAGCCAACTAGCGACTAATTCGGGCTGGAGTTTAATCGCAAAAACACGGATGGCGTGGTAGCTAATTTTCTCGCGCAGTCGGTAGACATCGTTAACCGGCTTGTTTAAGGCGCGGGCGATCGCTTCTTGGGATTTGCCTTGTAAGTAAAGGTGCAGCCACCTGACGGCATCTGGGCCTAGCTGTTCCTCTAAATAGGTTTCAAATTTCTCCTTGACAGCATTGCGCGCCGCCTGTTGTTCTTCTTGAGCTTGCGCTTCTTGATATTGGGCGATCGCTTGCGTATCGAGCAAGCTTACCGGATTATCGGTATCATCTGGCACAACTTCTTCCGAAACCAAGCGTACCAGATCGCCTGTGGGTACTTGGGTAATGCCACCCCGCCCAGAGCGACGCAGGTAGTTAACAAAACGATAAAGGATTAAAGGTTGGTTGCGAATCGGTCGCAAACAGTATTCTTCAGTCGCCGCCAGCAGCAGCGCGTTCCACAGGCGCGAATTTTTGGTACATTGGGCGATCCAGGCAACTTGTTGTTGCAGGTAGCGATCGCTGTTGAGTAATTCTTGAATTACTTCTTGCAACACATCGACTACAGCCCGCTGGCGATCGCGACTGAGCGCTACCCAAGTCCTAATCTTATTCCGCAGCATCACTAAACTGCCCAGCCGAGTCATCAGATTGCGATAAGCGCGCTCTTGAGTCACTCCTAAATATCGCTGTCTTAAAATGCGGTAGCGATAATCCATTGCTTGCCAAGCAATTTCCAACTCGCTCTTAGTCAGCGAATCAAACCGCTCTACATCTTTTCCCAACAGCCAGCGAATAATACTCTCGCGCGTTGCTGGGCTTTCATTTGGACAGTCTGCCACAAGGCGATCTCGCCATTTTTGTGCTAGTTCTTCAGCTAGTGTCATCAATTTGTCCTCCTGAACCCCCTACTAACAGAGTTTGCCCCAGAACGTATACGAAATCACTCACCCATCAGGGTTAGCGCTGGGGGAGCTGAGGGAGATGGGGGAGCTTTCTTGAGATGGGGGAGCTTTCTTGAGCTGGGGGAGCTTTCTTGAGCTGGGGGAGCTAGTGAAGAAATTAGTTTTACTTCCTTGTCTTCCTTGTCTCCCTTGTCTCCCTTGTCTTCCTTGTCTCCCTTGTCTCCCTTGTCTCCCTTGTCTCCCTTGTCTCC
>CAYXCW010000138.1:0-19770 GCA_964463555.1 uncultured bacterium
TTACCTATTACCTATTACCTATTACCTATTACCTATTACCTATTACCTATTACCCGGTCGGATAACACCGGCGCGACAATCGCGCAACCAGATTTGAATTGCTTGACCGATAACGCCTTGACTGCTTTCCCTTGGCGCTGTAGGCGGGCGTTCATTTGAGTATAATCCGGTTTGGGAAAAAATCATTGCCAGTCGCCAACCGCTGTTAGTTTTAGTTAAAAATAGCCAGTGATATTGCTGGAGTAAAACTGGTTTATTGCCTACGTAGTGTCGTTCTAAAGTGGTAAAAAAAACTTGCTGAAGCTCTTCTGAATTAGAACCGGGTGCAGTTTGAGTATATTCACCGGGGCCAAGGGTGAGAGGTTCAAACTCTGGGCGTCCTGCTAAAATTACGTAACTGTAAACCTCAACGCTTCTACTGCGACGTCTTGCCCTTTGGGTGACGCGATTGGCATAACTAGGTAAGTCCCGCAGCAAGAAAGTAATTAATGTTTCTACGTCAGCGGGACAGGAAAAGCGAGAATTCTGATTACTGAATCCTGGGTGAGAGAAGACAAGCGAGACAAGAGAGACAAGGAAGATGAGAAAGAATCTCCTAGTTTTTACTTGTCTGGATCTGCTCACGCGATCGCCTGCTTTGCGAACTTGCCTATACGACTTTAAGCTAAATCTGCTACTTCTTGGCAAATTCGCCTGAAAGCTGCTGCTGGATCGCTGGCGGCTGCGATCGGGCGTCCGATTACCAGATAGTCGGCACCAGCTTTGAAGGCGGAGGCGGGGGTAAGCGATCGCTTTTGATCTCCCTTCTCCGCCCACTCAGGACGCACGCCTGGACAAACTAACACAAACTCATCTCCGCAAACTTGTCGCAATTGTTGCGCCTCCTGGGGCGAACATACAGCACCATCTAACCCGCTTTGTTTTGCCAGCAGCGCCATTTTCAAAGCATATTCTGGCAATTCTAAGGGAACTTTGAGGTCAAAGGCTAAATCGCGCCCGTTTAAACTCGTCAACAACGTAATGGCGATTAGTTTGGGCGGTTTTTGACCTTTTGCTGCTGCACCTGCCTCTACGGCTGTCTTAGCCGCCTCTAGCGCGCTTTTTCCCGCAGTGGCGTGGATGGTGATTAAATCCACACCATAACCTGCGGCGGCGCGACAAGCACCGGCGACGGTGTTGGGGATATCGTGAAATTTCAGATCCAGGAAAATACGCTTTTGGCGGTCTTTGAGGATACTAAGAATTTCGGGGCCAGTACTGACAAATAACTCTAGCCCGACTTTGAAGAAACGTACCTCGTGTAGTTGATCGATCAGAGCGATCGCTTCACTGACACTCGGTACATCCAAAGGCACTATAATTCGTTCTGCAACTGACATCGACTAAATTTCAGATGGGAGATTTGAGAGTCAACTAACAAAAAAGCCATTAGCTTCACGGCATCAGACGGACAAACTTACTTTTGCCAACCTGTAAAACCTTTCCCTGAAGTGTCTCAGGTGTATCAAAAGCGATGTTAATGTCGGTAATTTTTTCCCCATCTAGACGCACTGCCCCGGCTTGAATTTTTTCCCGCGATTCGCGATTGCTGGCACAAAGTTTGCTAGCACCGAGAAGGTTAACCAACTTGAGGGGAAACTGCACCGACGAAACCGAAAATTCTGGTAAAGATTGACTTTCCGTAGCCTTTTCGGCTTCTTGGGCAGCTGCTTCACCGTGGTATTGAGTTACGATTTCTGATGCTAGGAGTTTTTGGCGATCGCGCGGATTTGCTGGCAATCTATCCAAAGGCAGATCTGTCAGCAGTTCAAAATATTGCTCTAGTAAATTATCCGGAATTTTTTGCAACTTTTGATACATGTCGCTCGGATGTTCCCGACACGCCACATAGTTACCCAGGGACTTGGACATTTTTTGCACGCCATCTGTCCCAATTAAAATCGGCATCAGCATCCCAAACTGGGGTACTAAACCAAAGTGGCGCTGCAAATCCCGTCCCACGGCGATATTAAACTTTTGGTCGGTGCCGCCCAACTCCACATCAGCTTGAATTGCCACCGAGTCAAATCCTTGCATCAGCGGGTAGAGAAACTCGTGCAGGTAAATCGGGTTTTCCTTTTCGTAACGTTCGGCAAACCCTTCTTTTGCCAGCATCTGCCCCACCGTCATCGTCGCCAGCAACTCTAGAATCTTTGCCATATCTAGCTTAGATAGCCATTCCGAGTTATAGCGAACTTCCAAACGCCCTGGGGTATCAAAATCTAAAATTGGACGGACTTGATCGAGATAAGTTTGAGCATTTTTTGCTACCTGTTCCGGCGTTAGTTGCTGGCGCACTTCAGATTTTCCGGTCGGATCGCCGATACGTGCGGTAAAATCCCCAATAATAAGGACAGCTGTATGACCGGCATCCTGAAATGCTCGCATTTTCCGGACGGGAATACTATGACCTAAATGGATATCGCTACCCGTGGGGTCAATTCCCAACTTGACCCGCAGCGGTCGGTCGGTTTTAATTAACCGTTGAATTAAGTTCTCATCAGGATTGTCACTATCGGGTTTATCGGGAAAAATCTCGCTGACGCCGCGATGCAGCCACGAGAAGTTTTCATTCGTACTTGTAGATTGACGGGAGGCCATAGTTCAAAAATGCCAAGTTTGGTTTGCAAGGGTCTTTTTCGCCAGATATCTGGTAAACTCAACGACTGTCTGGTTAATTTCACCCTTCCAGGTTGACATCACAATTGAGTAACAGCCAGACTACTATAACTGCATTCATTGCCCAATTATCCATGCCACTGCGACCAAATTTGTCAAATGCGCCTCTTCCCCAATATATCCTCAGGCAGATGACTATAATTTTTTGGCAATATAATTCGGATTGGGGTGCTAGTATTGAATCCCACCACCAAAACAGAGTTTGAAATCTTACTGTCAAGATAATAAATCGGTTACTAAGTTACGCTTTATTTGATTTTTGGTTGTTTTCGTTGAGGAAGTCAAATCGCCGTGTCGTCTAACACGCTCCGACAAAAGCAATCCGGCAACATCGCCTCTGGTTTTGAGTTCGTTCAAACTGTTGCCAAGGTAACAGGCGGAACTCTGTTGGGCATTACCATGCTCACCAGTTCGATAGTAGCTGGGGGATTGGTAGGCTTAGCCATTAGCTTTCGCAACCTGCCGGATGTGAGAGTTCTCCGTACCTACGCTCCCACAGAAACAACTCACATTTACGATCTCAACGGCAAGCTACTCACTAGCGTCCACGGCGAAGCTAACCGGGAGGTGGTTCCCCTCAGCCGAATTTCTCCCGAACTGAAACGGGCGGTACTGGCAATTGAAGATAGCCACTTCTACTTCCACCACGGAATTAACCCCAGCAGCGTCGGTCGTGCTTTGAAAGCCAACTGGGAGAAAGGCGATGTGGTGGAAGGCGGTTCAACGCTGACGATGCAGTTGGTGAAAAACCTGTTTTTGTCTCACAAGCGAACTTTTAGCCGCAAGGTAGCAGAAGCTGTACTGGCGATTCGCTTAGAGCAAATTCTCACCAAAGACCAGATTATGGAGTTGTACCTGAATCAGGTTTATTGGGGTCATAACAATTATGGGGTGGAAACTGCTGCCGAAAGCTTTTTTGGCAAGTCAGCTGCCAATTTAAATTTGGCAGAAGCGTCGATGATGGCGGGTTTGATTCAAGCGCCTGAAGAGTACAGTCCCTTCATCAACTATAGGGTGGCAAAACAGCGACAAGCGCTGGTTTTGAGCCGGATGAGAGAATTGGCGTGGATTACGCCTGCGGAAGAAGCTGCTGCCCGCAGACAACCCCTGAAATTGGGTAAGGTGACTTCATTCCAAACTTCCCAACTGCCTTATGTCACCGATGCAGTCAAGCAGGAGTTGATTCAACGCTTTGGACGCGAGACGGTGCAAAAAGGCGGGATGCGCGTTCAAACTACGATCGATACGAAATTCCAACGGATGGCGGAAGATTTTATCGGGCGCGAACACGGGAGACTGCAACGTCGCGGACTCTGGGGTACTGAACTGGCGCTGGTAGCGGTCGATCCCCGTACCCATTTTGTTAAGGCGATGGTGGGGGGTTCGGATTACGAAAAGAGTCAGTTTAACCGCGCCATCCAAGCCCGACGGCAACCGGGATCTGCATTTAAGCCGTTTGTTTACTATGCAGCTTTTGCTACGGGCAGATATACGCCCTCTTCTACTGTCTACGATACACCCGTGAGCTACCGGGATGGCAGCGGCTGGTACAGACCCAGAAACTATGACAATTCCTTCGGCGGTGCGATGAGCATTCGCGCTGCTATGGAAGTTTCTCGCAATATTCCGGCGGTGAAGCTGGGACGCGCCGTAGGTTTGGATAAAGTGATTGAGGTGTGTCGGACGCTGGGAATTAAGAGTCCGATGGAACCCGTCACTTCTTTACCCCTGGGTGCGATTGGCGTCACGCCTCTGGAAATGGCTGCCGGTTATGCTACTTTTGCCGCTAATGGCTGGCAGTCGGATACAACCTTTATCGTTCAGGTGAGCGATAGTCAGGGTCAGGTGATTCTGGATAATACGCCGAAACCTAAACTTGTACTCGATCCTTGGGCAGCTGCTTCGATGAATAGCGTGTTGCGAAGCGTAATTGTGTCGGGAACTGGGAAAGAGGCGCAAATCGGTCGTCCCGCTGCTGGCAAAACTGGGACAACTTCATCTGAACGCGATGTTTGGTTTGTGGGTTACGTACCCCAGCTATCTGTGGCGATTTGGGTAGGTCGAGATGATAACCGACGCTTGGCGCATGGGGTGACGGGCGGTCAATATGCTGCACCCATCTGGCGCAATTTTATGTACAGAGCCTTGGATGGCGTTCCGGTGGAATATTTCCGACCGCCGTCAGACTTTAAGCGTCCTCGTCGCTAGAAAAGGGGTTTCTCGTTTCTCGTTCTTTCTCGTTCCCAGGTTGAACCTGGGAAAGAATTCCGGGAGGTTCTACCTCCCGTGGTGCAAGATCTGAGTATTGAAATTAGTGCAGTGCAAATCTTTTTGTGCTTCTAAGCTCTAAATCCTAGCCCCTAACTAAGACTGTTTTTCTAGTTCGGATTTCATCCGTTCTAGGGTTGAATGCATTTGGTCAAACATTTGCTGGGGCGTGACGCCAAATTGACCTAGCTGGGTTTTGAGTTGCTGTACAGTCATCTGCGCCATGAAGTCGTCGGAAAGTTCAAAGCGCTTCATGAAGACGCGGTAGCGCTCCATCATGGCTTCCATTTGCTCGATAAACAGCTTTTTGCCCTCGCGGTCAAATTTTCCGTAGCTATTGCCTAGTTGGATGAGGGATTGATAATCCTCAAATAGCTGTTTGGCTTCTTGCTGAACGATTTCAGAGTCAAAAAATCCCATTGCGCTTCCATTTAACTGAATATTATCAATTGGTGGATATTCAAAGGCTTCTGCTACCATTCTAGTCCAGCCCTTATGGGCGTTCAAATTATTTTTGGTTTGGTCAGGAGCGATCGCACCAATCTGTCTTCAAACAGGTATTATTGCCCATTTGATTCCCTCCTGCCAACCAAACTCTACAGTTTAACCTGTCATACTACCATGAATAGCAAGCCCAAAAATCGAAAAATTGCTGTGATTCTAGCTTTTGCCGGAACTTTCATCCCGATAGCAGGACTCCACAAGTTTTATGTGGGTCAACCCCTGTGGGGAGTTTTATACTTACTTCTATCCCCCACACCTATTCCCCACGTCGCCAGTGCGATTGAAGGGTTTTGGTATTTAGCTCTTTCTGCCGAACAGTTCGACCGCAATTTCAATCTTAATGCGCCAGAAAATCCAGTTAAATCAACCCTAGATTCACAACAGATGAATGCACTTGCCGATGGTTTGCGCCAGTTAGAAAGCTTGCGCCAAGAGGGCTTGATTTCCGAATACGAATTCGAGCAAAAACGGCGACAATTATTGGAAAGATTTTAAATTAGCTAATTGGTAATTGGTAATTGGTAATTGGTAATTGGTAATTGTGAGGGTAAAAAGTCCCTTTACTACTGTACGCATTTACCATTTAAAGCTGTAATATTTATAACATCATGCCAAATTCCCTCCCAGAAATTAGCCATTAGCCATTACCAATTACCCATTACCCATTACCAACTATGACATTGTTTAATTGGCTAGCACCTTTGAGAAATATGCCTCGCTCCCAGTCATTGCGCCATCGGATTGTTAACGATCCTTACTATCGAATGCAGTCGTTGGAAGAAATTGCGATCGCTTCCTCTTTAGGTATCAAAATAGACGCGAATCAAGCCACGGTGGATGATTGGTTGCGCTTACCAGGACTGTCGATTCATCAGGCGCGATCGCTTGTAGCACTCAGTAACAATGGTGTTTGTTTTTACTGCCTCGAAGATGTGGCGGCTGCCTTGGGCTTGCCCGTCGCCAGTTTAAAATATTTAGAACCTGTTTTAAGCTTTTATTACTACGACGACGAAAGCATTTATACCACAAATCGGCGAGTCAATCCCAACACCGCTTCAGTTGAAATGCTGGCTCAAATCCCCATTATTGACTTGTTTTTGGCACAAGCGATCGTAGAAAATCGCATTGCAGGCGGTCAATATCGCAATTTAGCCGATCTGCAACGGCGTTTATCTTTACCAGGAGAGCAGATCGGTAAATTGATGCACTATCTAAGATTTTAATCAATTTCAGATTGTAGATTGCAGATTGCAGATTTGATGCAGTTTTAAACCTTCAATTTCCAATTCAAAATCTCTTTAAATCTTAAATCTGCCATCTAAAATCTAAAATCTTAAATTATCCCAATTCGATTCAGAGGCCAGAAGCGGAAAAAGGCTCGACCAATCACATTCTGTTTTGGTAAAAAGCCCCAAATATGGGAATCATTACTATTATTTCGGTTATCACCCATGACAAAAAGTTGATTTTCTGGTACTCGTTTTGGCCCCCATTGATAGTTAGGAGGTTCGGCTATATACTTTTCATTTAAAGGTTTTTGATTGAGATAAACTTTGCCATTTTTGACGCTTACTTCTTGTCCAGGTTCGCCGATGGTGCGTTTAATAAATGCTTGGTCTTTAGCGTATCCCTGAAGTTGCAGTTGAGTTTGCAAAGGTGCGGGAGGTTCAAAGACGATAATGTCCCCCTTCGCGGGTGGATGGAAGCGGTAGGAGACTTTTTCGACGATTAAGCGATCGCCCACCTGTAGTGTAGGTAGCATAGAATCCGAGGGAATGTAGCGCGGTTCAGCCACAAACAGGCGAATCAGCAGCGCCAGACTCAAAGCAATAGCCAAAATTTGGACATTTTCCCGGACTTGATTTCCCAACCGCACCCAACGCGGCGTTTCTGGTAACTGTTTATCGTTTATATCCATTGACGTTTTCAGGAATGGTGCGACCCACAGCGGCGCTCTGCATTGAAGATCGTACCCTACTTGGAGCGCTAGGAAACATCAAGAATGGACAGAGGCGATAGGAAACCATTCTTCTTTGTCTCCCTTACCTTCCTCATCTCTCCCTTTCCTTCAAACAATTTTCCACCGTAGGGGCACGGCATTCAACAATCGTTGGGTAACAATTAAAATTTATCCATGCCGTGTCCCGACAACAATCCTTGATTAAAAATTAAATCTGTTAAACTTTCGCCCGAAGATGAAGTCAACGCAGAGTTTTCCGGCAAATTATCCGAGCAAATGCGCCAAAAGTTACAACATTTGCGGCATTGGTTCATACCTGGGGTGTGTGCGTTAGTGACAGTTGTAACAACCATTGTGCCTCAACTACCGACGCCGCAGCAACCGACAGCACCGACTATCCATCCTGGGGTGGATGTGCAGCAGCCTAAGTAGTGCGCGTAAAAGAAACCCGGTTTTTTTGGAAAAACCGGGTTTCTGATACCAATCAAAGCAAAGGTAGTACCGTAATCTCGTTTCAAACACCCTACTGACAAAGATTACAGTAGGATATATCGAATCAAAATACTCATAACTTGGCCTGAATTGGAGTAGGGTACTAAGGGACTCCATAAGCCAACCTCAGCATATCCCACGTGGTGCAAAGTGTGAATTGTGCTTGTAACTCCTTTGGGAGAACCTATCAGCAAATGTTTGAGTGGTTCTCTGTTTGGAGGTACTGGCGAGACAACTTTGTCAGGGAAGAGAACATTTAAATTGTTGCTAGACAAGAAGTTTTGATTCATTGAGATTTACCTGTTTTTCAATCAATCGCTGAAAAACACAATAAGGTTAAAGTTGTCATGATGGCAACAAAATAATGCACAGATGACATCTAGGGGGCGCGCTTGCGATCGCGTTTCCTTTGCCAAATTTCTCTTAGGTGAGGGGGTTCGTTTTCAAACTGAGTCCAGAGGGCGTGAATTTCTGCCAATCTGCGTTTATCGGCTTCTGATGGCTCTCTGCGGTGTTCGCCTTGAGAAAACCAATGAGCGACGGTGCTTTTAGAGCGTCCGCACAACTCGGCTAGTTCGTCGTAAGTGACAGCCCAATGTTTTAGGAACTCTTCGGGTTCCATCTGTTTTCCGACCTTTGCTTTGTAGTCTTCAAACAGTTTCCAGTGTTTTCTCGTTGGCGTTTTGGCTGCAATCATCGCGACCCTCTGTTGTGATGCACGGGTGACAACATTTAAAGCGATGATACAGGAAAGAGGCGATCGCGCGCAGAGAGAGGCGACAGCAGGTTAGCCGAAAAAAGCCGGGTTTCTGATGTAGATATATGAAACATACAATACAGCTGCTCAGGGGGAAGAGTGCGATCGCTGCTTCAGGAACATTCCCAGCCTCCCAGCACTCCTATTATTCAACAGCTTGAAACATCTCATTCCCATTGAAATCCCTCTATTAAAGAGGGGGTATCCATTATGATTTTGATTCGTGAGGTAGTACAACAAGTTCTCAATACAGGTTATCTAAGCATTGAAGCCGAAAATCAACTGCGGCAGCTTTTAAGCACCAAATACGATCTGGAAGACCTCAACGCCTTCCTATCATTACAGCAAGCAGCAAGCGAAGGTCGCGTCAAACAAGAGTCCCGCGAAGTTTTAACCAGCGCAAAATAAATGCTATTTTTTCATATTGCTAATGGCTAATGGCTAATTGCTAAAGGTCAAGTTGGCAAATACCACTAGCGAGCGTGTCCGGTAGCAACGGTTGTGTAACACCAATTATTACAGACCGCGCAGGCGGTCTTTGTTTGTGTAGGCGCGACTTCAGTCGTTAGCATAGATCGGGCAATTAGCCATTAACCAAAAAACGCTCGAAGTTTAATTCGAGCGTTTTTAAGTTATTCAAAAGTTGAGTTATTCAGCAGCTCCAGGCGCAAGGACGCGCTTTTCACCCTGAACGACCTTGACTTTACCTTCTTCATCGACATCCACAACTGCGATATCGCCGTTTTTGACGCTACCCGACAGAATTTCTTCTGCGAGGGAGTCTTCCAACAGGCGCATAATTGCCCGACGTAAGGGACGCGCGCCGTAGCTGGGGTTGTAGCCTTCGGTCACGAGGCGATCTTTGAATCGTTCGGTGACTTCGAGGGTAATTCCCTGCTCTTTCAGGCGATTAAACACCTCTTTGAGCATGATATCGGCGATTTCCTTCACCTCGTCGCGGTTGAGTTGGCGGAAGACGATGATTTCATCGAGACGGTTGAGGAACTCTGGACGGAAGTATTGCTTCAGTTCTTCGTTCACCAGCGACTTGATGCGGTTGTATTGAGCATCGTTTTGATTTTCGGCAAAATCGAAGCCCAAACCGCCGCCGCCTTTTTCAATCACCTTGGAACCGATGTTAGAAGTCATGATCAGCAAGGTATTCTTGAAGTCTACCGTGCGACCTTTAGCATCGGTGAGGCGACCATCTTCCAGGATTTGCAACAGCATGTTGAATACATCGGGGTGAGCTTTTTCGATTTCGTCGAATAGCACCACGGTGTAGGGGCGACGGCGCACCGCTTCGGTAAGCTGACCGCCTTCGTTGTATCCTACGTAACCTGGAGGCGAACCGATGAGTTTGGAAACCGTGTGGCGTTCCATATATTCGGACATATCCAGGCGAATCATCGCTTCTTCGCTGCCGAAGAAGTAAGAAGCCAAAGACTTAGCCAATTCGGTTTTCCCAACCCCGGTAGGGCCTGAGAAAATAAAGCTGGCGATTGGTCGGTTGGGGTTCTTCAGACCGACTCTGGCGCGACGGATGGCGCGAGAAACCGCGGTTACCGCATCGTCTTGACCGATTAAGCGCTGGTGTAGGGTGTCTTCCATGTGCAGCAGCTTTTCGGATTCGGATTCGGTGAGTTTGTTCACCGGGATACCCGTCCAAGAGGCGACGATTTGAGCGATGTCTTCTTCGGTGACGACGGGGGAGGTATCCTTGTCGGTACCTTCGGCCTTGCGAGTGGCGGAAATGGCGCGAATTTGGGCTTTAATTTCCATTTCGCGATCGCGTAATTCTCCCGCCCGGTCGAAGTCTTGGGATCTAACCGCTTCGTCTTTTTCTTTGAGTATCTGACGCAGTTCCTTATCTAGTTCCTTCGCTGCTGGTGGCAGTTGGGAGTTAATCAGACGTACTCTAGATCCGGCTTCGTCGATCAAGTCGATGGCTTTATCCGGTAAATAGCGATCGGAAATATACCGATCTGATAGTTTCGCGGCTGCGAGTAGCGCTTCGTCGGAGATTTTCAGCTTGTGGTGCTGCTCGTAGCGATCGCGCAATCCATACAATATTTCAATTGTTTCATCTACACTGGGTTCGCCCACCATTACAGGTTGGAACCTGCGTTCTAGTGCTGCGTCCCGTTCGATATGCTTGCGATACTCATCTAAAGTCGTGGCGCCGATGCACTGGAGTTCGCCCCGTGCCAAGGCTGGTTTGAGAATATTCGCTGCGTCGATTGCACCCTCTGCTGCCCCTGCGCCGATCAGGGTATGGACTTCATCGATTACGAGGATGACATTCCCCGCGCTGCGAATTTCGTCCATGATTTTTTTCAAGCGTTCTTCAAATTCGCCTCGATATTTAGTGCCTGCTACGAGCAAGCCAATATCGAGAGTAACTACCCGCTTGTCTTCTAGGATGTCGGGAACGTCGTTATTAGCGATGCGTTGGGCTAAGCCTTCGGCGATCGCTGTTTTGCCGACCCCTGGTTCTCCAATTAACACCGGGTTGTTCTTGGTACGACGACCTAAAATTTGAATTACCCGTTCGATTTCTTTTTGGCGTCCCACTACGGGATCGAGCTTGCCTTCTGTCGCCATTTGGGTCAAGTTCGAGCCAAATTCGTCTAAGGTTGGCGTCTTGGTGCGTCCTGATTGAGCGCCCGTGGTTACTTCCGCGGTTTCGCCCAACATGCGAATCACCTGAGTGCGTACCTTTGACAGGTCTACACCCAAGTTTTCCAGGACTCTAGCTGCAACGCCTTCCCCTTCCCTGATCAGGCCCAAAAGCAGGTGTTCTGTGCCAATGTAGTTATGACCTAGTTGGCGAGCTTCTTCTAAGGACAGCTCCAGAACTCTTTTGGCCCGTGGGGTAAAAGGAATTTCAACCGCTACGAACCCCGAACCTCGACCGATGATTTTTTCTACTTCAATCCGGGCGTCTTTGAGGTTTACGCCCATAGATTTCAGCACTTTGGCGGCGACGCCGGTCCCTTCTCCAATCAGACCCAATAAGATCTGTTCTGTGCCTACGAAGTTGTGTCCCAGGCGACGAGCTTCTTCCTGGGCCAACATGATCACTTTAATGGCTTTTTCTGTAAACCTTTCAAACATGGCGTTCCATCACCTGCTCAGTGCCGGTAAGCTTGATTTTAGCATAGGGAATTTCGCTACCTATCATCCACAAGCGATAGACAGCTGGTACTGATTCCCCCATAGGGAGTAGATCGGTTTTTACTGAGAGCGGGTGAGCGGACGCAAAAGATCTACACTCCTAGAGACGAGGGTTTAATTTATTCCCAGGCTTTGGGAGTTGCGATCGCTGGTATTTTTCCACCAACTGGAGATTGTCGGTACAGAGTGACCTCACCGTCAAGCGGTTGGATCAATGAGATAAATTCCATCCAAAAGAAACCAGGCGCGAACTTATTTCCCCGTACCAGGAAGCCAAGGTTTCCTCAAACTGAGGATGTCCCAGCCCGCTGCGCCATAAAATTAAAGCATCTTCATTATTGTCTTGGTAGTATCTTCGCCGTCGCCCAGCGGTTTGGAAGCCAAACTTCTGGTAAAGCGACAGTGCTGCTTGATTGGATTCTCGGACTTCGAGGGTGGCTCGCTGCATCCCGCGCGCCCTTGCCGATTTTAGCAGACCAAAGAGCAATGCTCGACCAAAACCTTGTCCTCGGTAGTGGGGATGCACTGCCACCATCGTAATGTGAGCTTCATCGACAATTGCCCACAGACAGCCTACTCCCAGAATCGGCAGATTCTTGCCTGCTTCTGGGATCGACAATCCCAGTAAATCGCTGTTCGGGCTTTCTATCTCTCTTTGGTATGCTTCTTGAGTCCAAAGTCCGTTAAAACAAAGCTGATCTAGTTCTACGACAGCCGGTAGCTGTTCGATTGTTATCGGTTTGAGTTCTAAGGGAGTCAGACCCATACAAATGTAAACTGGAAAGGTAATAAGATCGCGCCCCTGACTCAAGCAAGGACTATCACCGCATCATGGTATCGATTCAAGCTCCAGAGGTTCGCAATTCTGGCAGTCAGTATTTGCGGAGTAACGCTAGGAAGCAAGAAACTGTTTCTCCGAACCAAGAACTTTTCCCTCTCACAGCCCAGGTCAATAACCGAGATTGCTTAGAAATTGGCGGCTGTGATGTGACCACGTTGGTGGAGCAATTCGGCTCCCCACTTTATATTTTGGATGAAGAAACGCTGCGAACTGCTTGCCGTCAGTACCAAGATGGCTTTAAACGCTATTACGGGGGTGAGTTCGAGGTTGTTTATGCCTCCAAAGCTTGGAATTGTATGGCGATTTGTGCGATCGCCGCTTCCGAAGGTTTAGCCATCGATGTGGTATCGGGTGGCGAACTCTACACTGCTAGCGTTGCCGGGGTTCCTGGTGCCAAACTCTATTTCCACGGTAACAACAAATCTCGCGATGAACTGCTGCTGGCGATCGCTACCGGCTGCACGATTATGGTCGATAATTGGCTGGAGCTGAAAACTCTCGCCGAACTCAGCCAACTCTCCAATTCAGCATCCAAAACTCGCATCATGTTGCGGGTAACACCAGGTATAGATTGTCACACCCACGAATATATTCGCACGGGACACTTAGATAACAAATTCGGCTTCGATCCGGATCAAATGGATGAGGTGCTGGCATTTCTCACGCAGCAACCAGCGCTTTCATGCATCGGATTGCACGCCCACATCGGTTCGCAGATTTTTGAACTGCAAGCCCATCGGGATCTACCAGAAGTAATGGTGCAGTGGTTTAAGAAAGCAGCTGCAATGGGTTTGCCGGTGGAATGTATAAATATTGGCGGCGGCTTAGGTATTTGCTATACGGAAGCCGACGACCCCCCCAGCATCGACGAGTGGGTAAAAGTAGTCAGTGAAGCCATCAAGGCAGCTTGCGCCAGCCAGCAAGTACCGTTACCCAAACTAATGTGCGAACCGGGCCGGTCTTTAATTGGCCCTGCCTGCGTTACCGCTTATACTTTGGGCAGTCGCAAAGAAGTTCCTGGCATCCGGACTTATGTAGCAGTGGATGGCGGCATGTCGGACAATCCCCGTCCGATTACCTATCAATCTAAGTACCGATGTGTAGTCGCAAACCGGATGTCCGATCCCCTGACGGAAACGGTAACAGTTGCGGGGAAACATTGCGAATCGGGAGACATTTTAATTAAAGATGCCTTATTGCCGAAAACTGAAACGGGAGACATTCTGGTGGTGATGGCAACGGGAGCTTACAACTACAGCATGGCTTCCAATTACAATCGCGTCGGGCGTCCGGCGGCGGTATTGGTAAAAGATGGGGAAGCGAATATCATCTTGCAGCGCGAAAGTTATAAAGATATTACTCGCAGCGATCGCTTACCCGAACGCCTGCGATTAGACGCAGCGCCTGTAGATTGAGACTCTAGCACCTGTAGGGGCGAGTTCACCAACGCGCCCCTAGCTAGCAAATATTGTATGTGGTGAGACTGGTTGAGCGATCGCCAACCAGATAAATTTGAAAAATAGTTCTTAATTGATGAGACACCCTTCCTTAATCCCTAGCCCCTAGCCGAAACAAAAATATCGAATTAACCGGAGATGAGATGAGAGACTCGCCCCAAGCTAGAGTTTGGGTAGGGTAGTTTATTCCAGATGCGATGGCAGATGCGTTAAGTCAATGGCTGACCAACCACGACTGGGCTAAGTCCTTGCTTGATTTTGGCAGCTGGACTAAGTCCTTGCTCGATGTCGGTTTGGTGCTGGCGCTCACTTATATGGTGTTAGTGATTATTAGCGAGCGTCGCACGCTTTGGGTAGTGCGAGGATTTATTGTCCTGATGCTGGCGACAGTTGTAAGTAATAGTTTAGAACTGAAACTGTTGAGTTTTGTGCTGGAAAAGTTGGTAGTCGGATCTGCCGTAGCAATGGCTGTGATCTTCCAGTCCGAATTTCGCCGCTTTCTGGAACAATTAGGTCGAGGCGAAATTCGCCAGCTGTTTCAACAGTCTGGTTTAGCCGTCCCAAAGCCCGATAGCGTGATCGATGAAATTGTGGTTGCAGTCAAAGATCTATCTCAAAAGCGCATCGGTGCTTTACTAATTATGGAAACCAGCAGTCCGATTGATGAGCGAGATTTTTCCGTACCTGGGGTAAAACTGAATGCAGAAGTTTCTAAGGAACTATTGCAGACTATTTTCCAGCCCACTACTCTATTGCATGATGGGGCTGTATTGATTCGGGGGTCGCGTATTGTGGCTGCTGGGGTGATTTTGCCGCTTTCAGAACGCACGGCGTCGCGTCAGTTGGGAACGCGCCATCGCGCTGCTATGGGAATTACTGAGCGAGTCGAAAATTGCTTGTGTGTAGTTGTATCTGAAGAAACAGGATCGATTTCATTAGCGGAAAAGGGAATCCTAAATAGGCCCTTGACCAGCAGTAAACTGAAGGAACTGCTAGAGGCGAGATTCTCTCCATCGGTAGAGCGGGATGTTTCCCCGACTTTACGCAGTTGGGGGCGCCAGATTGAGTCCAAGGGGTTAGCATTGGTTTCGCGTTTACTCCGTCGTCCATCATCGGCTTCACGGGAAAGAAAATGACTGCAAAGCAAATTATTTTACAAGAGCTGCCTGCTGATCTGAATCGAGAACGACTGCCCAGACATGTGGCGGTGATTATGGATGGGAATGGTCGGTGGGCGAAGCGCCAAGGATTGCCCCGGATTATGGGTCATAAGCGTGGGGTTGATGCGCTGAAGGAACTTTTACGCTGCTGTAAAGATTGGGGAATTGAAGCGCTGACTGCTTACGCTTTTTCGACGGAAAACTGGGGACGCCCATTAGAAGAAGTCGATTTTTTGATGACGCTGTTTGAGCGCGTACTGCGGCAAGAATTACGGGAGATGATGGAGGAGGATGTTCGCATCCGGTTTGTCGGAAATCTATCAGCTTTGCCGCGAAGTTTGCAAGCTGAAATTGAACGCTCGATGGCTCAAACTCAGCACAATCAAGCGGTGACATTTACGGTGGCGACGAATTATGGCGGACGCCAAGAGATTGTAGAAGCTTGTCGCGCGATCGCATCTCAAGTCCAACAAGGTAAACTACAACCAGATCAAATCGACGCGGCTTTATTTGAGCGCCATCTTTATACAACAGGAGTTTGCGACCCAGATTTGCTGATTCGCACCAGCGGCGAAATGCGAATTAGTAATTTTCTGCTTTGGCAAATGGCTTATGCCGAGTTATATATTACCGAAACGCTTTGGCCCGATTTTGACCGTGCCGAATTTCACCGCGCTTTATGTGCTTATCAGCAGCGCGATCGCCGATTTGGTAAAGTCAGATAATTTGAGATTGCAGATTTGAGATTTAAGATTTTTTCCTTGTAAATCTCAAATCTAAAATCTCAAATCTAAAATTCTCTTATGGGCCAGCAAAAACGGCTTCTTCTACATCTTGTCTGCTGAGGGAGTATTTAAACGAGCGTTGTACGTCTTGACCGTTGTCGCCTGCTTTTAAATAGCGGACTGTCAGCTGATCGATATCTAACCATAACTCGGCTTTCCAGTCGCGTTGCTGGACTGTCCAACAATGCAGTTCTCTGCGGTCTTGTTGACATCCCCGCTGTTTTAGCCACTGTTCAATTGCCGGGAGGGGATGGTTATAAAGGGGCGTATCGGCAGGAGGAAGAATCATATCAATGTTTGAAATCAAAATTAGATACCTTTTCGTTTTTCTTAGTGTAAACCTGTTGCTCTTGCGATGCTGAATTTGTCGCTAGGGGTTCAAAGCCGACATCTCCACGGGTTAATCCAACGGCAACGGCTAACAATAAACATCCTACAAAAGTTAGGACTAAAATAAACAGGGCGAAAATTTCTCCGGCTGAGAGGGGTCGATCTGTAGGGTCAAGGTATGCCGAAGAGGAGGTGTATCCCTTTTGGGAGGAATTCTGAAAGTGTGGCGGGGCTTGAATGACGCTGATGCGGGAATAGCCGATTTTGGTATCGTAGGCTAGCCGTCGTTCTGGGTTGCTGAGGGTGGCGTAGGCTTCGTTGAGTTGTTGGAATTTGCGGGTAGCGATCGCGCTCGGCAATTCGGTAGTATCCGGATGATATTGCTTGCTCAATTCCCGGTAAGCCCGCCGAATATCGATCGCCGATGCGGAAGGATGCAGCCCTAAAAGAGCGTAATAACTAGAAGCGAAAGGTATTTTGGCTGATATTGTCGAATTTTCGCTGTTTTGGTTTGCCCTGTTGCTTGTCACCGACGCTTCCCTTTAACGAGTTGTGACGGGTTTTCAGTATATTTTAACCAAGAGAAGGATAAGCGATCGCTATCCTTCGATATACTCACATCTTGCACCAGAGCCAACAGAAATAAATTTCACAGCGAGGAAGCTAAAACCCGTTAAAACGGGTTAAAACCTTGATTTTAGTTAGCTTTAGCTAACTTAAGCTTTCAGCCCCAAATTTATTTGGAGGCTGTTTATCGGGTAGGTGCAAGATATGAGATATACTCACTAAAAAATCAGGTGAGCCTCATTACATATACTTTTGCTTTTGTCAATACTTGATTGCTACTTCTGAGAGCGCTAAATCATTCCCCAGAACAAGTTTTAGCGAAGTTTCTCATCTCCCCCAGCATTTTTTCCCCAATTGCGATTAACTACTCCCCCAATTGATGCTAATAGCAACCACCCAATTGTATTCACACGAAAATCAAATAAAGTCACATCGACTGTATTGAATAAAATACATCCAAAAAACGCAATTAAATAACTAAAAAATATCAATCTACTTCCTGCTTCACCCGACCAATTCTTTAATAACAGGACGCCTTGAGCGATAACCCAACCTACCAAACTACAAAATAAAATTGTTGCCGGAATTCCCGTTTCAGCAGTTAGCATTAAAAAGAAATTGTGGGGATGACCGAGCCATAGATGCATTTTTTCCTCGTAAAGCGGGGTAAAATTACGCAATCCCCACCCCGTCCAGGGGCGCTGCTGAATCATCGACGCCACAAACTGCCACTGTGTCACGCGCATCAGAGCTACTGGTCTATTTGGAAACATCTCATCGCTGAGCCTCGCCCAAAAGAAAGCGGGTACAATTGCTCGCAACCATTGCCGTATGGGGTCGGGGCCAAAGGCAGACCAGAGGATAGTGCCGGTAACTCCTGCTACTACGGTAATCAACCACCGCCAACCCAGGTAAACCGCGAAGGCGAGAATAGCTAAAGCAGCAATTCCCCAACCGTTGCGGGAGTTGGTGAGGATGAGAGCGATCGCATTCCCCACAACCGCGATGCTTAAAAATAAAGATTGGTAATGGGTAATGGGTAATGGGGGATTTTCTTTGCTATTAGCTATTAGCGATGAGCGATTAGCGATGAGCAATTTTTCACACAATAAACCCAGTGCCAGAATGAAAGCGATGGTGAGATAGGCGGCGAAAATATTGGCGTACATGAACACCGACGCCATTCTACCTGGGGGGTTACCATTGGGAGCGATCGCACACCCTAAAAAATTTGCTAATGACCCAGATACAGACCAATTTAAAAATAACTGTCCTAACCCAAGAATGACTATCGGCACCGAAGGTATTACCAAAATCCAAGCAATTCGCCGCAGTTGAAAAGGTGTTTGAATCAGTTCGCTAAATGCGACAAATAGCAGGAAAAATGGTAGAAAATTACCCAATCCCAAGAAAGCTTCTGATGGTTTAAAAGCTAGGGTTGATGTAATAACTAACCCCAGGCTAAAAACTGCGATTCCCCAGTTAAGCGGACGCCGAATAATTGCCTTGAATTGCTGCCCAAGAGTGACCAGAATAGCCGCGACGAGTGGCAATGCTGCCAAACCTGGCATTATCGGAAATAATAGCAGCCCAATTTGCAGGAAATTCCAGCAAAGATTTTGAATGTGGGATTTTGGATGGTAATTGGTCATTGGTAATTGGTCATTGGTAATTGAATTTTCCCATTACCGATTACCGATTACCGATTACCCAATCTAAAATTTTATGCTGGTTCCCAGCAGTATTCGTCTGAACGGGTGAGGCGAATTTGAGCTAGGGCAAAGATGGTGGGGATAATGCGGGCATAGTTGGTAGAAATGGCGCGCCAACCGAGATCGGCAAAGAACCAAGCCCACAGCATCGGCCCTAAAAAGGAAAATACACCCCGGACAACGCTGTATCGCGCTGCACTTAAAGCCATTCCCTGTTGAGCGCTTTTGACCAGCATATAGCTTTGTACCTTAGTTGCTACTGCCGTACCGCCAGAAACAACGGCTTCCCTAGCCATCTGATAGGTAGTAAAATGGATGGCGAACTGACGGGCAATTTGTTTCAGCAGCATTGGCTGAAGTACGGAAGTGATGGCGAAGGCGCTACCACCCTTAAGCAGCCAACCCAAGGGATCGCGCTGTACTGACAGGGGTAGGGGTTGAGAAAGTTTTGATTCGGAAAGACTTTGTACAATTCGCTGCTTTAATTCATTTTGCTCGGATGCGGGCAATTGTTTCGATGCCCGTTTCAGCAGGTTGAGAAATATCTCTGCTTCGATATCGGTAGTGGAAAGCTTGTGGGAGTATGGAATTTTCAGATAGCGACAAACTTGAATTAAGGTTTGGCGATAAGTTACCTGATGGGTACGCCCTTGCAATACGGTTAAGCCATCGGCTGCCAAGAAGCGAAACCGCTCTTCGATCGTATCTAACCAGGCTTGGCGATCCTGGCTTTGCACTTCTATCGGCTCGGGGGTGCCAACGTAGTCTAGGGGATTGAACCGGCGACAGAACAGAATAGCCGTCAGTTGCTCCAATTCTTCTTCCGTTGCCAACTCCAGCGCTGCTCTTAACTCATCCAAAGTCAAATCCTCCTAGACCCCAGATTCTTGCTGTTCCCTATTCTACAGCGATTATTTGCCTCCGGGATGCCAGATCGGGGAGACAAGAGGGACAAGTTCAACAGTGGACAGTGGACAGTTGACAGTGGACAGTGGACAGTGGACAGTGGACAGTGGACAGTTGACAGTGGACAGTTGACAGT